>JAHIRD010000030.1 GCA_018818835.1 Pseudomonadota bacterium
GGCTAAGGGCAGGGAATAATAGTTGGTTGTTTTTTCTTTGTGATCTTTGTGGCTTTGTGAGAAAAAAATGATTTTCAATGCGCAGCATTGGTTGCGTTTAAGCTGCGCTTTTTGAATTGATCTGAGATCAGTCTGTTGGGGTCTCTCACGGAGGCACAAAGAGCACGGAGAAGGGCTTGGGGATTGGGAATTATTGTTGATAGGTTTTTCTTTGTGATCTTTGTGCCTCTGTGAGAAAAATTTATGAGCACCCCCCAAGGGGGATGCGAACAGTTTGATGTCTACTATAAATAGGGTTGTTCTATAAGCATAAGCGTTCGAAAAAACAAATAAAATTTATGTATTGCAAACAACTTCCAGCAAAAAAAACTAAATTTTACGAGATAGTAGCACGGAGAAGGGCTAAGTGCAGGGGGAATAGTAGTCGTTAGTTATTTTTATCTTTGTGGTTTTTCTCTGTGGAAAAAAGAATTGGATTTATCGGTCTTGGGCCTGGACTTTTGGAGTCAGTTTATTTGGTGGTTTTCGAAATGATCAGGGATAATTCTTGTCGTAGAGACCATTAGAAAATGGATGAAAATGATATAGGCAGAGAAGTGGTGGATGCAGCAATTGCAGTGCATCGTGAGCTTGGTCCGGGGCTGTTGGAGACGGTTTATGAGGTCGTTCTGTTTGATGAACTTCAGAAACGCGGGCTTGTCACTGAGCGCCAAGTTCCCATTCCGATTGTGTGCCGGGGCATCCGTTTCGATGAAGGATTCCGGGCTGATCTTATTGTTGAGGGGACTGTTATTGTAGAACTGAAGTCCATTGAAAAGGTGAGTCCTGTCCACAAAAAGCAACTTCTCACTTATTTGAAGCTTACGGGTTTGAAATTAGGCTATTTGTTGAATTTTGGCGATGCTTTGATGAAAAATGGGGTCACTCGAACAATAAACGGTCTCCTGTAGTTTTTTATTGTTTATTTAGTGCTTAATGATAATACAAACTTATCGAATTGAGTCTCTTACGGAGACGCAGAGAACACAGCGTGGCATCGCCACAACCAAAAAGCAAGTCTCTCACGGAGGCACAAAGAACACAGAGAAGGGCTAAGGGCTTGGGAATAATAGTTGATAGTTTTTTTGTGGTCTTAGGGGTTTTGTGAGAGGGGAAAAGGGACGCGGTTAACCCGCGTCGGTGTGATTGATCTGCGGTCAATCTGTTGGGTCTCTCACGGAGGCACAAAGAACACGGAGAATGGCTAAGGGCAGGGAATAATAGTTGGTTGTTTTTTCTTTGTGATCTTTGTGGCTTTGTGAGAAAAAAATGATTTTCAATGCGCAGCATTGGTTGCGTTTAAGCTGCGCTTTTTGAATTGATCTGAGATCAATCTGTTGGGGTCTCTCACGGAGGCACAAAGAGCACGGAGAAGGGCTAAGGGCAGGGAATAATAGTTGATTTTTTTGTATCCTTGGGCTCTGAGAGCGGAAAAGTGTTATTGCTGGTGTGAAAAGCGAGTAGGGTTGGATAGTCCTTGTTGTGATGAGTTATTAACGTTTACCAGGATTTAAGAATATGTACCGTTCTTTTTATGGTCTGGAAGAAAAACCGTTTGATATCAGTACGGACCCGAAGTTTCTTTGGTTGGGTGAAAAACATAAGGAGGCTTTTTCCGTATTGAAGTACGGTGTTCTTGAAAACAAGGGCTTCCTGTTGCTGACCGGGGATGTGGGTGCGGGAAAAACAACGTTGATTCATGCCCTTGTGGAAAGTCTCGGTGAAGATGTGATTCATGCGACCATCCCGGATCCTGGCCTTGATTTAATGGATTTTTTCAAATACCTTGCCCGGGCTTTTAATCTTGACAATTCGTTTAGTAACAAGGCGGATTTCATTTTTATTTTCAGAGAATTTCTGCATCATGCATATGATAATGGGAAAAAAGCCCTTTTGATTATCGATGAGGCGCAAAGGCTGTCCAACGAACTTCTCGAAGAGATCCGGCTTTTGTCTAATATTGAACTTCATAATATGAAGCTTTTGAATATTTTTTTTGTGGGTCAGATGGAGTTTAATACCAAGTTGCTGGAACCGGAGAACCGGGCGGTTCGCCAAAGACTTACCATCAGCAACCATATCCAGCCCTTAAGCGAAAAAGAAACCGGAGATTATATCCGTCACAGGCTCAAGGTTGCCGGTTCCCAAAAAAATATTTTTTCCTATGTGGCCATCCATGAGGTCTATAAATTCTCAGGTGGGTATCCCCGACTGATCAATATCATATGTGATATCTGTTTATTGTCCGGCTATGTGAAAGAAGTGAAAAAGATTGGCAAAGATATTGTCGCTGAAAGCATCGAAAGTCTGAATATTGAATCCCATACACGGCAAATGCTTGAATCTATTGAGAAGAAATCCGACCAGAATGGGAAAGAAAATCCCGCCCCTTATTCAGGCAATCAACAAAACCCCCTGATTCAACCTGTGATTGTGAGGCAAAATGGCTGGCCCAGGTCTGCTACCGTGTATGTTTGTCTTCTATTGACCGTTTTTGTCGGGTATATTCTGTATTCGAACAGTTATTTAACCTCAATGAAAAAATATGTGGAAAATCTTGAGCGCTCTGTCCCACGAGCTTCAACGCAGAAAAATGCGGACCTGCCTCTGGTTGTTCCCAACAAACAGGATCACGAGGTGAAGTCGGAACAGAAAAATATATTTCCACTGATTGAAACCGGTGAACGTGATCCCTTACCAATGGATGGGGAAAAAAGCAACGTTGATGCATCAGGTGCAGACATAGGGACAAATTCTTCTGTTGATCAGTCCATTGAGACACCCTTGCCCGGAATTGACACGAAAACACAAGAATCAGATAGTCGGATAGATTCCGATTTTAATTTTGTCGGGAATAAGCTGGTATTTGATTTCAAACATAATTCCAATGAGTTCTCTGATGAAGGGTATCAGATCCTTGAAAAGCTGTCTCGGTTTATGAAAATGAATCCTGATGTGTTTATACGCGTGGTCGGCTATACAGATGATATGGGATCTTATAGTTACAATGTCAACCTGTCGTCATTCAGGGCCAATATTGTGAAAAGCTATCTGGCCGGTAAGGGCGTTGATGTGGCCAGAATACAGGCGGTTGGTCTTGGCCCGGAAAATCCCAGAGCATCAAACAGTACCCCGGAAGGGCGGCGCTATAATCGACGGGTTGAAATAGAAATCATGAATAATAAGGCCTGATTCTTTCTTCGTGCTCTTCAGTGAGCGGAGCGAACGGGTGGTGGACAAAAAAGAAAACAACGTTTCAATCCCAGGCAAAGCCTGGGATTGAAAAAAGCAGTTTAACCTTGCCACACCGTCTGCGGAGCATGTCCGTGTTTGTCTGTGACAGTCCGTGTTTGTCCAGGCTATTTCTTTGGTGGACGAATACAGACGACCACGGACTGACACGGACATTGGCACACTGTCTGCCGCACTGTGCTCTTCGTGTTCGCAAGCGACCACCGGGAGCGGGTGTTTGATAAACACAATATGTCTGTTTACAGATTTTAATGGCAGTCGTGTTAAAATTTCGAAATAGACAAAAAATCCCGACGGCCGTGATTCAAGGTTCGTCGGGATTTTTTTTATTTAGACTTAGAATTTGTATTCCGGATTTTCCGGGTCAAAATCTTTATCGGTCAGGCCGACGTTCATTTTAATATCTTTGAATTCGTAAAATTCGTAGAGATTGTTGTCCCAGTCATAGATTTCAAGTTTCACAAGGAGGTTGCTGTTTTTTTCCGTGTAGGTGATGGCCCTGCGGCAATAGTGGTAGGGCACAAGAATCTGCTGACCTTCTTTGACATCGGTGGGGCCGCTTACACCTTTGTTGTTTGACAGGATCACGTACATATCCTGATTGTATTTGTTTGCGATGTCCCAGAGGGTTTCGTCTTTGGCCACGGTATGAGTGACGCCTTCGCATTTTTCAGGGTAGAGTGCTTCAACTTTAATCAGCTCCCGGCCATCTTCTTTGACAATGCCATGGTTGATAAAGGTGGCTTCGTTGCGTTCAAGTCCTTTGTCCATGCCCCGATAAACAAGGGCGGATGTGGGTCCGATACCGGCGTCAACGATACGATGATGCTGGCCGTCCATGGCGAGCTTGCCTTCGGGCTGGGAATTGATATTGATTATATTAAGCAGTCCCCCTTTGTGGGCCTTGACTCTGTCTTCATTGTGACCTTTTCGGAAAAGGGCTTCCTGATTTTTATTGGCGTCCCCGATCCATTTCATATACACATCATTGGGTTTCCTGAATTTAAATTCGATGGTTTCCAGTTTACCCATTTTCTTGCCGAAGCGTTCTTGTTTGATAAACGTCGCTGTGTAATCACTGATCTGGTTAAGGGCTTGTTTCGATATCTCAACCAGGGGCCTTGGGTCATAACTTTCGGAGGAGTTGTCCGTCGACGCATTGAGGGGCGAAATGCAAAGGGCTAAAAGAAGTATCGCCGGAAACAAGATAACTGCTTGTTTGAAATAGGTCGTTTTTTTCATCAATCATTCCTTTCAATTTTAATCAGTTATAGGCTGTGTGCCAGGGTTCAATCGATGGTCATTGTGTTTTCCGAACGTATAATTTTTACATGGATACATTTCTTAAAGTATTTTTCATGGGTTTGTCAAGAAACAATGTTGTCGGCCAGGAACATATATTTTAAATGGGGTCAATGTCCTCAAAAGCATATAGGGAGATGTTTACAGGGTTTTCAGGGGGGATATGATGCTGGTTTTAAATGGGAAACAGGCCGGTTATTCAAGGGGGATATTCATTTGTTTCGCCAATGTTTCAAGTTCGATTTTTGCGTGGCTGTACTCAAGCCGGTTGACATGATCTGCCAGGCGCTTGACTGTTGACCGGGAATGGGTCTCGAGATGGGTGACAATGGATTGGAGGTAGGTCTCTGCAGAAAAACTATTTTTATCAAGCAGATTTTTTAGTTTGGACAACATAAAATGGAGTTCTGATGAAGGGAGTGACGGACCCTTTTCCGAATAAGGTTCTTGTTCTTGTTCCTTGTTTGTATCAACGGCCGTGAGGCATGATGTTGATTCAAGCACCTCAGCCAGTGCACGTTCAAAATGATTCAGTGTCGCATCAGAAGGTTGGTTGTTTTGGTGAATCTCCGATTCAAGGGCTTTGGCAGACTGATAAATGCCATCGGCACCAATGTTACCGGAAGAGCCTTTTAAAGCATGAAGAAGGGTTAGGGCGTACTCGGGATTGTTATGTGTTAATGCCTTTCTCACCCGTTGAGCTGTTTCTTTGTTTTCCAGATGGAATTCTTTTAAAAGATCACGATAAAGTGTTTTGTTTCCTTTGATCCGGTTCAGTCCATTTGTGATGTCTATTCCGGCAAGGTCTTCAGGGAAAAGCGAGGTGGAAATGACCGTTGGCGTTGGGAGTATGGCCGGGCTGATATGGATTTCACTCGAAATGTGTGACAATTGATTTTTGTCCATGGTGATCCATCTGGAAAGAGCTGCATAGATTTGTCGACTTTCGATGGGTTTAGAGATGTAATCATTCATCCCGGCCCCGATACATTTTTCCCTGTCACCTGTCATGGCATTGGCTGTCATGGCAATGATGGGAAGCATCTTAAGATTTAATTCGTTGCGGATGATGCCTGTTGCTTCGAAGCCGTCCATGATGGGCATCTGGATATCCATGAGAACAGCATCGAATTGTCTTTCCCTCAGAATTTCCACGGCTTCAAGACCATTCCCTGCTTTATGGATGTTTATATCAGCGGCTGCAAGGATTTCTGTGGCCACCATTTGATTGATGGCATTGTCTTCGGCCAGAAGGACATGGGCACCGGCCAGATTGTTTGTGATGGAATGATAGATTATTTTTCGGCCTGCTTTTTCCGGCTGGTAACCAAAGGCGTTCATGATTGTATCAAACAATAATGATTGTTTGATGGGTTTTGTCAGGAAATTGTCAATGCTTTCTTTGCCGAAACGGTGGATATAGCGGCCATAGTCCGATGCGCTGATAAAAATCATTGCCGGTGCCATGGATGGATAGTTTTTTCTAATCTCCTCTGCTGCTGTAATACCATCCATATCCGGCATTCTGATATCCATGATAATCAGGCTGAAAGGATCGCTCTCTTCCATGGATCCGGCACATTTTAAAATGGCTTCCTGGGAGGTTCGGGCCGTTTCAGGTCTGAACCCGAAGGATGTCACAAAACGTTTGAGTACAGCCATGGTGGCAGGGTTGTCATCCACGATCAGAGCTCGGATGCCTTCCAGTGCCTGGGGCATGATGGAGCGTAAGGATATTTCGCCGCTCAAATACTTGAATGTTGCTGTGACAATAAAGGTGCTACCGATGCCTACCTCACTGGTGACATGGATTTTGCCCTGCATAAGCTCAATGATTTTTTTGGTGATACTTAAACCCAGGCCCGAGCCCCCATGTTTTCTGGTGGTGGATGAGTCGGCCTGGGAAAAGGATTCGAATAGATTGTCAAGGCCTTGGGGACTCAACCATTGTGGTGAGATGCCGGTGCCTGTATCTCTGACTTTGAATGTCAGGGAAACGGTATCCTGGGTTTTACTCTCAAGCTCAACCGAGATGCAGATTTCTCCTTTGTTGGTGAATTTTAACGCATTAGACGTGAGATTCACCAGGACCTGTTTTAATCGTAAGGGGTCAGAGACCAGACGCTGGGGAACATTGGGCGCGATATCAATGATGAATTCAAGTTCTTTTTCTTGAATTTTGTTTCGAAACATATCCGATACCTCATCAATGACTTCACCCAGCACAAAGGGAATTTCTTCAAACTCCAACTTGCCGGCTTCGATTTTTGAAAAATCCAGAATGTCATTGATCAGGGAAAGCAGCGCCCGGGAAGAGGATTTAATGATATTCATGTATTCCCGTTGCTTGATGGACAGCTTTGAATTTTTCAAAAGGTCGCTCACACCGATGATGGCATTCATGGGTGTTCTGATTTCGTGGCTCATATTGGCCAAAAATTCGCTTTTGGCCAGTGTCGCGGCCTCTGCTTTGTTTTTAGACAGAACAAGCTCCTGGTAGGCAGCCTCAAGCTCAAGGGTCCGTTCTTTGACCAGATCTTCAAGGCGGTATCTGTGTTGGTCCAATTCTTCTTCGGATTTTTTTCTGTCAGTGATATCTTCCATGAAATGAATGGATGCGGGTTTGTTATCCCATTGTCCCCGAACGGAATCGATTTCAACCCATCGTATGTCGCCCTGTGTATTTAATAGTTTGAGTGTGGCCTTTTCCTGATTTGTGTCTGTATGCATGGTTTTGAAATGCCTTTTAGAGGCCGTATCATGCTCACTGGGATGAAGAAAATCGAGAAAGGAACGGAACTCTTTATCTTTCATTGCGTAACCGGAAATTTCTTGGGCTTTAGGGTTTCCATACTTGACCAATCCGTCTTGGATAACAAAGATACCCTCGGATGCGTTTTCGATCAGAAGGCGAAATTTTTCCTCACTTTCTTTGAGCCTTTGTTGGGTTTCCACGAGTTTCATGTAATTTTCTTCTGTGTCTTTAAGACGGACCTGGTCCATTTGAATCTCGATCAACTCCCTGTATGATTTTTCAAGGGCTATGACAAGGGCATTGGAAATCACTGAAGAAAAAAAACTGACAAAAAGGATATTGAGGTTCGAAATAAACCAGATCTGGGAATCAGGCTGGTTCGGGATGAAAATTAATGCGGCACTACCTGCGCCGACAAGGGTACCGAAGGGGAGTATGGGAAGTTTGGTGAGAAGGCCATAGGTAAAACCGCTGAATACAAGAGCCACAGTCCATACAGGCACAGATGGGTTCATGAGGGACATGCAGGTGAAGGAAAAGGGGAAGATGAAACACAGGCTGATCTCGTAATAGATTTTTTTGAATGGATGATTCAGGTTGTTTTTTAAAAAAAAGCTGTAGGAAGCAAAGATTAATATGGAGACCGATCGGAGCAAAAAACTCTCATTGTAACCTGAAATGTACCGAAGGGTGATATAAAAAAACAAATGGCCGCCAATGCCTATGCCGATGATGCTTGGCAGGAATTTCTCAGTAAAAGAATAATCAGTGAAAAATGATTTTATTGTTCCGATGGTTTTGAAATTCCTTATCATGGCAAACAACTATCCAAAGACATTGTTTTAAAACGAAAATACCGAATGAGGAGAAAGATAACGATTCGAACCTTAAGTGAAGACAAAATTAGAGACCCGGAATTAATAATTCAAACATGTCACGCGTTTATTATAAATGCAAAAAACAAAAAACTCAAAATAAAAAAACATCTTATTGGAAAACCTTTTTTACTAAAAAGTATGCTCTCTCGAAATATATTGAAATAAAACAGTATAAATTATATAATAGTTGTATTCTTTTTGATGAGAGTCCTATCATCATGCCAGATGTTCTTTCCCGTTTTGGGATTTATTCTTCAAACATTACATTGTCATCACGCATTTTTAAAATATTCCGGAGGTTATCATGGTACTATCGAATTTGATGGAACAGATATTAGGCCAGAACAGTATGGCCCGACAGGGTTACGATTATTTGTTGGACAGTATGCAACGGTCCATTTTGTTTTTGGATGTCATGCGAGAAAGGGGAAATGTCTATCTGGATCATATTGAACAAGAGCAACCCCCTGTTCTGGTTTTTGATTATGACATTATCCTTGACGGAAGAACCCTTGACCGACCTGCAAATTACGCGCTGGCCCGTATTCTTGATAAAAGAAAAAATGATTTAGAGATTCCCAGCGGAAAGGAAAGACGGAAAAAACCGGATTTGAAATCCCTGCCCACGGATTCAAAAAAAAGACCCATTGTGATTATTGACCCCAGGGCCGGACATGGCCCCGGAATCGGAGGGTCCAAGCAGGATTCTGAAATAGGCCTGGCTCTGAGCAAAGGTCATCCTGTGTACTTTTTTCTTTTTTTCACCTATCCGGCTGAGGGGCAGCTTCTTGCCGATGTGAAGAACGCCGAGATCGTTTTTCTTGAAGAAGTGAAACGGCGGCACCCGAATGCACCTCGTCCAACAGTCATTGGCAATTGCCAGGGTGGATGGGCCGGGGCCCTTGTGGGGGCTGATCGGCCGGATTTGGTCGGCCCATTAATTTTGAACGGGTCCCCTTTGTCATATTGGTCCGGTGTGGGGGGCAAGAATCCCATGCGATATAAAGGAGGCTTGTTAGGTGGTGTCTGGATGAATTCCTTGCTTGGGGATTTAGGGAATGGTTTATTTGACGGTGCCAATCTGGTCCTGAACATGGAGCTTCTAAACCCGGCCAATACTTTCTGGTCCAAGCAATATAACCTGTATTCAAAAGTGGATACCGAATCCGAACGGTTTCTTAATTTTGAAAAATGGTGGGGGGGGTTCTACATGATGACCACCGAAGAAATCCATCAGATCGTGGATGGACTTTTCGTGGGAAACAGGTTGGTCCGGGGCACCTTTGAGCTGGAAGAGGGCAAAACCATTGATCTCAAGCGGTTCAATGATCCTGTGGTGGTGTTTGCTTCCGAAGGGGATAACATCACTCCCCCACAGCAGGCGTTGAACTGGATTCATCGCGTTTACTCGTCGGTTGATGAGATCAAACGTCATAAACAGATCATCGTTTATATCGTTCATCCCACCATCGGTCATCTGGGAATTTTCGTAGCCACCTCCATCGCCAAAAAAGAGCAGAAAAAAATTATCGGAAGTGTGGAGATGATTGAATACCTTTCACCGGGTCTCTATGAAATGGTGATCGTTGATGCACCCAGTGAACCTTGGCTTAATGATTATACGGTGAAATTTGTTGAGCGGGACATTTCAGATATCATGAAGTACGATGACGGGGATGAAGAAGAAGAGGTCTTCAAACAGGTGGCGGTTATTTCCGAATTGAATGATAAGTTTTATCAGGCATTTTTAAGACCTTTTGTGCGATCGTTTACAACAAAATATACCGCTGAAGCGTTAAGGCAATCGCATCCGCTTAGAACCCAGCGATATATGTTGTCGGACCTGAACCCCTTCATGACTCCGGTGAAAACCATGGCCCATTATGTTCGGGAAAATCGGAAACAAGTGAACGGAAATAATCTTTTTTCAGAGTTGGAAAAATCCTTTTCAGAGGGTGTGGTCAATGCGTTTGAACGTTATACCGAGATTCGCGATCTGAATCAGGAAAGAAAGTTTTTCAGGATTTACAAGAACCCATTGATGAAAATCATGTTTCCTGATGCAGGTGATCTTCTTGATACTCCTGAAAAATTAAAAAATGATAGGAAAAATCTCAAGTCTGTTGTGAAAGAGGACAAAGACCAGTGGCTAACCACCATGGAAGAAGGGGGATACCCGGAAGGCGTTATCCGCATGATGGTTGCCATGGCAGGAGTGGATGGCAGTATTGATGATGCTGAGTTTAAAGTTGCAGGTAAAATTATCAAAGCCCAGAAAAGGCTGAAGAACCTGAGCCCGGATGAACTGCGGAAAATAACTCGCGAACAGGCACGTATACTTCAGACAGACTGGGACAAGGCGATTCAGACTTTACCGAAATTAATCCGTACCAAAAAAGATAAGGTACGGGCCTTAGAGTTCGCGCAGCAAATCGCCTTTGCCGATAAGGTCATTGATGACAAGGAAAAGAAACTTCTTGATACGCTGAAAACCATATTGAAGGTATAGGATCTCCCTAACTTGTTTAAAAGAACACCGATAAAAAGAGCCTCTGATCATAAGGGGGCTCTTTTTATATGGATGCATTGAAAAAGATTATTTGAATGATGTCACCAAACGTCTCGTTCATACCCTATAAGGCTTTGGTTTAATACGTTGCACGGATATGAGCCAATTGTTCATTGATTTTAGTATGTTGTCTATTTGGATGATATTTAATTGATAAATTATTTTCCATTATATGCTGTTTAGTATTGCAACTCCTTATAATACATTGTAATCAAATGACGATAAAAGTGTTATTATATTCGGTTATGTAACCACTGTTCACCCTTCCGATTGCCAGGCGGGGTACAAACTGTCGTTCATAAGTATGGGCCATGTACGCAAAGATGGTGTTCTGGCTCCTGCCTATGGTCCCCACGAAACTGTCCCAAACTGTTTTTTAAGGAGTGGAAAATGAAAAAGAGACTTGCGTTAGCCTTCTGTTGTTTATCTGTTATCATGGCATGGCATCCAATGACTTCAACTGCAAAGGAAGTGGAACTTAAGATGGCTTCTTGGGGTCCCGATCAACATTACGCTGCCCAGGCAAGGAATGTCTGGCTTGATGAGGTCAACAAGGCCTTGGTTGGGAAATGCAAAATTGTAGATTATCCTGGAGGCCAATTATACGGACCCAAAGATGTGCATAAAGCCGCGGCTAAAGGCCAGATTGATATCGCTGTAGCCCTCCAGCCTGCCATGCTGGCCATGATCCCCATGCTCCAGGGTGTCTACCTGCCCTTTGCATTTGACAATGTAGACCAGGCGGCTAAGGCCTATAGCGGCGAATCTCTGGCCATTATTGAAAAAGCCATGGAACAGAAGGGATTGAAACTGCTTTTCGTCAGTTACCTGGATGGGGTCCAAATTTTCAGCAACAAAGGAAGTATTGAAAAAATTGATGATTTCAAAGGCTTGCGTGTTTTATCCACCAGCCCCATTTTTTCTGAAATTATCGCAAAACTGGGTGCCGCACCGGATACATCCATTCCCCAGACAGAACAGTACATGGCTTTAAAACGATCTGTTTCTGATGCCATGGCCCAGGCCATCGTGGGTGGATATTTCCAGAAATCTTTTGAAGTTGCACCCTATGTTAGCAAAATGAATATGAGTTTTCCGACTATCCTGACCTGTATGAATTTGAAAAAATGGAAAACACTGCCCAAAGACGTTCAGGATACCATGATTTCGATTGGCCAGAAGCAAAGTGCTTATACTCTGGCGGTATGCAAAGGCTGGGAACAGAAATTTACCGGCGAATTGACAAAAGCTGGTGCCACTATCACTGTCATGTCAGATGCAGAACGTGCAAAAATCAAAGAGGTCAGCAAGACCATCTGGACCAAATGGGCCGATGAGAATGGAAAAGATGCAAAACGCCTTTTGGAACTGAATGGAAATTAGTGACCATGTTTAAGGTATTCTGATTAAAAAAAAATCCATGCCATTTACGAGTGCCTTTTGATGGCATGGAATTTTTTAAAAGGGCTTAGCTATATTTTATGAGTGACCGGATTCATCCCTTTTTGTGTGAATTCCCCATGAAATATCCATGGGATCCGAATGGGGGGAGCCTAAAAAAACACCGCCATCATCGTTTGATCACGATTTTCAATGTTTTTAACATATGAATCATTATACAGGATTCTGGTATGGGTCCTGGTCGGGAGATTTATCTCCTGTGATGTGACCGAAAAAAAACAGAAATAGGAAGGGGTTATGGAAACACCAGCTAAAAGAAAGTTTTTTTTGTTCCGTTGGATCGATTATTCGAGCCAGGTTGGGGGTATATTGGCATCCATCTGCTTGTTGGGGGTGACGGCCATTATCGTCTATGAAGTGATTGCGCGATATTTGTTCAACGCACCCACCACCTGGGTTGGGGAGATGAGCATCTATCTGTGCATGGCCATTGGTTTTTTGGGCCTTGCCTTTGGACTTAAAAGCGACAGCCATTTCTCAATCAGCATTGTCACCAATCGTTTGGTTCCCAAAAAACGTATTCTGTTAAAGATTTTTACCGACTTTGTTGGTTTTCTCTATTCTGCAACCTTTGTTTATAAGGGAATTGAAATGGCTAAATTTGCTTATGATATTGAGGATGTCAGCAGTGGCATGATGCAAGTCCCCTTGTGGATGCCATGGTCATTGGTCCCTATTGGAGGCTTTTTACTATCACTGCAATTTATCAACAAGCTGGCGGAAGACATTAAAAGCCTGAAACAGAATTAGTTTTTGTTTTGAAAGCTTCGTTTGAATCAGTCATTTTGAGGATGGACTTATGACACTCTATGTTATTGGTTTTGTGCTATTGTTTTTGTTGGTGTTATTCAGTGGTTTGCCTGTGGGGTTTGGCTTGGGGGTTCTTGCCATAGGATTGTTGACCACCATTGCAGGCCCGGAAATGGCCTTGAGTATCGGGATTGAAAAGGCGTATGCCTCCTTGGATACCGATGTTCTTGTGGCCATCCCCTTGTTTGTTCTGGCCGCACAGCTCATATCTGCAACAGGCATGGGCAAGCGCTTATTTGATGCAGCCAAGTCCTTTACCGGTGGGTATCGCTCCGGTCTTGGTGTGGCGACCATTGCCAGTAGCGGTGTTTTTTCAGCCATGACAGGTTCGAGCTTTGTATCTGCCTCAACCATGGGGCTGATTGCCATCCCAGAACTTCGCAAGGCAAAATATTCGGATACCATGATAGCGGCCGCTATTACAGCCGGTGGCTCATTGGGCAGTGTTATTCCTCCCAGCCTTGTTATGATCATCTACGGATTTCTCACCGATGAATCCATAGGGCGTTTGTTTATGGCGGGAATGATCCCCGGTATTATGCTGATGGTCTTCTATTCCATCGCCCTGGCCGTACTCACGAGAAAAACGGACGCTGAAAAAAACTCGGATATGATCTTGCCTGTGGAAGATGTTGAGCCGATAGAGGTCATGAGTAAAAAAACAGCCCTTAAAGAGGCCTTCTGGGGTTTGATGGCTCCGGTCATTATCCTGGGTGGTATCTATCTGGGAATATTTACGGCCAATGAAGCTGCGGCTGTGGCTGTTATTTATTGTATCGGTATTGGTTTTGTGGTCTATCGGACTTTGACCCTGAAATCCCTTTGGGAGGTTGTGATGTCTGCAACCACCGTTTCAGCAATGATTGCCCTTGTTGTCATCGGAGGAGGGATGCTGGCCCAGGGTGCTATTTTTGGACGGGTTCCCCAGAAAATTCTTGAACTGATTATACTTAAAGATTTATCACCCAATCTGCTGCTTTTTCTTGTTATTGTTTTTCTGTTTGTCCTTGGCATGTTTATGGAAAGCGTTTCCTTGATGTATCTGGCCATTCCCTTGCTTCATCCGGTTGTTGTTCACGTTGGATGGGACAATGTCTGGTTTGGTGTGATCTTGTTGATCAACGTCAACCTGGGGCTTATTACGCCACCCATGGGCGGGGTGCTCTATATCGTATCACAGATTGGAGCCATTCCCTTTAATAAGGTAGTCAAGGGCGCTTTGATGCCCATTGCCGTGTTGCTTTTGGTTATGTTTCTGATGATTCTTTACCCCCCCATCGCAACATGGTTGCCAAGTTTGATGTAAAAATGATAATGTGCATTGGCTTGATATCAATGCAGAATGTTTAAGGGCGGAATATTTAAGGTCGGTGCACATCCCATGTGCCCGGCATCCAAAGTAAACGGATAAACGAGCGGATGACCTTGCCTGATCGGCAGGGTTGGTAGGAGAGTGGGACACATGGTTCGACACATAAAAAAAATTCTTTTTACGACGGATCTTTCCAAAAGTGCCATTGAAGTCTTTGAGCAGACAGTCGCCCTGGCGACCCAGACCGGTGCTTCCATTGTTATGCTGCACGTGATTGAAGACGGGTCAACCAGTGGCCAGAACCGGACGGTTCATCTGGTCAACAAGGACGATTATGAAAAAATAAGAAATGACCGAAGTAATATGGTTAAGAATGTTCTGATTGGTAAAATGAAATCCATTCCTCTTATTCAAAACGCACTTCAGGAACTCGGTAAGAATGCCAACGATAAGATGTGTGTAGAGAATATCCCGCCCGTTATCATTGATGATATTATTGTCCTCTACGGTATTGCTGCCGATTTGATTACACAGATGACCGAAATCGCAGAGTGTGATCTCGTTGTCATGGGTTACCATAAAAAAGGTTCCATACTCAAAGCTTTGATGGGCAGTGCGGGTAAGAGGGTTCTTCAGCAGAGTAAGAAGCCGTTGATGTTGGTGCCCCTTGAATCATAGTGCCCGTCCAGAAACAGCATATTCCGATCCATGACTGCGTTCTCGGGGTTTCGGAGTCTGATGGCGCTGTAGGGGCAGGCCGCCATAATCGCTAAGTTGTTTGTTTGGATAATCGCAATCGAAAAGAAAATGAAATGACAATCTGCTATGCCGCCTCGTTCCCAGGCTCTTGCCTGGGAATGCCTACATGGAGGCTCTTGCCTCCAGATGCATGGCTGGAGCCATGCGGAATACACTCCCAGGCAGGAGCCTGGGAGCGAGAAGAAACACAATGCCTTGCCTATGGACCTTTTTCATAAATTTTTCTCACAGAGGCACAAAGATCACAAAGAAAAACTATCATTACCAAGCTTTTAGCCCTTCTCCGTGATTTTTGTGCCTCAGTGAGAGACCTATATTTTGGTCGTGGCTTTGAAGCGATAAGCCCTTCGTGTTCTTCGTGTGCTTCAGCGACCAACGGGAGTGGGTGGTAGATAAAAAAAATGTATACGTCCCAAGCCAGCGTCTGGAAACGAGTGTGGCTTACCCGTGAACGAATACAAAAAAAGTCCGGCAGATTCTGCCGGACTTTTTGATTGGACGATTTATTCACCCGTGAAATTGGGTTCCCGTTTTTGCATAAAGGACATGAAGCCTTCGATGGCATCTTTGGATGTGGACACCAGGTCACTGCCCTGGGATTCCATGGCAAGACCCTGGTCTTTGCCTTCGTATTCTCCGGCTGACATGGCTTTGAGGACGGCGCTGACGGCAAGGGGAGGACGCTTGGCAATGGCAGCGGCCAGTTCAAGGGCATCGTCCAGGGTTTTTCCGGCTTCTGAGATTTTGTTGACAAGGCCGATTTCAAAGGCTTCCTTGGCATCGATTCGTTTGCTGAAAAGAATCATATCCAGCGCTTTGGCTTTACCCACGATGGCTGAGAGTCTCTGGGTTCCGCCCCAACCTGGAATAATGCCCAGATTCAGTTCGGTGAGACCGATTTTGGCTTTGGGTGTATCCACCATGACTCTGAAATGACAGGACAGGGCCAATTCAAGGCCTCCACCCAATGCAAATCCGTTGATGGCTGCAATGACAGGTTTGGGAAAACGGTCCACACGTCGCCATAATTCACGGCCAAGGGGGGCTGTCTTTGCCACATTGCCGGCATCGCTTACATCAAAACCTGCTGAAAAACATTTTTCTCCGGCTCCGGTGAGAATCATGACCCTGACATCCTTATCATGTTCAACATCATCCAACGCTTTTTTGAAATCCTCCATGGTGGCAAGGTTCCAGGCATTGGCCGGAGGATGGTTGATGGTGACAATGGCGACATGGTCTTTTTTTTCAATTTGGATATTATCAAGTTGCATACATGGCTCCTAAAAATAAAGTGTGTTTTGAACCCATTTGAGTTCTTATTCTTTTCTGAGATCCTTTCTCAGAATTTTTCCAACTGTTGATTTGGGTAGTTCCGTTCTGAATTCTATTTTTGTCGGCAATTTGTATTTTGCCAGTTTGTCCTTGCAGTAATCAATCAATTCTTCTTCCGTAGCAGTCTGTCCGGCTTTGAGAACCACGAAGACTTTGATCTGTTCACCACGGGTTTCGTGGGGTATGCCGATGGCACAGGCTTCCTCCACTTTGGGGTGTTCATAAAAAATTTCATCAATATCACGTGGATACACGTTGTAACCTCCTGAAAGAATCATGTCTTTTTTTCTGTCCACAATATAAAAATAACCGTCTTCATCCATTTTGGCAATGTCACCGGTATAAAGCCATCCGTCTTTCATCGTATCGTTTGTGGCATCGGGACGGTTCCAGTAGCCCTGCATCACTTGGGGCCCCCGGATTACAAGTTCACCGATTTCACCTGTGGGCATATCAGTCATTCCGTCATCAAGGCTGACAATGCGGCATTCCGTGTCGGATATGGGGAGACCGATACTACCGATTTTACGTGTTCCCTTAAATGGATTCGAATGGGTAACAGGAGACGATTCAGTCATTCCGAAACCTTCTGAAATTGATGCCCCTGTTTTTTCCTGGAATGTTTTAAGAACTTCCACAGGAAGGGGTGCGCTTCCCGAAAAACAGCCTTTGATACATGAAAGGTCTGTTTTAGCCATGTCCGGGTGGTTAAGCATACCGATCAGCATGGTGGGGACCAGGGGTGCGAAGGTGGGTTTGAATTTTCGAATGGCCTCCAGAAGTTCCTTGGGCTGGGGTTTGGGAATCAGCACAATGGTCCAGCCTGCTGAAAGGGCAAGATTCATGGAACATGAAATCCCGAAAATGTGAAAAAAGGGCAGGGCGCCAAGCATGATTTCATGATCGCCCTCAATGAATTCCGGGAACCAGGCATCCAGTGCCTGGGGTTGTTTGATCAGATTGCTGTGGCTGAGCATGACACCTTTGGAAACCCCTGTGGTTCCACCGGTGTATTGAAGCATGGCAATATCATCGGGTTTGATGGTGACCACCGGTGGATTGGGTTTGTGGGATTTAATCACATCCTTCCACGAATAGAGACGGTCAGCAGGCTTCACATCGGCTGCCAGTTTTTTCTTTTTTGCCACCAGGGGAAAAAGAAGGCTTTTTGGAAAGGGGAGATAATCGCCGATGGATGTATAGATGATCTGATTAATGGTCGTTTTGGGACGAAGGTCCAGCATTCTGTCCACAAGAAGGTCAAGGGTCACAAGAACTTTGGCTTGGGAATCGTTGAACTGGTGTTCAAGCTCACGATTGGTGTAAAGTGGGTTGTTCATCACCACAATTCCACCCATTTTCAGGATCGCTGCGTAAGCGACCACGCAGGGAATGATATTGGGAAGAAGAATGGCCACACGATCACCCTGTTTGACTCCAAAATCATCAAGACAGCTGGCAAAACGGTTTCTCATACCGATAAGCTCTCGATATGTCATGGTGTATCCCATGAAAATCAAGGCGGGTCGGTCCGGGTATGTTTGGGCAATTTTTTCTAGTTTTTCCGGCAGGCATATGTGTTCATAATCAATATTGTGAGGGACACCGTTGTCGTAATGGCTGAGCCATGGCTTATCTGAGTACGTGATGATTTCAGACAAAGTAACCTCCTTGTTCGCGAGAATGATTTCTGTGACGAGCCTGGTTTTGAAATGGTGATATTACTATTTCATAGCATGATCCCCTTAAAAATCAAATGATAAAACAAGGCATAAACAAGATCACATAAGCTGAAGGAAATTGAGGGGTTCGCTCCGTCACAGGAGGAGGAACATGCTTAAAATTTCTGGAGGTGAATACGGTGTTGTTTTACGGCTACTATGTCCGGGTTGATCTGAAATTATCAAAGAACTATAAAAGATCCGCAGCCTTTGACAGGCTGCGGATCATATAAGCAGTCCGTGTGATCAGACTTTTTCTATCAGAACGGCAACGCCGTTACCAAAACCGCCGCACAGAGTGGCGATTCCGTATTTTGCGTCGGGCTTTTCCGTTTTCATTACATTAAGAAGTGTAACGATAATTCGAGCACCGGATTCACCCAGAGGATGACCCAGAGCAATGGCGCCGCCCCAGAGATTTACTTTATCAAAGGGTGCGTTGGGTTTGTCGATACCGGTTTCACGGATGCAGGCAAGGGCTTGTGCCGCAAAGGCTTCGTTCATTTCCACAACACCGATGTCTTCTTTTTTGATGCCTGTTTTTTTGATGATTTTTTCGATGGTAACAGCCGGTCCCATACCCATAATCGTGGGATCATTTCCTTCCTGGACTCCGAAGGAGTATTTGTACGTGTAGGAAAGGCCCAGTTCATCCGCTTTTTTCCGGCTCATCATCAAAAGGGCCGCTGCACCGGCAGTCAAGGGTGAAGATGTGGCAGCCGTGACACGGCCATCCAGTTTGAATGGTGTTCTCATGGTGGCCATATGGGCTGGATCAAGGGTTTCACGGATCCATTGATCTTTTTCAACCAAGAGGTCGTTACCGGCCTCGTCTTTGCCCATGAGAGGAACGATTTCTTTCTTGAATTTTCCTGAAATGGTTGCAGCATGGGCATTCTTGTGGGAATAGATGGCCATGTTTTCCATGTCGGCTCTGGAAATGTCGTACATTTCAGCGACTTTTTCTGCGGTGTTGCCCATGGGGATATCACCGATGAAGTAACGTTGCATGAATTGGTCCGGGAATGCCATATTGGCGCCCATGGGAACCTTTTCCATATCTTCAACGCCAGCTGCGATCATGATGTCCGCTTCTCCGGTCATGATGGCTCTGGCTGCGTTGATGGTGGCTGTCATGCCTGAAGGGCACTGGTTGGAAACGGTCTGGGATCCTACGCGCTCCGGATAACCATGGGCAAGCCAGGCCAATCGACCGATATCATTCTGGTAGCCCGAAGGATTGGCAGTACCCACGATAACGGTATCCACGTCTTCGGGTTTGACTTTGGGATTTCTTTCAAACAGAGCTTTGTATACGGCAGCTAAGGTCTGATCTGGTTTGAGCTCCTTGAACCATCCTTTTTGTGCATGGGCCCGGACATTGGCGGTTCTGACACCATCGATAAATACGCATTCTCTTAATTCCATCGTTAAAATCTCCTCGTTGAATGTTTCTCAAAAAACATGAACCGGTTTGAATACGAAAGATGTACGTGTGACGATTTATTTTTTTTAAAATAGTATAAACAATTCATTAAAAAATATATAGTGAGACTACACACTATGTGTTACAACCGTATAATTTATTAGTCTGATCGTTGTCAAGAAGATAAATCGATTTTTTTTTACTGTTGACGAAAAATCAATCTGACGCTAAGTATTGTCCCGAAAATTGTTAAAATAAAGTGGCTTGTGGGTGGGTCATAATTACGCCTGCCCTGGATATGACCCTGAGGATGGCCAATCATGAAAATCAGTGAGTTAGTCAGCCGTACAAACGTGGCTCGGGAAACGATCCATTATTATATCCGGGAAGGGGTGCTGGCCAAGCCCCGGAAAAAAGGGAAGAACACGGCGGACTATGACGAAGGTTACATCGATCAGATACGGATCATCAAAGGTCTTCAGGATAACTATTACCTGCCCCTTTCAGTCATAAAAAAAATTCTGAAAAGCCAGAAAAAGAAATCGGTTCTTGATCAGTCGACCTTATGGATACACAGCGAATATTCCAGACCCATTGATCAGCTTTTATCCGAAGTGGTGGAAGGCAGGGAAAAATTCATCGAACTCACAGGACTGGATGGCCGATGGGTGGATCAGATGGAATCCTGGGGTGTTCTTGCGTCCCAGGTCCGGAATGGTGTTAAAATTTATTCCAGGGATGATGTGGTCATCGGAAAACTGATCTCTGATATGGGTACTTCGGGTTTTGGCTCCAAGGAGGGGTATGATCCGGAAGAACTCCGCCGTTTTGTGGATTTTTTCAGGTCTGTTGCCAAGGATTGGATGATCCGATATATCGAACCCAGCCTTGAAATGGCCACCTCCGAGGATTTTACGGCCAAGGGTGGTCAGTTTACGGAAATGATGAGCCTCTTTTTTTACCATGCCTTTCGGCGAATCGTACGCGAAGAATTCGCAAAATTCTTGAAAAATATTGCCAAAGATTAACCTGAAAATCGGTTAAATAGCACTGAAGAACACGAAGAGCACCTTGCGGCAGACAGTGTTCCAATGTCCGTGGTCGTCTGTGTTCGTCTACGAAAGAAATAGCCTGGACAAACATGGACTGTCACGGACAAACATGGACTGTCACGGACAAGCACGGACTGTCACGGACAAGCACGGACTGTCACGGACAAGCACGGACTGTCACGGACAAGCACGGACTGTCACGGACAAGCACGGGCTGTCACGGACAAGCACGGGCTGTCACGGACAATCACGGACTGTCACGGACAAACACGGGCTGTCACGGACAAACACGGACATGTTCCGCAGACGGTGTTGCAAGGCCTGGGATTGAAACGTTGTTTTCTTTTTTATCCATCACCCGTTCGTGCAGATCACTGAAGAACACGAAGACGGGCAATTAAAGCCTCTGGCGGCCGTGCCCTTAAATGAAATCCGACGTTATTTAAACAAATGGCAAAGTCCTATAGCCGTGGTCATGGCAAGGACATACCAGACAAGAAATTTTATTGAATTCCGGATCATGCTGTCTCTGTGCTGATCCATGGAATTGTTCCAGGTTTCCTCGGGTGAGATCAGATATTTTATAAAGTCTGTGATGGATGATATGTTCATGGTTTTTTCGTCCCGGTGAATCACGATGGATCTGTCTTTGTTTTTTTGGTGTGATTTTATATGGAAAAGGTGTAAAAAAACAGATACAGAATTTTAGAAAAATAAGCATAACAGATCCGGGAGATTCCATGAAATTATCAAAAGAGCCTTTTCACTATGAGCGTCTGGTGGAAGAACTTGAATTGAAGATCGCCAACGGGACATATAAAATCGGTGAGAAGCTGCCTTCGATCAGGGATTTTCATGAGCAGCAGAACCTGAGTATCAGTACGGTGTACAAGGCCTATGTCGAACTTGAAATGATGGGATTGGTCGAGGCCAGGCCCAAATCTGGCTACTATGTGAGTGGTTTTACCAAAACCCTCAAAGAACCTACCTTCAGCCTTAAAAAGTCTCCGCCCAGAAAGGTTGATCTGGCCGCCATTATTCATACGGTCCACCAGGCCATCAGCGACCCCCGCATGCTTCCCCTCGGGGGACTTGTGATCGCTCCGGAACGTTTGCCCTACAAGCAATTCGCACGAATACTAAAAGGGATATCGGCAGACCTTATGAAGTCCCTTCTTGTGTATGAACTGCCTGAGGGGAATATAGAACTCAGACGTCAGGTGGCCATGAGGACACCGGGTATTGAAGGCGGGGTGGACCCCGACGATATTATTATGACCAATGGCTGTATGGAGGCCCTGGCCTTATCTCTCCAGGCTGTGGTTCGCCCTGGAGATACGGTGATTATTGAGCGGCCCACCTTTTTTGTCGTTCTCCAGCTTCTGGAGGAAATGGGTATTTACGTCATCGAAATTCCCACGGACCCCACAACGGGCATGGATATGGCTGCCCTGAAAAAAATCATTGAAACAAACACAGTCAAAGCCTGTATCACCCAGCCGAATTTTCAGAATCCCCTGGGGGCACTTATGCCCGACGCTACCAAGCGTGACATGGTGGAATTCTTGAACAGCAAAGACATCGTCATTATTGAAGACAATATCTATTCGGAACTTTATTTCGGGGAGTCCAAACCCGTGTCCTTGAAACGGTTTGACAGGAAAGATCTGGTGATTACCTGCTCGTCGTTTTCCAAAACCCTTGCCCCAGGCCTCAGAATCGGCTGGGTGATTCCGGGGCAACGGTTCAAAGATCGGATACAACGGTTGAAAACAGGTTTTTCCGTTTCAACTTCGTCACTGGATCAGTATGTTCTGGCTGAATTTCTTTCCGGTGGCGGCTATGACCGCCACTTAAGGGTCTTGCGTTCCCAGGTCAGAAAGCAGGTCCGGGCCACGGCCCAGGCGGTGCAGAATTTTTTTCCGGAAAAAACACGCCTGATGATACCCCAGGGCGGTGCCTTTCTCTGGGTGCAATTGCCCGATGGAATTGACAGCGTGGCGTTGTACTGGAAAGCCCTGGAGCATAAGATCGCCATTTTGCCGGGAACCGTTTGCTCGGCATCCCATATGTTTGGAAACCATGTGCGCCTGAGTTGCGGATATCCGGTCACCAACACCATTCTTGAAGGGATTCGGACCTTGGGGAATCTGGTGCGTGGGATGGACAAAGAAAACACTTTATCCCATAGAAAAAAAAGTTTATAAGACAGGCACGAAAAAAGGCCATAAATCCGAACATCGATGAAGGGAGATTTATATGGAAAGCATCATGGCATTGTCTGTGCTGGACGGACGGTACAAACGCCTGACCAACGAACTCAGGGATACGTTCTCGGAGTATGGGCTGATTAAATTCAGGGTCAGGGTGGAAATCGAATGGCTCAAATTTCTGGTCAGGGATTTGAAGCTTGCGGATATCTCTGAAGCTGATCTTACAAAGGCCGATGGGATAATGGCCGCATTCAACGGTGACAGCGCACTAAGGGTCAAGGCTATTGAAAAAACAACAAACCATGATGTAAAAGCCGTGGAGTATTATATCAAAGAAGAGCTGGACCGTTCAGGTTTGTCAGCCATACGGGAATGGGTTCATTTTTCATGTACTTCCGATGACATCAACAACACGGCCTATGCCTTGATGATCAAGGAGGGCATCAGCCTTGTTCTTGTGGTGATGAAAAATCTTCTTGACGTCATTGAAACCCTTGCCTTGACATACAAAGGCCAGGCCATGATGTCCCGGACCCATGGCCAGCCCGCAACCCCCACAACCACAGGCAAGGAAATGGTGAATTTTGCCTGGCGACTGAGAAAAGAGATCCGGGTCATGGAAGCCCTTGAGATCGAAGCCAAAATGAACGGGGCCACCGGGAATTTCAATGCCCATGTGTTCGCCTTTCCGGACATTGACTGGATTGCTGCTGAAAAAAGATTTATTACGGATTGCCTTGGCTTGAAACCCCTCTTGTATACCACCCAGATCAATCCCAACAGCTACATTTCACAGACCCTCCATTCCATGATACGTGCTGCGGCCATTATCATTGATATAGACCGGGATATGTGGGGTTACATTTCCCTGGGCTATTTCAAACAGAAACTCAAGGATGGAGAGGTGGGTTCCTCAACCATGCCCCACAAAGTAAATCCCATTGATTTTGAAAACAGTGAAGGGAACATGGGTATCGCCATTTCCATGATGGAACACCTTTCCGTGAAGCTGCTTCAGTCACGTTTCCAACGGGATTTGACTGACAGTACGGTGTTGAGGAATATGGGAGCTCTTTTTGGATATTATTTGATTGGGCTTAAGAACGCCATCAAAGGCATGGGCAAGCTTGAGTTGAACCGGGATGCGATTCTAAAAGATCTTCACGAAAATCAAGAGCTTCTGGCTGAGCCTATCCAGACGGTTATGCGTGTATATGGTGAAGACAAGCCCTATGAAAAGCTCAAGGAACTGACCCGGGGTGTGAAAATTACCCGTAAAACCCTGTCGGATTTTATCGCAAAGCTTACAAAAATTCCTCCCGAGGTCAAAGAACGCATGATGGAGCTGAGTCCCGAGACGTATACGGGCCTAGCCGAACAGCTGGTGGATGAGTATTTCAGGGAAAAATGAGCAGTGAATTCTTGGGGCGGCTTGGGCTGTGGACTGGGGCATAGGTCCTATGGGTCTCATGAGTTTTATAGGTCTCATGGGACTTATGTCATGTGGATAAGTCCGCGGTCCCAATGGGTATTAACTGGGACCGCGGACCGTCTTCCCCCGATCGTTGTTTTGAACCCACGATTGTGCATCCAAATTCTAAGTGATCCGGCTTAAGGGCCGGAGGACATGACATAAAAAAAAATCATTGTGATGAGCTGCTTTTCTTTTCTTCGGTATGTTCAGAGAGAAATGCTTTGGTGGAGATCCGGTTTTTTTTCAGAAGTGCATAGAAATGAGAGCGGGAAAGCCCTGATATCTTAAGTATTTTTTGAATATTATTTTGGGTGTAGCGGATAATTTCCTCCAGGTATTTTTTTTCCATACTTGATTTGAATTGTTTGAGGTCGGGTGTGTTACGTTCAAACATGGATGGGGGCATGAATTCCGACGCCAGGGGAAGTGTACACCCCAGACTCCCAGGGCGGGCAGGTGCTTGATGTGTGGTGTCCCTGTTTTTTTCAATGGATGATCGGGTGACCTCAATGCGGACATCCTGGGGAAGGTCCATGGCATAGAGGGTGTCCTTGGTGCCGGATGCGATGACGGCACGTTCAAGTACATTGAACAATTGGCGGACGTTTCCTGGCCAGGGATGATCCGAAAGAATGGTGAAAAATTCCGGATCAGCGTGTTTTGGGGGCAGATTGTATTTTTTGCAAACATAACGGATATGGGCAAGGGCCAGATCCTTTATGTCCATGCTGCGTTCCCGCAACGGTGGCAACGTAAGGGTAATGGTACAGATTCGAAACAGAAGATCCTGCCGGAAGGTGTTTTCGTAAATCATGGTTTCAAGGGATCGGTTGGTTGCGGCAATGAGCCTGAAATCACTGTGAATTTCCTTGGTATCCCCCACGGGTCTGAATCGTTTCTCCTGAAGAACTCTCAGAAATGTTTTCTGGATGGATAAAGGTAACTCGCCGATTTCATCAAGAAAAAGTGTGCCTTTATGGGCAGATTCCACCAAGCCGATTCGGTCGGTGACAGCACCGGTGAACGCCCCTCTTTTATTGCCGAAAAGGAGGCTTTCCACCAGAGTTTTGGTCAGGGAGGCACAGTCCACAATGATGAAATTCTTATGGGCCCTGTTGCTGTTGTCATGGATTGTTTTTGCAAAAAGCTCCTTGCCGGTCCCGGTTTCCCCGGTGATAAGCACGTTGGATTCTGTTCGTGCAGCCTGGCCCACGATGTCGAAACAGCGTTTCAATTCCGGGCTGCTCCCGATGATGTGGGACACCTTGAGATGGCTGACCTTGCTTTCCTGTTTTTTTTCTTTTCTGTACATCAGTGCCCGGGTCAGGCTCAGGCGGGTGTCCTTGGCTGATGACGGTTTGACCAGATAATCCCAGACCCCTTTTTGAATTGATAACTCGGCCCCGTCCGGGTCGCCCTGGCCTGTGAGCATGATGACTTCCGGCTCGGAAGGGCAGTGCCTGATTTCATCAATATAATCAATGCCATTACCGTCAGGCAGAAACACGTCCAGGAACACCAGATCAATGGGAGTCTTCCGGAGAAGTAAAAGACCATCATTCATGCAAAAAGCGGTATGGCATTGATAGCCAAGCCTTACCACAAGGCTTCGCATGGTTTCACAAAACCGTTTGTCATCATCGATGACCAGAATGTGTGGACTCGTTAAATGGTTTTCATTCATCATGGGGATTCACTACGGGTAAATAAATATGAATGACTGTTTGGGTAAAGGCCTGGCTTGAAACCATAATGAGGCCCTCGTGGTTTTCAACAAGACTGTACACGATGGAAAGCCCAAGGCCCTTGTGTGCATCCTTGGCCTTGGTACTGAAAAACGGATCAAAAATAAAGGGCATAATATCTTTCGGGATACCGGAACCCGTATCCGAAATGCTCATTTTAAGACATGTTTCACTGTCTGTTTCCTGGCCGGGCATACGGTCATAGCTTATTTTTAATTCAATCCGGCCTCTCGAAGGAGCCAGGGACTGCACACAATTGTCGATCACATGATCGAAAATCTCATTTAACTGCTCCGGATCGGCCTTTGCAGTGTGCGATTCCACAGGAAGTTCACACTGGAAATCAGTGCCCTCAGGGATACGTTTTTGGATTCGGGCCACAGCCTCTTGGGCAAACGGAAGAATGTCGAAGGTTGTAACACCGGACTTGGCAGGTTTACAGAACGACATGATCTCTCGGATATACTGCCCGGCTTCCAGGCTGGTCTTAAGCACCCGGTCCAGATCTTCATAAGTCAATGAGTTTTCAGGTATATCACCCATTGCCAGTTCAATGGAATATGAAATGGTGGTCAGAATATTATTGAAATCATGGGTGATGGCCGAAGCCATGGTTTTCATGGCATCCATCGTCCTGTTTTTTCTGATCATGAGAGTTGTTGCCACGGATAAGAAATCCCCGGTTTTGTTGTGTTCTGATCATTTGCCGTTTCATGTAAAGACGCAGCAGATAAACGAATTGGGAAAATATTTTGAAACAGGAACAAAAATGGATGGAATGTGATGTTGACAGATGTCTGCTTTTTGGAATCAAATTAAAAATTCTTTAATTAAAATACATGGTTTTTAAATCTTTATCAATGGTAAAGTCAAAAATCACCATAAAAAAAGGCACCGGGAACGAGCATCCGGTGCCTTTATATCAGTTGTTTCAAAAGATGTATTAAAGCTTCAAGACATTTCTGGCGCTTGGGCCCCGGTTCGTGTCTTCGACTTCAAAGGATACCTTTTCACCTTCTTCAAGTGTTTTGAATCCGTCCATGGTGATTGATGAATGGTGGACAAACACATCAGCTCCATCTTCACGCTCAATAAACCCAAAACCTTTTTTGTTACTAAACCATTTTACTGTTCCGTTAGCCAAAACACAATCTCCTTATTTGATAAGTGACAACAAAAGCCTTTACAGAGCGAACCATGGAAAAACACAGTCCACTGCAGGGACAATTCTCATAAACTGATCGAACATGGGGGCTCTTTTATATATTTTTAAGTATACTAATCATGAAGATTTGCTTTTTACAACATTTTTAATTTTTTTGATTTTGTTTTTTTCCGTATAATTGATATGACAGCACGATATTTAAACAAATGAATTGCATGGCAATAATTAATATTTTTTTAGGAGGAACAGATGATTACCGTAGGTAAGGCCATACGTATGGAACGAATCATGAACAGAAATACGGGGAAAACGGTTATCGTACCCATGGATCATGGGGCCACAGTGGGACCCATCGAAGGCCTGATTGATATTTCGAAAGCCGTCAACGATGTTGCTGAAGGGGGTGCCAATGCCGTGATTGGGCACATTGGTCTTCCCCGTTACGGACATCGCCATCAAGGCAAAGACATTGGGCTGGTTCTTCATTTGTCGGCATCCACCATGCTTTCCACCCGGCCCAACCGGAAGGTCCTTGTCAATACTGTAGAAAATGCCTTACGCATGGGGGCGGATGGGGTGTCTGTTCATGTAAATATCGGGGATGACGACGAAGCGGATATGCTCAAGGACCTGGGACGGATTGCCGTGGAATGTAATTATTGGGGCATGCCCCTGATTGCCATGATGTACCCCAGGGGGCCTATGATCAAAGATGAACGGTCTGTTGAGGTTGTAAAGGTGGCGGCCAGGGTAGGTGCAGAGTTGGGAGCTGATTTTGTAAAGACCAATTATACCGGTGACCCGGAATCGTTTGCGGAAGTGGTCCAGGGTTGTCCTGCGCCTATTTTGATTGCAGGGGGCAGCAAACTGAGTCCACGGGAGATGTTTCAGACCATTGAAGGTGCCATGAAGGCAGGAGCCAAAGGCCTGTCCATCGGGCGGAATGTCTTTCAGCACAAAAAACCATCTTTGTTTGTAAAGGCAGCTTGTGCCATTGTTCATGATAATATGAGCGCAGAGGAGGCCCTTGATATGCTCAACCAGGGTTGATGAGTGCCCTTTAACGCATACTTTGGTTGCCTTCCAGAGTGTTTTGAATGTATAGTTGTTTATGCCTGATCAGATGACTATCGGAAATGGCACCTCCCAGGTTATTTTACATAGATGTCCTTGAAAGATAAAATAGTCTGATAATGATGAAT
Source organism: Pseudomonadota bacterium (assembly GCA_018818835.1). Taxonomy (GTDB): domain Bacteria; phylum Desulfobacterota; class Desulfobacteria; order Desulfobacterales; family Desulfolunaceae; genus JAHIRD01. Next base: position 28,471 of record JAHIRD010000030.1, read on the forward strand.
TTGATTGATCGTTTTGTGTCATAAGCCATTTATATGGCGTTGTACCTGATAGGATCCATCCCAGTGGTTTTGGGTACATAGCAGATGGAAAATCCGAAAACCGCTGGAGCCCTGACCCCGGGGCATGGCTCCAGAGGGATTTTTTCATGGAGTGAGCTGTCCTTCACACGAGGGCGAACTGCGTTTATGCCATAGAGTGTGGAAGCAATCAGGAGATACTGAGCTCTTTTATATATTTGACTAGTAGTTTAAATGATTTTAATGCATTTGGGCCTTCTTTGAGCTTTCTGGCATTCCGGGTTAGTTGTTGAAGTTTCTGGCGGTCTGTTCCAGGGAATCTGGAAAGGAGTGTGTCATGGACAGAGTCGTCTCCGTCCACAAGTGCCTTGGCCCATTCTTTTTCTTGCGTGTCCTTGTTTTTTTTCAAAGAGATGCCTGCCTCAATATAAGAAAGGGCCTGGTGAATCGGCTGGGTGTCGATGGTTCGCATCAAGGCGCCTATATATTGAAGTTGCCTGCGTTTCGCCTGATTTGAGTTGATCGATCGGATGGTCCGGACCGCTTCTCTCAGTTCGGGAGGGATATCAATCGCCCCAAGCTGGTCATGGCTGAGACTGATCAGTCGTTCTCCAAGTTTCTGAAGATCATGGGCTTCTTTCTTTATCTTTGTCCTGCTTTTTTCGTCAAGATGATTGTCCATGCTGCCTTTCCGTTCGTGTTTTTTTTTAAGTATCAGAAAAAATAAAACTTGTAACTTACCATAACCCTATGTAATCTCCTTATATCAGAAAAAGATATCGCTAAAAACAGATTTGTGCAGGCGAAGGGGAATGCACGGTAAAAAATCTAGTCAATGGAAGATATCTTATAATACCAAGGATATTCAAACTAATGAAATGCAGATACGTATGTGTGATGGATGTCGGGCCCAGAACTGAACAGGAGGACTGCATACTCATCGAGCATCAAGTATATCAGGAAGATCGTTTGACCACCCGCGCACAGTATGAATCGGATTTTGTTATCATGGCTGTCTGTGATGGCATGGGCGGACATGATGCAGGGGAAGAGGCCAGTCGGTTTGTCTGTGAAAAATTAAACACCATCGTTGATCTTGTTGATTTTTCAGGTGAAAGCCTCCAAACGATCATGTCCTTGGTCCAGAACTCATCAACCCATTGCCTGCCCAAGGGAAGCGGAACCACGCTTGCCGGGCTCATGGCTAAAAATAATCGTGTGATCGTATTCAATGCAGGAGACAGCAGGGTTTATCGGATTTCAGAGGAAGGAATCCAATGCGTGTCCCAGGACCATTCCCTGGTTCAGGATCTTCTTACAAAAGGATTGATCAATGAAAATGATGCCTTTCATCACCCCTATAAAAATGTGGTGAATTTCGGCATTGGCCCAGCCTTTATCAAGGCAAAATTAAAATATGACCTCAACATTTTTGAGGAAGATATTTATTCTGACACCTTTTATCTGATATGTTCTGACGGTGTGAGCGATATCATGCGCAATCAGGAGATTCTTGACATACTGGGCTCCGAACCCCTGTCCAGGGCCGAAAACCTTATTGAGGCTTTGAAAAAAATAAGATTGAAAGATAACACCAGCTTTATTATTGCCAGAATATATCATTCCTGAAACAAAACACCACGGCCAGGGTAAGATGATATTTTGTTTTTTACTTTACCATCATGATATGCATTGGGAAACAGCGCGGAGAAGTGGATGAAAGATATTATTAAAAAGTGTCTTCCAACATATGACATTGTGGATAAAATCGGTGAAGGGATTCATGGGAGTGTCTACAAGGTCAAGGACCAGTTCAAGGAAAGGGCTGTTAAAATCGTACCCATCCGTGTGGAGCGGTCGCGGCTTTATAAAACGGAGACAGATCTTGATTCCAAAGTGTCCCAGGATTTTCATGCTGTGAGAGAATACTATGAAACCATCAAGGGAGATGGTGTTGTCGGTGTCCATGATTTCCATCTGGTGGACAAGCATGTGTCCAAAAAGGAGGCCGAAGCCTATCTGGTCATTTTAATGGAACTCTGTCCTGTTAATCTTCAGGACCATATCATCGATAATTTCCCCCTGTCTGCCGCAACGGGTATCCGTTACATGAAATCTCTTGCCGAGGTCCTTGAACGTCTGTCCAGAGGAATGAGGAATATCTTTTTGTTAACGGATTTCAAACCATCCAATCTTCTGATCAGTGATGATGACCGTCTGTTGATCGGGGATCTTGGAGGGTTGAAGCGTCTGAGCAGCGTGTCCACCATTACCAATGCTCAGTTTACGCCCAACTGGTCTGCCCCTGAAATGGTACTCAAGGGTGAAAGACCCACCCTATTATCAGCGATTTATTCCTATGGGTTGGTGTCCTATTATATCTGGGAAGGTCAGCTGCCCTATGAAAATGATGATTTTATTGAGCGCATCGGACAGATCAAGGAAAAGGGGATCCGTTATGATAACACATTTATTCCGGACACCATTCGTGAGCTTATTCTCTTATGTCTGAAATTTGATGCTGATAAGCGGCCGGGCAGTTTTGAGGAAATACTTGGTCATATCCGGAAAATAGAAAATCCCCTTACAGGTGAAAATGCCTTTGTTTCTAAACAGGCACCCAAAGCAGCCGGTGAAAAGGATAAAGAAGGTGATGAACATTTTTCAACCACCATGGATATGGGGACACGGAAAAACAGCAATATATCCGTCTCTAAATCTTATTCCAGGGTGTCTGTCAAGCAATGGCGGGAGCCTTCGACCCAGATGGATTTTGTCTGGGTTGACGGCGGTACATTCAAAATGGGCTGCATTGATGGTGATGAGTACAGTCTTTCCAATGAAAAACCGGCCCATGACGTTGAGGTCGATGGCTTTTGGCTCGGTCGCTATCCGGTGACGCAGCAGCAGTGGAAAATGGTGATGGGTAACAATCCCTCCCATTTCATCAAATCACCGGAGCATCCCGTCGAACAAGTTTCATGGGATGACACCCAGCGTTTTCTGATCCGTATGAACGCTTCGGCAAAAAAAGGGAGTCTGTTTCTTTTACCCAGTGAAAAACAATGGGAATACGCGGCCAGGAGCAGGGGCAACGTGGAATTGTACGCCGGAGGAAAAGACATCGGTGATGTGGCCTGGTACAAGGAAAACAGCAATCACTCTACCCAGGCCGTGGGTTTGAAACAACCCAATAGTCTGGGCCTTTTCGATATGTGTGGCAATGTCATGGAATGGTGTGAGGATATTTTTGACGACGAAGCCTACAAAAAAGGCAAGCCCGACATGCCGGGCAGGTTGTCCCATGGTATGGACCGGGTGGCCAGGGGTGGCGGTTACAATCTTGATGCAAAACGATGCAGGACAACGGCACGCCGCCGTATGGCCCAGGGATTGAAATATGTCAATCTGGGTCTTAGGATTGTGATGTCTGAGGAGTGAGTGGACTTGGTGGATATATAAATTGGGGGTAATGTTTAAGTAAGTTACTGATTTATTATATAAAAAATTATTAATTCTTCTGCAAATCTTAGGGGTGACACCCTTAAATATTTCAGGCAGGTTAACCTGTTGAAATTCTTCTATTGACTTAATATTTCAGCTGAAATACATCTTAAATATTCCAGGTGTACAATTGCGAATGGATATCTTCAAAACGTGCCCAGAAAGATATGGGTCACACGTTGGGCATGGATCGTGCGAGGGGGAATCGGGCTTATATATCTCAGGTGCCAGAAAACGGACTGCGCGAAGGGTATGAAAAATGGGTGATGGGGGCCTCGGTGTTGAAGAGCCTATCGGGGTAAAAGGGTGGGCGAAGTATAAACAATGCAATGTTCCGAGATTGCAGTATCTGGTCCGCGGATTACTGCTTCTGTGTTTTCTATTGTATATTTACCTGATGCCGGAATCACCCCTGATCATGAAAAACCTGGTATGGGCTTTCCTGGCAGGCTATACCCTCATTCAACTGTTTAACCGCTGGAAAATGGGCCACCACGGCTTGATCTGGCGCTATATAAGACCGAGTATCCTTGCAGATCTGACCCTGTCTTACTTTGTATGGATCTATGACCCCTGCCGACCCGCCCCCTTGATGCTTTTTACGGTTATTATTGTTGTTGGTAATGCGATTCAATATGGAATTCGGGCCTTTAAACTGCTTAGCTGGAGTATCGGGCTTATCGCCCCCTTTGTTTTTCTTTTCCGGGTCTATTTTTTGGGTTTTAACACGCCTGAATTATTTCTTTTGATCATGTGTCTCGCGGTCCTTATCTATGTATATAAATTTATTTTTCGTATTGAAAAATTCCGAGATGAAACAAAGAAGAGAACACTTGCCCTTGAGATCAGTAATACCAAATACAGGAATATTTTTCAAAATACTGGGGCAGGACTCTTGGTGATTGAACAAGACATGATTGTCTCCGAGTCCAACCCCAAGCTGGAAAAGATGACCGGTTACAGACGTGAGGAAATTGAAGGGAAATTTAAGTGGATGGATTTTGTGGAAAAAGAGGATCTGTCGCTGCTTAAGCAGTCTTACCTTGAAAGGCTTGCCAAGGGTGAGAGCCCTCCCACGGAATATGAATTTAAACTTGTGAGAAAAGATGGTGAAATCATTCATGTTTTTTCTGAGGTGAATTCCGATGAAACAACCGGAAAGACCTTTGCATCAGTGATTGATATCACACCCAGAAAACAGGCTGAATTCGCTCTTCAGAAAGCCCATGATGAGTTGGAGAAGCGGGTGGAGGAGCGGACGTCTGAACTCAAGGAAATCAACGACAAGTTGAAAAAAGCAAAAGAGTCGGCCGATGCTTCGGGGAAAGCGAAAAGCGAGTTTCTGGCCAATATGAGCCATGAAATAAGAACCCCCATGAATGCAATTATCGGGATGTGCGATCTTGTGATGCATACGGATATGAACCGCAAACAGAAAGAGTATCTCAGCATTGTCCGTTCTTCTTCACGGTCATTGCTTGAACTGATCAACGATATTTTGGATTTTTCAAAGATTGATGCAGGCAAACTGGGTTTTGAAAATGTCCCATTTTATCTCCGCTCTGTGATCGAAGAAGTGTCCGATATGTTTCTTGAAAGGAGCATGACCAAAGATATTGAACTGGTGGTGGACATTGATGCTGATGCACCGCGTAAGCTTATTGCCGATCCATTAAGGCTGCGGCAGGTTCTGGCCAATCTTACATCCAATGCCTTTAAATTCACGAAAAAGGGAGAAATCTGCATTTCCGTGAAAATCCAGTCACGGGTGACTGACCGGGCCAGACTTGTTTTTTCTGTGAGGGATACGGGTATCGGCATCGACTCAAGGATTTCCGATAAGCTTTTTGATGCCTTTGCCCAGGCTGACGGCTCCACCACTCGGAAATATGGCGGTACAGGTCTTGGGCTGGCCATATGCAAAAAAATCGTTACGATGATGGGTGGTACAATATGGGTTGAAAGTGAATTGGGCAAGGGCAGTTGCTTTTACTTTACCATTGAAACGGGAATTGTCAACGGCGACATCGAACTACCCCAGGTGGTGCCGCCCAACCTCAAGAATACGAAAGTCCTTATTGTGGATGACAATCCCTCAACATTGTTAATCGTTAAGCGATTTGTGGAGTCATTCGGGTTCAGAACCGATCTGGCGAATTCGTCGGAGTCTGCTTTGCAGATGTATGCGTTGTCCCAGAGCCAGGAACCTTACAGTCTGATTATCATGGACGTCAAACTCCCGGGTATGGATGGTATTGATGTTATCAATCGGATCAAGAACGACGAAACCCGGAAAGCCCCGCCCATTATCTGTATGGGTGGCTATGGCCGTGAAGGTGATGTGCAACGTGCCAGAGCTGCGGGGGTGGACAGCTTTCTAATGAAGCCAGTCAAGCAATCCATACTTTTTGACACCATTATGGAAATTTTTGGTTTCAGGGTCATGAAAAACCGCGATGATGCCCAGGGCTTGAGATCGTGGGATGAGTTTAACGATGTGAGGGTGCTTCTGGTGGAAGACAATCCCATCAACCAGATGGTGGCCACGGAAATATTGATCTCCGCAGGCATCACGGTGGATAAAGCCAGCAATGGTCTTGAAGCCATCGAAGCCATTCGGGGTACACACTTCGATGCGGTGCTGATGGATGTTCAGATGCCTGAAATGGACGGCCTTGAAGCCTCACGGTATATCAGGAATCAGTTGAAAATGACCGATGTGCCTATCATCGCCATGACAGCCCATGCCATGTATGGTGACAGGGAACGGTGCATTGCTGCAGGCATGGATGATTACGTACCCAAGCCCATTGACCGCAAGGAGCTTTTTTCAGCACTGAGAAATAACATCTCACGTCTTGATGAGGAGCTTGATTTTTTACATACCACCCACTCAAGTGATGGGGAGCATCAGACCTGCTCTGATAAATTCAGCCTTCCGGGACTGGATGTGGGGGAGGGTCTCCAGAGACTCGGAGGAAATTGGCACCGCTATTTTGAAATCAGTCGGGAATTCATAAGGTCATTTAAAAACTTTTTTATTGAGTTTACAGACGTCATTGAACAAGGTAATTATACAGATGCACGATTGCTGGCACATGCCCTGAAAGGTGCGTCGGGGAATATCTCAGCCTTTGAATTAAAGTCCGTTGCCGGCATTCTTGAACAAGCCTGTGTCAAAAAGAATATAGAACGGGTTGTCATGTTGATTCCTGTGGTTGAGGAAGCATTTTTACGTGTATCCGATTCAATCGCCATGTTGGGACGCAAGGTGGAAACCAAGGTCCATGTGGTGGATCCATGCGGAACGCTGGATCCTGAAAAGCTTTTTGCCCTGTTCAAGGACTTGGGCGAAGGCCTTAAAGAATCGGATCCTGTCAAATCGGAAACCTGTTTCAATGAAATTAAACAGGGGTTCTCATTTGGTTCGGTTAACCCTGAATTCGAAGATCTTGGGCGTATCCTGGAAAGGCAGGTTGTCGAGTACAATTTTGAAGAGGCATGTCTTACTCTGAAAACAATTGACAGGAAACTGAAGAAACAACTGGGGTTTTAGTTATATGCGCGATTTGAGCACGTGCAGGGTTCTGCTTGTGGATGATACGAAAACAAATATCGACATTCTGGTTCAGACTCTGAAAGATGATTTTAAACTGGGTGTTGCCTTGAATGGCAAAAAAGCCATTGAATATGCCAACAAAAACCATGTGGATCTTATCCTTCTGGATGTGCTGATGCCGGAGATGGATGGATATGATGTGTGCAGGCAATTGAAAGCGAATAAGGAAACACATGATATCCCCATCATTTTTATCACGGCCATGGATGCTCCGGAACATAAGACCAGGGGTTTTGAAATGGGGGCCGTGGATTATATCACCAAACCCTTTGATATTTCGGAAGTCAAAGCCAGAGTCAGAACCCATTTGACCCTTATTACCTCCCAGGCCGAGTTGAAAGAGCAGAATTTTGTTCTGGAGGGAAAAGTCAAAGAGCGGACCAGGGAACTGGAAGAAACCCAGATTGAAATTATCAATAGGCTGGGTCTGGCTTCGGAATACAGGGATGAGGGTACGGGCCAGCATGTCCAGCGGATGAGTGAATACTGCCGTCTGCTTGGTGAGGCTGTCGGTATGGAGAAAGAGGAATGCGAACTTATTGCCCTGGCAAGTACCATGCATGACGCCGGTAAAATCGGGATTGCTGATAAAATTCTTCTCAAACCCGGAGCCTTGGACACCGAGGAATGGGAGGAAATGAAGAGACATTCCATCATTGGGGGCGAACTTTTGTCGGGGAGCAATTCAAAGTTAATGCAAATTGCTGAAATTATAGCAAAAACACATCATGAGAGATGGGACGGCAGCGGTTATTTCGAAGGACTCCGGGGGGATGAAATTCCCCTTGCGGGCAGAATTGTTTGCATCTGTGACGTGTTTGATGCGCTGGTGTCAGAACGACCTTACAAAAAAGCCTGGACGGTGAACGAGGCCATTCGTGAAATAGAAAACTGGAGTGGAAGCCATTTTGATCCCTTTCTTGCCAAGAAATTCATTAGTCTGAAGCCCCAACTTCAGGCGATTATCGATAAGTTGAGCTGATGAAACGTTTCCTTTTCTATGATCTGGAAACAACCGGTTTAAACAAAGCTTTTGACCAGATCCTTCAATTTGCAGCAATCAGTACCGATGCAGAGCTCAGGGAAATAGAACGCTATTCCATCCGAGTAAAACTACGGCCGGATGTTGTCCCATCACCACGGGCTTCAATCACACACAGGATTGGTATTGCCGATACCCGTGACGGACTTACCGAGTTTGAAGCGGCCCAGCATATTCATGCCCTTTTGAACACGCCGGGGACCCTTAGTCTGGGTTACAATACCCTGGGCTTTGATGACGAGTTTTTGCGATTTTGCTTTTACCGGAACCTGTTACCCCCCTATACCCATCAATATGCAAACCAATGTGGCCGCATGGATCTCCTGCCCATGGCAGTCCTTTACTACCTTTACATGCCTGGCGTTATCACTTGGCCAGAGGTGGACGGGAAGCCCACACTGAAACTTGAACATATTTCCAGCCAAAACAATCTTGCCACAGGTAGGTCCCATGATGCCATGGTGGATGTGGAAGCCACGGTTGAGCTTGCCAGGCGGTTTATCTCGGAAAAGGGCATGTGGGATTATGTGATGGGTTATTTTAATAAGGCCAGTGACCAGGAGAGGATTTTTAAACTTCCCTCTGCCTTTGACTCTTCTGCCGGAATGCATCTTAAGGGGATCATGACCGGTAGCAAATTCGGAGCGGCTCAGCTTTATCAGGCCCCGGTACTTTATCTTGGGGATTCCATACCATACAAGAACCAGAGCCTCTGGCTGAAACTGGATGATGACGAACTGCGTCAAACCAGGGCGGATGACTCCTTTGACAATGTCAGGGTTTTTCGGAAGCGTATGGGTGAACCCCAGATCATTCTTCCCCCCCTGGATCGTTTCATGGGGCGGCTCAGTGACGAACGTAAAGCACGGGTTGAGGAAAATCTGGCCTGGCTCCAGGGTGAAAAAAAGCTGTTTTATGCCATGATTTCCAGGTTCAGGGAATTCAGGTATCCTGATGTGGATGATGTGGATGTGGATGCGGCCCTGTACCTGTCCGGATTTCTCAGTCGTGAACAACAGACCCTTTGCCGCCTGTTTCATCAGCACATCCGATCAGAAGGTGCGCAATTTATTTCGAAATTCGGTGAATGTCCCTTAGGCACACAGGCCACGCGGGTTCTTTTCAGGAATTTTCCGGATGCCCCGCTCAGTGGTCTTGACGATGGCTACCGGAAGTACATGGCCAGGGTTAGCCCGGAGGATGAGGCACTGGCCATGAAGGATTTTCGAAATGAAAAACGTCTCACGCCACGAAGCGCATTAAAGGAGATTGAAAAAATCAGGGCAGAGGATTCCGTGGATGAGGAACAGAAGCAGATACTTAACGAACTTGAGATTTATCTGAAAAACACATTTTTATGTGAAATATAAAGAAGATGAACTCGTAAAAAGTCGACAGATGGCTGACGCCATCTATAAAGGGCATTGCATGGAACCTGTGGACCGGAATACACTGATTGAAAGCTTGGCATATGCCTTAAAAAAAATACTTCTTCACAGTCTGGAAGGGCTGGATCGCAAGGCCATGGAATCGAGTATCGACTGCTTTATGGACCAAGAGGTTGTCTGTCTGAGTGATGAAGACATTCTGGAAAAATTCTATACCCCCGAGGATTCTATCCGGCGTTTTATGGATTTTTTGGAAAACTCGGGGGCTCTTGAGGATACCTTGCACAAGACCCTTCATTAATTGATGGCGTCAGCCATCTGTTGACTTTTTACGAGTTCGTCATTAATTTAGAGGGTTTATTAGCAGGCTTTATCCGCAAACCTCAGATCAACGAAATCATCCAGATTGATGACTTTGCCGATATCCATCTCGTGAAACATATATTGCTGGATTTTATCCAAATCTTTTTTTTCAGGATAGAGATGGTTCATGGTGATTCCGCCCTCCTGATTGAGGACATTGGTAAGAACGTTGGTGTTCAAACCCAGGCTCTTATCAGGATCAAGGAAGTTTACGGCGATATTTGCTGCTTTATCCTTATGCTTTTCAACATATTTCCCCGCCTTTACAAGCAGGTTTGTTAATTCGAAGACTGCATCGGGGTAACCCTGAACCACCTCGTCACGAAGGGCAACAACGCAGCAGGGATGATCTTTCCACAGGGTGGCGGAAATAAACTCCATTTCCCCGATTCCGGCTGAAATGGTTTTGGTGCAGATGGGCTCGGCAACGATAAAACCTCCCACATCTTCATTTTCTTTCATAATGGCGGGCATTTTGATGGGCGGAACCACTTCGAAACGGACATCAATGGCTTTTTTCCCGGGGACACCCGGTTTCAACCCAAGGCCCGTGAGAAATTTATGGGCAAGCATATTGTGTATGGACATTTTATGGGGGATATTGACCACTTTGTATTTGTAAAAATCCTTTATGGAATCGGATGGTTCTGTCGCGTAGTTCTTGTTGCGAATAAAACCGCTTCCGTTTTTATGGGCCAGAAGAACCAGTTTGATGGGGACATTAAAGGCAAAGAGATCCATGGCTATGGGGGCCAGGACAAAAGCCCCGTCCACACGAGCTGTTTCAAGTTTTTCTTGAATAGGATTCCAGCCGTTGATGCATTCTGTTTCAAGGATGAAGGTATCGGGTTTGACCTGGCCGGTTTCGATCTGATGTTTAAGAACACCCAGGATCAAATGGTCGGTAATCTGGATGTGGGCCAGTTTGATCTTAACCTTGCCACCCACCATTTCAGGAACACGTATTTCAGACGTTTTATCCAGGGTGCCAAGGAATACCGCTTCAATTTTCTTTTTGAGTTCTTCGGTATCAAAGGGTTTCGAGATATGGCCATTGCCTCCATTTTCCTTGACGACCATCTGCTGGGTTTTATCGCCCTGGGCCGTGGCCATGATAAAGGGCATCGTCTTGTATATGGCATGACCCCGAACCCATTGGAGCAGCGCAAGCCCGTCCATATTCGGCATATTCCAGTCACTGATAATCAGATCAATTTTTCCACCCTCTTCAAGTTTCTTGACGGCGTCTTTTCCGTCAATCGCCATGAGTATATTCCTGAAACCTCCTTTGTTCAGATACTGCTTGAACATCAGGCGCATGGTTCCGGAATCATCAACAACTAAAATGGTCATATTCATGTCAAGGGGCATTGCGACTCTCCTTATATTGAGTTAACAGCTGGAACGTCTATTTCTGATATCGTAAGGGCTTATTTTGCTCCCGCAGCTTTTGCGAATCGTGGGTCAACAAATACATTCATATCAATGGCGGTTGTCATGATGTTCATATCATGGATCATGTAATTCTGGATGACGATCAGGTCATTGATTTTTGGGAAAAGTTCACTGGTCGTGATTCTGTCCGAAGGATCAGAGAGGACCGAGGAGATAATGTCCACGCCCTGTCCCAGGAATTCGGCTCCCACCACGGCGGCTTTCCCTGGATTTTTATCCACGAAAAAGCCGGATTGGACAAAACTGTTGGTTATCTCCTGAATGGCCTGGGGGTAACGCTCAATGATCTCGTCTCTGGCCACAAAAACACAGCAGGGGTGACCGGGCCAGAGGTCCTTTGACAGACAGACCTGCTCGCCATACCCTTGTTTAATGGCCAGGGTGCCAATGGGTTCTGCAACAATAAAACCTCCGATTTCACCGTCTTCATCATACTGGATAGCCTCGGGCATCATGGAGGGTGCCATGACTTCCAGAAAAACATCGGCATGGGGGTCTTTGGTGGTTCCTGGCTTGAGCCCCATTTCAGCCAGCAGTTTATGGAAGAGCATGTGGTGGACACTGAGTTGGTAAGGGATCAGAACAATCTTGCCTTTGAAATCCTGCATGCGTTTAATGCCTGCAGCCTTGTTTTTGACCAGAATACTTCCTGATCTGTGGGTGAACAATATCAGTTTGATGGGAACACCGGATTTGAACAGGTCCATGGCAGTGGGTGCCAGGATAAAGGCTCCTTCAAGGCTTCCGTCACTCAGGGCATCTGCCACCTGGTTCCAGCCATGCATGAGAACCGGTTCAAGGGTGCAGTGTTTCAGTGTTTCAACACCTGTTTTAATCTTATCTGCTGAAATTCCGAGAATCAGGTGGTCGGTGATTTTTAAGTGGCCTATCCTGATGACAGGGTTGTCAGGCATTGATCGTCTCCTTTTGGACGGGTCGCCAGTGAAGGGGATTCATATATCGTATGATGCGGAGGCATATTCAAGGATAAACATCGGGCGAATCCCTCATTTACTCCATTAAAGGCCCTTAAAAACGGCTTCGCAGCGATTTCGCGGCCATTTGAATAACATGATACGACAGGGTGTTTGGTTTAACGAATGGAATTGACAAGTCCATTACCAATCATGTTGTGGAATCCCTCATAATTAAATGAATTTAAGGATTTTTTTCTAAATTAGAATATCGGTATATTTAATACTGAACTTAAGGGGGCGTGCCAATTATATGGATTAAAGCCCTTTGAAAATTATGACAAATTCTAACAGATTTTTTTTTCTTTGGCAATACCATGAAGCATAAAAGGAAAAATGCCAAATAAACAATCAAGACACAGATGATGTGTTTGATGGGGATAGAATTGACAAGAAATGGATTATTGAACTATAATTAAAAAGATAGCATCACCCAGAAGCACCATGCAACCTTATGTACCTCCAGAATAATACCGGCCCATGGCTTTTTCCAGTCCTGGCCATGTCCACCATCATCAGGGGAGTCTGACACCATGAAAATTGCCGATTCGGACAGTATCAAAGCAGGTGAGAAGGAATTGATTTCTTCTATTATGGAAAAATTGAATCCTGAAACACTTTCACGTGTGGCCACCAAAAACATGTCACCGGACCAGATGGAATTTGTTCAAGGGGACATGATGATCTGGGACAACCGGATTGTCTACAAAATGAATTTTAAGGCGACTCTGGATATCTCGGTGATGTTCGACAGGAACGGGGAACTTGTATTTACGGACAGGTCCGAAGACATCAATGCTTCGGGATTGTCAGATTCCAGTGACGATATGGATGAAGAATGGGAACATGAGCAAGATCATGTGGATACGGACACCATGGATGCCACTGCGTTTGAGGAGGTGATTCTTTCCGACGATGCCCCGACACAGTCACCGGACGACGAGATGTCCGACGTGTTTAGTAGAACACGTGAATTCTGGAATAAAAAGACAGAAGAGGCCCTTGGATCCGCGAATGAAATCACCTTGCCTCCGGGAGAGCCTGACCTGTAAGAAGATTCCCAAAAGGGGATGAGCACGATTGACACGGGGTAAAAAACGTTTTACATAATAACCAGTCTAAATGAAAAATCACATGCCAACAATTTGATACCATGTTTGGTCACACCAGGAGGTTCTTTTTCCTTGAAAGATCCAGAGCAGTAATTTTTTCGTCCAGAAAACGTCCTTAATTTTAGATCGGTAATGTATGAAAAAGGAGAGCGCATGGGAATGATTGAAAAAGATTCAAAATTCTATCCGGATAAGACCTTTGTTGAAACATCGCAGATAAATAGCCTGGAAATGTATCGCACCATGTACGAAAGGTCGGTCAATGAACCGGAATCTTTCTGGAAAGAGGTGGCTGAAGAACTTGTCTGGTTCAAGAAGCCCCACACCATTCTTAAATATAATTTTGACAATCGCAACGGGCGTATCTTCCATGAGTGGTTTCGTGGCGGATATACAAATATGAGTTACAATTGTCTGGATCGTCATATGGGAACGGAAAATGAAAATAAACGGGCGTTGGTCTGGCAGGGAGAGCCCGATGAGGATACCCGGGAGTTCACATATCGCGAACTGCTGACTGAAGTCTGTCGTTTTTCCAATGTCCTCAAAAAAAAGGGTTTGAAAAAAGGAGACAGGGTCACCTTGTACATGCCCATGGTCTGGCAGCTGCCAGTGGCCATGCTTGCCTGTGCACGTCTGGGCTTGCCCCACAGTATTGTATTCGGAGGATTTTCTTCAGAGGCTCTGATGCATCGTATCCAGGAAAGCGAGTCCAAACTTCTGATCACGGTGGATGAATCCATCCGGGGCGGGAAAACCTTTGATCTGAAATCCAATGCAGATCAGGCTCTTTTGAAATGCCCCAGCGTGGAACATGTGATTGTGGTCAAGCGCACGGGCCACGTCTCATCCTGGAAAGAGGGCCGGGATGTCTGGTTGGATGAGGAAATAAACAGCCCGGATATCGGCGATTTTTGCGAATGCGAGCACATGGAAGCCGAAGATACCCTTTTTATTCTTTATACCAGTGGGAGCACGGGAAAACCCAAAGGCCAGGTGCATACAACCGGGGGATATATGACCTATGTGTACCTGACCCAGAAACTGGTGTTTGATCTCAGAAAAGAAAGTTTTTACTGGTGCATGGCCGATATTGGATGGATTACAGGGCACAGCTATATCGTCTATGGACCTCTGCTGAACGGCACCACCACCTTTATGTATGAGGGAACGCCCCTTTATCCAGCACCGGACAGAGCCTGGGAGCTGATCGAGAGATATAAAATCACTATTTGTTATACAGCACCCACAGCCATTCGGGCCCTTTCACGCCAGGGGGAATCGTGGCCTGCGAAACGGGACCTGTCCAGCCTGAAACTTTTGGGTACCGTGGGCGAACCCATCAACCCCGAAGCCTGGATGTGGTATTACGAAAATGTGGGAAGACGATCGTGCCCCATTGTGGATACCTGGTGGCAGACAGAAACCGGGGGCATCATGATTTCTCCTCTGCCAGGAGCCGCACCAACCAAACCGGGTTCAGCCCAGTTCCCATTTTTTGGAATCGTACCCAGGGTCTGTGATCCGGGGGTTGAAGATTTTGAAAAACAGGGAGAAAAAATGAAGCCAGGTGAAACCGGCCATCTGTGTATTGAAAAACCCTGGCCCGGACTTTCGAGGACCATTTACGGAGATCATGCCCGATGGGAGCAGACCTATTTCTATCAGTATCCGGGTATGTATTTTACAGGTGACGGCTGTTATATGGATGCGGAAGGGTACCACTTCCTCCAGGGCCGTGTGGATGATGTCATCAATATCTCGGGCCACAGGATCAGTACGGCCGAGGTGGAAAGCGCACTGGTGCTCCACAAGGATGTGG
Organism: Pseudomonadota bacterium; assembly: GCA_018818835.1. Taxonomy (GTDB): domain Bacteria; phylum Desulfobacterota; class Desulfobacteria; order Desulfobacterales; family Desulfolunaceae; genus JAHIRD01. The sequence continues at coordinate 43,768 of JAHIRD010000030.1, forward strand.
CCGAGGCAGCGGCAGCTGCCAAGCCCGATGAGATCAAAGGGCAGAGTATCTACGTGTTTGTGACTCTGAAGCTGGGTGTGGAACCCACAGAAGCCTTGAAAAAAGAGTTGATTGACCATGTACGAAAGGAGATCGGTGCCATCGCCTCCCCGGATACCCTTCAGTTTGCCATATCACTTCCCAAGACCCGGAGCGGAAAGATTATGCGACGGATTTTAAGAAAAATTGCAGAGAATAAAACCGATGATCTGGGAGATGTCAGTACCCTTGAAGATGCCGACGTGATCCGTGATCTGATTCAGAACAGGAGCTGATGGCATAAAAAATAGACCTTATTACCATAAAACCGGTGCATGGGATGTGAACATGCGCCGGTTTTATTAATGAAATATTCCTTTCCGTAATATCCTTCCTGTAAAAATAATGTCATGCGCTGCTTTGTGCTATCTTTTTTTGCATAGAAATATTAAAATAATTTTTTTAATAAAAAGTTATATGACGGGGGTAATATGGGAATCAGAGTCCAGGAATCGTTTAATTTTTATTCACATCTTGCCGGAGTCCTGCTATCCATTGCGGGCCTGGTGTTTCTTTTCCGGGTGGCCAGTCCCTCTGTTCCGGCTTTGATCACAGCATTGATATACGGTCTTTCCATTGTATTTCTTTTTTCAGCCAGCTCCCTGTACCATGCCTTTAAAAAAGAAGAAAATGAGATTTCGTTCTGGAGAAAAATGGACCGTCTTGCCATATTCTTCATGATTGCAGGAACCTATACGCCTGTGTGTTATTTTTGCCTTGAAGGACCCTGGCGATGGACCATGATTGGTTTGCAATGGGGTCTGGTGGGTTTTGGCGTTCTATCCCAGCTTTTTTTCCCCAGGGCTCCCAGAAGTCTTTATGTTGCCATATATATTACCATGGGCTGGTTGGCTATTTTTCCCATGAAGCAGATTTTGTTCCATATGTCCAGAGCCCAGGTGACGCTTCTGTTTACCGGAGGTATAGCCTTTACTTTGGGCGGGCTGATTTATGCCATCAAACGTCCCAAGATGGTTCCGGGTATTTTTAGTTTCCATGAACTATTTCATATCACGGTTCTTCTGGGGGGCACCCTTCATTATGCAATGATTTACAGGGTTTACTTTGAATCACTTCTATGATCGAATCTGACCTTTCACTGTCCTGCAGAAATCGTCTGGATCGGGAACGGAATCTTTTTCAGGGCGACTATAAAAAACATTATCTGGCCGGTGAAACCAAAGGGCCTGAAATTGGGGAACCGTTCTTGCTCCATCACCCCGGGGCAAAAGGTGCGGTGCTTCTTATTCACGGGTTTATGGCTGCCCCCCATGAAGTCAGGGACTGGGCGGAAGATCTTTATTCCCAAGGGTATACGGTTTATGCGCCACGATTGTCAGGCCACGGGACCTCGGCCATAGACCTTGACTTCCAAAATTATGGCAACTGGCTTGATTCGGTGGATAGGGGATACGAGATTTTATCCTTGTGTTCCGACCGGATTGTTGTGGCCGGGTTTTCAACCGGAGCGGGGATTGCCTTGCTCCAGGCCATACGACACCCTGAAAGATACAAAGCCGTTGTCTCTGTCAGTGCTCCCATGAAGTTTAAAAGCCTTTCATCATATTTTTCCGAAATAATCGAATACTGGAATTGGTTTGCCCGGACCATTAAGCTGGATTCCTTTCAAAAACGGTTTGCACAAAATCATCCGGATAATCCTGATATTAATTACCACCGCTGCCCTATTCATGGCTTTAATCAGGTAAAAGCTCTAATGCGCAAGGTGCAGCAAGGGCTTCCCGGGCTTTGTATTCCTGCGCTTGTTATCCAGGGAAATCGTGACCCCAAGGTGAGCCCTATGGCCGGTGAGAGAATTTTTGATCGCATCCGAATCCCTGAAAAAAAATATGTGGCGATTGATTACCATCTTCATGGAATCGTCCGGGGGCCCATCAGCGCGTCTGTCTTTTCGGCCGTGAATAATTTTCTGTCACAGTATGTTCCGCTGGGATGATATACATTCCCTCTGTTAATGATTACACTTTATCCCCGTCGCAAATTATAATATGTTAGTTGCTGCTGTCTAAAAATGGGACCGTCAGTCATATGTGGCTAAGGTCCTTCACACGGATAAGAGGAAACAGATTATGGGCTTAGCCGCAGATATCGTGATCATCGTTGTGGCCGCGTTGATGGGAGCACTCCTGGCCCAGAAATTCAAACAACCCCTGATACTGGGCTATATTCTTGCCGGGGTTGTTGTGGGCCCTTATACCGGCGGAATAACCGTTGGTGATACCCATGAGATAGAACTTCTTGCTGAAATCGGGGTGGCTCTTCTATTATTTGCCCTGGGGCTCGAATTTTCCCTTGATGAACTGAAACCTGTCCGTGCCATCGCTTTGATCGGAACGCCTGTTCAGATCCTTCTTACCATGGCTCTGGGATATGGGGCAGGGCGTTACATGGGATGGACCACCGCATCGTCAATGTGGTTTGGAGCACTGATTTCATTGTCCAGCACCATGGTGACTCTGAAAATTTTGATGAGCCGGGGTCTTATGGGGACCCTGTCCAGTCGGGTTATGATCGGGATGCTCATTGTTCAGGATCTTGCCGTTGTCCCCATGATGATCATCCTTCCCCAACTGAGCGACCCCAAAGGAGGCTTACCGCTTCTTGGACTCGCCGTGATCAAATCTGTCGGATTTTTGGTCGGTATGTTTTACCTGGGCAGAAAAATTCTGCCCCTTTTTCTGTCCTATGTGGCCCAGTGGAATTCCAGAGAGCTGTTTATCCTGACAGTCACAGCCCTGGGTTTAGGGGTTGGTTATGCGACCTACCTGTTTGGCTTGTCTTTTGCTTTCGGGGCATTTGTGGCGGGCATGGTTCTAAACGAATCCGATTACGGTCACCAAGCGTTAAGCGACATCGTCCCTTTAAGGGATATCTTCGGGCTTTTATTTTTCACCTCCGTGGGCATGCTTCTGGACCCTTCCTTTCTATATCAACACCTGATAACGATCATGATTCTGGTTTTTCTGATTTCAGGGGTAAAGGGCCTGATCTTTGCGACGTTGGCAAGACTTTTCCGCTACATCAATATCGTGCCTTTGGCTGTGGGTCTGGGGCTTTTTCAGGTAGGCGAGTTTTCTTTTGTTCTTGCAAGGACAGGGCTTGAATGCCAGGCCATTGATTCCTACCTCTATTCTCTGATTCTTTCCGTGTCGGTTTTAAGCATGATCATAAGCCCATTTGTTTCGTATCTGGCCGAGCCGTTATATCAGGTCCGAAAACACCTGTTCAAACAAGAAGGCCCACAGATGGAGAATATGCCTCCTAATGGACTTCATGAGCATGTCGTCATTGCCGGAGGCGGCCGGGTGGGCCAGCATATCGCATATATCTTGACCCAGCTGTCGGTTCCCTTTGTGGTTGTTGAGTTGAATTATCAGCGGATGAGTGAATGCAAACAGGCGGCTTATCCTTTAATATTCGGGGATATGAGCCAGCCCGGTGTGATGGGGGCCTCAAAATTGTTTTTGTCACGACTTCTTATCGTAACAACACCCTCGGAAATGATAACCCGCAGTATCGTTGAACAGGCCCATCGGATAAAGTCGGATCTTCGGATTGTGGTGAGGGCCGAAGGGATTGAACAAGCACGAAATCTTTATGCAAGAGGCGTTTATATGGCTGTGCTGCCTGAAATGGAGGCAGGCCTGGAAATATCAAGGCAGGCTCTTCTTCACCTTGGCGTGCCCGTTACAGTAATTCAACAGTACACTGATTCAGTTCGCCAGACCCTTTATACAAACAGGCCCCATGCCCATCCTGACAATAAACTCCTGGAAAAAATCCATCACTTCAGAACCATGCTGGAAATGTCCTGGGTCCGCCTTGGTGAAGGCAGCCAGCTGGTTCATCAGAGTATCCAGGATGCAGCCATCCGCTCAAAAACAGGAGCCACCGTTGTTGGCGTTCTCAGGGACGGGGATATGAAGACAAACCCCAAGGCTGACTTTGTTTTTGACCAGGATGATCTGATTGCAGTTGTTGGAAATTCCATGGAACGTGAAGCGTTTAAAACAATTGCCATGGGCATATAAGAATCTTAGTGCATGCTTTTTTATTCAAGAATTTTCACCCGGCCCACATCCCCATTTTCAAGCCTCACCTTTATTCCATGGAGATGAGTGGGTGACTTTGTGAGAATATCTTTCACGATGCCTTGGGTCATCATGCTCACGTATGATTAACGTGTTTTTTTAAATTCATTTGGTTTCGGTCTACTCCAATTAATAAAATAACTCAAGGTGCTTGAACATACTTGGATTACTTGTTGACTTCTTTTGACGTGACTGGCAAATAACGTTTGAAGATGTCAGCCCCCTTTTTTCCTTTTACAAACATAGGACGTCATAACCATGCATTCTGATCCATCCATGCACATACTTGTTTTTTCAATATTTTTTATTATTGTTATTGGTTTTATCATGAAGTCCTTGAAGCAGCCATCCGTGGTGGGTTATCTCTTGGCAGGTCTGGCTCTTGGGCCGTTTGGCCTGTCGATTTTGCCGGATACGGAGGCCGTGTCCAGGCTTGGGGGCCTGGGGGTTGTCTTACTGATGTTTTTTGTGGGTATTGAGATGTGTCTGCCTTGTCTTGTTGCAAAATGGCGTATCGTTATTTTTGGCACCTTGTTTCAAATCATCGCGAGTGTTGCCGTTGTGGGGTTCATTGGTATTTTCTTTAACTGGTCGTTTAACCGGATACTTTTTTTGGGGTTTGTTATCAGTCTGAGCAGTACGGCTGTGGTGATTAAATTATTGAAAGATTCCAATGAACTGGATACGGATGTGGGCCAAAGTGTTATCGGAGTTCTCCTTGCACAGGACCTTGCGGTGATTCCCATGATTCTCATATTGCAGCTGTTAGGCAAACCTGAACTGCATATAATGTCATTTGCCAAACAGGCATTCGGCTTCTCTCTTTTTCTTCTGAGTATCATCTGGGTCAGCAAAAAAAAGACGAAAATGGAAATATCCTTTGGGAGGCTTTTTTTCTCTGATCCGGAATTCCAGGTGTTTATCGCTCTTCTGTTGTGTTTCGGAAGTGCTGCCCTTTTCGGCCTGTTGGAGTTATCCACAGCTCTGGGAGCTTTTGCCGCAGGCATTGCCGTTGCGGCATTAAAAAATACAGAATGGGTTCACCATCATCTGTCCCCTTTTCGGGTCGTATTTATATCCCTTTTTTTTGTTTCAGTAGGGATGCAACTTGATATCACGTTTCTCCGGGAAAATTGGCTTGAAGTTCTGTCTCTGGTCGTTGGGGTTCTTTCAATAAATACGTTTATCAACGGATTGATATTCAAAATAATGGGTATGACCTGGCATCAAAGCCTGTATGCAGGGTCACTGCTCTCACAGATCGGTGAATTTAGTTTTGTTCTGGCTGCCATCGGCTACAACGCCGGATTTATTTCAGCTTACGGGTTTAACCTTGCCATGTCTACCATCGTTGTATCATTGATGATGACCGTTGTCTGGGTGAAACCCATGGCCAGATGGGCATTGAAACATCAAAAAAATGTTAACGTTAATTTTCCTTTAATAAAATAGTGTCATTCGTCATAAATAAGGATGTGACCGTGGATCTGACAGTCATCGTAAATCACCCTCTTTTCGGAAATGTTCTCCATACCCTTTTGATCACCGTCGTTATTTTTTTTCTGAGGCGGATGGTCGGCAACCGTATGATCCTTGATCGTGATATGGATCAGAGCGAAAAACGGAAATGGATGGTGGCTGTAAAAAATATCGCTTTCTTTATTTGGCTGTTTGCCATTGTGGTGATCTGGATTCAACAACTCCAATCCATCGGTGCAACGGTCGTTGTTTTTGCAGCGGCCATTGTTGTGGCGACCAAAGAATTTATTTTGAATATTGTCGGATATCTTTTCCGATCAAGCGCCAAGCCTTTTTCCATTGGAGATAGAATCGAGGTGAACGCTGTACGGGGTGATGTACTTGATCAGAATATCACCGGGGTCACCCTTCTGGAGGTGGGGTCCGGTGTGAAAACCCACCAGTATACCGGATCGTCTGTGTTCATTCCCAATGCCGTGTTTTTATCGGCCCTTGTTAAAAATGAAACCCTTATGGGCGGGGACTATGTGTTTCATATCATCACCCTCAACCTTAAAATGACTGATGACTGGCAGACTGCCGAAGCAGCGCTTTTGAATGCGGCTCAAGCCGTATGTCGGCCTTATTTTGACCAGGCCAATCGTCAGATGACCTATTTGTCAAAAAAACACGCGCTGGATCAACCGGGTGTTGAGCCGAGAATTAACATCCAGATACCGGAGCATGACAAGGTGACCCTCCAGTTGAGAATGCCTGTGCCCACCAAACGGAGAGGACGGATTGAGGCTGATGTGCTGAGGGCTTATCTTATGATTCAGGAAGAGAACAAAGCAAAATATGCTGACACAAAAAAAGTCTCACCTGAACGTGCTGAGGAAATACCGGAATAACGAAGAACACAGTGCGGCAGACAGTGTTGCAAGGTCCGTGTCAGTCCGTGGTCGTCTGTGCTCGTCCACGAAAGAAAAAGTCTGGACAAACACGGACTGCCACAGACAAACACGGACATGTTTCGCAGACGGTGTTGCAAGGTTAAACTGCTTTTTTTCAATCCCAGGCGGAGGCACTGGAAGCCATTTCTCGGCACTAGTGATCCGTGATATTACCTGAAGAAAATTACATGGGCTATGGTTCTCATTGCTGAACATTTTGCGGGTGTTTGTGCTTTATGGAGAACCAAATCTCTTTATTTGCCATCCTGGTCATAATAGAGTAATATACTAAAATATGATACGAATCATCGTGTGTTAATGATCTTTTTCAACGTACCTGAAGGATTACTTGTAAGAGTTTAACTTCAGGCTTGACATGAATGGTTTAAATAGAAGCCGTGCAGCGAGGGTATTTGAAAGAAGAAAAAACATTTCAAAAATTCAGGGAAAATGAGCGTGAGCTGAGAAAGCAAATTATTCTGGACTCCACATTGAATCTGTTTGAAAAAAAAACCTTGGGCAAGACCTCCATGGCAGATATCGCCAAGGAAGTCGGGGTTTCAACCTCAACGCTGTACAGTTATTTTCCAAGCCAGGAAGAATTATTCCTTGAGGCATTCTTACGGGATCTTTCTCATATCGATACCATGATGGAAGAGGGGATGGCCAGTGATATTGAGAATGCAGACCAGCAGGCCATGGAAACCCTTGCAGAACGGATTTTAAACCATTTGCTGAACAGTGAGGCCACGTTCCAGATGATCAGTCTACTGATCACAGAATCAAGCATGCCCGAGCATATTCTTGAGAAATTCAATTATTTTAGAAATGAATTCCATGAGAGGATCATCAATGTGCTGAAAATTTCCGGAGTCAAAAACCCGGATGTCACAACATCACGGGCGTTTTTTGCCTCAGTTCTTGGCGCTATCATGATTTTCAGAAATCATCCGGATTTGGACAAGAATAATCCGGGTGAAACCGTCAAGGAACTCGTCGGATATATTGTCAAGGTGTTCAAGGTGGGCATACCTGTTCTTGAAACCATGAAAAAAACCGTTTAGGGAAAAACCTGGACATTCATGCCCCTCTATTTATTGCGAATAACGCACGGCATGTGGTTTTTCCTTCACAGGCGTGTATGCCCCCGGAATCAGCTGCCCTGCCCCATCTTTATCCTGGATAGTCATACCATTCAACCCCAGCATGTTTTTGACTTTAATTATGATGCAGGTCATGTCATTGGCAGAGCTCTCATGTGTTCCCGGCATGTTGGAGCGTGTTATAACCGGGAGAGAGGATGGGGCGTTGAATAACGTGTTTCCCCATTCCAGGCATAGAGGGACATGGTCCGAAAGTCTCAGGATCAGGCAGCCAATCAGATCCAGTGTCTGACGAATATATTTGATTTTGTCTTTGTCGTTTGTGAGGTCGGCCATATCCTTTAGGAAATAAGGTTGCAGGTACTGGTCCAGGCGGCCCAAGGAAAAATCCCAATGGGTATTTCCCATGCTCATGCCAACCCATGTCAGGTTCAAGACATGGACGGCCTCATCAAGGGTTTTTGCCGGATTCATGGGAACAGTCTGGCAGATCTCCGCAAGTCTGAGCAGCTCCGCTTGTCGTTCAAAAACATCTTCTCCTTTGACCATACGGATAGCACTCCGGGCCAGATTATCCGCATAGGCATTAAACCCCTCAAGATAAATGAACCTTGCCTTTAGTTTTGCCCGTCCTCTTCCATCTAAGCCAGGGTCTTTTAAGGTTTTGTTTATCTCATCCATGATTTTGTAGGTGCCTTTGTCAAGGATGGATTGGATATCAGGGATGGCCTGGGATATTCCCGAAGGAGTCTTGGTGTTAAATGGCTTCCAATGATTCTGGATTTGATCATTATTTGGGGTTTTGGCCCATGTTCTTGGATGACAGGACCTCCAGAAAGGGAATATGTCATGATGCAGCTTATGAATGGTTTCTTTTGAAATGGTAAGGGGAATGAACGGGCTTTTTCCCATATGGCCCAGTTCACCCCACACCAGAATGTCCATGGTCTCCGGGTAGACAATGGTCCCGATTATTTCATTGAGAGAGCTTGTTCCAGCAATGAGATCGTTTTTCCGAATCAGGGCTTTTTTGTAGGCCATAATATGGTAAAAGGCATTGGCTTTCTTTAGCTCAATGTCCCATGGTCTGTCTTGTGCATCGTTCGTGAACCTGTTTTCCCGGAGCCAGTCTGTGAGCAATTTTGCACGTTCGCAGCAGATGACGGGTCTCATGCATTGGTACTGGTCTTTGAATGTTTTCAGCCGTTGAAAATCATCAATGTTGAACATGGATAAGAAAGGATCGGAAAGATGGATAATCTCGGGACCTTTTCCCGGACCGTTTATCCTGAATATCATCCTTTCAGGTGGTGGGGTAAACAAAGGGGTTTTCAAGCCCCTCTTATTCTTTTGAGATGGCAGGTCAATGACATAAGCTTTTTTATCACATTTCAGACGGTTTTTTTTACACAGGATTGAACAAAGATAGATAAACAGCTGGAAGCAGATAACATTCCCCTCCAGAATGATCCGGTTCGTTGAAATCATATTCGCGATGTTATTGGGTTTCATCCGAAACATTGAAAAAAGAGTTGGGTCATCCTTGAAATACAGTATGGTATCAGTGTTTTCAGGGATGAATCCTATCACTGTCACTTTTCCGTTCATGCAACAAAGGGCCCGGCAAAACCCGCTGGTTTTTGTTATAAAACCGATGGTGAAATCGAGCCAACCGTCCTTGCTTTTAAGGTATGCGTTCAGAGAAGACCTCTTTGAAAACATGATGGCCATGAGTGTGAGGAATCCATGGGCCATGAACCGGCTTGCAGTATTCTTCCTCTTATCATTAAGGCTATCATTCCCAGGATTCATGGCCTTCTTATCAAGAGGGGTCATGTTATAATCACCTTGATCCTGGACGTATATATATCAATACAATAACTGAACACAAATACCTCACGAAGACGTTTTTTCATCTGTTTCAATGAAATGTTTGATAAGATCATCAATCAGTCTGCCCATGAATTGATCGGTGTTGTCTGACAATCCCTGGAGAACCCGGCTTGTATATAAACTTAAAATACCATGGAGTGTGCTCCATATGACGATGGTAATATACCGGGCTTCGTCTATGGACGTGACCTGGGCTGGGGAATTATTCTCCATAATGGTTTGAATTGGGATATCTGCCACATCAATGGCTGTTTGTCTTTGAAGAGCGGCTGACGGTTCCATGGACGTGTTCTGGTAATCCGAATATTTTGGAGTGTTCCGGCAAAACATGATTTCGTAATAATCAGGATTCTCAATGCCGAAATGAATATAGGCCCACATATAGGACCGCATTTTAATTTCAGTGCTGTGGGGTAAGGTTGAAATGGCCTTAAGTTTTTCGGCAAGAATCCGGAATCCCTGGATCTGAATGGCCAGGTACAATTCATCTTTGCTGGTATAATAATTGTATATATTGGCTGCTGTCATCCCCAGCTGGTTGGCCAGTTTGCGCATGGACAGAGCATCAAACCCGTCGTTGAACATGAGCTTCAATGCTTTATCAAGAATGTTCTGTTTGACAGTATCTACTTGACCTGCAGACCGTCCGGCTTTGGGCATGTCTTTCTCCTATGATAATATAAATTGGAATGGCGTTAATTTAACACTGTTCAATTTATTTTGTCAAAGAAAAAGGAGCATTCACCCGTTGATTCGCGATACGAGACAACCCGGTCCTATGCCTTCAATAAAACCGATTTGCGCACTGGAATTCTCTTTTCCAAGGGTTTCTATCTGAAACCTTGCAACACCTTGTCCCTGATCGCTGAAAAGCATCAGCCACTCATCTTTTACAAGGCCATGTTTTTCTCCAAGGCCGAAAAAAATTTCAAGACCATTGGCTTTTTTGCTGACCCGGTATATTTCCGCTTTGCCATCAGCTACCAGGTGGGCATCCATGAGGCCTGAAACGTAAAAAACACATGCAGAGCAAAGAATCACCCCAGGGAAAAAAAACACGAACAACCACCAGGGAGAGATGCCCAGGATTCGTTTGACCCAGGAGATTTCATTCTGCCTGAGACTTAAGGCATCCGGGTAGGTATTCACATGATAGGTGGACAGCTTGTCCACCGCAGCAAGATTTTTGGCCTTGATATTGGACAGGTCCGAATAGATAATTTTAAGGATGTGGCTGCCTTTGCCCATACCGGGTTTTGCCGTGATGGTGGCCCGCCACATGTCTTCCCCCAGCCAGAAACCCCTGAACGCATCCGGATCAAAGGTCAGGTCAAGGTCCTTGGTGCTTGAAACCACAGAAAGATCGCTAAGACCCTGGGTCATGCCGTAAAACCGTCCGATGATTTCCGTGGATGAACCCTGAACAAGATCAATCCGGGTTTCCGGTTTTTGATACGAGGCATATAGTCCGTCAAAGATCCCTGCAATGGATAAGATGACGGCGATCAGACATACCTTGTTCAGGATGTTTCTCCATGTCGTCAGTTTGTCCATGTCCGTCATATGTTTATTCATCATGTGACCTTTGTTTTATTCGGAAAAAAGCAGCGCCTCTTCGGAGAGGCACTGCTGTGATTCCAGCGTTTTGTTTTTATTTCTTGAATATATCCGTTTGGGTGATATTCATCATCCGAAGGGCCTTTCCCTTTTCCTTGTAATAGATTCTGATTTCATCACCAGCCGCCCACGTTTCATCGGGCAGTGCGAAATATTCATCCGGAAGGGTGAAGGTCACCAGCCTCTTCTGGCGCTTTGAATAGATCTGTATGGTTTTTGCCCGTCGATCCACAACCGGGAACGCCACGTCCGCGACCAGGGCATTGTCACTGTCTATATAATCCTTTTTATCAATGGGTGTGTAGATGATATCTTTGATCAGGTTTGCTCCTTGATCGAATATTCGGATGGTGTTCATGTCCGTATCCAGTCCCATTCGTTGACCTGCAGAAGGTGCCGGGCCCATTTCATGGGAGTCTTCGGGTATGGTGTATACAGCCGGGGGGATGATGCTGTAATCGGGCATGCCCTTGATAATACTCTTATCTTCCAGGAAGGTCACCTGTCCCTTGTCCTTGTCGTAAGCGATAACCCGGCCCTGGATCACCTGTCCCATGTCCTTGCAGCCCATGGTCATGATCATGGCAGCGCCGATAAAGAATCCGATATATTTTTTCATAAATGATCTCCTCTTAAATCTTACATGACTGATTTTTTCTTGGCTGCCACTTCCGCCCGGGCACCCTGAACCATTTTAATGAATATGTACGCAGACATGCAGAACACCAGTCCCAGAATTAATGTTGTTGAGGTGTTGTTGAATATGTTTTTGTACACCGGGAAATTTTTTGCCAAAAGCTTCAGGACGATGGACACGGCACATCCGATAACAGCCAGGCCAAAAGCGATGCGGATGCCGTAGCCTTTGATGTATTTGGTTGCAACCGTACCCACCTGTGCGCCCACGGCAGCTCCTACGAGCATGATGATGGCGGCCAACAGTTCGGTTCTGCCTTTCATGGTGTATGTGAACGCGCCATATAACCCGGAGATCATGACTTCAAAAAGGTCGGTTCCCACAGCCACATGGGTGGGGCAACCGATGAAGTAGATCAGGGCCGGCATACGGATCAGACCGCCACCGATGCCAAGGATACCTGCAATCCATCCCGTAAGAAAGCTGATGAAAATCGGAAGCCAGGCCGTACAGGTTATTCCTGCGGTTTTGAAGTGAACCATGGGGGCGATTTTGATTTTATGCAGGGTCTTGTGCCACTCAATGCCTGTGGCAAGATGATCAATTTCTTCCCCCCTGGCAATGGACTCCCGTTCCTTTCTCTTCTTCTTGGCCACATCGGCAAAGACCATCCAGGCAATGAGGGTCAAAAGAACCAGATAAAGGTAACGGACAACCACTTCCACATTCCCGATTCGTTCAAGCCACATGACCATCTGGGCACCTGCTTCGAAACCCACGATGGTACCCACCAGCATGATCATACCCAACTTGTAGTCCACGTTACCGAATTTTCCGTGCCTCATGGTGGAAATCAGTGATTTGCCGGCCATGTGAGCGATATCCGTCCCGATGGCAAAGGCCATGGGAAATCCTAAAATATTAAGACCGGGTGTCACCATCCAGGCACCGCCCATGCCGAAAAAACCACCGATGATACCCACGCCGACACCGAGAATAATCAGGCCGGGCCAGAAAATTGTAACGCCGGAAATCGGCATCAATACATATAGCCATTCCATAAATTTGTCCTCCTCCAACAGTTATAATCAATGTTCCGAAAGTTCTCTGGATCCCAGGTCGATTCCGATGGTGCGCATGACAAGATCCGCAATGATGCCAAATAATAATCCGATCAAAGGAATCAGAAGGATGGTCAGGAGTGAGAACTGGAGATGGCTCTCATTGTATAGATCTCCCCACCACCTTAAAATCCCCTCCAGCTTTCTGGTATCCGAAACAATGACCACTGCCGCCGCCTTTTCCCCACTGGCAAAAACCACTGCCGGCAGGACAAGCAAGGCCGTCAGAACCATCGTACTGATTCTTGTCCATAAGGTTTTCATTATGCTCCTCCCTGATTTATGTGATTAAAAAATGACTTGTTTTATCCTCTGCTATTTTTCAAACATAGCGTTTATCCTTAGGTGTTGGCATTCTCATATATCAAATCCCATGCCAGCATAAAATCCCATGGCGAACTATGAAACAGACCTGATTTTAAAGGGGAAATTAAAATTGAGATTAAAGACGGTACCATGATGGGGTGAAGATTTGCTTTACAGTGTGTAAAGGAAACCTGTAAAGGATGAAAAGGACGAGGATGACCCATGAGCATATGATATGCCCCAAGGATAAACGTATAACCGCGGATACTGCATATATTTAAAATGTGTGCTTCGTGGTACGTTTCTTGATTCCATGATAGTGATTGGTTGGGCAAGCCGCGTTTTGACCAAAAGGCGGATGATGACACATGGCACAGGGGTTTGGGCCAATCGTATAGAATATGATCCGGCAAACAGCGAGGAGATAACATTCGTTCATGGCCACCATTATCGGAAATATCAGGAAATTTCTCTTGGACAGAAAGAAGAGCAGGGACATGGCCTCTGCCAGTGCTGAAATGAGTGCGGTGTTCAGGTTTAAATATTCGCTCTTCAAGGAACTCCTTACAGCCAATTCCGAGCTTTTGAATATTCTGGCCGATGTTGAGGAGAAATTGAAAGGGGACCAGTCATTTGGTAACGTCTATATCAAAACACAGACCAACAGAGCCCTTATGCAGGCCTTTCAAATGGTCAAAAGTATTAATGCCCTTTCGGGTAATAAATTCCCGGAACTGTATGAGGTGCTTGAAACCCTCAATGGAAAGATCAGGGCCGTTGTTGATGAACGAAAAGAGCGAAAGGCCCCTTCCTATGTGATGGATTATTCGGAAATTTCCATTGATGATGCAGACCTTGTGGGCGGAAAGAATGCCAATCTGGGGGAAATTAAAAACAACCTTCACCTGCCGGTCCCCCAGGGTTTTGCAATCAGCACCAGGGCCTTTGAAGATTTTATTAAACAGGGGCATCTCAAGGATGAGATCATAAAAAAAAGAAATCTAATCTATGTGGATGATTTTGAACTCTTAAACCGTCTGAGCAAAGAAGTGGAAACCCTTATCCAATCCCGGTCCCTGCCGGACATACTGGAAAAAGATATAATGAACGCCGTTGACCGCATGTGGGGGCAGGACCCGGATCTGCGTGTGGCCATGCGAAGCAGTGCCATTGGCGAAGACGGTGATATCTCTTTTGCCGGACAGTACCTGACCCTCCTTAATGTGGATCGGGACCGGATTTGTGATGCCTATAAATCCATTGCCGCCAGTCTTTATTCTGCACGGGCCATTGCCTACAGAAGCTCCAAAGGATTCTATGATGAAGACCTTGCCATGGCCGTGGCCTGCATAAGAATGGTGGACTCGGTGGCCAGCGGGGTCATGTATACCCGTCATCCGTATGATATTGTCAATGAAAACATCCTGATCAATGCAGTCTGGGGACTTGGAACCTATGCGGTGGATGGCGTGATAATTCCTGACAGCTACGGGGTATCCAAAGACAAGGCACTGAAACTGATCAGTAAAACCATATCAACCAAAACCACGAAACAGGTGTGCCTGAAACATGGCGGGGTGTGTGAGGCCCCGGTTGAAGAAGAAAAACAGAATCAGGCCTGCCTTACCGATGATCAGATCCGCCTGTTGGCATCCTATGGCAGGGATCTGGAAAATCATTACAAAACAGCCCAGGATGTGGAATGGGCCCTTGATCCTGATGGAGTTATCACCATTCTCCAGTCACGTCCCTTGAAGGTTCAGGCCCCGGCCCAGGGTAAGGGCCTCAAGGCAGATGCGGTTCCGGGTTATCACGTGGTGATTGAGGGGGCTGATGTCGCCTGTCCTGGACTTGGAAAAGGGCTGGCTGTCCATGTCCGATCCGGAGACGATCTTATCCATTTCCCCCAAGGGGGTGTATTGATTGCCCGGCACTCATCCCCGGAATTTGTGGTGGCCATGAAACGGTGTCAAGCCATTGTGGTGGAATCGGGAAGTGTGAGCGGTCATATGGCTGCGGTGGCCCGTGAGTTCAACGTGCCCACCCTCATTGGCGGGAAAGACGTGATGGACCTTATCCCCCCGGGCATGGAACTGACAGTGGATGCCTACGCTGGCCGGGTTTATGAGAAGATTGTTCATGAGCTTGTCGCCGCTGTCAGAACCCAGGAACCTCATATGAAGGGAACCCCGGCCTATGGAATTTTGAAACGGGCGGCCGAATGGATGACTCCACTTTACCTGATAAGTCCCAAATCCGCCCGGTTTACACCCGCCGGCTGTCGGACCCTTCACGATATCGCCAGGTTCTGCCACGAACACTCCTATGGGGAGATGTTCAATGTCAGTGATCTGGCCTCCAAACATCATGGCTGGTCCTTTTGCCTGGATGCCGACCTGCCCATGGATCTCCACCTGATCGATCTGGGTGGAGGGCTCAAGGACGAGGCCCTTTCCGGAAACCATAAAATCAGAGTGGAACAGATCCTGTCCGTGCCCTTTCTGGCCCTCCTTTCAGGAATGATGAGTCCTGAAATCGCAAGTATAGAACCCCGTCCCGTAAATCTTTCCGGCTTTTTTTCGGTCATGAGGGAGCAGGTCCTGTTTCCCGGCCATGTGGGCGAACGCTTCGGAGATCGCAGTTATGCCATCATCGCCGACAAATACCTGAATTTCAGTTCACGGGTGGGCTACCATTACAGCGTGGTGGATGCCTATTGTGGCAAGACCATCAACAAAAACTACATCACCTTTTCCTTCAAGGGCGGGGCCGCGGACAAGACCCGGAGAATCCGTCGGGTCAAGGCCATTGCATTGATTCTTGAAAAAGAAGGATTTCATGTGGATATGAAGGCGGACAAGGTGGATGCACGGATTTTGAAATATCCCTGCACCTCTATTGAAAGCCGCCTGGATATGCTCGGAAAGCTTCTGATCTTTACCCGCCAGATGGACATGCTGATGACCTCTGACGCCAGCGTGGAATGGGTGGCTGAAAATTTTGTGAAGGGGAATTACAGACTTAGCTTTACAGGGTCTGGTCAGGGGGAATCGTGATGATTGTTTGGGGGGGTATGGGACTTATGGGACCTATGTGACTTTACAGAAGCTGAAACGTTGATTGAAAAATAATCACCAAGGTGCATTTAAAATCTGACATGTACATATAACTGGACATGTTGAAATAAATTATTTATACTTGTACAGTAAACAAAACAAGTCTGGAGGATCTGATGAGAATTATCAATTTTAGCGAAGCAAGAAACAATTTAAAGTCTGTTTTGGATCAAGTCATAGATGATGCTGATTATACAATAATTACCCGCCGTGATTCTGAAGATGCAGTTGTGATGTCCTTAGAGACGTTCAATAGTGTCATGGAGACGTTCTATCTTCTTAGGTCACCTGCCAATGCCGCACATCTGACAAAATCTATAGAACAGTATAAAAATAAGAACGTCCAAGAACGAGAACTCATAGATGAGTAGAAAATTAGCTTGGACTGATGAAGCATGGACGGGATATATTTATTGGCAATCACAGGATGAAAAAACACTCAAGCGAATTAATAAACTGATTCATGATACGATGAGGAAACCCTTTGAGGGCATCGGAAAACCAGAGCCATTGCGAGAGAATTTATCCGGTTTTTGGTCACGGCGAATTGATGATGTAAATAGACTTGTATATGCGGTTGAAAATGATTTTATTACAATTATTTCATGTAGATATCACTATTGACAAAAAATTTGATCCCTGAACACTGATGGCAGTGCGCGTCCGGGCTTCATGATTGTAGTCTTCTAACACCCCAAGACCACCACCCATTTGTCCAGATTTTTAAAGCTTGTCCCTGTGGAAGCAGGGATCTGGCCCCCGGAGGGCCGCCGGAGGCATATTTCTTCTTGTGGTGGAAAATATCATTTTTTAAATCATTGCTTTTCTTCCGGTCAGGCCATTCCAGAGCATGCCCGGGATGCCCATGCCGGGTTGGTATTCTTTTCCGGACAGGTATAATGTTTCCACCTTGAGGGAACGAAGATCCTGGGATTGCATGGCCAGGGGATCCTGGTTCAGGATGACCATGTCGGCAATTTTTCCTTTTTCCAGGCTGCCGCGATCTGTTTCATCAAAGGTGGCATAGGCGACTTCATAGGTGAACATTTTCAAGGCGTCCACAATGGATAGAGACTGGGCCGGATCAAAGGGGTGGTTGCAGGCGCCAAAAAGTCCCTCGATGGGGTCGGGGTGTGTGACCGGAGCATCTGAGCCGCCACTGACATGGATACCTGCATCGATCATTGATTTAAGGGGAGAACTCTGTTTGAGCCGGGGGCCCAGGATCGATTCCAGGTAAGATACCGGTTCAAGGGGGCTGACCAGGAAAGACGGCTGCAGAGTGATCCCGATGCCAAGATCGGCGATTTTTTTCAAATCGTCTTTGTTTATGAGACAGGCATGGATAATGGTGTGACGGTGGTCTTTTCTGGGGTGATCGGCCAAGGCAGCCTCAATGGCTTTGACAGCCCGTGAAACCGCTGCATCACCAATGGCATGCATTTCAATCTGGAGGCCTTTTCGATTTGCATTTTTTGCAAAATCAAGAACCTGATTTTCTTCCTGAAACAAAATACCCTTATTGTCAGGATCATGGCTGTATGGCTCGTGCAGTGCAGCATCACAGGCGCCAAAACAACCGTCAAGGGCCGTGGCAAAACAGCCGCCGATCCGGGGGAGTTTTCGTTTTAAAACCTTGTCGACATCCATGGTCTGGAAAAACAGCCGTGTCTGGAACCGGCTTTTTTTGGTGGCGGCACGTGCAATAAGGCTCACAAGGGTGATATCAAGGTCATTGGGAAAGCCTATCCCTTCGGTTGCGTGGATCATGCCCACGCCATATTTAGCCAGGAGGTCATAGCTTTTGATGATGCTGTTCACAAGATCCTTTGGGGAAACCAGAGATGCAGCATGATCCGTTCCTGAAAGGTAGGCTTCATTGAACAACTGCCCCTTATCTTCATCGAACCCACGCATCTGTTTAATATGATCCGGGAATTTATCCACCATTTTGCTGTTGACTACGGCTGAATGGCCGTCATAGCATACAAGAATCAAGGGGATATCAGGACACACCGCATCCAGTTCCGTCCGGGTGATCAAACGGTTTTCATTGACACTGTGTTTGGATGCTCCAAAGGCCATAACAGCCTTCTTTTTTTTATGGCGGACCATGTTTTGCTGAATAATCTGCTGAAGATCCGGGATGTCTTTTGCGTCTCTCACATCAAAAAATGAGACAGCGAACAGTGCCCAGCTGGAAAAATGCATGTGGGCATCCCCGAAAGACGGAATCAGAACCCGTTTACCCAGTTCCACCACAGGGGTATTGTTTGAAAACCCTGACGGCAGAGAATCACCCAGATGGATAATGCGTCCCTGGTCTTCAACCAGGTAGTTACAGATCGTGTTTTCTTTATCCAGACAGATTATTTTTCCATGATAAATGCGCATTTAAATTATTTTATCCTTGACAGAGTTTTGTCCATAATGCTCCAAGGGTCTGGCGCCAGACCTTGTTTTCCCAGGCCAGCCCCCGCCATCGTTCGCCTTCCACCACATGGGATTCCAGAAGATTCCAGGCCGCATCGTGATCAAAGATGCGCCACCGTGTTCCGGCTTTATAGAGAAATTCAAGGTCCTTTATGGCTATCAGGGTATCAAATCCTTTTATAAAATCAAATGTTTTCCAGTAGGTTCCCGCATAAAAGATGTATTCGGCCTGATTCAGACAAAACAGGGCATCAGAACCTTTCTTAAAATCAAAGACTCTCCAGTTGAGACCTGCCTGGTACAGGTATTTGGCCGATCGCAGCCGAATCATTTCCTCCAGACCTTTATCATGGTCAAAGTGCTTCCAGTACCATCCGCATTTGTAAAGGGTCTCCGGATCTTTGAGCTGTATCATGGCCGTGAAACCCTTTTCAAAATCAAAAACAGGCCAGGCATTGCCTGCCCTGTAAAGATCATGGCCATGGCCCAGTTTGACCAGTGCATTGAACCCTTCCTGGTAATCAAACAAAGCCCAGTTCCGTCCTCCGAGGAAAATATATTCGCTGTGATTGAGACGAATCAGTAACCGGCTTCCTTCGTTAAAATCAAAGTCAGGATCAGACAGTCCTTGTTCATACAGGGCTTTCGCTTGTTTTTCCATGCTCTTTTCTTGATCCATTATGTTTCCTCCAGGTAGAGAACCGTCCCAAAGGGAGGAGAAAATGGGATTTGACCCGGCTCCGGGATCAGCCACAGGGTTTTGGGGTAGGGGCTGAGCATGGGAAGATCATAAATCTGGCCGTCCGTGATGACGACGAGCATCTCTTTGTGTCTCTTCATGTACCGGTTGAACAAGGGGGCGAAAAAGGTGGTGCCCGAATTGCCGCTCCGGATGTATTTCCAGTCTCCTTTTCTGTACACATAGGAGGCATGGGCTGTGTTTGAAGATACGAAATGGTCTCCATTTCGCGTGGGGATGAAAAGGGCCTCATCCAGACAGACCAGGGAGACCCTGAACGTCTTGATCAGGGATTCAACCGCATCAAAGGCTTTTTCGAGTGATTCGGGTCGGGTCACCATGGAGGATGAGACATCCACGGCAACGGTGATAGCCTTGTGATGAATATAGCTTCTGCCCGGTGTGTAAATTCCATTTGCAAAGAAACGGCGGTTGAATTTGTTGGACGAGGGCTGCCATTCAGACGACTGGGAAAAGCGATGGACTATGGTTTTAATTTTCCGGATAACCGGTTTGATTTCAACGGGGCGTAATTGTGTGATGATGGCGCTGATATCTTTGAATAAGCGGTCGTTCAAAGCCGTGTCATCCTTTTGTGACAGCTGAACCGCTTTGAGCAGGTTGCTTTCAAGTCCCCGTCGGTTCTCATGGTGGTCAAGCATATGGGCCCCGGTGGGAAGGAGCCGGTCCCCATGGTCTTTAAACACAAAGAGCGTATCGTCCATGGGATCAAAGGAGGGCGCTTCATCCGAAGGAAGGGGGATGCCCTCTGCTGACGACCTGGCCAGGGAACCGTCTGGGCGGCTTTGGTGGTCCTTGGAGAACAGGGTTTTCAATCCTTGGTTAAACGCCTCAAGTTCCTTGGGGCCCCGGGTTTTCAACCAGTGATACACTGCTTCCCAGGAGGGGTCCCTGAGGCCCGTGTCCTTGAAAAAATCTGCCGGGATAGCGGGCAGGCCCTGGGGCATAAGAAGTTTTGGCCTTTCGCTCCGGTCGTTGCTTGTCAGGGAAAAAAAAGCGTTTTCCCGGTCATGGATGTATGAATTGATCACCATGTCCTGGGCCAGGTTTTGGAGGTATGGATGCTCGTGCCTGATGGCACGGTGCTGGTGGTTGAAAATCACATGGAGCATTTCATGGACCAGAAGGCCCACGATTTCATCCCGCGTATGGGCGTGTATAAACTCCGGATTAAAATAAAGAACAGCCCGTTTTTCCCAGGTGCAGAGAACCAGGGTGGGGACGGTTTTATCCTCACAGAAACGGACAGTCTGGTAGAAATAGGAAGAAAAACGACTGTTTTTCCATAAAAATTCAAGAACCCTATTCAACAGATCCATGGGCCTCACTGGGGTTTACAATGTCTGAGAAGCGGTTGAACAGTTCTTTTATTTCCTCAGGGGATTCCAGGGTTTTTAAGGCGGGGGGGATCAGGGTGAACACCCCGCATTCTTTTAATAAAAGATAAAAAAAGCTGAACCGTGTGTCTGTCCGCGAAAACCCTATAAATCGAAGAAGGTTTCCAAGGGGGAAAAGCAGGGATTCCGTGTCTGCTTCATGACAACGGATCCGCTGGTCACGGATGTTCTGAATAGCTCCTGTGACGGCCCAGAGCAGATCCTCGGACGGAAGATCACCTGTTTTGACACGGGCAAGGGCCCCCGGGTCTCCCCCAAGAACCTGGGCGCTGCTGATCTCACGCGGGGCCGTGACCTGGGACAGAAAATCGGAACTCACCGTCTCTCCGATCAGGGACATGACCAGTTTTTCAACAGATGAGTGTTTGTTTTCCAATAGGGTGTTTGCGAGTTGTTCCACGGTCCTGATACCATAGGACAGGATCAATGCCTGGGAAACCTGGTGCCATCCCCTGGGGTTGGGATGAATATGGATTTCATCCCAGATTTTTTCGGGAAACAGGGTGATGTAACTGATGATGGCCGGGTGTATTCCTGACTGGCTTGCCCAGCTGAGCCAGGATTCAGCCGACGGTTTCAGATGAAAAATGGCCAGCCTCCCATCCAGGGCCGAGTCATCGAAATCCGTGATCATGGTATGGTCCTCTTCGCCCAGGTTGCCAGCCAGGACAATGGCGGTTTCCTTGGGAAGGGCATGCTCACCGCACATGCGCTCGGTGATGATCTGAAACAAGGTCTGGATCACGGTGGGATGGGCCCTGTTGGCCTCGTCCAGAAACCATAAAATGCCCTGGTACCCCTCGGGAACCTGTTCCGGAGGAATAAATTTAGGACGGAAATAAATCATCCGGTTCTTGCTGTGATCCGGCACTGGATAGCCTCCAAGGTCAATGTTTTCCTTGAACGCAAGGCGGGTATCCATGAATAGGAATCGTTTTTTTTCTGCAATTTGTCTTACAATGGATGATTTTCCCACACCAGGGTGGCCCACGATTTTAAAAGCATAATTGATGGAGGGGCCGGAATCCAGATAACTGGACAAGAGCTCTGTAAGTTCACTGACCGAAACGTCCACGGGCTGTTTGTTCATGATATTCCTAAGGTCTTGACGTTAGCGATTAAAATCAAAAATTTTAGATGAAAATATCGGGTTTGGGAAGGAAAAGATTTGAAATCGGGGGCTGGGTCTTTAAAAAACAGGTTAACCATGGAGTCCAAGGGCATGAAGAAAAAAAATTTCCATTCAGGTGTTTTCTTTTATATCCACCACCCGGTCGCTTCGCTTCATGAAGGACACGAAGAGCACGGCGCGCCGTGCCCCTTTGTAAAGGGATTAAAAACGGCACACAATGGACTGCTCCTCTCCAGTTTAAATTTGAATTTTTCTTGACAATACTCATCATGGATGTTCCCTGATATCCTTATGGAGGCATTAAATTATATCTGCTTGTATCTGTTCCACAGCAAAAATAGCAGAATCTACGGCATCTCCATGGAGTCCATTACCAAAATAGCTCCCACAGAAATATGAGTTCATCTTTCCATTCAGTGACGGAAGGCTTTTAACGGTTGGAAATGATTTAAAATCATAAAATGGAATGCGGAAAGTTTTTTTACAGTCAATCAGCTCGTCCTTGATCGGAAAACTGGGATTAAGGGTGCAGTAATATGGACTGTTATCAGAAGTTGAAGGGCATAACAGCCACGTACAGTATGAAATTGAGAAATGGGGCAAACCGTTTTGGCTAGATCGGATGCACGTCCATGGCTGGCACAAAGAGCGATGGGGGGCATTCGAGGGGTCTTTGTGGACGACCATGAGCACGTCCTTGAATTTCCATGACCCCAGCAATTCTTTTTCCTGAACCGTGGGATTTTCAATGAGGCTTAAAGCTTGGTCCGCATTGCATGCAAAAATGATTTTATCAAACGTGAAAACGCGTCCGTTATCCATGCATACGTCCACCTTCCTTGGCTTTCTTTTCACACATTTGATATTGGAATTGAGAATTATCTTTTCTTTATACCCATCTGATAGAGCATCAATATAGCTCTTTGTGAAATGTTTGGGATAATAATTCTCCATCATCGCCAGTACCGGGTTGTAGTTCCCATGAGCTTTCATTTTTCCTGTAAAAAATTCCGTCGGGCCGTTTAGAACTTCTTCATAAGACATTGACGATAAGGTGCAAAAAGGAGCCATCATGACGTTTTTATCTAAAGACGTCATATTGGGAAAAAGCTTGAACATGTCTTTGACTGTAATCCCTTTCAGACTGCCTTCATCTAGCAATTTTACGGATTTGTTGATAATAGATAAAATCTTTATGTGTTGTGGAATGGAGCGTATAAGAGAAAATTTTTGACGAAACAACCCTTTTATGCTGAGGGGTGTTAAGTAAAGGCTTTTATTTGTTTCCGGATCATGCATAGTGATGAGGCACCTGGATGGTTGCAAGATCATTTTCACATTCAATTCGCGGCACAGATTGAGAAAGTTTTTTGCCACCCGCTTGAGAACGGACCCAACGGCAATATCCAGAGTCTCCCCAGTTTCTGTGGTATGTGTATAGGCATTCCCACCGATGCGGTTTTGTTTCTCAAATAGAATGATGTTATGTTCTTGATTCAATAAGTATCCCGCAGTGATTCCAGCAATTCCCCCGCCGATGATGCCTATATTTTCTTTCATCATTTTAATTCTCCATTTTTAAAGAAATATTATTACCCAAATACTGATTATCGTCTTTGGAAACGAGAAAAGTATTGTACTTTAAGGATGAAAAATTTGAGGCCATTAACTAAATAAAGAATATGCTATTTAAGTCTCAATGAACTGAAATAAAAGAAAAAAGTCTCTTAAAATTAATTCAATATATCGTTAATCAGGCTTTATATTACCAAAAAACGTTTAATATGAAGGGGCTTTAATTTCTATAATGAATGCCTAACTCTAAATCTCAACCACGCCGCTATGAATTACTTATCTCAGGATTAAAAATCTTTACCCAATTATTGACCGTATGTCCAGAATATTTTTGGCAAGCCATAAAATGACATCCCATCCCATTGCAGTCGATACTGAACAGGTGCACGATACATGACCCTGTCGGGTATGTGAGGCGGATCAGCGTGTCCTCTTCGTTGGCCTTATTCTGCCGGTATCCCCTGAAAAAGATAATGCCTTTGTGTTCTACTAATTGGGTTTTGTATTGCGCGGGTGAAGTGAATGAAAAACAATTTAACCTCGAGGTCTGATGTCCTGAAGATAGTACATCCGGTGGCTCTTCAAGGCTATCTTCCCCGCCTTCGCTGGGGCAAGCTTAAAAAGCTGGGCCGGTTTTCGCCAAGGCTTGGCCCTGACATGCAAATGTGTTGGGGTTGGGGACGAATAACCTGGCCTGAATAATACCCAAATAAAAAGGTTGGCCCCCGGCAGGGAAATCCTTTTGCCCTTTTTCGTTTTATATGGGGTCATTTATATGGGGTCAAACCTTTATATGTGGTTATATGTATATGGGGTCAAACCTTGATCTTTGATTATATATTTAGTTTTCATATATGGGGACAAATCTTGATCTTTGATTATATATTTAGTTTTCTGTGCCAAAATCAAGAATCAAGGTTTGACCCCTTTCATGACCCCTTTCACGTGACCCCTTTCACGGTAAGGGATGGGGCTTCCAAAGGAAAAATCGAACGTTTTTTCAGGGGACTGCGGGACCGTTTTTTGTCCCGAAAGCTCGATCTTTCATCCCTTGAGATCTTGAACAAACAGCTCACACACTGGATCGAAGAGGAATACA
>JAHIRD010000031.1 GCA_018818835.1 Pseudomonadota bacterium
CTCCGGCCACCACCGTTTTCCCCCTATGCCGCAAAGCAATGATCGTTGTTCCATGAAATTGATTCATATCTCACTCTATATCCTATTTAGTGTCCGTCCACTCACGTCCACTCAAGTCCACCAAGTCCACTCAAGTCCACCAAGTCCACTCAAGTCCACCAAGTCCACTCAAGCCCCTACTTCCGAGGATGCGCCTTATCGTAAACCTTCATCAACCTGTCAATGGTCACATGGGTATATTTCTGGGTTGTTGACAGGCTTTCATGACCCAGAATTTCCTGGACACCCCTTAGATCCGCCCCAGCATCCAGCATATGGGTGGCAAAGGTGTGGCGAACCGCATGGGGAAATATCGGAACCCCGATTCCACAAAAAAGAGCCCGTTCCTTCAGGATTC
Source organism: Pseudomonadota bacterium (assembly GCA_018818835.1). Taxonomy (GTDB): domain Bacteria; phylum Desulfobacterota; class Desulfobacteria; order Desulfobacterales; family Desulfolunaceae; genus JAHIRD01. Next base: position 398 of record JAHIRD010000031.1, read on the forward strand.
TTGCAATGGATCTCTCGGTTATCCGCCCACCCCGGCTATTCAGAAATAATGCGCTTGGGTCCATGACCAACCCCGATTCCACATGCAAAAGCGCCTCACGGTACTCCCCAATGGCGGTAAGAGCCTTCTTGCCAATGGGAACCACCCGTTCCTTGTTGCCCTTCCCAAGAACCCGGATAAGACCAGCTGTACAATCCACATGGTCAGGATCAAGCCCAGCAAGCTCCGACACCCTTATACCCGTTGAGTAAAGTGTCTCAAACATGGCCCTGTCCCTTTTTCCGGAAAGTGGGTCCGTATCGATACTATCCAGAAGCCTGAATATATCGTCCACCGTCAGGTAGGCCGGGATGGGCTTGTCCTGCTTGGGCGTCATAACCAGATCCGCCGGATTATTTTTTATAACCTCGTGCTTCAGAAGATATTTAAAAAAAGATCGCAGTGCGGAAAGCTTCCGGGCCACGGAACTCTTCTTGTTCTTCTTTTTATATAAGTGACCAAGATAAGCTCGAATTGAAAGGGCGTCAACATGGGAAACCAACAAAGATGACATTTCTTTGGGATTTTCCGGGTTGAGATGACTCTGCCCGGCAACATACCAGATGAATTCGTAAAGATCATTATGGTATGCCCTCAAGGTATGTTCCGAATAATTCTTCTGAACGGACAAAAAATTCAGGAAGGCATCCGCATGGTCGGTCAATGTTACTGAGCTCATTGTTTTTACCCCTCGGATTATTTCCGTTCCAGGCCCAGAAGTCCCATGATTTTTTTCAAATCGTCCCAGGCCTCCCGTTTGCTTGACGGGTTCCCAAGAAGATAAGAAGGGTGAAACGTGGGCATGATCTGACATGAGCCGTAGGTATGAAACTGTCCGCGCATGGCCGAGACCCCCTCATGCTTACCAAGAATTACCTGGGTTGCAAAGGCTCCCAGAGTACAGATTACCTCGGGATTTACCGAAAAAATCTGCTTTTCAAGATAAGGGAAGCAGGCCTTGATTTCTTCGGGCAGAGGATTTCGCCTCTCCAAAGGACGGCATTTCACAAGGGTGGTCATGTAGACCTCGTCCCGGCTGAGTCCCATGGCTTCGATCATCTTTGCCAAAAGCTGACCCGCAGCCCCCGCAAAGGATTTTCCATCCTTGTCTTCCTCAACGCCCGGTGCGTCCCCGATAAACATCAGGCGGGCATGGGGATTCCCTGTGCCAAAGACCAGATGGCATCTCTGGCCTGCAAGGCCGCAGCGACGGCAGTCCCCAAGGTCAGTTTGAAGAGTCTCTAACATTCCCATTTTGGCAATCCGGGGTTTGCCCCAGGCTGATAGAATGGCAAGGCTTTCTGGGGAACAATCCAGCCCCTTGCAGCCCAGGTCTGACAAAAAACCCACATACCGTTTCACGTCAAGGGCCACATCGATAAAATCTTTCCTGCTTATTTTATCCATGGCCATTATCGTTCCCTGATCCGTGCCATGATTCTGTCCAGAAGCACATGGGCCACCTGTTCTTTGTCCATGGATTCCAGGGATTCCTTTTTTCCGTCACGATAAAATAAGGTCACTGTGTTGGATTCGGTTCCAAAACCAGACGATGGATCACCCACCAGGTTACCCACAATCATGTCCAGATTCTTGGCGTCCAGTTTTTTTCGGGCGTTTTCCACAAGATCACGGGTTTCGGCAGCAAATCCCACCAAAAACTGATGTTTCTTTTTCATCCCGGCTTCCTTGAGGATATCCGGATTTTTTTCAAGTTCGATGATCATCTGGTCATCATTTTTCTTGATCTTATGGTCAGCTGTTTGCTTTGCTCTGTAATCGGCCACCGCCGCCACCTTGATGGCAATATCCGTATCATCCAGTCCCGAAAGAAAGGCATCCCGCATCTCCAGGGCAGACAAAACAGGGATGATCGTCACATTCAACGGCGATTCAACATGCACTGGCCCGGAAATCAGGGTTACATCCGCCCCCCTGAATTCGGCGATCTTGGCGATGGCATAGCCCATTTTCCCGGAGGAATGGTTTGAAATATATCGCACAGGATCAATGGCCTCCCGGGTTGGTCCGGCCGTAATCAGAACCTTTTTTCCCAAAAGATCCTTGGGGCTCAAACAGTTGATGATGCGATCCACCACAAACCGAGGTTCGGGGAAGCGTCCCGCTCCGGTCACGCCGCAGGCCAACTCGCCGGTCCCGGGCTCCACAATGGTAAAGCCATCCCCTTCCAGAATATCGATGTTACGCTGGACTGCCCGATTTTCATACATATAGGTATTCATGGACGGGCAGACCACAACCGGGCATTTTACCGCCAGCATAAAGGTACTCAAGGCATCATCCGCAATACCGTTGGCGATTTTACCAATGATATTGGCCGTGGCAGGGGCAATCACCACCAGATCCGCTTCTTCGGCCCATTCGATATGGCGTATGGACGAATCCTCCCCTTTATCAAACAAGGTTGTAAAGACAGGGTTTCCAGACAAGACCTGAAATGTCAGGGAGCCGATAAACTCCTTGACCCCCTGGGTCATGATGACCCTGACCCGTGCCCCCTGCTTCTGGAGCAGACGAAGAACCTCCACGCTTTTGTAAGCTGCGATCCCCGCACACACACAAAGGACAATCGTTTTATCTTTCAGGTTGTTATCAAGCATGCCACCCCCCTTTCGGCCTCCCGATCATTCCTTTTCAATCTCCGGTGCAACTCCGATCTGGACTTCCGTGTTAAAACCCTTTTCTTTAATATTGATGGTACACCACCGTTTCCCCTTGGAAAAAATCATTATGGTTGAAAACGGAGATTTTTGCATTGTCACGGCTTTCCATCCATTTTCAGGCATCTTGACAGTGAAAAAATAAATCACTGAACGCTCTTCAACACGGCCGTAATAGGACATGAAACCCATTGCCGAGTCCCCCTGCTGGGTCACCGAAGATTGTCGTTTATCCTCGGTCAGTTCGCCAGGAATCAATACATCCATAAAATCGGAATAAACCGGGGGGGGTGGTACCTCTTGTTTGACCTGGCCCAGGGGAGACTTCTTGCCCTTGCTTGTGGCCTTTGAGTCCAGAGCACTGCACCCCGCCATCATCCATAGACAGACCATCATGACACAACACACGTTTTTCATTTTCAAAATCTTCCCATGTGATACCATTTGCAACTCCCTTAACCATGCTGTTTGAAAGACTGGTTTATAAAAAAACGACGCCGTCGGGCTCAACTCAATCTGATTCTTATACCGTTTTTATGGTCCCAAAGGCAAGATTCATCTTTTATCATGATAGGGCCATAAATCCAATACAAAGCCCCGAACAGTCTTGGGTTGATCCACTAATAATTATTTTTTAAAAATATTCAGTTACTTATTAAACTATAACGCGCCCGACACATCACTATTTTTATATTCGTGAAAAAAAAATCTTGGCAATCACAACAATAATATATTATAGGGAACACATAATCAGCCAAACTGAATTATTAGTTATGATATTACTTTAAAAGTTACGCTCTTCAATATTAACCCATTCTTGTAAACCACTTACTTTAAAGGCTTTACAAGAATGAATCGTTTTCATTCGAATATTGTGGCTCCTTTTTTTGTGGATCATCCAATGACAAATAGGCCATGATAAAATTTAAGGAATTCGGTATGCCAACAGATCAAAAGGGATTCACCTTGATTGAGCTCATGATCGTCATGGCCATGATCTCCATCCTTGCCTCCGTGGCGGGTTACTCCCTGTTGAGCCAACTTCCCAACTACCGGTTGAACAAGGCGGCCAATGAACTGTTCTCGGATTTTCACCTGGCAAAATCTACGGCTGTGTCAACCATGGAAACCGTCCAGTTTGACTTTGACACGATCAATGGAAGCTATACGATCAAGAAGCTGGGGAATGACAATGAAGACGGCGGGGTCGGTGCTGCCCAGGATCAGGTCATCAAACAGGTATTTCTTAAGAATTTCAAAAGTGGTGTGCGGTTCGGTTCCGGCCCGGCTACCTCACGAATTCGAGGTGAATCGTTTGACGGAAAATTTGTGTCCTACGAGCCCGACCCGAAAACAGCTTTTCGGGCAAACGGGATTGCCACGGTTCTGGGCTATGTGTATCTCACAAATGATAAGAACAACCTCTGTTATGCGGTGGGAACACCAGCCCATTCAGGTGTGGTCAGAATGAAAAAAACAGCCATGGAGAGCTGGCCAAATGATTAAGTGCCAAAAAAAAACAATACCGGGACAGCAGGGTTTTACCCTTGTTGAGCTCATCATCGGCATTGCCATCGGATCAATCATCCTTGGAAGCATCTATTCCGTTTATGCTTCTCAACAAAAAATATACAATAAAAACAAACAGGTCGTAGCAACTCAGCAGAATCTTCGCACCTGTATGTACCTTCTGGAACAGGATATCAAGCAAGCCTGCCTGGATCCCTTGCAAACGGCAAACCCAAAAATTTTAACAGCTAATCGGAATGCCTTCGAATTTCAGATGGATCTGGACGGAAACGGCCACGATTTTACAAACATCGACCCTAACGACCAAGACTCTGCTAAAAGTGGGGACGATAAAAATGAAAAGGTTTTATTCTACCTGATCCCTGATGAAAATGATGACGGCATAGCCGACGCCTTTCCAAGCCAACTTATCCGTGCAACATGGGGCAACGCTTCAGCCATGGCCGATTATATTCAGGTGATTAATTTTGTTTATCGCGATAGAAACAATACTGTTTTAACCCCCCCCTTTGACAATGCAAACATTCGTGTTGTTGAAGTGACCCTAATTGCACGTTCGGAAAAACCAGATCCGAAGTATCTGGACAATAAAATCTATACCAATTTGAATGGAGATTTTCTGATCAATGCCAATGACCACTATTATCGCAGATCATTATCCAAAGTCATCCGACTCAGGAATCTCTAATTCTGAGGGCGGTTGCAGCATTTACAAAATTTCACAGGGAAGCTGCGGCTTCACCCTGATCGAAATTCTTATCACGCTCCTGGTCTTAACCATCGGCATCTTTGCTTTGGCAAGGCTTCAAACTGTTTCTGTCAAAGGTAATTCCAAGGCCCGTCAAATGATGGTGGCGTCTAACCTTGCAACAAATCAAGCTGAACAATTGGCAAATCTAGATTTTGAGGACCCACAACTTGAACCCGGAGACCATGGCCCTCAGCAATGCGACCGTTACTGGATAGGCTGGCGCGTCACCTCGGATGTGCCCTTTAAAGCCTTAAACAATGACACGGACGGCCAGGGCATGGACGATTATCACATATCAAAAACGATCAACATCATTATGTTTAATAACAACGATGGTTTTGACGTACCAATGAACCTTAACCATATCGTGAACATCAGTCTTATTAAAACCAGGAGTATATGATGGTTTATGAATCCTTAAGCAAAAAAATACAGCCCATGCCCCACCGTCCCATGAGTCTCGCCCATGAAGACGGGTCCATCCTTCTTGTGGCGTTAGCCACTCTGGTCTTTTTATCAATTCTTGGGGCCATCTCCCTTAGGGCCACGGACTACGAGCTCAAATTGTCCGGAAACGATAAAGTCATTGCAAGGCAGATAAACAGGGCTGAATCAACGGCGGCAGCAGCCGCTGAACTCCTGGAAATCCAGCCCGACACTATTTTGAAGGACAGCGACTGGTTGTCATCAACCCGCCTTCCCTGGCTCTCACGAGGGGAGAACGATAAATTTGATGTTTTAAGCAACGCGGACAAATACAAGCCTCTCCAGGCCTATATTTGGGAACTCTCCAACTGGATAAGCAATGCCACACCGTCCAACTCCCAGGCCTTGACCCCGGAAGAAGACGATGATTCAGGACAGCAGTTCCTCAAACAATTCCCGAATTGCAAATTTCAGGTCATTGATGTGGAGGTCTCCCAGGGAGCTTCGCTGCAGACAGGCAACACATTCACCACCATGCACAATCTCTACATCACCGGTCTCAGCATTGAGGGGACATCCAAACGTATGGTGCAGATAGGTTATAGAAAAGTTTACTGATATGGAGGACATATGACGTTCCTGACACCACCGATTAAATCTGGATTTTCCCCCAAAGGATTCAAACAGAAATCTTTTTCTTTTAAGGGGCTTGCCTCTTTTTTGTTTGTATTGTTGTTTTCAAGTCATGCCTTGGCCATCGACTTATCGGACAGCCCCCTTGAAGCGACAGACAAGACACCTGCACCCACGGTTATGATTATACTGGATGATTCAGGAAGCATGAACTGGGAAGTCATGACCCCTGAAGAAAACGGGACCTTTCATACCTCCGGCTTTCTTTTCAGCAATGTTGAAAAATATTATATTTACCCGGAAAATCCTGGTGACAACATTTATTTAACGGGTTACTTGAGCTCATCAGAACGAATACTCTGGAAATCCCAATGGTACGGATACAACACCCTGTTTTACAATCCCAAAACCGTTTACACACCCTGGCCAGCAACGGATGGTTCCGGCAACCTTCCCGATGCCGATACGGAGAATCCCCGTTCCGATCCCATGAACCCGTCCTATACGATTCATCTGAATGACATTTATGCCTCGGTATCTGTTACCTGGGGCAAATTCAATATCAGAAATTCCCATTATTATCTTGTAAACGACACCAATCTAAATGGTCTGGCCGATGCGGGCGAAGATGTGTTTCTTGTGAATATTTCCGGGTCAAACCGAAGCTTTTACAGGCTGGATGACACAAATCATAATGAGCGCATTGATGACAATGAACTAACAAGCATAGCCCGCTCCAACATACCTGAAGGCATCCGGCCACCGGAGGATGATCAGGACGAGTTACAGAACTTTGCCAACTGGTATTCCTTTTACAGACGCCGTTCCCTATGCACCAAAGCGGCCCTGGCCCGAACCATCTCCGGATTATCCAATATACGGATCGGCTTTTACAGTATCAATGAAGAACTGATCCAAGGCGTGCTTCCTGTAAAGTTACCCAATGATCAAGGCGACATTATAGATGAAAGCCCAACCCTTCTGTCAAGGCTCTATGACCTTCCAATCAGAACAAACGGAACAAACCTCCGGGAAGGCCTTGATACTGTCGGAAAGTATTACATGGGTGACAATCCTAACAATCTTGGCCCATCACCCTTTGAAACAGCCGAAAATGGCGGAGAATGCCAGCGGGTATATGCCATTGTCATGACCGACGGTTACTGGTCAGAAGACGACGATTTCACCCTGTCACCCTCCGACCCGGACAACGATGGTGCTGATAACACCCTGGCCGATGTGGCCATGAAATATTACATGACAGATCTTAGGCCCGACCTTGGGAACAATCTCAACGTCACGGAGTGCAATCCCCAGGCTCAACAACACATGGTCTCCTTTGCTGTATCATTCGGTGTCTACGGAACCCTTGACCCAACGGCCTACGATCCATGCACCCTTCAAAACGAAAACGGTGACAGCCCTCTCTGGCCTAACCCCTCTTGCGGCGCCTGCCAGGCCAAAATAGATGATCTCTGGCATGCAGCGGCCAACAGCAAAGGAGAATTTTTCAATGCTTCGGACCCGGATTCTTTGATTTCATCCCTCAAAAATATCTTTTTATCGATTTCAAATCATGAGGCAACCGCGGCCTCCGTGACGGTCAGATCGGTAAAATTCTACAGTAGGAACACCCTTTTCCAAGGTTCCTACCTTTCTTCAAACTGGACCGGAGATATACAGGCATACAGAATTTCACCTGTCGACGGGATCCTCACCATCAATCAATCACCTCTCTGGAGTGCTGCGGATGAACTCCAACGCCTAACCTGGGAAAACCGGACCATTATAAGCTTTGATGGCGATATCGGCATTCCTTTCACCTGGAAAAGCTTAAGTGAACCCCAGAAGGCCCTCCTTGACACCAATGAAGAACTGCTTCTTTTTTTGAGGGGAAAACCGATTGAGGGTTTTCGGCAAAGGGATTCCATATTAGGTGATATTGTTCACTCAGGAACGCTTCTGATGGGAAAAACCCTCTACGCGGGAGCCAATGACGGCATGATGCATGCCTTTGACGTACAAACCGGGCGTGAGAGATTCGCCTATGTGCCCAATCTGGTCTTCACTAACCTTAAAAATCTCAGCGACCCCAACTACGAGCACAAATTTTTCGTTGACCAGACACCGGTCTGCTCTGAAATCAAATTAGATAACCAGAAAAAGATCTACCTTGTGGGCGGCCTCGGCAAAGGTGGAACGGGGTATTACTGCCTGGACATCACGGATGTTGACTCCATGGACACTGCCAACGAAGATGATATGGCAAAAATCGTTCAATGGGAAGTCAGCTATGATCAAGACCTGGGATACACATTCAGTTCCCCTCTTATTGTCCGGACCTATTCGGAGGCCTACCCCTATGTTGTGCTTTTCGGGAACGGATACAACAGCAAAAACGGAAAGGCCCAGCTTTTCATCGTGGACCTCCTGACAGGTATTCTGATCACAACCCTTGACACACAAGCCGGAAACAACAACGGCATGTCCACACCCATTGCAACGGATGTAAACAATGACTCCCGTGCGGATTATGTCTATGCAGGGGATCTCCAGGGCAATCTCTGGAAATTCGATTTAACCAGTACTGAACATGGTGAATGGTCATTTTCCTTCAAGAAAAATGATATTCCGGCACCTCTTTTTAAAACCGCTCCCAATCAGTCCATCACCACGCGCCCGGATGTCATGCGCCACTGCAGCAAGTATGGATACATGGTCTGCTTTGGAACCGGAAAATACTTAGGAACATCAGACCTTGAGACAACAAATCTCCAGGCCATCTATAGCGTCTGGGATTATGGGGATGACCCTGGCGAATATCTGGGTGAGTTCGACCCTGCCACGCAGAATGTTTCCAATCATCCTGACAATGACGTCAAGCTTTTCACCGTGAACACGTCATCAACACAAACGGACATCCATGCCGACTGGTCAACAATCCCCGATTGTGAGGACACCAATCCCAATCAGGAGAGGAATTGCAGCAGCCTTGCGAACCCGGTCAGTCATGTCGGTTGGTACCTCGACCTTCAACCTGGGGAACGGGTGCATCAGGACGTGCATATCCGAAACAATGTCCTCAATGCTCTTTCAAAAATTCCTGTTAGCACCCCTTGCGAAAGCGGGGGCTATTCCATGATCTATGCCATAAATCCATGCAGCGGATATATGTTCAATGAGCCCGCACCGACCCCGGATCAAAGACGTCTGAGTCCCCCAACCTATATCTCAGATCCGAATGGCGGTGACATCCCTATCTATGATAAAGATTCTGACATTTCCGATGGCAGTGGTTCCGGTGACGGTGGCGGCGACGATAACGATAAGATCAAAAGCGGATTGTATTTCTGGCAGGAATTGTTTTATGGAGGATGGGAAGATTGAAATCACGATTTAAACATAAGGATTCAACCATGAAAAAAATAAATATTACGTTGAAACAAGCGTTTCTATTGTTCTTTATTCTTGTTCAAATCGTTGTCCTGTTTCCCTGCTCCGTGTTTTCTGAATCACATACACCTGCCACGTATGATGGCATTGGTAAAATCAATGCCATCAACATCAGCAGAAACTACATCTCTATTGATGATATACCGATGAGGTTTTCATCCAACCCCGTGTTTTTAACCTTAGCTGGCCAAGCTTTATCCCCGCAGACGTTTAAAAAAGGTGACAAGGTCGGTTATGTCCTGGATTCAAATGGAAAAATCAAAGAATTGTGGTTTCTGGGATAAACAAATGTGACATATCTGAATTCATGAAGGTCCAAATTATTATTTCCCCATTCGTTTGACATCATCAAACCTGATTTCATGGCTAAGGGGATCATAAGTATAAGGCATGGAGTAGGGATTGGAAGGGAGCTGATTCAAGATACCTGCTTCAAGGAGTCTATCAAGGCTTTCAGGGGGGGAGCCGAACCGATCCCTGTATTTTTTGACCGCATCTTCAAGGATTAGGACTCCCTTCAATGCAGATATTCTGTTCTCAATTTCCCGTATACTTGATTCATCGAGATCCGGTTGATTCAGCATGTTTTCAAGCACAAGAATACTTGCCTGGGATCGATTTTCCTTTATGGCAAAACGGCTGCCCAAAAGAGGGATAAGGACCGGACAATGCGCCACTTGCGATGTTTCCATGAAAATTTTTGAAGCAGAGTCATAATCACCCAAAAAATAGTAATAATCAAAGCCCATATAAAATCCGGGACGATAATCCCAGAATCTTGATTTTCGTGATAAATCAAGAAGCCGAATCGCCTCCAAGGGCTGTTGAGCACCCCAGGCAATTTCCGATTGGGCCTGGAGATAGGTCTGCTCAAAATAGGGATCAAGGGCCATCACCTGATCAAATCCGAGAATAACTTTCTCCCATTCGTGTGGGCTGATTTTTTTCCCGCATCCGGTGAATGAACTGACCTGCATAAGAATAAAATCTGCCATGATTCCATTGAATTCACCGGCAATCAAGCGCATGGCCACCGGGGGGACGTTGAGAAGGCTCAGGGCATAGTGGGCACTGAGATGATTTCGTTGTTCCTTGATGACCCTGTTGCTTGCAATCAAGGTCGCCAGGAAAAAACAAAAGCACACAGGCCAGAGGATATGTCGAGAACGGTTCAAGACAATTCCCTTTTTTGGAAAATGAGTACCGTCAACATGATGCAGACCACACTGTATGAAACACCGTATATCAACAGCCATGAAAGAGATAGAGTGTTCACGGGCAAGCCGTATGCAGCGGTAGTTTTCAAATCAAACGCAGTCAGATTCGGCAGAATCCAGGTCACGGCATTAATCACTTTAATGGACAGCGAATCTGAACTCATTATTTTGGTAGACAAAATAATATTTTTTACGTTTTCCATATTATGACAGATAAAATAGGTCATAATCGTTAAAAGAACGGCGGTAAAATGATGGGTACTCGTGCACACCCAGAAAAAAGCAAGAGACAGCAGGATCAATAGCGATAAGGTCAGATAACAAATTGACAGGGTAAACATTCCCCATGAAAAATGGGGAGGAATAAATGTCCCGGCCCCCATGACAGAAATTTTTACGGATAATGCGGCGCACAACCCTAAAAAAACGCTGGAAATCATGATAATCAATCCCAGCCCCATGTATTTTCCAATAATATAATGGGCTTTTGTGACGGGCCGTGACAGGATCAGATAGACGGTTTTTTTTTCAATATCATTGCCCAGAATCGGCAGACACAAAAAAAAGATAATAATAAGCCCTGAAAAGGATATAATGGAAAGGCCCATGTCAACCGCCACTTTCCCGAGCTCCCAGGTAAACATGCCCGTGATGATGATATTGGCGGAAAAAAGAATCAAGCCCATGAAAAAAATACCATACAGGGCTTTATTACGGATGCAGTCTTTGAATGTGATCCAGGCGATCAGGCGGATTTTATCCATTTTTCCCCCTGTCGTCCGTCTGAATGATATTCATGAAGGCGTGTTCAAGATTTGAGCCGTATTGGGGTAATATCTCATCAATTGCCCCGGAAAACAAATGCTTGCCCTTGTTCAGGATGGCAATCCGATTACAGAGTTTTTCAACATCACTCAAAATATGGGAACTGAAAAACACGGTTTTCCCCCGTTGCTTGAGTTCCAGGATCACGTCGGTGATCAGATACCGTCCCATGGGATCAAGGCCGCTCATGGGCTCGTCAAGAATGTAGATTTCAGGATCGTGAACAAGGGCAAGGGCCAGGCCCAGGCGCTGTTTCATGCCTTTTGAGTATGTTCCGATCTGCCAGGATTGGGCATGATCAAGTTTCAGCCGCTTGAGAATATCCTGGGTCTGTTCTTTCAGCTGATCTTGTTTTAAGCCGGATATTTTCCCTGAAAAATACATAATTTCAGAGGCTGTCAAATTTTCATAAAAACATGGGGTTTCAGGGAGGTAACCGATATGGTGCAGATAATTATCCTTACCCACCCGACACTGTTTCACATGGATATCTCCCTGGTCAGGCCGGATAAAATTGAGAAGCAGCTTGATGGTCGTGCTCTTGCCGGCCCCGTTGGGGCCTAAAAAACCGAATACCTCTCCCGTCATGATGGACAGGGATAGATCATGCAGGACTTTCTGCTTTTTCAAACCCTGCCCATAGGTTTTTGAGACATTGTTGAACTGAATTGCTGTCATCGTCGGTAAACCATTGTCAAAAGTCTGTCTTTAAAAATACGGATAACCCCTTTTCATGGTGAAAAGGGGTTATCGCGATCATGTTTGACAATCAAATAGTTAAGGAAGTTTGGTCCATTCCTCCGTGGGCAAACCATTACCACCTATACCATCAATATCATCATCCTGAGTGAGAGTCGCTTGGATAGGAGTGGCCTGTAGACCGGCATTATTCGGGAAATTGGGATTTGAAACTGTATACAGTGTATTTTCAATATCCGAATCAATTCCGTAAGCCGTGTCACCTTTGAAATGACGTGCGAAAATATTCACTGCAGACGTGTCATTAGCATCATTATCGTCCCAAGCATCAGCTATCATGTTGGTGCCCAGTGCAATGGCGAGAGACATCTCGCGAGTACCAGCGAAATTTATACCGGAAAGACGGGCACCAGCTGCATCCGTCGTTGCAGGGGCCACCAAGGCAGTATCATCGGTACAATCACTTTCCGCATGGCCCACATCTCCGTCAGAAAGGAGGGCAGCAACAGCTTCCGTATGGCCATAAACACCCAGTTCAGAATTCAGGTTGGCATTATCGGCTTTCAAGTTATGCACAGTTGCTTTGGCAGCCGAGTTATAAGCTCTCATACGATATGTCATAAATTGAGGGACCGCGATGGCCGCAAGGATACCGATGATCGCGATAACGATCATGAGTTCGATCAAGGTGAAACCTTTTTCATTTCTTTTTACAATTTTAATCATGTGTTGCCTCCTCGTTTGGTTTGTTTTTTGAATCGGTATTTAACCGGAAACAGGTACTTTTTTCAATGGATTGACTAGGAAATCAACATCTGTTTTTACTCCTGAGTAATCGGCTGTAAACTGGAAAAAAGGTCTTGTTCCTGGAAAATACGTTATAGCAGTTTAAAAATAGTATCTGAAAATACATCATTAAGCAACCCTTTTTAACCCTATACCGCCCGTTTGTGACTAGTACGAATCTTTAAATCTTTGTGTCTTGTTTATGAACCCTCATTGAAAACGTTATTCATACCTATTACAAGAAAAGTGCCAAAGATGATTCCCATTGAATAAAATAACGTATTTATCTAATTTTATTGGGTTTTAGGGCAAAAACAATGTGTGGCAATCGCCTATCAACCAGAGATAGTTAACAAAATTGAGCGGAGTCTGTGCCAAAAAATGTCACCATCGGGTTCATAGTGACAAATCACGCTAACCCATACCCAATTTTTCACACCGGTACCTCATGGACCGGAAGGTAATGTCCAGAAGACGGGCCGCCTTGCTTTTTTTGCCATTGGCACATTCCAGTGCCTTCTTGATGTAAGCCTTTTCAATGGAATCCATGACATCGTCCAGCTGGACTCCGTGTTGCACATCCTGGAGGTCAAAGCGGCGGTTGGGGACACCTTCAATCCACCTCCGCTTGTATGTGGACAAGGACAGGCTTTCCGGCAGGATGATATTGGTGGTGGACAGGGCCACACTGCGCTCGATCAGGTTTTCCAGCTCACGGACATTTCCGGGGAAATCGTATTTAGTCAGAAGTTCAACGGCATAGGATGATATTTTGGTGATATCCTTGCCCATTTCCCTGGAATACTTGTCCAGGAAAAACTGGGCCAGGGGTTTAAGATCACTTTTGCGCTCCCGTAAAGACGGAACCTTGATCTCAATAACATTCAATCGGTAAAAAAGATCTTCACGAAAACGTCCTTCCATCACCTCTTCTTCAAGATGCTTATTGGTGGCACTGATGATGCGGATGTCCACATCAACATCCTTGGTATCCCCCACAGGTTTGAATGATCGCTGCTGTACCGCCCGAAGCAGCTTGACCTGGAGAGGCATGGTCAGTTCTCCGATTTCATCCAGAAAAATGGTCCCGCCATGGGCCTCTTCAAAAAGGCCTTTTTTGTCATGACTGGCTCCGGTAAAGGACCCTTTCTTGTGACCGAACAGCTCGCTTTCCATCAGGGTTTCAGGGATTCCACCACAGTTCACCGTGACAAAGGCATTTTGACCGCGATCACTTAATTTATGGATGGAGCTGGCAATGAGTTCCTTGCCCGTTCCGCTTTCCCCGGTGATCATCACATTGGTCCGTGCCTTGGCCACCTGCTCAATCATGGAATAAATCCGTTTCATGGCCGGACTGTCACCGATCATGCTGTCAAAATGAAGACTGCTTTTGGTTTCTTCGGCCAGCTCTTCTTTTTCACGGTCCGATGTTTTCAGATCAAGGGCCCTGGCGATGGTGGCCCTGAGTTCGTTGTTGTCAAAGGGTTTGGGCACATAGTCGTAGGCCCCGTCATTCATGGCTTCCACCGCCGTCTCTGTGGTGGCATAAGCGGAAATCAAGATCACGACGGTTTCGGAATGACATTTTTTGGCAGCACGGAGCACATCCAGGCCGGACAGGTCCCCCAGACGGATGTCTGTGAGCACCAGATCGTAGATATTTTTCCCGATCATGGAAACGGCTTGTTTCCCATTTTCGGCGCAATCCACCCGATACCCCGCTTTAACAAGCATCAACTCAAGAAATTCACGCATGCTGAGTTCGTCGTCAACAACAAGAATATGGGCTCTATCGCTTACACCTGGCATAATCATCCCCGTTTATGTTCATATATCAAGAGGGTTCTTTATAAACCACCCTGCCATTGACAAGGGTGTACAGGGCTTTACCCCTCATGGTCCAACCATCAAAGGGGGTGTTTCTGCTTTTGGAATAAAGCTCATCTGCCTTCAGAATATATTCCCTGTCAGGATCTATAATGGTGATATCCGCTATTCCCCCCTCACGGATTCCCGTGGGGATACCCAGAATAGAGGCCGGGTTTATTGTCATTTTGCGAATCATTGCATCCAAGGTCAGGACACCGTCTGTGACCAGTTTCAACGAGAGGGGAAGGGCCGTCTCAAGTCCGATGATCCCGTTGGCCGCCATATTGAATTCCACATTCTTTTCCAAAGGGGAATGGGGAGCATGATCCGTTGCGATCACATCCAGTGTTCCGTCGGCAAGTCCCTGGCAGATGGCCGCCCTGTCTTTTTCTGTTCGAAGGGGGGGGTTCATCTTGGCATGGGTGTCGAAATCAACAATGGCTGCCTCGGTCAGGGTAAAGTAATGGGGTGCTGTTTCCGCTGTGACAGGAACACCTCTTTTTTTCGCATCCCGAATGGCCTGAACCGATTCTTCGGTGCTCACATGGGCAATATGAAGCCGACCACCGGTGAGTTCACACAATCCAATGTCTCTCATGACCATGATGCTTTCTGAAATATTGGGGATTCCCGGCAGTCCCAGACGCGTGGCAACCACACCTTCGTTCATGCAGCCCCCGGCAGCAAGAGACATATCCTCACAATGGGATATAATCGGCAGATTGAATCCTTTGGCATACTCAAGGGCACGGCGCATCATCTGGCCGTTTTCCACAGGGAGTCCGTCGTCGGTCAGGGCCACGGCCCCGGCATCTTTCAGGTCCCCGTACTCGCTCAGGGCCTGTCCCTTGGAACCCACACTGATGGCTGCTGCCGGGTAAACACGGGCAAAACCAGCTTGGTTTGCCATTCGGATCATGTATTCGGTGACCTGCCGATTATCATTGACCGGACGGGTGTTGGGCATGGCGCACACAGCTGTAAACCCGCCATGAACAGCAGCCCTGCATCCGGTTTCGATGCTTTCCTTGTACTCGAACCCCGGGTCCCGCAAATGCACATGCATGTCAATCAGACCTGGGAGAACAAGCATGCCGGTGGCATCAATGACCTGATCCACAGACATGTCTTTGGGCGCAGCTCCGGGCGTGACCATCTTTAAAATTTTTCCGTTTTCGATATACAGATCGAACATCCCGTCACAGTGCCCGGGGTCGATCACCCGACCGCCTTTAATGTGTATCGCCATCCCGTGATCCTCCTGCCAGAAGATAAAATAAGGCCATTCTCAATGCAACGCCGTTTGTCACCTGTTCAAGGATAATGGAATAGGGACCGTCCGCAACGGCCTCTGAAATTTCCACACCTCGATTCATGGGGCCGGGGTGCATGATCAGCACATCTTTTTTCGCCATATTCACCCGTTTTTCAGAAAGACCGTAATACCGGGAGTATTCCCGAACCGTTGAAAACAAAAAGTTTTCCTGTCTTTCCTTCTGGATCCTGAGCATCATGATAATATCGGCGCCCCTGATGGCTTCATCCATATCATAGGTCACATCAGCACCGTAGGTTTCCACTCCCTTGGGAATCATGGTGGGTGGACCTGAAAAAACAACATGGGCACCCATTTTGGAAAAGCCCACCGCATTGGAGCGCGCCACGCGACTGTGGGCGATATCCCCAATAATGGCAATGCGTTTTCCGCCAAGGTCCCCCAGCTTTTCACGGGCGCTCATCAGATCAAGAAGGGCCTGGGTAGGATGGGCATGCATGCCGTCTCCTCCGTTGATGACCGACGCCTTGACATGCCTGGCCATCAGATTGGGAGCTCCTCCTGAGGAATGCCGCATCACAATGATATCCGGGTTCATGGCCTCCAGATTACGGGCCGTATCAATCAACGTTTCTCCCTTGACCATGCTGCTTGAACTGGCTGAAATGGATATGCAGTCTGCGCTCAGGCGTTTGGCGGCAATGTCAAACGACACCTTTGTCCGTGTGCTGGGTTCATGAAAGAAAAGAATGATGGTTTTCCCCCGCAAGGTGGGGACTTTTTTAATGGGCCGCTCTGAGATTTCTTTCATGCCCTCTGCGGTATCGAGAATCAGATTGATTTCATCGACGGTGAGTGACTCAATATCGAGAATGTCCTTTTTCCGTAATTGCATTTTCCCCCTGCATTTATCAACGTTTACGAAAGAACCGAGCCATGTTGGCCGTTTTTTACTGTGGCCGCCTCATATGTCTGTTGCGATTCTGAACGGTGTTTTATTTGAGCAGATCACCCAGCCGGTTCCAGCGCACACCAAAATGGTCGCTGTCCCAGGACCAGTAGATGATAAAGGCCTTTCCCTTGACTGACTCCAGGGGCACAAAACCCCAGAATCTGCTGTCATGGCTGTTGTCCCTGTTGTCTCCCATGACAAATAACTTGTCTTTGGGGATGGTTATCGGGCCGAAATTATCCTTTACAGAACGATCTGCCGGACGATGATCCCCATAAATCTGGTTCATCCAGATGGTTTGGAAATCACGTTCCGGAATACCCCGGGGAACCATGGCTTCAGATTCAAAGCGTTCATAGTCTTTATGCCCGGTCCATGTCCCGTTGACAAATATCTTCTTGTCACGAATCTCGAGGGTATCCCCTTCCACGGCAATGACGCGCTTTATGAAATCACGCTTATCAATGGGATAGATAAAAACAATAATATCCCCCCGTTTGGGATTGCTCACGGGGATCAGGGTCTTATGGGTGAATGGCATCTTAATGCCATAGATAAACTTGTTCACGAGGATATGGTCCCCGATCTGAAGCGTTTCCAACATGGAACCCGAAGGAATCTTAAATGCCTGGACAATGAACGTGCGGATAAACAAGGCGAGAACCAGTGCAATAACAAGGGCCTCGATATTCTCCCGAAGAGCTCCTTTGGAGGGTTTGCCCGTGGTTGTTTTTTCAGAATCTTTTTCGTTTTTTGCGTTCAAATGACGCCTCACCTTTCGGGGGATGCAAGATAATAACTCGATCAAACGGGCAGGGTCTCCTGGGGCTCACCCAGAAAAAATTTCCCCGAACGTATCCACTCTTTCAATATATCGGCAATCTGACGGGCTTTGACCATACTGGACAAGGGGACTGTCTGAATATCCTCTCCATTCAGTCGGATTGATCCGCTTTTCAACTGGGCATAACTGACCTGGGCCAGGCTTTCGAAATTACCATTGGGATAGTTGACTCCAAAGTCGAGAACCTGGGTATAAATATCACTATCGGAAATAGCCGTATACTGAACGATCTCTTCATTCAAAATGGGGATGGGGATGCCGATGCCAAGGGACAGGGAACAGCCGTAACCCCTTATACTCACCCCTTTCAGCCAGTCTTTGTTCATTTCCTTGAGATTGCCCATGGTCCAGAGGGTACCTGAAGGCCGCACAGGGATGCCTTTTTCTGTCCTGGCGTTCCCCGGATTATGCTGGGTTCCGTGCCCCACCACATATCCCTTTGCCCCTCCGATAAAAATCCGGGTTCCGATACCGATGGTTTTATAATAGGGATCGTTCAGCAAGGGACTCAATTCACCGGCATTGCAGTAATTTATATTCCCGCCCTGGGGTTTGAGGGTCCCCATGTAGGTGTAAACGGTTTTGTTGGACAGATTAATGGCCGCATTATAATTCTGATAGGCATTCCTTGGATTACACAAGGTGGCCGTGGGGATATCTTTAAGCGTCATATCCCGCTCAATTTCCCTGTTTGGGTAACAGTCTGTTCCGTAACTTGAGGCTGCGATGTGAACACTCTTTCCGGCCACCAAATCCTCGATCACATGGCCGCCCCCGTAGTTAAATTCACCGGGATAAACCTTATTCAAGGGATCATCCTCGCATACGGCAGTGGCCCCGAGATAGCAGTCGATGGCGGCAACACCGGAATAGGCTTCCACATTGTTAAAATACGTTTTTGTTGTCCGGATCAAGGGCCGAGACTGGCCTATATTAAAAAAAACACCTGATGAACACATGGGTGCAAAGGTTCCGGTCGTCACCACATCCACGCGGCGAGCAGCTTCAACAGGGCCTTCCTGTCTGACGATATCAATGATCTCCTCGGCCGTGACCACGACCACCTGGCCCTTTTTAATTTTCTCGTTTATCTGGGCATAGCTTTTGTTGACTTTAAATTTCGCCACGTTCTTATTCCCGTATCATTGATTAACCAAAACCCTACAACAATAAATGATGAGATACTGTTTATTGACCTGATTTTATATCACTTAATTTGGAGGTAATATTATTATCAATCCATGATTGATCCCACCACTGCAAGGGATCGACAAAGGTATGATCAATAAACATACCGTAATGGAGATGGTCACCTCCGGTCAACCCGGTGATACCTGTATTTCCGATAACATCCCCTTTTCCCACATTTTCCCCTTCATTCACACCCACCCGGCTCAAATGGGAATAGGTTGAAAAAAGACCGAAACCATGATCAATCACAATCGTTTTTCCGTAGATACCGATGGTGTCGATTAGAGCGATTTTACCACTGTTTGCTGCCGGAACCGGGGCCTGTTTGATTGACGCAAGATCAAAGCCCAGATGATATTGATCATCGACTTTCTTTCCCTTATACATGTAACTGCGATGATCGGCAAAGTTTGCCCGGGTCGCTGATCCGGGAAGTCTCAAAAACGCATCCTTCCATAGCACCTGTTTTTCTGTCCGTGTGGCGGGGTTCATGATCGTTTCCCCATTTTCACGGCGGATATCCCCGTTTATCTTCAAAAATTTTGCGAGGTTGTCCTCGTTCTCAGCAAAACCCTTAACAGAAAACTCGGGCATCTTGGCGTTCAAAAAGCTGTCCGAAATAGGGATTTTATCGTCCTTATAATTTTTATGCCCAATATAATACACAAAGCCGGCCCGTGCGGAATTGCCTGCAGAGTCCGTGGCTTCGATATACATGTTTGTTCCGGGCCCCTGCTTGTGGTTCAATGCAAAAAAGGATAGAAAGATGTCAGGATCCTTGAAATACCCCGTGTATCCCGGATAAAAATCATCACCCACATGGACCCCGGTAGGGCCACCCGCTTCGGAAACCCGATAAATGGCAAGCCCTGCACCCCCCCGCACCAGATTATGGTTTTTGGACAGCACATCAATCTCAGGAGGCTTGGTGTCGATGAGCAGTTCCTTTTCAATATAGGTAATATTGCCGGAAAACCAGTTTCTGAAAGAACAATCGCTGACCCTGATACGCAAAAGAACCGGCCCGTCGATCAAACCAAGACGCTGGGGCTCGATCACAAATTCAACAGGGCTTTCATACGTCCGATCACCACGGGACAAAACATTTGAGTGAAATGTTTTGTCCACCAAAACATGATCCGCACCTGCCTGTGAAATGGCGATCCAGATTGATTTGATGCCGCTTTTCCTGTCCGACACCGTGCCTGACATGGAGGTGCTTAAGCCGATGGACCGCACAGGCAGATCTATTTCGACCACGGGCCGCTCACCTTCATATTGGATGATGAGTGCAATGGTTAGGATTCCAAGAACCGCAAGGACGAAAAACCAGAGAACAATTTTTGTTTTATTTGTTGATTTTTTTTTCAAGATAAGATGACCACCTGATACCTTTGTATTTTTTGACATGTCATACCAGCAAAGAAGCTACCAATCAAGCTTTGTGTTTGATTTCTTGACTTTTATACAGGCTCACGATAAATCAGAAAGATATATCTGTATTCAACGTTTCTTATAAGAGAATCTTAAAAAAAACAACAGGAAAACGTATGATCCGAATTGCCAGAGCAGGCCGAATTGAGGCCGGAGCAGGTAAAGACCTTCTTCTCATAGCCGGTCCTTGTGTTATAGAAGATTACGACACAAGCTATACCATTGCCTCTTTTTTAAAAGATCTGACGGGTCGGCTTGGGATTCCTTTCATTTTCAAAGCATCCTATGACAAGGCGAACCGAACCTCCATTTCATCCTACCGGGGCCCTGGGAAAAAAGAAGGTCTGGATATTTTACAAACACTTAAAGACACACTGGGGCTGACCATTTTATCCGATGTACATAGCCCGGCAGACGTGGCAGAAGCAGCCGAAGTCCTTGACATCATCCAGATCCCTGCTTTTTTATGCCGTCAAACAGATCTGATCCTTGAAGCGTCAAAGTCGTTAAAGCCCCTGAACATCAAAAAAGGCCAGTTCCTTGCCCCCTGGGATATGGACAACATTGTGGGCAAAGCCCGATCTGCCGGAGCCCGTGATATTTTTTTAACAGAAAGGGGCTCATCCTTCGGTTACAACAATCTCACGGTTGATTTCAGGGGCATTCCCATTATGCAGAAAACCGGCTGTCCAGTGATTTTCGATGCAACCCACAGTGTTCAGCTGCCAGGGGGACAAGGCAAGAGCTCAGGGGGACAAAGGGAATACGCACCCGTTCTGGCCCGTGCAGCTGTTGCAGCAGGTGCGGATGGTATTTTTCTGGAAATCCACAAAAATCCGGACCAAGCCTTGTGTGACGGACCGAATTCATTGGATTTCCCCATGATCGAAGCCCTTCTTCCCCAGCTTAAGGCCATCAAGACGATTGTATGATGATCAGCCAAGATATTAAAAAACAGATACACGTCATCAAAATGCTTTTACTTGATGTGGATGGAGTCCTGACCCGGGGAAGCATTATCTACACGGACAAGGCCGAGGAAGTGAAAATTTTCAGTGTCAAAGACGGCTTAGGGCTGCGCCTCCTGATGGATGCGGGGATCCAGGTGGGCATTGTCACAGGAAGAACGTCCAAGGCACTCCTCACCCGATGTGATAACCTCGGAATCACCTTGATTTTTGACGGAATCCATCATAAAGAAGATGTCTTGGACACCATAATCCAAAAAACAGGCCTTGGATACCATGAAATCGCCTTTGCCGGCGACGATCTTCCGGATATCCGAATCATGAAAAAAACAGGATTTCCCATTGCCGTTGCCAATGCCTGCCCCGAGGTCCGGTCAGCGGCCTCTTATATCACCTCTGCCCAGGGCGGAGACGGAGCTGTACGCGAAATCAGCGAACTCATATTAAAAACCCAGGGTCTCTGGGACAAGGCCATCCATCAATTTTTATGAAAACAAACGTAATCAAAAGAAACAATCCTGAAAAAATAAAATTCGTGTTTTATTTCCTGATTTTCCTGATTTTTTTGATTGTGGTTGCTGTTTTCATAAACTATCGATTTTTCTCTGAAAAAGGCGCTCTCTTTTCATCATTGCACCCCAAAGCAACCCTTTCTCTGGATCAGGTGGACCATACCGCATCCAAGGGCGGCTTGAAACAGTGGAGCCTGAAAGCTGCAACTGTCAATTATTTTCAGGATCGAAACGAGGCGCTGTTTCAGACATTAACCCTTGTTATGTATTCCCGGGAAGATCCGCCCACCACCCTCACCTCGGACAAAGGTCGCATGGATACACAGACAAACGACATTTCTGCCTTCGGCCATGTGGTCGTTGTCAATGGGCTCTATACCCTTGAAACAGAAACCCTGCATTTCAAAGACAAGGAACGTATCATCACGGTGCCTGTCACGGTAAAAATTACCAAGGCGGCATCCCATATCACATCAGATCGCATGACCATAGATATGAATACCAATATCGCCATTATGGAAGGACATGTGAAAGGAGTCTTCAGTGGACCGTTTTAATGACAGGCCCCCCCAAAAAAAAAAAACGGGGGCCTATGTGTCTTTATTCTTTCTTGTTTTTCTATCCCTGTCTTCGACGAGGGTTTTCCCGGATGTTGAGAACACCGACGAATCAAAGACAAAAAACCCTGAAATCCATGTCACATCAGACTACCTTGTTTCTGATCGGAATGCCAATTACGCTGAATTCCAAGGCAATGTGGTGGCCACCCAGGAAGGGTCCGTCCTTACCAGTGAGCGGTTGAAAATTACATACGGCAAGGAGCCTTCCCCTGGGGTCGCTGAAGAAAAAAAAGAAGACAGGTCCCCGGTGGGTGCCATTGAAACCATTGTTGCCACAGGAAACGTGAAAATGGTCATGGAGGATAAAACAGCATGGGCTGACATGGCCACATTTAACAGGCTGGATAACACCATTATCCTGACTGGGGGGAATCCCAGGGTGGTCAGTGGCAAAAGCACGGTTTCAGGTGAAAAAATTATTTTAAACCGAACCACGGGCCAGGTATCCGTGCACCGGGGTAAGGGCCATCGGGTTGAAGCCTTTTTTTATCCCGATGATATCGAAAAAACCGACACACCGAAGAAAAACAACACGGTTAAATCCAGGTGATACCTCCTTTAAGCAGAGGTCAAAAAAGGGATCATTTTATCGAACCAATCCAAAAAATCGTCCAAGGCACCCGGAGTTTTTTCCATCTGCAAAATAAATGCCTAATATGCTTTCTTTTTATTTTATTTCTGTATTTATGAAAATTTTTGGCATATTTTTCACAATGAGTATGCTATAGTTGAGACGAATTTAATAAAGATGAATACCACATGCACCATGATAAAGAAAAGGCGCTGAATCTTCTATAACGATCCAGGGGATTTGGCATAGTCATAAAAAATTAACCGAATTTTTTTGTATGATATATTTTTTTTAATATGGCGATTTTGACACTGGAACACCTGGAAAAGACTTATGGCGGCCGCAAAGTTGTCAACGATGTCAACCTTCAGGTGGAAAGCGGCAAAGTGACCGGGCTTTTAGGGCCTAACGGAGCTGGGAAAACCACGACCTTTTACATGGCTGTGGGGATCATCAGGCCGGATTCGGGGCATGTCCTTATCAATGGTTCCGACATCACCCGGGACCCCATGTATGTCCGCGCACGAAACGGCATCGGTTATCTGCCGCAAGAATCTTCGGTGTTCAAAACTCTCACTGTCAAAGAAAATGTCATGGTCATTCTTGAATTGCTTTCTCTGACAAAATCCGAGCAGATCAAGAAAACAGACCAGCTCCTTGATGAATTGAGGATCAAACATCTCTCAGACCAGAAAGCTGCCGTGCTTTCCGGTGGTGAACGGCGCAGACTTGAAATCACACGGGTCCTTGCCACCAATCCGTTGTTCATCCTTCTGGATGAACCCTTTGCGGGCGTGGATCCCATTGCGGTGATAGACATACAAAAGATCATCGGCCTCCTGACCCAGCGGAATATCGGTGTTCTGATCTCAGACCACAATGTACGTGAAACACTCGGGGTCTGTGATGAAGCGTTTATCATGAACAACGGAGCAGTGATCGAGACCGGATCTCCGGAAATGATCGCCTCAAGCGAAATTGCCCGGAAAATTTATTTAGGCGAGGAATTCAGATTATAAATCATTATGGCACTTGAACTCAGACAGCAGCTCAAACTCACTCAACAACTGGTCATGACGCCTCAATTGCAGCAGGCTATTAAGCTGTTGCAGCTGTCCAGGCTTGAACTTGTCGATGCAATAAATCAGGAGATTGAAGAAAATCCCGCCCTTGAAGAGCTTGCCGAACACAGCACAAAAGAACTGAGCGATGATTCAACGGATGCTGAAGACCTCAGAAATGCAGATAGTGTTAATGAAACTGAAGTAAAAATCGAAGAAAAACTCAATACGGAGATTGATTGGGATAATTACATCGAAGAATACAATTCCACGGGAAAAACCCATTATGAATCCGAGCACAGGGATGCTCCCAGCTTCGAATCGTTTATATCAGAAAAAAAATCCCTCAATGACCATCTTCTCTGGCAGCTTCTGATGTTTCTTCCTTCGGATTATGAAAAGGAGCTTGGTTGTCTGATCATCGGAAACCTCGACAAAGACGGATACCTGCTCGCCACCATTGAAGAACTGGTCCAGATGTCCGAATATCCCATGGACATGGTGGAGGAGGTTCTTGAAACACTCCAGTCCTTTGATCCTCCGGGTGTGTGTGCCAGATCCCTGAGCGAGTGCCTGCTGATCCAGGCAAAACAACTTAAAATCGATGATCCCATACTGACCCGGATCATCACACATCACATCAAAGACCTTGAAAACAAAAATTACAAGGCCATAGCTCGGGCACTCAAAATTCCCATAACCAGTGTCCAGGCCGCCGTGACAGTCATCCAGGGCTTCGAGTCCAAACCCGGTCGAATTTTCAGCGACGAAGAGCCACACTACATCATCCCTGACATATTCGTGTATAAGGAAGAAGGTGAGTTCGTGATCGTTCTGAACGATGACGGCATGCCAAAATTGAGGGTCAATCCCTATTACAGAAAAGCCATAAGTCAGGGAACGGAAATGACCGGTGACACCAAGGAATATCTCCAGGAAAAAATGCGCTCTGCTGCCTGGTTGATCAAAAGCATTCATCAAAGACAAAAAACAATATACAATGTCATGGAAAGTATTCTCAAATTCCAGTCCGAGTTTTTTGAGAAAGGCATCGCCTATCTCAAACCCATGGTGTTAAGGGACGTGGCCCAGGATATCAGCATGCATGAATCGACCATCAGCCGAGTGACCACAAACAAGTATGCCTTTACACCCCAGGGGATTTTTGAGCTGAAGTATTTCTTCAACAGTTCCATCAACCGTGGCCATGGGGAGTCTGCCATAGCCTCCATCAGTGTCCACGAAAAAATAAAGCAGATCATTGAAAAAGAAAATCCAAAAAAACCCTACAGCGATGATAAAATCGCCTTGATGCTAAAGGAGGAGGCCAATATTGATATAGCTCGACGAACCGTAGCAAAATATCGGGAGGCGTTACGAATCCTGCCTTCGAGTAAACGCAAACAATTTTAGGGAGGTCATTTATGCAAGTATCTGTAACTTTTAAAAATATTGACCCATCAGATGCACTTCGATCATATGCCCAAAAAAAACTTGATCGTTTTGACAAACTCCTTGACAGCCCTGCTGATGTGAATGTTGTTTTTTCCGTTGAAAAAATTCGTCATACGGCTGAAATAAACCTTGTCAGTGACAGGTTGAATCTTTATGCAAAAGAAGAAAGCGAAAACATGTATTCGTCCATTGATGTGGTGTTGGACAAACTTAAAAAACAGTTGACCAAGAGCCGCGACAAAATGAACAAGCGTGCCACGAACTCCAGAGAAAGTATAAAAAACACCCATCTTGAAGTCAATGAGGCTAACCCTGAGGAAGATGGTGCATCTTCCTATGACGAAAACGAAACCCAAACAGAGGGTTATTCCGGTGGAGCACACATACAATAAACCGGAATGACGAATTTCATTTAGCCTGGCCATGGGCCCCTGGCCCATTTGAATGTGAATGACAGATATCTTTCACACCTATGAATCGAAAACAATAAGGGCACCCCAGGGTGCCCTTTGCTATGCAATCCCTTATTTTTGGGCTTGAAACTTCAGTCCCGGGCTGATATGAATAACACTGTTTCAATTTTTTGAACATATTAGGAAAAACATATTATGCACGATAAATCCGATGTCTGGTGGAAAAATGAAAATCCTTGATATTCTGCATCCTGATGCCATTCTTCCCGATCTAAAATCACAGGATAAAAAAGGCATAATCGAAGAACTCGTTGCCCCCTTGGCCCAGATCACAGGAATGGACCACAAAGATCTTTGCCGTGTCCTCATTGAACGGGAGCAATTGGGCAGCACAGGAATCGGTGAAGGAATCGGCATTCCCCATGGTAAAACAAAAGGCATCGACACCATGGTCATTGCATTCGGCCTCAGTAAAAAAGGGGTTGATTTTGACTCCATTGATGGTAAACCCACCCATATCTTCTTCACCCTTATTACGCCGGACCAGTCCACAGGCCTTCATTTGAAACTTCTTGCCAGAATTTCGAAATTATTGAAAAGTGACGGGTTCAAAGCCAAACTGATGGATGCCCCAAGCGCTGATGAAATTCATACAATCATAAAAAATGAAGATGTTGATTTTTAAACGGGTAGTCGGGCTCACCCCAGGAAATACCTTGGGATTCGTCCTGCGGGAACTATGAATAAACTGAATATCATAATCATAACCGGCCTTTCCGGGTCGGGTAAAAGCACGGCCATGTCTGCCCTTGAAGATGCAGGATACTACTGCGTTGACAACATGCCCGTCCTGCTGTTCCCGAAATTCCTTGACCTTCCGTTAAAAAGCACTCCCGGAATTTTAGGTTTGGGTTTTGTCATGGACTTACGGGAAAAAGAATTCATCTCAACCTACCCTTCGGTTTTCAACGACCTGACCCACAAGGGTTATGCGTTTAAAATCATCTTTCTAGAAGCAGACGAGAACGTTTTGATCAGACGTTTCAGCCAGACCCGTCGCCAGCATCCCTTGAATTCGGGTTCAAAACTGGTTGACAGTATCCGCAAGGAACGGGGCCTGCTTTCGGGTCTCAGAAAACTGGCTGACAAAATCATCGACACCTCCCAGTACGATGTTCATAACCTTAAATCCGTGATAAAATCTATCGCGGAAAAAAGTGTAAACTCCGATTCCATTCGGATTAATATCATGTCTTTTGGTTTTAAGTACGGCATACCCCAGGATTCTGACCTGGTGATGGATGTCCGATTTCTCCAAAATCCTTTTTTCGTTCCCGAATTAAAACCCTTCTCTGGCCTGAATCAGGATGTAAGGCGTTATGTCCTTGAAAATAAGGATGCCCCGCAATTTCTTGGCCATTTTCTCACCCTGATCGATTACCTGATTCCCCTCTACAAACGGGAGGGTAAGAGTTATCTGACCCTTTCCGTGGGATGTACGGGTGGACGGCATCGGAGTGTTGCAGTGGCCGATACTCTGTACGAACATATCCGTAAGATGGAAGCAAATGTGACCATCACACACCGGGACATCGGTATGGAGGAGCCTTCGGAGTCAGCCCTTTGACGACATGCGGGGGATTTTTTTGACAATCGAAAATCATGCACTATGTTATAGTGTTATTTATGCCGAATTTTTTTACGGCCTTTGACCTTAAACTGAACAAAACACCCAGAGGAAATATATGATCGGTATCGTCCTTGTTACCCATAGTCAGCTTGGTTATTCCCTGATAGAAACCGCTGAGTTTATCCTGGGTTCCAAAACGGAATCCGTAACATCGGTTTCCATCAACATCAAGGAAAACGTGGACGAACTTCGAGACAAAATATCCAAGGCCATCAAGCAGGTCGATAAAAAAACCGGTATATTGATCTTAACGGACATGTTCGGTGGAACGCCATCCAACTTAAGTTATTCCTTCCTTGAAGACGGCCGTGTGGAAGTCATTTCCGGCGTAAACCTGCCCGTGCTTATCCGGGCTGTGGGCCTCCAGAATGAAGAAGACCTGAGCCAAGTGGCCAAAAACCTTGTTGCCTCAGGTAAGCGGAGCATCTCCCTTGCAAGCGGTATTCTCAAAGGCAGTAACTAACCGATTTATAATTATCTATCTGCGGGATGACCTGATGAAAAACACCTGTGTTTCAGGCATCATACGGCCACTTTTCTTTTGGTAGGATATATCCCGGATATTTCGTTGATGTTTCAAGCAGAAGGAATTTAAAGTGTTCTTCTTGACAAGAACATTCCCTTTGCTTTAAAAGTGTCAAGATATATTTTTTCTAAAAGGGATTGCTCTGACCTTTTTACTGTAACAAAGCAATACAGAATGACCCTTTTCGTTTTAAATAATTCATTGGAAAATCCGGAAAATTGATTGAGCCACATGACCTGGCCATGGACAGGGTCTATGTTCGGACCAAGGTGATTCTCTTTTTTCAGGACCATGTTTAATTTTTTATATACACGATGATCTGGAGGCAGAAATGACTGTAAAATTGGGTATTAACGGTTTTGGACGTATTGGACGTGTTGTATTCAGGGCCGCTCTTCAGCACCCTGACGTTGAAGTGGTGGCCATCAATGATCTTACGGATACAAAAACCATCGCTCACCTTCTTTCCTATGATTCTGTTCATGGCCGATTCCCCCACAAAGTTGAAGCCGGAGAGAATTCCATTGAAGTGGATGGAAAAAGCATTGCCGTGAGCGCCATCAAGGACCCTTCTGCACTACCCTGGGCAAAAGAAGGCGTTGACATTGCAGCCGAATGCACAGGCCTGTTCAGGGACCGTGACAACGCATCCAAGCATCTTGCAGCTGGCGCAAAAAAAGTTATTATTTCAGCACCGGCGACAAATCCGGATATCACAATTGTTCTGGGTGTCAATCAGGATATGTATGATCCCAAAAAACACGCGATCATTTCAAACGCGTCCTGCACGACCAATTGTCTTGCCCCCATTGCCAAAGTCATGCACGAGAATTTCGGTATTGTCAGCGGCCTGATGACCACGATCCATTCCTACACCGGTGATCAGCGAATCCTTGACGCGCCCCATAAAGACCTTCGTCGAGCCAGGGCGGCTGGTCTTTCCATGATTCCAACCACCACAGGCGCAGCAAAAGCCGTTGCCCTTGTTCTTCCTGAATTGAAAGGAAAACTAAACGGCCTTTCTTTACGAGTCCCCACACCCAACGTATCCATTGTGGATCTGGTGGTCACGGTTGAAAAATCGGGATTGACTGTTGCAGATGTCAACGACGCCCTCAAAGCTGCATCCGAAGGCCCGCTCAAAGGCATCCTGGGTTATTCGACTCTGCCCCTGGTATCCAGTGACTTTAACGGATCCCCCCTGTCTTCCATTGTGGACGCCATGTGCACCGATGTGATCGGTAACATGGTCAAAGTCATGTCCTGGTACGACAACGAGGTGGGATATTCCTCACGCATGGTGGATCTGGCAGCCCTCATCGGCTCCCAGCTTTAACGTAAAAACCCTGGTTTTTTTATATAAACCCGGGACAAAAGGGGCTGATTTCCCCCCCCATTTAAGGAATGACTATGGCAAAAAGAAGACCCTTGATCGCCGGTAACTGGAAAATGTTCAAATCATGCCAGGACGCTGTTGATACAGCACGGCTTCTTGCTGGCTTGGCCTCTGGCGCTGATCATACGGACATTATGATCGCCCCATCATTCACATCACTTTTCCCTGTATCCCAGGTTCTCAAGAGCTCAGCCATTGCTCTGGGTGCCCAGAATCTCCATTGGGAAAAAGAAGGTGCATTTACAGGAGAAATCTCTGCCGATATGCTCCATTCCTGCGGGTGCAGCCATGTGATTATCGGGCATTCCGAACGAAGGCAGTTTTTTGGTGAATGTGACGAAACAGTCAACAAGCGGATCGCGTGTGCTGTGTCCAACCACCTTGTACCGGTTTTCTGTATCGGAGAAACTGAAATTGAAAGAGAACAAGATAAAACGATGAATATCCTTGACAAACAGGTCAAAGACGGGTTAAAAGGACTCGGTTCTGATGAACTGAAGGCACTTGTTCTGGCTTATGAACCTGTCTGGGCCATCGGGACCGGTAAAACAGCCACACCCGATCAAGTTCAGGATGTTCATTTATTTCTTCGTTCTTTGATTGGCGATGTTTATGGGATTGAATTTGCTAAATCCATCAGAATTATTTATGGAGGAAGCGTTAAACCTGCAAATATCTCTGAGCTTATGATGCTTGAAGATGTTGACGGTGCTCTTGTGGGAGGCGCCAGTCTTGATGCAGAAACCTTCAACAAAATTATTCGTTTTAAATAAACGGCATTAACTATGACATTTATAATCGTTTTAACGACAGTATTTCATATATTCGCTTGTCTGGCTCTGGTCATGATTGTTCTTCTCCAGACAGGAAAAGGAGCTGACATCGGAGCCTCCATGGGAGGAGCCGGAAGTCAGGCATTGTTCGGTTCCAGTGGAACAACGACCCTGCTCAGCAAAATCACTACGGGGATTGCGATCCTCTTTATGCTGACATCTCTTTTTCTGGCCTATCATTCAGGCCATCGAACAACAGAGTCACTGATGGATGATGTCACGCCCGTCGTGGAACAAACCGTTCCCGGGGCAACCATTCCTGATGCGGCACCTGTTGAAACGCCTGCCGGATCGGAGCCGACTCTCCCTGAATCCGCAGAGTAAAAAGCTTAAATGCCGAAGTGGCGGAATTGGTAGACGCGCACGGTTGAGGGCCGTGTGGGGCGACCCGTGGGAGTTCAAGTCTCCCCTTCGGCACCATACATATGAAGACCCCTGCAAACGCGGGGGTTTTCTATTTTATCAGACAGTTACATCCCCCAGATCTGCCTTTTACACAAAGTTGATACACAATCACCAAGGCGGTCTACCCCATGGCTTCAACCTACCTCATTCACACACCATCACCTTATTGTTTCCGTTTGATAGTACCCCTTAATCTAAGGCCCCATATCGGGTTAAGTGAGATTCGACGGAGTCTAAAGACCAGAAGTCTAAGTCTGGCAAAAGAACGTTCACATCACATCGTTGGTCGTTTACAAAAGCTATTCAGGAATATCAGAAAAGACAAAGGGACCACCATTATGAATCAATTAACCCGTGACCATATTCAAGGCATTATCAGGGATTATATCTGGGAGTCTCTTGTTGTGTCTTCATATTACTTTCCATATTTTTTCTGGTGGTTTTGTCAAAGGTTAAGCCAGTATCACATTGTATACTCTATTTAAATTGTGGGGTATACTACTGGTAAAAAGTTCTTGAAGAAATCCCATGAATTGTTTACAGGTGGTAAGATGTATGTCCAACTCAATAGAGATATTACTGATGGTTATTTATTAGGAGAGGGCCGTGAGAAGATCCAAAGCAGAAGCTTACCTAATCACATGGGCTATAATAATCGGATTGCCAATCTATTTTATTTCAAAAGCAGTTGAAACAGATCGATTGTGGGGGCTTATAGGCAGGCTATCTATAATTGCTGGCATAGTAGTTTTGTATAGAGCTGTTATATGGATGATCAAAAAAGACTCTCTAATGGATAAATACCAGGACGATTCTCTTGTTAGTAAACTGATGAAAAGGGATATTTGGGTTGGGCAAACATCAGAACAGTTGCTTGATTCACTTGGTAAGCCTCAAGACATAGACGAAAAATTCTTAATGACAAAGAAGAAGGAAATCTGGAAATACAATCACAAGAGCGGTAATCGGTTCGGCTTACGCATCACCTTAGATAATGATGTTGTTGTTGGATGGGATCATAAGTGGTGACATTGGGAGGCATGTACTTCAACTAAAAAGGAGGCACTATGGATCTAAAGGACTTTGTGTCAGGAACTATTGTTCAGATAGTCGATGGGATTATCGATGCTCAAACACAGTGTCGATCTAAAGGGGTAATAATTAACCCTCTTTTGGCAACAAATAATACATTCAAAGATGATAGTGCGCATAGGACTCGTGATGGTAAGGTCGCTCAAGTTGTTAAATACGATGTTGCGTTGACAGTCAAAGATGAAGCAGAGGTTAAAGGTGGATTTGCTATTGTCGCTGGTGCTTTCTCGTTAGGTAGTGCAGGAAAATCAGGTTCGGAGGACTCTTCAATTAGTCGTATAAGATTTAATGTACCAATCGTTCTACCTAGTGACGAAAAACCTTGACAATAACCCTTCCAAATAGGAACAAGATCTTTACACAATCTTTCGAAGTATGGCAGGTGTGTTCGTTTGTAAGTCCTTGTATTTACGTGTGGAAGACGACCCGATTAATCAAGTCGCCCCTTCGGCACCATTCATATGAAAAGGCCTTGGTAATTTCCCAAGGCCTTTTTTTTTGAGTTTAACTCTAATGGATATCGGTATATATTCTCAGGTGTATTTTCACCATGAAACACATGAAGAAAAGCAATTTAATTTTTTAACACCCATTTGCTATGGTCACTTAAGGGCACGATGCTTCGTGCCCGTGCTTGCATCTCGACAGCGGACTTTTGAATCATCCCAAAATGCATGTTTGGCAACCTTTTTAAAAGGTTGGCCCCCGGCAGGGATAATCTTTTGCCCTTCTTCGTGCTACTATCTCGTAAAATTTAGTTTTTTTTGCTGGAAGTTGTTTGCAATACCTAAATTTTATTTGTTATTTCATGATCTTATACTTATAGAACAACATTTATGGATAGACATCAAACTGTTCACATCCCCCTTGGGGGGATGCTCATAAATTTTTCTCACAAAGGCACAAAGGTCACAAAGAAAAAACTATTATTCCCAAGCCTTTAGCCCTTCTCTGTGATCTTTGTGCCTCCGTGAGAGACCAGGCTTTTTGCTTTTTGGCCCTTAGTGCGCATCCCCCATGGGGATGCTGTTTTTGTTATCTCACAGAGACACGGAGGCACAGAGAAAAACGTTTTGCTTTACCGTTGTCACATAAACCTCTGTGTCTTTGTGCCTCTGTGAGAGGCCTGCTTTTTGGTTGTGGCTTTGCCGCGCTGTGCTCTTCGTGTCCTTCGTGGTTAAACCGTTTTTTTATTTCGTTTCCAGGCAAAGCCTGGAAACTTAAATTTTTTTTTATTCACCATGAAGGTCATGAAGGACATGAAGTTTAGGGTGGAGATGTTTTCTTTTCTTCATGAACTTCATGCTCTTCATGGTAAACTTTTTTTTCTTTTTTTAAACCACCCGTTCGCGTAGCTCACTGAAGGGCACGAAGAAAAGCATGCCTCCGGTTGCAAGATTTTAAAAATCTGGATCGGTCTTCGCCAAGGCTTCGCCCCGACACGCAAATGGGTCATGCTCACCGTGAACAAGTAAATGATTACCCTTCGATAATCTTTTTGACGCGATCCAGAAGCATTGAATAATTGATACATTTTTTCTGGAGATAATAGTCGGCAAGGACCTGGCCTTCCCGACAACCGCACTCATCCAGAAAGGTCCTCAATCGTTTTTCCGTGTAGAACCGTCTTACAAAAATTTCACCCCAGCTGTTTTTATAGATCAGCCCGATATTGCTGGTGGACTTTTCCCAGGGTTCCTCTTCAAAACTGATCACCACAAGCATTTTGGAAATACTGGCTTTCTTCAGATAATCTCCCCGGATTACCGTATGGTGCTGATGAATAAACTCTCTGATTTTAATGGAAAGATTTTCGATTTCAGGAAGGGAAACACTGGAGCTATTCGGTATCATATGAGAACGGCCTGTTTCGAATAAGTCGTTTTGAACTATAAATGCGATGGCAAAAAGAATGTCCATATCAGACACAATATGGCCGCTGCTGGTATTCCCCGGGTAGACATACCACTTTCCGACATTGAGTTGAAAGATTAAACCCGGGACATTTAGAATTCCCATGGGTTTGGGAAGTATAGCCACCTTATGTTCTTTGACCTCGTAAAAAGCCTGAATTTTCCGGCCGATCACCGTCAAGTCTTCTCTATCTATCTTTGATGCCACACCCGAATGGGACTTGGATATATCCCTGTAAATCTGAAGAAGAAGCTTAAACAGCCGTTTGCCGAAAAGGATCTGTGTCTCCAGATCCCATTTGGAAAACCGGTCCAGTTTTCCTCGGACATCCTTATCGATATCAAACTGGCTGAAAAAAATATCAGAAAGCTTTTTTTTAAAATGGTTTTTTTTACTGTAAGGCTTGATTCCACACCTCAGATAAAAACATTCCTTGATAAAGGTAATGGTATCGGAATCACTTTTCCCTTGATAATAATTCATAACAAAAAACATGGAAAACACACTGGGATCATGAATCATATTGTCCAAGTTCTTAATCATGATGTGCTGCCTGAATTTATGGCAGACCAACTCTTCGCTTGAGGCATCCAGCTGCATTTTCAAAAGCATCATCTTGATGATCGATTTAAGAGGCCGTTCAAGAGCTTTGTGAAACTGCCACAAGGCCGCACCAAAATACTCATGTTCTTCGACATTCTCAAGATTTCCAAGGTCAAGAAGGTCATCGTCACCATAGGGAATTTTACGAATTTCATTGAGAACCCGGTCGTAGGTCAAAAGGACCCGGCTATCATAGCAGACCCACCATAAAGGAATTTTTCCACAGATCAGAACGCAGGTCCTGTAGAATTCTTCTTTGAGAACATGGGTCTGGGTGCTGCCCGAACTTTCATCATCCACGGAACCAAATCGACACTCACGGATGTCCCGGATATCGGAAACAAAAAAATAAACCGGAATCTTACAATTCTGATTAAGCCATTCTTTGATCAAATAAAGTTTCTGATGCAGACTCCTGATCTGATTAGCATCAAGCTCATCACCGTCAAAACAGACCCATATATCACAGTCCGATTCCGGTGTCTGGCTGATGGTTCCGATACTTCCAATAGTATAAAGACCTTGAATCATTGAAAATACGGGTTTAAGTTTCAGTAATGACCCCTTTTCATGGATCCCGAACATATCCTTGAACGTCTTTTCTCGCTGCCGGATCTCTTTTTCAGTTGCCACATTATGCACCCTGAATGGGATATCAAGATCCGGAAGATACCCTGGGCAATCCTGATGATTCACACTTAATAACCAGGGAAGAAGATACAAAATCATCTCACTGTCTTTGGGAGAGCATTCGGAAAACATCTGCTTTCTTAGATCATTATATTCGAGAAACTTCATTTTGTTTCGGGTAATAATTTTCCGAATCATAGGACTTCTTTCTTGCTCAAGGTACGTGTCATGAGGTACTATTTCATTTATTTGGAACATTCATCATCGACAAAATAAGGTCGGTCAACCATAACATTCATTTTATGCAGACCATGAAATCCGTAAACACGATCAATTGCCGCAAATGTACTTTTTTTTATGTTACCTGGGATCCCATGCATCCTTATGGGTGCCGGGCCATGGGCTTTAAAGGGAAAGAAATGCCGTCCCTGACTGTTTTAAAAAATTCAGGAAAACCCTGTCTCCTATTTCAGGAAAAACAAAAATC
The DNA here is from genome assembly GCA_018818835.1 of Pseudomonadota bacterium. Classification (GTDB taxonomy): domain Bacteria; phylum Desulfobacterota; class Desulfobacteria; order Desulfobacterales; family Desulfolunaceae; genus JAHIRD01. The sequence goes on from JAHIRD010000031.1 coordinate 36,183, forward strand.
AACACGGCCCTGATCATGTCTCAAGACAGCGCGAGGGATGTTTTCCCGCTGATCAGTTCACAGAGCAGCCGGACACCAAAACCGGTTCCACCGGGCGGGCAAATATCCGAGCCTTTGGCCGAATAAGCCGGCCCTGCAATATCCAGATGGGCCCAGCGTGTTTCACGGACAAATTCAGACAAAAACAGGGCCGCTGTAATGGCCCCCCCCCATTTCCCGCTGGACATGTTTCTTATATCTGCAAAATCACTTTTCAAAAGATCCTTGTAGTCTTCAGGCATGGGCATGGGCCAGCATTCATCACCACTTTTTTCTCCGGAAATCTGCATGGCTCTGGCCAGGGCAAGGTCTTTGGTAAAAAGGCCCGCAATCTTGTCTCCCAGGGCCACCATACAGGCCCCGGTCAATGTTGCCAGATCAATCATCAAATCCGGCTGAAAGGTGTCAGCGGCCCATGACAGGGCATCGGCAAGAATCAGACGTCCTTCGGCATCGGTGTTTCCGATTTCAATACTCTTTCCACTGTAACTTCGGACTATATCGCCGGGCCTCAACGCATCTCCGGATGGCATATTTTCCACCAGGGATGCGATGCCCACAATGCGCGTATCTTGAACAAGTCCGGACAGTGCATAAACAGCGGCTGCCACAGCGGCAGCACCTGCCATATCCATTTTCATGGTGACCATGCCTTCGGCTGTCTTGAGATCCAGACCTCCAGAATCGAATGTTACACCTTTTCCCACGAGAACAACTGTTTTTCCCTTGTCTTTAAGATTTTTGGGATTGTGGTCCATAACAACCAACGCAGGTTTATTGAGACTGCCTTTGGCCACCGACAGCATGGCTCCGAACTTCATGGCCAAAAGGTCTTCTTCAGGATAAATCCGGCAGGTAACGGTCGTTTCAGCAAAAAGATTCTTCAATATACCGGCAAACACCATGGGGGTTTTGTCATTGGCGGGCATGGACACCCAGGTTCTTGCAAGAAGACATGCATCGCAAATCCGATTGACCCTCTCAACAAGATCACCATGGTCCTTTACAAGCTCTCTTTCTGTTGCCAGATAAATACGCTCGACCTTTTTCTTCTTTTTCTTTTCCAGGTAAGTTTCAAACACATAGTTAGCAAGTCGCGCCCCCTCGATCATGGCGGTCAAAAGGATGGCAACGTCCATTTTGAGGATTCTGGCATCGGGAACCGCAAACGTCATATTTCCAATATTCCATTCCACAGCTTTTTTCACCATGGCCCCGGCTGCTCTTCGAAGGTTTTCCGGACGGACCTTGCCCAGTGTCCCCAACCCCCTGAAAACAATTCTCCGCGAATTGGCGTCGGGCGGATCTGCAAAAACAAGTTCCTCACCGGCTTTTCCAGTGAATTCTTTAAATGAAAAGGCCTTCTTTACAAGGTCGGCCAACGCTTTGTTTTCATAGAGGGGTTTTGTGTCGCAGACCAGAATGACCAACATTTCTGCTTTGGACTTCAATGGATTTCGGGATGTCAGTGTGAGCATGGTTATTATTCCTCAACGGGTGGTTTTTGTGTGCAGATTTCATTTTACGAATATTCTGTCAATTTTAACAGCCTTTACCTTCCATGGCAACACGGAATCGAAACCACTTTATTGTGAACGCAGCTCGCTTGACCTCCCAATCATATGGCCCATGAAACCCATGGAGTCCCATTTCATTTAATCTCAATGACAATTGATCTTGATTTTTTTATGCAAATCAGTAAACTTGGGCCATCGCAACACACTCATTTTGTCTGTATATTAATATAAACCCAGCAGGTTGGATCACGTGTACTGGGATTGAGCATTCACATGAAGTCAGGAGGATGGCATGCGTAAATGGGGTAATTTTTTTTCAACTCTTTTGTTCTCTATGGTATTCTTAGCCCTTATCGGATGCAGTTCCAACTCAGGAACTCCATCAAACATCCCTGATCTTGCCCTTGTCACAGACCATGATCAGTCCGATCAGGAACAGGCCATTGCGGCTCAACTGGAAGAGGATGAAACCACTCTTTCAGATTTTTTCCTGACCCATGCCAGTTCATGGGACCCCGACACAACGGACACAACGGTCAGCCTTCTCCCTGACGGGAATATTCTTCACACCATCACCCTCAATGACGATCGAACACGCCAGGTGATCACCCTGGGCCGAAAGAATTCCATCCATGCCATGGCTGAGGGCCTTCGGGTTTTTCCCACCTGGGACAACCAGCTGAATATTTACAAACGGCTTTACAATACCATCACATCGCCGGATATCCGGGGAACCTTGGGACTTGTGGACCCCAGCCTCGTGGAATCAAATCCCGGGGACTATTCAGTGGAACAGATTGATACCTGGAACAGAGGCTTCATTGAATATATGGACACAATTATCGATGCCATTGCAGCGGTTCCATTTACGCCCTCCCCCATTATCGACTGCAGCCAGGACACGGGAACCGATGCGGACAGCGACCGGTCAGGATGTGATCCGGCCTGCGGATTCCAGGCAGGGGGCATATTCTCAAACCACACATGGAACCATAAAGATGCCTTGAGTTGTGTCAAGGACCAGGGCCCCACACGGGGAACATGCTGTGCCTTTTCCGTTGTTTCAGCCACAGAATACTGGGTTAAACGCAACTTTGAAATCAAAGTCAACCTTTCCGAGCAGGCCCTGTACAACCAGATGTGCTTAAGATGGGTACGCAGTGATTTTGTAGATGGTTACTATATTTCCAATGCCCTGGATTATGCCATCAATGAAGGGTATCTGATTCCCTTCGAAGACCAATGGAATTACAACCCGTCCCTTAACCGGATAAATTTGGACGGAGGCGGATTTTCCAATTCCTGTGTTTCCTATGTTGAAACCTGTTCCGACACAGCCCATCAGAGCGAATACGGCTGCAATTCATCGGGTGAAGAATGCGGCTATTACGTCCCGGAAAAAAACCCCAACCACTATGGTTATCGCCTGAAAAGCGGCCATGTGATCTGGGATTTCAACCAGCCTGAAACCTCGCTTGTCCGTGTCCTTATCTATCTTGCCCTGGGAGATCCGGTCCTGATTCAAGTCCCAGTTCTGGCCCAGTTTGACGCGGCACGCTTTGACGGTTTTGTCCAATATGTTGCCGGAGACGTGGACGGCCCCCCCGGCTCAGAGATAAAGTCCTCCAACCGGGGGAACCACATCATGCATGTGGTCAGCTACATTGACAATGAGGACCTTGCGACGATCCTTCCCGATGCGCCGGCTGGATCGGGCGGAGGCTACCTGATCGTTAAAAATTCCTGGAGCAACTGCTGGGGCGACGGTGGCTATGTGTACCTGCCCTATGACTTTGTCAAGGAATACGGCCAGTATGGCAGTGTCTTGACAGCCATATATTAGTCCGGGTGATGTCCGTGCGTACTCTCCTGCGACATCCGAACCCCAATCCATCTTGTTATAGGACCTATACGACTTATGAGACGTATAGGTCCCATGAAGATCCTCCGTTTAAAAATAATTATTTTCTATTGCGCTCATTGTTATACATGAGGTAAATAATGTTAACATTGTTCACCTTAGCCATCACACGTGAGCCCCGATGCCTTAATCATGGATGGCACCCCGATTATATTACACCTTACCGGAAAGGAGAATTGCCATGCAACCAATGCGCTTTTTCGTTGTTTTTACCTTTGCCCTCCTCTTATTATGCATAACTGCCTGCGAGGAATACGACTGGGTGGACCCTCAAGTCCATGAATACAGCTTTTCAAGTTTGAATGCCTTGACGGATATCACCTATGCTCCGGACGGCAAAGGCTATCTGGGCGTGAGCAATGAAGGGAAAAAGCTGCTTCATGTTGAAGGGGCACCCTATGAAATGGGCTATCAACATGGGTATTTATGCGCCGAAGAGGTTTCCCGGATGGCATCCTATGAATTCTGGTGCGGCCTTATTATACACATGGCAAAACTGGATATGAGCCCTGAGCAGTTACTTGCCCAGGTGGGCGGTGAAAAAGGTGTGAATTTTCTTGTTGATCTACTGTATGTGGCTGTTGATAAATCCATTAAAAATGGTGAAATTCCCGATGAATTCTTGGATGAAGTTCAAGGCATCGTGGATGGTGCCAATGATGCCGGTTATCCTGTGGCCTTTAAAAGCGTTATGATGAACAACATGGCCTTTGATGCCATTTTGGGCATCGGCTACCCCATCATTGCGCCCTTCCTTCCTTTTGCCAGTGAATCGATGCTCGTTCCCGTACCCCATGCCTGCAATGCCTTTGTAGCCACAGGCGATGCAACGGCAGACGGACGCACCCTCATGGGCAGGGATTTCATGTTTCCCAATGGGACCTATTATAAATATGGCCTTCTCATTGAGTGTGTCCCGGATACGGGCAACCGTTTTGTCAGCGTCATGGCCCCTTCGTTTGTGGGCACCGCCGCAGGTATGAACGAGAAAGGCATCGGCATCGGCATTGACATGGTCCCGGCCTTTGACTGCAAGATCGGAAAAATCGGCATGGGGGGGTTGCTTCTTAACCGATATGTGCTCCAGTATGCCGATGAACTCAGCCAGGGGATATCCATCCTAACCTCAAAAGAGATCGGGGTATCCTGGCTTTTTCCCATTGCCGATGGACAAGGGGCTGAACAGGGTAGTGCCACGGTGGAGGTTTCAGCCTCCATGAACCGGGTCCGTTATGATGATTACAAACAGCCCTACTGGTCATCATGGATGGGCACACCGTCCCAGGGTGAGACAAAACCGGATCTCATTGTCACCACCAATCACTACCTGACCCCAGCCATGTATTACACGGTCACGGATGCCATCCCGGATTCAACCTGGCGCTACGACATTCTATTGGAGCTCTGCCTCCTGTCCTATGGCCATATGGACCCCGACATGGGCCGGGCGATCATTGATTTTCTTCATCCGCCCAATTATGGTTACTATGGAGAGGACCCGGACCAGCCCGTGGAGTCATCGGTGTCCCTGTTTGACCTAACCAACCTTTCCCTGTCCAGCCTTTACGGCCGATACTCGGATCCATGGGTAACATACCAATTCTAAGACAATAACAAAGGGGTGCGCCAGGAGCCTGGCGCATTCATAATCAACTGAATTTTCAGTTTATTATCCATTCGTCTCCCAGCCAAAAAACGATGATCTTTATTTGACCGATTATTTTTTTCACTTTCGTTAAACAAAGCCAATCTAACGTTTGACATTGTTTATATCCTTATTGTACGTTCAATTAACAATAACAATGTTATCGGTTGTGGCCCACGGTCTTATACCAAAACAAAAATTTCATACACCACACCAAAGGTTAAAGAGGACATTTCCAGGGACAGGTGCTATTCCGTCTGCCTATCCTCCTCCATGGAAAATACGTTCGCTTTTCCGAATTTGACAAGCAATTAAATTTAAGGAGATTTTTCCATGAAGCGCCAAAATTCTCTGTTCATGACCCTGTTCTTAATGCTGTTTATTGTCCCATCAGGGTTTACCATGGGAGCCCAGCCCGAAGAACCCGGCTATAATTACGCTGAGGAACTCTATGAAACAACCTGGCGGGATGATGTCATCATCGAATCCCATGATGGCGTGAAAATCTTTTCAAATATATTTGTGCCCAAACCCATAGAACCCAACGAGCGATTTCCGGTTATCATCATGCCCAACAGTTGGATCATGGAAGAACATGAATATGTCATGCAAGGGGCCAAATTATGCAAGAAAGGTTACATTGTCCTGGGATACAGTGCCAGGGGATGGGGTCTGTCAGAAGGCCTTGTCAATGTGGGAGGCCCCGATGACATGGCCGATATCAAAGCCATCATCGACTGGCTCATTGATTACTATCCCGTGGAAGGTGTGGCCACAGACAGCTCTGGCAGGGTCATTGACGATGCCAACGCCAATATCGGCATGTGCGGTATTTCACTGGGCGGAGGCCTTTCCCTTCTGGGAGCGGCCCATGATACCCGGATCAAGGCTGTGATGTGCATGGTCCCTTGGGGAGATCTTGGTGGAGCCCTATACTTGAATCAAACCACCAAGGCCGTCTGGCACAAAATGATCCTCGTGGAAGTCGGGGGAATGGTGGGCAATCTCGACCCAGAAATCATTGAACTCACGGATGCCCTTTTCACCCACGACCATGACACCTATTACGATTACGTAATCAACTGGGCACTGGAGCGTTCACCCATAGATTATATCGATGAATACAATGAACTGAACGGAGAAAAACGGGATATCGCCATATGCCTGAGCAACAACCTCCAGGATGAGATGTTCCCCCCCAATCAGATCCTTCGTTTTTTCTACTCCCTTAAAACAGACAAAAAACGGCTTGATCTGAACCGCGGTATACACGCCGGCGCTGAAGCCATGGGAACCATGGGTCTTGAAAATGAAATCTGGAACAAGGTCCATGCCTGGTTTGATGAACATATGAAGCATGTGGACACCGGCATCATGGACCTGAAAAAGATGAGCATTGATAATAAGCGCACAGACGATCGGTACTTTGTGGATCACATCTATATCAAGGACATCAACATCGACTATCTGGATGGGCTATATGACCCCAAAGTCAATGTCAACACCATCACCCCGGAAAAATACTACCTGGGTTACAGGCCCTGGTACAGACTTTACGGAAAGCTTGATTCATCCAGCCAGACCAGCAGCAAAACAGACACCATCCGAACAGGAAGTCTGTCAGGCATATCTTCGGGTATCCCCATGGTGAGCGGAATGCTTGAGGCAGACACGAATATGCATGTGACGACCTGGTTCCCACGGACGAATAAAGGGAAATCGATTATTTACGAGACGGAGGTGTTCACAGAGGATCGCACCATCATCGGCACGCCCCATGTCAAACTGAACATCACCCCCACCACCGATTCGTTCCAGCTTGTGGCCCATCTTTACACCCTGGACGAAAACAATGTGGGGACCCTTTTCACCCATGCCCCCCTGACCATTCTCGGTAACGGAAAATTTATGCCCAATGCCTCAGCCGGAGAAAAAATCAGCATTGAATTCAATTTCGTCACCACCTGCCTCACCGTAAAAGCAGGTCAACGCATCGCCCTTGCCATTGATACCGAAGACCCGAACTACGGCAAAGCACCGGACACGGATTTTGAACTGACCTTCAGCTACGACAAAAATTCATGTCTTAGCATTCCCTTTGTGGATTGATATTCTTTCAACGGGGGGGGGGCCTGAAACAATACCCAAACACATTCCGAAAATAAAATGGCATAAGTCCCATGGGTCCTATAGGTCTCATGGGATCCATGGGAGTCATAGGACGTATGAGACCTATGAGAATTATTATATGCTATTAATTAAATTATAACCTGATCCTGCTCAATCGATTGGTCAAAAACGCTCGTACATCGTATGGGCACGGGGTGCCCTGGCGAGCGAGAGGTTAATAAAAGGCTCTTACCCAAGTCCGATCTCACCAGCCACCTCACGCATGCCCATGATCACGTCCTGAACCAGATCGTTGATATCCACCCCCAGCATAAGGGCCCCCTTTTCAATCACGCTCCGATTTGCCCCTGCTGCAAATCCTTTCTGGTTCCATTTCTTTCGAACGGACTTGGGAGTCAGGTCCATGACACTTTTTGAGGGGCGAACCAAGGCGCAGGCATTGACCAGTCCAGTCAACTCATCAATGGCATAAAGGGTTTTCTCAAGCACAGTCAGGGGCTCCACATGGGAGCAGATTCCCCATCCATGGGAGACCACCGCACGGATGTAATCCGAAGGCCAGTTCCTTTCACGGAGAAGCTCTTCGGTTTTAGAGCAGTGATCCCCAGGAAATTTCTCGTAATCCAGGTCATGGATCAGACCAATGATGCCCCACATGGTCTCATCCTCCCCCTGTTTACGGGCCAGATACTTCATGGTTGCCTCAACGGCAAGGGCGTGGTTGATAAGGGACTCACTTGTATTGAATTCTTTGAGCAAAGAAAATGCATCGTCGCGTGTCGGGACATAGTGTGCCATATTTTTTTCTCCTGTTTTAAGGAAACGAACTTTCTTAAAAATAAATGTTCAACAATTCTACCGTGCTTGTATTTTTTGTCAATGATCCGATTGACTTGGCCTGGTTCCTTGTCCCTGAGCCTCTGAGACAAAACAGCATGAATTGGGTTGAATTAAAAAAAGACTTGATATAAAGTGACTTTAACGTTTAGAAATACAACAATTCATCTCACATTGGTTGATGATGCATGCATGATGCGCCCGTGGCCCAGTGGATAAGGCGTCGGCCTCCGGAGCCGAAGATCGCTGGTTCGAATCCAGCCGGGCGCGCCATGAATTTATTATCAATAATGTTACTATAAACCAGCAGTTTTCCGGTAGGCTGCTAAGGCTGTCAATTAACGGTATTATAAAATGGCAACATATTTCAAGTCACACATGGTGAGCCGCAGCATGAATACGTTGCTTAAGGCATTTATGGGCCTGCTTGTTGCGCGCACATCTGTTCAGCTGACATGACAGCCCTTTCCGAAGACCAGCTGGATAAGCTCATTGCAGAGCAAGGAATTTGCGACCTGAATCTTCCTGACACCTGCAACACGGATCCGGATGTTGAGAAAACCCTCTCCATGGTCAAGACGAGTCCCAAGGGTCCGGGGAATGTCAGTGCCGTAGACCCGGCCCTATCTATCAACACCAGTCATGTTTTTGCAGCTAATCAGAATATCATAATCACAGGAGACTACTCAGACAATAAATTCCAAGAGACTCCACCTCCTGAGCTTCATAAACCACTAATGCTCCTACCGTCTCATGTTATTAGGGCTGATAGTAGCCTGGAGTCGAACTACCAATCCACCACTATCTCGATTCCGTCTGTTCAAGGATAATATATATATGGCCATTAAACCTTCTTATCGAAAGATATTTACGAGAACCAATGCCCCATGAATCTTTTAAAGTCTTTTTGGCTAACAGATCGAATGGATGAGAATAAGCGGATTTTTATTAAAGATGATCCTTTTTAAAGATAAAATGAAAAATCTGTTTATAAGTTCTTGACACAGCGTTCGGTTACCAGTATTTATCCTGTTAATTAATCCATTTAAACAATCACTGAAAAGCACGAAAGATAATTATGACACTTACAAAAGCTGACATTGTCGATACCATTACCGAGCGTCTGGGATATTCCAAAGTAAAGTCCTCAGAGACCGTTGAAACCGTCCTTGAAATCATCAAAGATTCCCTTGAAGAAGGCGATGATGTGCTTATCTCCGGATTCGGGAAATTGTGCGTCAAGGACAAGGCCGCTCGAAAAGGGCGGAATCCTGCCACAGGCGCGGACTTGATGCTCGATAAACGGCGGGTTGTCACCTTCAAGAGTTCCACCATTTTGAGAAACAAGGTCAACGAGAAATAACAGCCTTCAGTCAATCTCAATCCATTTCTCAGGGGCCTTTTTTCAGGCCCCGTGTGAGAATAAATTCTCCAATCCACCCGATAAAGACAGATGATTCACATATTTGGCTGATTTATCTGATTAAATAACGACAAATCAGCATTCTGGATCCTGCGTCCATTATTTTCCCGGTCCAGGGTCACACAATCGTGAAAAATAGGATTGGGAGATGTCGCCCCGTATCTCTTCCCTGGGTTCGCCCTTTCGATTTTCAATCTCAAGTCTTGAAATGGTTAAAACACTCCCTGCAAATTCCCTGTATTTATCCCTTCATCCGGGGGATCTTGCGGGGGTTGCCTACCTATCAAAAAAAAGGCCCCCAAGCCGTAAATGCTTGAGAGCCTTATATATTCATGGTGGGCTGCCGGGGTTTCGAACCCAGGACCTACTGATTAAGAGTCAGTTGCTCTACCAACTGAGCTAGCAGCCCAAAACACAGACTTCATTGTGTTTTTTAGAAACAAACTTCTAACAGCTTGGCCCCGGCTTGTCAATTTATTTTTACCCAAACCTCCCTTTGATTGCCTGATTTAATTATTCTATTCGCTGTGTTTGACAGAGCCCTTTGATCTATGATAAATGTATAGTGTTTACAACACAAATGACCCACATGAATCTTTGCTGATGATTCTATTAAAAAAACCATTTTGATGATTCCCAAAAAAAAAGAAACTCCGAGCCACAAGAGGTTCAGTCGAGACATAATTCACGCGACGTGTGCACTATGGGCACGGCAACCGTGACAGACCATCCAGTATCAACAATTTATGAAAAAGCGGGAGGACATCCATGGCTGACAAACCTGTCATTAAAATTGGTCATTTAAAAATTACCGACCATCTGATCCTGGGTGTCACGGACCTGAAACTCAAAAAAGGTATGGAAACCTTCAAACACTGTTCCCTTCAGCCGGTTCTCAAGAACGGTTGGAACGAGGTGGCGGATGATCTTTCCACAGGAGCCATCCAGGGAGCCTTTATCCTTGCTCCCACGGCCATGGATATTTTTAAATCCGGCGTCGACATCAAGCTCCTCCTGTTCACCCATAAATCGGGCAGTATTCTTGTCAAAAATAAAAATGCAAACATCCAGAAAATAGAAGATTTCGCAGGAAAAGTCGTTCTCATCCCCTATCAGCTGTCGGTTCACAACATGCTTTTCCATAAGCTGCTTTCAGAGAAAGGATTGAACCCGGGAATCAGCTCTGATCCCAAAGCCGATGTAATACTCGAAGTGGTGGCGCCTTTTCAGATGCCCGATGCCATTCGGTTTGATGAAGAGGGAGAAATTGCAGGTTTCATCGTGGCTGAGCCCTTTGGAACCCAAGTGATCGCCAGTGGCCATGGCGAACCCTTTTACATGTCCTATGAGATATGGAACAAACATCCCTGCTGTGTGTTTGTGATGAGAAGCGAAATTATTGAGAAAAACCCCGAGGCTGTCCAGGAAATCACCACCAGCCTGGTACGATCCGGCTTTGCCGTGGCTGACCAGCCTGATTCCGCAGCCATTATCGGAGGGCGTTTTCTTGGCCAGGACGCCGGCATCATCAAGCAGGTCCTGACCGAGCCCAAAGAGCGGATTGTGACCGATGAGCTATTACCCATCATTAATGATTTGGCTATTATTCAGGATTATATGTTTGATAAAATGAAGATACTGACAGACAAAATCGACCTGGAAAAATTTGTGGACACCCGTTTTGCAAAGGCGGCGGGTGCCAAATAGATCGGGTGGTCATGATCCCTGGACCGAATCGATGTATTTATAAATACCCTGGATGGTTTTGCTGTCCCATTTGCCTTTACCCGACAGGGTTCTTACACCTTCCTCGTTAAACTGCCGTGTGGTTTCTTCGATACTGAGTTTGTCCTGCTGTTTCATCCGGATGATACGTTTGAGAATCTTTGATTTATAAGACTCATCCACCTTGGACCTTGGCTGGGATTCCCTCTGCACCTGATCTTTTGGCCCATCATCCGTGTCGATCAGTTTGGACAGATCATCCACATCTTTAAGGCCGGCCCCATGGCCTCCTTTTCCTGAAGCATCGCCCTCTTCTTCAATAAGCAGAGACAGATCGTCAATATCCTTTTTATCCTGAATATCACCCGGCTCAAGAAGCAACGATAAATCGTCAAAATCAATGCCATCTTCTTCCAAAACCTCATCTTCAATTAGCAATGAAAGGTCGTCCACATCGTTTGCACGTGGTGAAACCAAGGTATCTACCCCAGGGGCCGCCTCTAATTCACCCGTGTCCAAAGTCTCTTTTCCCACGTCTCCGAGAAAATCGTCCATCAGCTCTGGCTCCTGGGTATCAATCAGCTCAGGAAGATCGTCCGGATGGTCAGGGACATAGGGCATGTCCATGGTAAAATCCTCTAGTTCAGATGGAGACGGGGCGGGCATGCGTTTCACTTTATCCATGAGTGCGCTGACCGAATCTTTTTCCGCAAGATCCTGAATCAAAGAGACCATATCACGCAAGGCATTGGCCTTGATCTGTTCTGACTCGGCCTGGCTTTCCATGGCGTAAGCCTTTCTCTCCTCGGCCGTGGCGCGCCGTTCCTGGGCATCTGCAATACGCTGTTGCTGGCCAAACATTCCAGCCAAGGATTCTTTTAAAGCCTCAATGATCACCCGGGTCTGCTCCACACCTTCAGGATGTGGGTCTCCGGCTCTATCCGATACGGACCTGACTGTTTTTGCCTCAAGGGCACGTTCTATTTCCTGGGTGTCCATTCCGGCATGGGTGCATTTGGAAATAAACCGGAAGACCTCTACAATGGTTTCCGGGTAAAGACGGCCCTGGGCATCCACCGAAGTCGGAAGCCATTTCCTATAACGATTACGCCATACATTGAGGGTTGTTTCACCGATGTTTAATTTATCTGCAACCTCGTAAAGACTTAAGGAAAGATGATCAGGCATGTGTATCTCCTGCGACGCTGCTGTTATTCTAAAGGAACAAACCATAGGAGGAACGCGATTAGGAATGTAATATATTAAAATTATATTAGATTTAAGACTTTATGTCAAACAATGATCACCATTGGATCACAGAAGAGTAAAATCATATTTTTTCTGTTTTGACGCCTAATATCTTGATTATCAATCAACAGTCATGTAACTTATTATGCTCTGAACACACGTGTTTACCATCACATTCGGGGGTATGTCCATGTCTGGTCACGATTCTGCAAAAGCCGTTTACTATGCCTTGGCAGCAAATTTTGGGATTGCCATTGCCAAGAGTATCGCTGCACTAATGACCCGGTCCGGCAGCATGCTGGCCGAAGCGATCCATTCCTTTGCAGATTGCTCAAACCAGCTGCTTCTACTTTTCGGAATGAAACGGGCCCAGCGTCCCCCGGATAAAAACCATCCCCTGGGCTATGGTAATGAGCTGTATTTCTGGAGTTTCATTGTGGCCGTGCTTCTGTTTAGTATTGGTGGGCTTTTTTCCATTTATGAAGGGATCCACAAACTCCAGGTCCACGAACCGATCCAAAAAGTATGGTTGGCCATTGGTGTTCTGGGTTTTTCCATTGTGCTTGAATCATTCAGTCTCCTTGGTGCCTTAACCGAAATCAATAAAATCCGTAAGGGGAAAGGATTTTTTGCATGGCTAAAACACACACGCAGTTCGGAACTCATCGTTGTTCTTGGAGAAGATATCGCAGCGATCCTTGGCCTGGTCACAGCGTTTATCTTTGTCATTCTTTCCCATGTGCTGAACAACCCTGTCTATGATGCCATGGGCTCCATATGCATCGGTGCAATACTTCTGATCGTATCCTTGTTCCTGATAATCCGCATGAGGGATCTTCTCATCGGAAAATCAGCCGATCCGGATATCCAAAAGGCCATTCTCAACCACATCGAGTCCGACCCTCTGATTGAGGATATTTTCAATATCATCACCATTCAAATCGGTCCCTATGTCATGTTGGCCGGGAAAATCAAAATCAAAGGCAAGGTTGATATCCATACGGCCTGTCAGACCATCAACCGGATGGAATCCAGCTTGAAGAAACAGCTCCCCCAGATCAGGTGGAGTTTCATTGAACCGGACATCAAATAAAACCAATTCTGGCATTATAGATTAAGGAGACTTATGAACATCAAACAATTCAAATACTCTTCAGACAATTTTGCATACCTGGTTTACGGCAAAGAGTACGCTGTGGCCATTGATCCGGGTGCCGTTGATGAGATCCTTGCATTTACCAGGAAAAATAACTTAACCATCCGGTATGTGACCAATACCCATACCCACTATGATCATACTCTTGGCAATGACAGCCTTGTTCACAAAACTAACGCCGAATTCATTGATTGTCGAAGTCTCAAACATAATTCCCGGATCATAGTGGACCAGGAAGATCTCCTTGTGTATAAAACACCGGGGCACATGGAAGACTGCCTGACCTTTCATACCGGAAATATTCTTATCACTGGCGACACCCTGTTCAACGGCACCGTTGGGACCTGTTTTTCGGGCGATATGGCATCTTTTCTGGCATCCATTCGTTTTCTGATGAGCTTTCCCCCGGCAACTCTGATTTACGCGGGCCATGACTATGTCAAGGAAGCCATGGCCTTTGCCCGGTCCATTGAAAACGATAATCCTGAGATTGCCCGATACATGGAGAAATACGATCCAGCCCATGTGGTCACGTCTCTGGCGGATGAATTCAAGGCCAACCCCTTTCTAAGGTTTAATGACCCCTCCATGATCAGCATCATGGAGGCACGTGGTCTGCCCACAAAAACCGAACTGGACCGTTGGAACTCGTTAATGGACCTTTATTAGCCATGACTTTATTGGATGATAGTGCCCATCGGAGCCTGTGGAAAAATAAAGCAATGGCTTTCCTTGTCAGATCAAGACAGGAACTCTGGGGCAAGCACAACGAAGACATAATCGCCTGGTTTTTTCTGGAAGGTTTTACCCATCGTTTTATCCATCACATGCTTTTGGGCTGGAACAGGGTTTCACGAATCCGCCCTGCGTCCAACTGGGGGATTCCGGATAGAGCCGGGGACAACAACGTCAGACAGGGCAAGCTTATTCTTCCCCCTGGGATTGTCATTCCCTATATCGTCAATAAAGATTTGAGGAAACTCCTCATTTATAATCACCTGAGTGACAACCCCACCCGAAACGTAACGCTTCCCGGAAGTTCATCAGAGTCCATCATCCTGGGAGAACAACGCACCCGTGTTGCCGTTATTTCAAACATCATCCACGGGCTTCTCCTCCATCAGGAGTTCCAGGATCGCATAACGATAATCATCCCCCACAACCCGTTTGAAAAACCTGACAAGGATATCTATGATTTTATTCGTGATGCGAAACACTGTTGGATATGCCAGGAACCTCTGACAGGCAGAAGGGATGAAGCCCTATCCCCCTGGCTGGGAATCGCTCAGCCGACAGATCTGATCGCCTACTCGCGAGCTATTGATGTCATCAATACCATTAAACCCTATTTAATGTCCCAGGAGGAATCCCCATGAAAAAATCATTCGGTCCCAAGGCTCTCATATTCCCGACACCTGTCTGGTGCGTTGCAAGCTATGATGCGGATGGAAAGGCCAATGTCATGACCGTCGCCTGGGGGGGAATCTGCTGCTCAAGCCCGGCCTGTTTGGGTATCTCCATAAGAAAAGCCACCCACAGCTATGGCAACATCATGCATTCCAAAGCATTTACTGTCAATGTCCCGTCAAAAAGCCAGGCCAAAGCCGCAGATTATTTCGGCATGGTGTCAGGAAAATCCCATAACAAATTTATCGAAACAGGTCTTACACCTATTCGTGCCAACCATGTGAATGCGCCCTTTATCAAAGAGTTCCCCATGATTTTGGAATGTAATGTCATTCACAGCTACGAGATCGGACTTCATACCCAGATCATAGGCGAGATCATGGATGTCCGGGTTGATGAATCAGCCCTCGATGCCGATGGCATGCCCGACATCATCAAAGTAAACCCTTTTCTTTATGTTCCGGAAACCTGCTCATACACCAGCATCGGCACCGAAACCTGGAAAGCCTTTGACATCAGTCTTATCAAAAAAGAATAACCCCCCACTGCCGGTCCACCACGTCCACCCCCATCCCACCATCAAATCTCAATCACCTTCCCCACCTCAATCACCTGGAAACGGTCCTTAAACACCTCCCGGAATCGGGCAAGGCTCCTATCCGAGCTATCATGGGGTGAAAGAGCAATAAGGGCAGGATCCACTTTTTGTATGGCCGCAATGGCGTCTTCGGTGTCCTGATCATTGATTCTCTTCCATGGGACTCTGTCGGAACCCACGATGGGCTGAATGTCTATGGGGCCTATTTTCATACGCCCTCCCCCTGAAGGTAAATGGAGACCGCCAATGATGGCGTAAATGGGCTGATCAAAAAGAGCCTGAACCCGTTCTATAATCCGTTGAATGGTCTGGTGACCGCACCCGATCACAATCACAATGCCCTTTTCTTCCACATTGAAGGCAAGGGAATTTTCAAGGGTGTATCCCAACAGATAAAGGGCTCTTGGAATGGCACCGATGGAGATGATACCAGGGGCAATCACATGGGGTTCTGTTATGACCCTGACGTCAGGCAAGGGGTTTTGGTCTGATGCCCTCAATGACACAGGTGAATAAACGGGAATGGCCGGAAGGGTCACCGGACCTTTTGATACGCTGAAACGGTTTCCCCTCTGCTCTTTCATCCCCCCCACATGGTCAAGATGGGCATGACTAATAAAAATTGCATTCAGGTCCTCAAAACGTTTACCAAGGCTTGCCATATTCTGCATCAACGGTGAGGGGTGCTCTTTTCTGCCGTTTGCCCCCAGATCCATCAAAATTATCATATCGTCTGTGGTCATATGATATGACACACCGGCTTCGGTTTTAAAGATTTTGTCTTTTGCGTAAAAATCAATCAAAGGAAGAAAGGTGAATTTTTTTACATGACCCGGTGCGTGTATTTTTTTTATGGACGTTTGTTTGATTTCCCGGTCGACACGATTCCGGTTAACGAAAAGTTTTATAAGAGTTTTTACAAATACCAGAGATATGATGACAAGAATCGTGATCAGAATTTTCACAAAAGACCCTCCTCTGTTTATTCATAAAGGTTATTTAATCCCCAGCTAACCTAAGCCCATTCTTGCCTTGTTTCACATCATCTTTACTTGCCTTCTTGACTTTGTAGAGAATCTGGTCTGCCTTCTGAAGAAGAATAGCAGGATTGATAATGGTTTCATCCTGGGTTGAGGCCGCACCGAAACTGATGGACACGGGTATTTTATTACCCATATAGTCCATGGGATTTTGTATAAAATATTTTTGGATTCTTCCCAAAAGCCTGTTTGCTTTCTTGACTCCTGTTTCAGGTAGAATGACGACAAATTCATCTCCTGCAAACCGTGCAACAATATCAGTTTCACGTGTCATATCAACGAGTTTATCAGCCACATAACGCAAAAGATAGTCGCCAGCTTCATGCCCCTGATTGTCATTAACGGATTTAAAATCATCCAGATCAATAAAAATCACGGAAAGTTTACTGGAGTATCGTTTTGACCGATAAAACTCGCGCTTAAGGACAGATTCCATCACACGCCGGTTGAGTAGTTCGGTGAGAGGGTCGTGAAATGCAAGGAATTTCAATTTTTCATGGGCCGTGACATTGGACAGACAAAGAGACACTTTAATGGCCAATTGTTCAAGAAGACTGGCATCAAATCCCGGGTCAAAACGGCCTTTATCACTATCACCCTGATTCAGGCTTCCGATAATTTTTCCGTCCAGTGTGATAGGCGCTATGGCCATGGATTTGATAAAATATTTTCTATTTTCCGGGAGCATTTTGTAATAAGGTTTCAGCTCTTCGTTCACAAGAATCGGAGCCAGAGATGAGCCCACCAGACCTGTAAACAGAGCATCCGAAATGATATTCACACGTTCCTGTACAATATCAGATCCGTTGGACGACTTTAATATCACTTTCGTTGCTTCACAATCTTCAATCAGTGTGATCCACACATAAGGCATTTTAAATGTGTCCATGATTTCCGTTAAAAGAATTTCAAAAAAATCCTTGAAATTCAGGACGGAGAGAATCCTGCTTTCCACTTTTTGAAAACGCGTAGCAATCAGCTCGTTTTCTTTGACACGTTCAATGAGGGCTTTAATATTTGTCATTATCCTCTCTTTTCAAATAGTTTGAGCATTTTTCAAATTAGCATACGTTTAATCAGTAAGTAAAATGACAGATAGTGTCAAGAGTTTACATGTGCATGCAACTCTTTTTTTAATCATAAGGAATCCCGGACAATAAAAAAGCCTTGTTTCATAATGAAACAAGGCTTTCATATTTTAGGTGTATCTCAACCTGTTCAGCATGGACGTGTCGGGGTCGTGTGCAAAAAAACTCCCATAGCGTCCTTTGTTTGCTACTCGATCACAGCCTCTGTCTTATCTATTTAGACTTCAGGCTCGACCTCAGGCTTGACCTCAGGAGCAGGACTTGCACTTACTGCCTTAGCAGCTGGTTTCTTTTTCGCTGTTTTAGCAGCGGGCTTAGGACCAACGAGTTCAATGATTGACATTGAAGCAGCGTCTCCGGCTCTAAAACCGATTTTGGTAATTCGTGTGTATCCACCAGAAATAGCTGCAAACCGTTCTTGTGCTTCTTCAAACAGTTTATGGACCACATCTTTTTCCTTGATGACAGACAGGGCCTGTCTGCGTGCATGAAGATCACCACGTTTTGCAAGGGTTATCATGCTGTCAGCCCATTTTCTCAATTCTTTGGCTTTGACATCTGTTGTGTTGATGCTTTCATGTTTGAAAAGCGATGTAACCATATTCCGAAACATTGCTTTTCTGTGGCTAGACGTCCTGCTTAATTTAACTCCGGATTTTCGATGTCTCATTTAAATATTACTCCCCTTCAGAAATATCTTCATCTGGTGGCATAAATCCATCCAGTTTCATGCCGAGAGAAAGTCCCATTTCACCTAAAACTTCTTTGATCTCATTCAATGACTTGCGACCAAAATTTTTCGTTTTAAGCATCTCGTTTTCTGTTTTTTGAACAAGTTGATAAATTTTTAATATATCAGCATTCTTCAGACAATTAGCGCTTCTAACAGAGAGTTCGAGTTCTTCGACATTTCTGTAAAGATTTTCATTAAATTCTTTTCTCTGCGTATCTTCTGCGTTTTCTTCAAGTTCAGGTTCGATATCTTCGTCAAAATTGATAAAGGGGGTCATCTGCTCTTTAAGTATTTTTGCTGCAAATGCAACGGCATCTTCGGGAGTCAGACTACCATCGGTCCAAACCTCAAGTGTCAATTTATCATAATCGGTTTTTTGACCGACCCGGGCGTTGGAAACAGAATAGTTGACTCGTTTAATCGGAGAAAAAACAGAATCAATGGCGATCGTTCCCAAGGGTGCATCTTCATCTTTATTATATTTCGCCAGAGAATAGCCCCGACCATATTTGATAGCAAGGTCCATATTCAACTGGATATCATCTGTTATTGTTGCAATATGTTGATCGGGGTTGAGGACAATAACTTTACCATCACCACTGATAATATCCCCGGCAGTTACTATGCCTTTTCCAGAAGCCCTGAGAGTCAACACCCTGGGCTTGATATCTTCAATCTTTAATCTAATTTCCTTAAGATTAAGAATGATTTCAGCAACATCTTCAAGAACGCCCGGTATCACGGAATATTCATGAAGAACATCATCAAATTTTACAGAAACAATACCCGCTCCGTAAAGTGACGAAAGGATGATTCGTCGCAATGCATTTCCTAATGTAATACCATATCCCCTTTCAAGGGGCTCACATACGAATTTACCATATGTAGGGGTACTCTCGAAATGCACTTTGTCAGGTTTTATCATCTCTCGCCAGTTGATGTATACAAGTTCGTCAGATGACATATTTTTTTTCTCCAGAATTTTCGTATGAAAAACCGATCGAAGTTCTACTTAAATGACGCCTATTTTGAATAAAGTTCAACAATCAACTGTTCCTGAATCGGCATTTGAATATCTTCCCGTACGGGGAGACCCGAAATGATCCCTTTCATTTTTTCTTTATCAAGGGATATCCATTGGGGCATGCCACGTCTTACAACAGCATTCAATGAATCTGCGATGATCTGGACCTTCTTGCTTTTATCTCTGACTTCGATCACATCGTCTTTTTTGACGCAATAAGACGGTATGTTCAACTTTTTACCATTCACAAGAAAATGATTATGTTTGACAAAATGTCGACCCTGGGTGCGTGAGTTTGCAAATCCAAGCCGATAAACAACGTTATCAAGTCGACGTTCCAGATTGGCTAGCAAGTTCGTACCTGTAATACCCTTCTGCCTGTCTGCCTTATCAAACATCAAACTGAACTGCTTTTCAGATACGCCATAAATACGTCTGACTTTTTGTTTTTCCCGAAGCTGGACGCCATAATCAGAATGTTTTCCACGTCGCTGGCCATGCTGTCCCGGAGGATACCCACGTCTATCGAATCCACACTTATCAGAATAACATCGATCGCCTTTAAGAAATAATTTCATATTTTCGCGTCTGCATAAACGGCAAACCGATCCTCTATACCGTGCCAAATTCGCCTCCTTTAAAACTATATATTCATTACGAATTTAATTAAACTTTTTGAAATAAAACGGTTACACCCTTCTCTTTTTAGGCGGGCGACATCCATTGTGAGGGACAGGGGTAACGTCACGAATCTTGGTCACTGTAAAACCAACGGACTGCAATGATCTTAATGCCGATTCCCTACCGGCGCCCGGTCCTTTAACAAATACTTCCACAGTTTTCAATCCATGTTCCTGTGCTTTTTTTGCAGCATCTTCAGCTGTGAGCTGTGCCGCAAACGGAGTGCTTTTTCGAGAGCCTTTGAAACCATGCATACCTGCGCTGGACCAAGAAATGACATTCCCATTGGTATCTGTAATAGAAACTATGGTGTTATTAAATGTGGATTGGATATGGACCACACCTGTTGAAATATTCTTTTTAACTTTCTTTTTGATTTTAGTTCGGGCCTTAGCCATCGTTAAAGCTTGCCTCCTGAGTTTTTTTCTTTATACATAAAAAAGAAATTATTTTTTCTTTTTAACCGCAGTTCGCCTTGGCCCCTTACGCGTTCGCGCATTGGTTTTTGTTCTCTGGCCATTTACAGGCAATGACTTTCTATGACGAAGGCCCCTGTAACATCCAAGATCCATCAGTCGTTTGATGTTCATGGATATCTCGGTCCTAAGTTCACCCTCAACACTGAACTGACTATCAATGGCCTTGCGGATATTATTGATTTCATCGTCCGTCAGCTGATCTGTATGCTGTGTCTTATCAATTTCCAGACCGTTGAGAATTTTATCTGCAGATGATCTGCCAATGCCATAAATATAAGTTAAGGCGACATCAATTCGTTTTCTTTTCGGTAAATCAACACCTGAAATTCTTGCCAAAACCCCGTCCTCCTCTTCTATCCCTGTCTCTGTTTATGGCGTTTGTTTTCGCAGATAACTCGTACAACTCCTTTTCTGCGGATAACTTTGCATTTAGAGCACATCTTTTTAACTGAAGCTCTGACTTTCATTTTCTACTCCCTAATAATTTTGTACGATAACCGGTTTGCTTTTCACTATTTCGAACGGTAGGTAATCCGTCCTCTACTTAAATCGTAAGGTGAAAGTTCAACAGTTACCGTGTCACCTGGTAATATTTTAATAAAATGCATGCGCATTTTACCAGATATGTGAGCCAGTATCTGGTGTTTATTTTCAAGCTCAACTTTAAACATTGCGTTGGGCAAAGTTTCTAAAACCCGACCCTGAACCGTAATAGGTTCTTCCTTTGCCATTTCCACTCCTCCAGATCATTACCCTGTATGACTTGTTTATCAGGGCCGCTTTAAATACCATCAATCCCACATAAATATCAACAAAAATTTATCGTCTGCCCTTGAACCGCTGCCCGCCCTTCAGAAAGCCTTCATAATTTCTGACATGCAGATGGGATTCCATCTGGGCAACCGTATCTATGGCAACACCGACAACGATCAATAATGCCGTTCCACCGAAGTAAAAAGGAACATTGGCTTTTGTAATCAAAATCGAAGGCAGGACGCATATAGCCGAAACATATATGGCTCCCACAAGTGTCAAACGAGTAAGCACTTTGTCAATAAAGTCGGCTGTTCGCTTCCCGGGTCTGATCCCAGGAATGAAGCCGCCATTTTTTTTAAGATTTTCAGCAACTTCTGTGGGGTTAAAAGTAATCGCTGTGTAGAAATAACAGAAGAAAATTATGAAACCTATAAAAATAAGTTCATAAAGGGTGCTTCCAGGTCTCATCAATTCTTTGATTGTTTCCATGATCGGTATTCCAGGGAAAAATGAAACTACCGTCGTGGGAAACATAATAATTGATGAGGCAAATATCGGAGGAATAACGCCAGCAATATTGATTTTTAGTGGTAAATGGGAGCTTTGCCCACCATATACTTTTCTTCCCACCACGCGTTTTGCGTATTCGACGGGAATTCTTCGCTGAGCTTGTTCCATGAAAATTATAAACGCTATAATCGAGATCATGAAAGCGAGCAGCAGTATGACGGCGAATATACCCATGGTGCCGTCTATCATCAAACGGACAGTACTTAAAATGGCATTGGGCATGCGGGCAACGATACCCGCAAAAATGATCAGAGAGATTCCATTTCCTATGCCACGCTCGGTAATTTGTTCACCAAGCCACATGATAAAAGCCGTACCCGCCGTCAGTGTCAGTACGGTCATTATTCTAAAGGGCCATCCGGGGACCTGGACAACTTTCATGGCTTCAAGCCCGACACTTATTCCAAATCCCTGAATGATGCTCAAAACAACAGTCCCATAACGGGTATACTGTGTAATTTTCTTTTGGCCTTGCTCGCCTTCCTTTTTAAGTTGTTCAAGGAAGGGAACGACAACGGTCATCAGCTGCAAAATTATCGACGCGCTGATATAGGGCATAATACCGAGAGCAAAAACGGATAAACGTTCAAGGGCACCACCCGAAAACATGTTAAACATGTCCACAATACCCCCGCCGGATTTCGAAAAATTCGAAAACAATTTAGCGAGTTCATCAGCATTAATACCGGGAGTCGGAACATGCACACCCACACGGTAAACAAACAAAAGCATCAATGTGACGAAAATTCTTCGTTTGAGTTCAGGCAATTTTAATATGTTTTGGAATCCGCTTGATGCCATAATGAATTAAGCCTCTATTTTTCCGCCAGCTGCTTCAATTTTTTCCTGAGCGCGTTTGCTTGTATTGCAAGCTTTTATGGTCAAAGCCGCTGTTATTTCGCCATCACCAAGAATTTTAATCCCATCACGTCGTCCTTTGATCAAGCCGACTTTGATAAGAGCCATCTCATCGACGATGGTACCATTTTCAAATTGTGCAAGATCACGGATATTAAGGACTGCTATCTGACTTTTAAAAATATTGGTAAAACCACGTTTAGGAAGTCGTCTGTGAATAGGCATCTGACCACCTTCAAATCCTGGCCTTACACTTCCACCGGAACGACTTTTAAACCCTTTGCTTCCTCGGCCGGCTGTTTTTCCCCATCCTGAAGCCACTCCCCTACCAACACGTTTTCTGCCTTTGGTCGATCCCTCAGCTGGAGATAACTCATTAAGCTTCATTGCCTGCCTCCTCAATACTCACAAGATGAACAACTTTATTCACCATACCTCGAATCGAGGGTGTATCTTCAAATTCTACCGTACGATTCATTTTTGTAAGACCCATCCCTCGTAACACTTTACGGTGCTTTTCAGGTCTGCCTATCATGCTCTTTACGAGAGTTATTTTAAGCTTTTGTGACATGGACTCAGTTCCTTCATTAAAGGTCTTCTAATCTAATTCCTCGGCGCGCAGCCACCTGTTTTCTACTCTGAAGCTGCTTTAATCCGGTAATAGTCGCTTTCACAACATTATGCGGATTATTTGATCCCATGCATTTCGTAAGAATATTTCTCACGCCTGCAGCTTCAAGAACAGCTCTTACGGCACCACCTGCTATAACACCGGTTCCTTCGGATGCGGGTTTAAGCAAAACACGACCGGCACCGAATTTCCCAATGATCTCATAGGGGATTGTTCCATCAACGACATTCACGGTAACCATTGATTTCTTAGCTTGCTCAACGCCCTTACGAATGGCTTCCGGAACTTCACCGGCTTTGCCAAGTCCATATCCGACTCTGCCTTCACCATCTCCTACAACAACGATGGCGCTAAAACTAAATCGACGTCCGCCTTTAACGACTTTCGCAACACGATTGATATGTACAACCTTGTCGATAAATTGATTTTCTTCTACTTCTTTCTTAAACAAGGGACAGCCTCCTTAGCTAAAATTCCAGTCCTGTTTCACGAGCACCTTCTGACAGAGCCGTCAGTCTTCCGTGATAAATGTACCCGTTACGGTCAAACACGATTTTTTTAATCCCATGTTCAAGTGCTCTTTTTGCAACAAGCTTACCTACAGAATTTGCACAGGCTTTCTTGTCTCCGGTTTTGACAAAGTCTTTTTCGACAGAGGATGCTGCAACAAGTGTTTTTCCGATGGTATCATCTATAATCTGAGCGTATATATGTTTTGTGCTTCTAAACACACACAGTCTAGGCCTCTCCGTTGTTCCGGATAATTTTTTTCTGATCCGAATTTTTCGTTTCAGCCTTTTTTCGTTCTTCGATAAATTACTCATATTCGTTTTCCCTGTATATTCTAAGGTGATTATGATGCTCTCGCATATAAACAGCATCATCACTTTAATCGCTTAGGGATTAAAGGCGTTTATTCACTAAGCCGCTGTCTTGCCGGCCTTGCGCTGAATTGTTTCTTCAACATATTTTATACCCTTGCCTTTATATGGCTCAGGTGGTCTAATTCCACGAATTTCAGAAGCAGTCTGACCCAACTGTTGCTTGTCGATCCCACTTAGCTTAATTCTGTTTTTTTCAACTTCAGCACTTATTCCTGCAGGAAGAGCAAACTCAACGGGTTTGGAGTAACCTACACTCAAAACAAGCGTGCTACCTTTTACTTCAACCCTGTATCCAATTCCATTTACTTCGAGGATACGATCAAATCCAGTACTGACACCATTAACCATATTGGATATAATCGCTCTGGTCATCCCATGAAATGCATTTGAATTTTTATCTTCGGTAACAAGAATAACCGAAAGTTCTTTACCATCAATATTAATATCCACTGATGGATGTATTTTGGATTCAAGTTGACCTTTAGGCCCTTTGACTTTAATCATGTGATCTTGATAAACCACTTCGGTCTTTTCAGGAATCTGTATTGGCTTTTTACCTACTCGAGACATGTATTGTTCCCCTTATTACCAGACGTTACAAAGAATCTCGCCACCCAGGTTCTCTTTTTTAGCCTGGATATCCGTCATTATTCCATTTGATGTGGAAATAATGGCAATCCCAAGACCATTGTAAACCGGCTTGATTTCTTTATTCGTTGTGTAGACACGTCTACTGGGTTTACTGACTCTTTCAAGGCCGTAAATGACATGGCTCCCATTTGCTTCGTACTTAAGGTACAAGCGGAGCATACCCTGTTTGCCGTCTTCTACAAATTTATAATTCTTAATATAACCGTTGTTTTTCAGTATTTTCGCCAGCTCAACTTTGAACTTCGATCCGGGTATGTCAACGGTCTGGAACTTTGCTTTACCAGCGTTGCGAATACGGGTCAGCATATCCGCTATGGGATCACTCATACTCATTGCTTACTCCATTGGAATAAAACGTTTCATTAATAAATTCCATCAGCATCAAACCTACCAGCTGGATTTAGTTACACCTGGAAGTTTACCGTGCGATGCAAGTTCCCTGAAGCAAATACGGCATATACCAAATTTTCTAATAAACGCTCTTGGTCTTCCGCATAGAGGGCACCTGTTATAAGCACGAACCATAAATTTGGGTTTCCTGGCTGCTTTCGCAATCATTGATTTTTTTGCCAAAACACTCTCCTCACTATCGTTTAAGCTGCTTTTTAGTAAATAACAACCGACACATCTTATTAATTTCTAAAGGGCATTCTCAGCAGCTTCAGCAGTTCTTTGCTTTCTTCATCGGTTTTAGCACTTGTAACAAATGTTACATTCATGCCTTTGATCTTATCAATTTTATCATACTGAATTTCAGGGAAAATTATGTGCTCTCGGATACCAAGGGTATAATTTCCCTTGCCGTCAAAAGCTTTACCTGAAATGCCTCTGAAATCTCGAATACGGGGTAGCGAGATATTGACAAGTCTGTTTATGAAATCCCACATCTTATCACGGCGCAATGTCACCGTACATCCAATGGGCATTCCTTCTCTGAGTTTGAACGCAGCAATAGATTTCTTAGCCCGGGTAATAACAGGTTTCTGACCTGTAATCAAACCCATTTCATCCGCAGCAGACTCAAGGATTTTAGCGTTTTTAATCGCTTCTCCCAAGCCCATATTCAGGACGATCTTTTCAATCCGAGGCACCTGCATAACATTCTTATATTTAAATGTTTCAGTGAGCTTAGGAATGATTTCCTTTTTATAGAATTCGTACAGTTCTGACATTACATCCCTCCGGAAAAACCTTAAATATCGATGGTCTCATTGCACTTCCTGCAAACACGTACCTTGTTTCCATCCTCTAACGTTTTGGCTTTAATACGAACAGGAGACATACAATGATTACACATCAACATAACGTTGGAAAAATCAACCGGAGCCTCTTTGTCTATGATTCCACCCTGGGGGTTTTTCATACTTGGTTTCTGGTGAGATTTGACAACATTAATGTTTTCGACGACAACGCGACTTTTCTTGTTAATGACTTTCAAAATTTTTCCGATCTTACCCTTATCTTTACCGGTAATCACTTTGACTTTGTCATCTTTTTTTAGTTTGGTACTTACAGTATTCATAAAGCCATCTCCAAAAACAACCGGATTTATATCCGATGTTTATAAAACCTCAGGCGCCAAAGATATAATTCTCATGAAGCGTTTTGCTCGTAATTCCCGGGCAACAGGGCCAAAAATACGGGTCCCGATCGGTTCTCTGTTGGCATTGATCAAAACAGCTGAATTATCATCGAAACGAATAAAACTGCCATCGGGTCTACTAATTTCTTTTTTGGTGCGGACGATAACGGCCTTCATGACATCGCCCTTTTTAACCTTTGAATTTGGCATTGCATCCTTGACAGATACGACGATGATATCACCCACACGAGCGTATCTTCTTTTTGAGCCGCCAAGGATCTTTATGCAGTATAATTCTCTGGCACCTGAATTATCAGCCGACGTTAATCTGGTTTCAGTCTGAATCATTTTCTATACCCTTTATTATCAAACAGCCTTTTCGACTATTTTACTGACTCGGTATCGTTTCATTTTGCTAAGGGGGCGTGATTCAGTGATAATCACTTTGTCGCCAACCTTGCATTCATTTGCCTCATCATGGGCGGCAAACTTTGCATGTCTTTTAACATATTTCTTATAAAGTTTGTGTTTGACGATTCTTTCCACCAGAACAACAACGGTTTTATCCATTTTGTCTGAGGTGATCGTGCCCTGTACTTGTCTTTTGCTTCCTCGATTTTTCATAGCGTCAACTGCTCTTTATCTAACGTTTTGATTATCCTTGTGCCCTCATCAGAGTCATAAGCCGTGCAATATTTCTTCGAACTCTTAAAAGGGCTGACGTATTTTCAAGCTGCCCCACACCATGCTGAAATCGAAGATTAAAATACTCTTCCTTTAAATCTTTCAGCTTTGCAGCATATTCTTCCGGTTTTGTGGCTAAAATGCTTTTAATCTTCATCAGTACATGCCTCTCTCAATAAATCTCGTTTTTACTGATAATTTGTGAGACGCAAGACGGAGAGCTTCTTTGGCTAGTTCTCTTGAAACTCCTTCCATTTCGTAGAGAATTTTACCGGGCTTTACCACAGCTACCCAAGCATCTGTTGCCCCTTTACCTTTACCCATTCTCACTTCAGCAGGTTTCTTTGTAACGGGTTTATCCGGAAAAAAACGTATCCACATTTTCCCGCCTCGTTTAACGTGTCGTGTCATAGCAATACGAGCTGCTTCAATCTGTCTGGCGTTGATGTAACCACACTCAACTGCCTGTAGACCAAATTCGCCGAAATTCAGGGTTGAACCTCTGTAGGCCTGCCCTTTCATTCTTCCTCGTTGCTGTTTGCGAAACTTGACTTTTTTTGGACTAAGCATGTCCCTATTCTCCTATAAAACTATTCCCGAAAACAATGGTTCCAGGTCAAATCTTATTTCAAAATCTCGCCCTTGAAGATAAAAACCTTTACACCGATGATACCATAGGTAGTTTTTGCTTCGGCAAAACCGTAGTCAATATCTGCTCTCAAAGTATGAAGCGGGACACGACCTTCTCTGTACCATTCTGTTCTTGCCATTTCTGCACCACCAAGACGACCTGAACAGATTGTTTTGATACCTTCGGCTCCAAATCGCATTGCGGAGGAAACACATCGTTTCATCGCCCGGCGGAATGCAACACGTCGCTCAAGTTGAAGGGTTATATTCTCTGCTACCATTTGAGCATCAATTTCAGGCCGTTTAATCTCCTGAATGTCGATCATGATTTCCTGAGCATCAAGTTTGTCTGAAGATATCATTTTGACAAGATCGTTTTTCAAAACGCCAATTTCAGCACCTTTTTTACCGATCACGATCCCAGGTCTAGCTGTAAAAATACGCAGCCTGATCCGTTTGGACGAACGATCGATTTCAATTTTTGAAATTCCAGCATGATAAAGCCTTTCTTTCAAATATTGTCTGATCTTGAAATCCTGCAGTACATAAGCTGAGTACTCTTTATCGGCATACCAACGTGAATCCCACGTTTTTATTATGCCCAATCTCATTCCGATTGGATTAACTTTCTGGCCCAAAGCTTTCTCCTCCTGTTCAACTATGCTTGATCAGCAACGATGACAGTGATATGACTTGTTCTTTTTAGAATTCGCGATCCCCTACCTCGTGCTCGGGGCCTGAAACGTTTAAGCGTCGGTCCTGAGTCTACAAGAATATTCTTCACAATCAGCGAATCAACATCAAGGTCATTATTATGGTTTGCATTTGCAACTGCGGATTTTAAAACTTTTTCCACAATTCCTGAGGCTTTCTGGGGCATAAATCTTAATGCGTTCAGCCCTTTTTCCACCCTATTTCCCTTGATAGCACCGACTATCTTACGTACTTTCTGAGGAGAAATGCGTACATGTTTTGCTACAGCTTTAACCTCCATCACCACATTCCTTGTACTTTCTTTAATTCGGTTTATTTTTTCTTCGTTTTTTTATCACCGGCATGGCCGTAAAACGTTCGAGTTGGTGAAAATTCACCTAACTTATGGCCAACCATGTTTTCTGTAACAAATACAGGAACGAATTTTCTTCCGTTGTGTACCGCAAAGGTAAGGCCAACCATTTCTGGTATGACTGTTGACCTTCTAGACCAGGTTTTTATGACCTGATTACTTCGGTTTTCCTGAGCCACGAGAACTTTCTGAACTAAACTCGGCTCTACAAATGGCCCTTTTTTTAACGATCGAGGCATAATATCTCCTGAAATCTATTCTTCACTTCAATGCCCTTTATGGCTACCGACTCTGTTTACTATTTCGTGCGTCGTTTAACAATGTACTTATTTGTCATTTTGTTCTTACGTGTTCTGTAACCTTTGGTCGGTTTACCCCAAGGTGAACAAGGATGGCGGCCACCGGATGATCGGCCTTCACCACCACCCATGGGATGGTCAACAGGGTTCATGGCAACGCCGCGGACACTGGGCCGGATACCTAACCACCGACTACGTCCTGCTTTACCTTTATTAACGCTGTTATGTTCCGTATTACCCAAGCGTCCGATGGTTGCACAGCATTTAAGGAGAACCATTCGGACTTCACCTGAAGGCAGTCGGACCATTGCATAGGCTTTTTCTTTGGCCATCAATTGCGCAAATGTTCCTGCGCTTCTAACAATCTGACCGCCTTTACCCAGTTTTAATTCTATGTTGTGGATCTGTGTTCCCAGAGGAATGTTTTCAAGTGGAAGGGTGTTACCGGGCTTAATATCGGAACTTTGACCCGAATTAACCATATCCCCCACATTCAAATTAATGGGGGCAAGAATATACCGTTTTTCCCCATCTGTGTAATTTAAAAGAGCAATACGTGCTGATCTGTTCGGATCGTATTCTATCGCAGCAACTTTGGCCGGGATATCAATTTTATCACGTTTAAAATCAACAAGACGGTAATGACGTTTATGCCCTCCACCTTTATGGCGGCAGGTTATTCGTCCGCTTGCATTACGTCCACCTGTTTTTTTCAAGGGACGAAGCAAACTTTTTTCAGGCTCTTTTTTTGTTATGCCTTCAAAGGTCGAATATTCTTGAAATCGTCGACCTGGTGATGTTGCTTTTGTTTTTCTGATTGCTGCCATCTAAGCCCCCGGATTATACGCCTTCAAAGAAATCAATTCTCTCGCCAGGCATCAAAGTTACGATCGCCTTTTTCCAGTCACGTCGTTTACCGGAAATTTTGCCTCGTTGTTTAATTTTTCCCTTGACCTGAATGGTATTCACGTTTGAAACATTCACTTTGAAAATGTTTTCTATGGCCTTTTTGATTTCAATTCTATTGGCACTTCGTGATACCTCGAAAAAAACCTTATTCGCTTCTTCGTGTTGAATATTCGTTTTTTCCGTATTCAGAGGTTTTATGATGATGTCATACTGATTCATGCTGAAAGCCTCCCTTCAATACCCTTAATGGACGACTCAAGTATAAGCAGCGTTTCATATTTAAGAATATCATATACATTGAGGCCTTCTGTGGGCATGACTTTGATACCGGGTACATTCTTTGCCGATAACTCAAGATTGATGTTACCGCCATCCGATATGATCAAGGTTTTACCGGCTTCTATTTTATTCATGATATCAACAAACTTTTTTGTCTTGATTTCATCAAGCTCAATCTTATCAATCACGCGAAGGGATTGATCCTGAAACTTACTGCTCAATGCCATTTTAAGTGCAAGGCGTCGCACTTTTTTGGGAACTTTATACCCCCATGATTTCGGGTGCGGCCCAAAAACGACACCACCACCGCGTCTCAAAGGTGACCTGACACTACCTGGTCTGGCATTACCTGTTCCCTTTTGACGAAATAATTTTCTTGTACTGCCTCTAACATCGGAGCGGTTTTTAACACATGCAGTGCCCGAGCGTCTGCTGGCTAATTGCATTCTCACCACTTCATGCAGAACATTTCCATTTACAGTAACATTGAAGATGTCATCCGCAAGTTCAATCTGGGATACCTTATCTCCGGTTACATTTATAATATCAACGACAGCCATAACTTCCCTCGTTACCGCTCCATGCTATTCGGCCTTCAGCGGAGCTTTCCTATGCATGACATTCTTGACCCGGCATGCAATGTTTATTTAGAACATGGGTCTCTTTATCTCGATAAGACCGGATTTAGAACCCGGCACCTGACCTTTAACAAGAATAACGTTATCTTCGGATCGGATGTCTACTATTTCGAGGTTTCTCACAGTTCTCTTGTCAACGCCGAACTGTCCGGGCATTTTTTTGCCTCTGACAACTTTTGAAGGCCATGCGCTGCAACCAACGGAACCTGGCGCCCTGTGGTTTCTGCACCCATGTGATTCAGGTCCACGAGAAAATCCATGTCTACGGATGGTCCCAGAAAAACCGCGTCCTTTGGAGGTTCCGGTTACTTCTACCAATTCCCCGATCTCAAACATATCCAGGGTTATTTCCTGCCCGAGGCTATATTCATCAGGTTTTTCAACAAGGAACTCTTTCAGATGTGAAAAGCATTTATCACCACTTTTCTTGAAATGACCTTTGAGAGCCTTGGTTGTCCGATTTTCTTTTTTATCTTCAAAACCTAACTGAATCGCATTGTAACCATCAACACTCTCAGATTTTATTTGCGTGACAAAGCATGGACCAACCTTTACAACCGTGACAGGTAAATACTTACCATCCGATGCATAAACACCTGTCATACCCAGCTTTTTTCCTAACATTCCTCTAACCATGGTCGTATTCCCTTACAGTTTAATCTCTACATCTACACCTGGAGAAAGATCCAGCTTCATCAGCGCGTCAACCGTTTGTTGAGTCGGCTCAAGTATATCCAGAAGGCGTTTGTGTGTACGAATTTCAAACTGCTCACGTGATTTCTTGTTCACATGGGGTGAACGCAGAACACAGAACTTGTTAATCCGAGTGGGCAAAGGTATTGGGCCGACAACGTGTGCGCCTGTTTTCTTGGCTGTATCCACAATATCAAGTGTGGAACTGTCAAGCAATTTGTGATCGTATCCTCGAAGCCTTATTCTTATCTTAGTATTAATCATGATTCGACTTTCCAGTTATTGAATGATTCCGGCCACAACGCCCGCGCCAACCGTTCGTCCGCCTTCTCTGATGGCAAAACGAAGACCTTCTTCCATGGCGATGGGAGCGATCAATTCCGCCGTAATGGTCACATTGTCACCAGGCATGATCATCTCAACGCCTTCGGGCAGATTC
>JAHIRD010000197.1 GCA_018818835.1 Pseudomonadota bacterium
CACCCCGGTTTTTACCGGGCAAATAAGGAACCTTTTTTATGGAGGCTAGCTTATGACTAAGGTCGCTACTCAGTTGACCACCAGGGAAACGGAAATCATCGGGCTTATCCGGGAAGGCTTGACCGGCAAGGAAATCGCCGCCCACCTTGATATCAGCCAGGACACCGTTAAGAAGCACCTGGCTAATATCCTCAACCGCCTTAATGCCCTTAACGGCGTCCACGCCGTTGTTATCTCTATCCGGTGCGGCTTCATCGAACTGGAAGGGGGCGAGATATGCCAGGTAGATTGATACTCCCCGGCCAAGAAGGGCCACCGCCAAAACCGCCCCGGATTATGATTGACCTGGCCGATAGCCGCCAGTTCGGCCTTCACTGTAAAGAGTGCGGCTCCCGGAAGGTGGTCTACTTTATCAGCTTCCCCCTGGACGCCTTCGAGCCGGGCGCCTACTGCTATACCTGCCTGCTCCAGCGCTGTCGCCAGTCCCGGATGATACCCTTCCCTATTGACGAAACCTTGCTAAACAGCCTCAAGCGAGACATGGGCCTCACTGAAAGCACGCCCCCTGTCTATATTCAAGGAAAACCATTTTACGGAGGTAAGAAATGAGTTATACCTGTCCCCACTGTCAGAAGGTAGTTAAAGACCTGAAACAGCATATCCGGCGTATGCACCCCGACCAGGGCGACCATGACCAGGAAAATGACCAGGAAGGCCAGGACTTCGATGTTGATACTGAAGATGTAGAGACTGAAGAAGAAGCCGGGAAATACCACTGCGTTGACTGCGGTAAAAGTGTCCCCTATAAGGCCGATACCTGCCCTAACTGCGGCACACAGCTGGATTGGGGGGCTTTGTAGCATGGCCAAGATAAATGACCCCACTAAAATACTTGGCGCTGGCGCAACCCCGTCCCCCGGTGCCGGCCCCGGCTTCCTGGGCCAGGCCCGGAGCACGATTAAAGAGTTCCAGGAGCTATTGAAGCTGGCTAAAGAGCTTCAGGGACTGGCCGGCGGCCAGCAAGCTGACCAGGCTCCGGCCCGTGAGATTGTTACTGTTGTCGAACCCGGCCCGGCGCCGGCTAAGGCCGAGCCGCAATCACCGGCTGGCGGTATCGCCGCCTTTGCCCAGTTTATGATTAAATCCGGCTACGGCGATGTTCCTGTCGAGGACATTCTCAAGGAAGTCGGCCCCTACACCATCAAGCAACTGCTGGCCCTGGCCCAGGGCGCCCAGGCCATACAGGAGAAGAAGAAAAATGCTAGACCTGAAAAATAAGTCAGCCTGCCTGTTCGGCCTCCCCGATAGCGGCAAAAGCACCCTGGCTAACTTCATTGTCACTAAATACGGCCGGGCCGCCTTTGTCTATGACACCCTTAACGAATACCCGGAGAGCCCCTATGATAGCTATACCCCTAAAGACCGCAATAGCGTCCCGGAACTGGAAGGCGTTGTCCGGGCTATCATGGCAGGGCGCCGCTACCGGCTGTTATTGATTGATGAAGCTAACCGCTTTTGTCCTTCCAAGCCTAACCCCTTGCCTCAAGCTATAGCTGACCTTAACGACTACCGGGCGCACTACGAAATGAGCACAATCTATATCGCCCGGCGCCCCGTCCAGCTTAACCAGGACTTGACCGAGCTGGCTAACTACCTGATATTGTTTCACCTGGACGGCAAAAATGACCGGCAGTATCTAAACGACATATCCGCCGGCCTGGGAGATATCGCCGCTACCTTAAAGCCCTTCCACTTTGCTGTCTATCACAAGGGCCAGGGCACCCAGGTTTATAACCCGGTCAAGGCCATTTACACGACGGCTAAAATCATCAAGGCGGCTATCACCTAAAAGAAGTATTCCCTTGCGCCACTTTAAGCCCCATACTTAAATAGACGCTAACCAGGCCAGGCCCGGAAGGTTGACCGGGCGCCTGCTAGTGAATATTTAGCAAGGGGCTTAAAACTTGACTACAAAAACTGCAACGCAGTCAATCGGTGTCCCTTCCGTTAAGGGTATGCAGTCCGCCTTTGGTGACTTTGCTATGGGGGCCGCCGGTGGCCTGGCCTATTCCCTGGCTACCGGTATCTTTGGCAACGGCCTTATCGGCGCCCTGGCCGCTCCGGTGTTAGCCGGCTCGGTGGTTAAAGGCGCCAGAGGGACGGCATTAGCCACTGTGGCCGGGTTCCTGCTTCTGAGCGGCGTTTTAGGTGGCGCTTCTTCAGGCGCTCAAGCCAGAGGTCAAGCTAATACCAGGGGGGTTATGTAAATGGGAATACTTGATTTAATCCCCGGAATATTAGGCGAAATCGGCGGTATCTCCCCAAAGAATGTTCCGCCTACCCGTATCGGTAATCGCACCTACCTCAAGGTGACCGATGGCGATGCCGCATATGATACTGTCGCTGAAGTGCTGGCCTTAATCACCGGCACCGCCCATGCCCAGTTTTTCAAGATTTGGCAAAAGACAGTAGAAGCTCAGCGCATGATGGCCTGGGGCTACGGCTCCCCGGCCCTGCAACGCAACCAGGGCTATATGTGGTTTGCCATGCTTGACGCCGGCACCGACTGGGATATTGGAACCCTGCGCATTAAGCAGTCGAAAGCTAGAGAGTGGGAGTCTAAGGTTGTGGCTGAAATCCCGGACGGCCGGCTTCACACGACTACAGTCACCACCCTGGTCACGGCTACCCCTACCGACATTAACACCATGATACCCCTGCCTGAAAAGGTGGAGTTCCCGTTAATCGGCGAGGATAGCCTGATGATATTGGAATATGCGCTGGCTGTGGCCGCCACTATCCATGATGTTGGCGGCTTTGAAATCCCGGTTACCAGCTACGAGTAACCCAAACGCTTAACTTTAAGGAGTTAGCCGGGGGCTATTCCGGTAGCCCCCCAAAAGTAAAATGATTGAACGCTCTCGAATTATACCTCGCGCTGACTGGCGCAAGACCTGGCTTATCCGCCAGGAACGCATTAAAAAAGAAGGCTCCGAGTATTTTTCCTGGATTGTCCCGGTGACTGCCGCCGCCGCCCGTGTCACTATTGAAATCGCTAAGCAGTTCCCACGAGCCGGCAAATATATGCCCCTTGACTTTGTTGAAGTCTCTAATAACGATGATGTTGATTTGACCTTGACCATTAACGGCGCTGAAACCCTGCCCGTCCCGTCCGGAACTATACGCAGCCTTGACAACGCCGCCCTTTGGCAAATAGGCATTACCAATAATGACGCCGTAACTTCAACTGTCCTTAACCGGGTAACTGTGACACTCAGGCGCCAGCCTATGACTATCGACAAATGGGCGCAAAGGGGGGCCTAGCTGTGAAGAAAGATAATACCCTGCTCCTGGTTATCGCCGGCCTGGCCGCCGGCTATTTGCTTATGCCGGAAAAAGTCAAAGACGCTGTTACCGGCGGCGGCACCAGCCAGGGACTTAACCTTGATATCGGCTTCCCTGAAATCCAAATGCCCAATATCGACCTTTCTGGCCTGGGCTTCGGCTCCGGGCTTCTCGATATCAAGGGGAACCTTAATGACTTCATGAGAACCGCCCAGGGGCTTAACCAGGGCGTGATTAAGACTGTCGAGATTATGCTTGACGAGGCCGGCCAGGGGCTTGATTTTAACCTGTTTAACCGGGAAGGTCAAACCCCACCGGGTGACCAGCCTCAATCAATATTAAATCAAAGCTATCCTGAAATGGTTCGCTATATCCTGAGAGAAGGCTCTAATTTAGCTACCGGGTGGCCAATAGCTCAGCCAACTGTCAAGACGCTCAATATTCTAGATATCGGCCCCCAGAAATACGCCGAAATGCAAAACTATTCCGGGGTATTATGGACTGGCGCCCTCGGCCCCTGGCAAACACCGCCAGGGGAAGGCTGGACTGCCCCCTGGTCAAAAGAATGGGCTTCCAGTGAAGGCTTAAATATGCAAACGGAAAGCCCTCTCAGTTTTCAATATCACAGCAACCTGCCCCGGTTCAACCGGAACTATGAAAATGACCTGGCTACCCGTGAAGCCGAGTCCGGCCTCTCCCCGGAAACGCCAAGCCAGCAAGTCACCTGGCCTTATAAGCTGAAGGCTACCCCGGAGGATATAAAATACTTCTACGCTGAAGCCTATACGGAGCATGAATAAATGAAAAAATACCTGGCTGATTTGATTATCCCCTGGACTATCATCGTTGGCTGTATTGTCTTGCTTGCCTGTGGCTTCGATGGAGAGGTTAAGGCCGTCCTGGCTATGGCCGCAGGTTGGGCCTTCCGCAGTAGTAAAACTATTATCAAAGAGGTAAAGAATGGGAACTAAAGTCGAACCTATCATGGGCCTGCTTAGAAACTATCTCCCCCTGGCCGGCGGCACCATGACCGGCAATATAACAATTGGTAGTAATTTAATAAAGGGGACATCAGCTTCAATCAGGGATGATGGTTATTCCATTCAAGTCAGAAATCTAGCAAATGATGATTATTTTGCCCTTGTCGCCAAAACACTGAGCTTGATGGAGGTATTAACCCTTAATGGTGATGGCTTCGAGGTTAATGCCAGAAATGCAGATAATAACTACGTCATGTTTAAGGCTAGGGATAATGGAGTTGACAGGGTTGAAGTAGCCCGACTTCAAGGGGCGGCCGCCCCCTATCTCCAGGCTACCCTGGGAATAAGACTCAGCCCGGTGACCAGCATGGCCGCCGTTGAAGGGATGCTTCGCTATGACAACACTCAGAAGAAACTTGTTTACCGGGACGACTCCGGGGAAAAGACTATGGCCCTTGATATCATCGGCCATGTTGATAATGTCGTTGCCGAGGCCAACACCGAAAGAAGCAAGGTTGATGCCAACTACACAAAAGTGAAGGAAATCTTGCTCAAGGAAGGCGGAACTTACCAGGTCAACTTCGACCTTAAAACCAGTAACGCCGGAGAAACCGCCTACGGGCGCATTTATAAGAACGGGGTAGCTCACGGCACCGAGCAGACCGATGTCACCGCCGGCTATGTCACCAAAGCCGAGAACTTGACCTTTACCGCCGGTGACCTGGTTCAACTCTATTATAAGAGCACCGCCGGCTTTAATGCCTTTGTTCGGAACTTGAATATTAAGGGCTACATACTCCCGGACGCTACTGTTAACACTGACTAAAACACGGAGGCTAGATGAATGAAAAACTTTAAGCTGGAACCCAAGAACCTGGGCGCTGTCCTGGGCGTGCGCTTTATTGTCGAGTCCGATATTGTTACCGGCCTGGAAGTCGGCTACGAAATCAACTATGGCGAGCTTAGCCTCCCCTTCCAGGTTGATATCTGGGAGGACTTGAACCATGGTGAACGCAACCAGTGTCAGTCAATATACAACAGGGTTAAAAAGCACGCCGTTGACCTGATAACCGCCGCCGGCAAGCCGGCGTAAACAGCGCCGGCCCGGCTTACCCTTCCTTCCTTTCTTTGTAGAACCCCGGTAACTGCCTGCCGGGGTTCTACTTTTGGCTAACTTTATGGACTCTCGAGGATCTGGACCAGCTCGCAACCCACGCCTGAAAATAACACCCTTGTCTTTATCTGTGGCACTTGCTGGCATGGCTAAAAAGGGACTTGACAACATGAAAACCATGCGGTAGAATAACTCTATGGACACAACATATATGAGAGTTTACACCGACTTGCACCGGGAATTGAAAATCAGGGCCGCCCGGGCCGGCAAGTCAATGCTCCAGCTATCATCTGAAATACTAAGGAAGGGGCTTAAGGAACTTGACAATAAAGGGGCGCCTAGTTCCAGGCAGAAGCCCTAGGCCTGGCCTCTGTGCCTGTTTCAGGCTTTATTTGGGGCGCCCCTTATTTTTCTTTAGTTATGTTAAGCCAAAACGTGTTTTTATGTAATGTCACTTGACTGTGGTTCGCACTATATATGCCATGTCAAGCCACAAA
>JAHIRD010000032.1 GCA_018818835.1 Pseudomonadota bacterium
CACGGTTCTGAGAGGGGCCGGTAACAACGGTAATGGCAAAACATAAAACGACTGTCACGTAGTAGCCGCGTGCGGCAAGGCGTCAGTAAAGCATGTTGTTAATAAGCTGCCATTATTGGAGAAACCGGTCTACTCGACATATAGTGCCAAAAAATGGCCTTGACCGGCCGCATCTACGATGCCCATGAAGCGGAACGCATGGGATATGTCAGCAAGGTCTTCCCCGCGGGTGAACTCCTGCCCAATGTCATGGATATCGCCAAAACCATGGCCACCTAAGACCGAACCTGCTTGTCCGAAACAAAAATGCGGGCCAATATCATTCTCGACGAAGACCTGGATGGCGCCATGAAACAGAAGTAAGTCAGTGCTTCAAAGCTACGTTCAAAATCTCATAGGTCCCATGGGTCTCATAAGTCCCATCAAAAATCCACCCATCCCTAACAGATAAGCCCTCCTGTCAAACAACCCAGACGTTTTTTTCCACCACCCGTTTCCGATGGTCACTGAAGAGCACGAAGAAGGGCTAAAAATAGGCATGGTGATATGAATTTGATTTTAAGGATAAATATATGTATATCATTGATGAAAAAAGGATACGGTTCATTGAAAAATGACGATGTCATTATCTTTATTGGAGATTCCCAATGGATTTAATTGTTTCTGAAGATATTATTGCCAACAGAATTTTTACGATTCGGGGTCAAAAAGTCATGCTTGACAGGCACTTGGCTGAACTTTATGGTGTAGAAACCAAACGGTTGAAAGAACAGGTTCGAAGAAATATAGACAGGTTCCCTGATGATTTTATGTTCGAATTGTCAAAAGATGAATTCGAAAATTGGAGGTCGCAATTTGCGACCTCCAATGACAAGATGGGTTTAAGAATACCGCCCTTTGCTTTTACAGAACATGGCGTTTTGATGCTTTCAAGTGTTTTAAACAGCCAGAGGGCCATTGACATTAATATCCAAGCTGTCAGAATTTTCAACAAGCTCAGACGAGTGGTCCTGGATAATGAAGACATAAGAAAAGAATTGGCCGAATTTAAAGATCAAACAGAAGACCGGTTTAATATTGTGTTTGAGGCTCTTGATCAAATACTTTCCACCGCCAACGAAGATAAAAACAAGCGGAAAATAGGTTTTTAGAGTGTATTTACGTACAAATCTCGGACACACCCTTATAAGGGGGATAGCAACGATTCCTTCCAAATTCCTCCAATCGAACGACGTTTATTTCTTTAAAATATTAATATTATTTAGTAAAAGGAGGCAGAGATGGTGAATTCACAAATAAAGGTAGGGGATAAAGCGCCAAATTTTCAATTTGATACTCCTTGGAAACTCTCTCAGGATTTTTATGACACCCTACACCATCGAGATGCCATCTTCGTATTTTTACGGTATCATGGTTGCCCCGTCTGTCAGATGGAAATGGCAAACCTTAAGCGAGAGATAGAATTGTTCAATCAGAAAGATGCCAGGGTATTTGTTTTTCTGCAGAGCTCAACCGAAACTCTGTTACCTCTGCTAAAAGAAGGCGATTGGCCTTTTGATATCGTGTGTGACCCCCAAGGAAAAATTTTTCAGCGTTATGCTGTTGAGCCTGGCGGCCTGTTGAAATATCTACACCCTGCAGGTCTTATAGCGGCTATCAAGGCGACAAGCCGAGGATTTATTCATAAAAAATTTGAGGGGAAGGAAACCCAGCTACCCGCAGCATTTATTGTAAAATCGGACAAGACCATAAAATATGTCTATTACGGTAAGAACATCAGTGATGTACCAAAGCCAGCGACTTTAGCTGAGAATCTTGATTAAAAAGGGCCACAATTATCATTAAAGAATTTTATTCACTACCCCTAATAATAAGGTTTACTAAAACCCCATAGGTCCCATGGGTCTCATACGTCCCATAGGACCCATCCCCAGTCTTCATGAGGCGTCATCTTGGCCTTTTTCTTCTTTCCCTTTGATCTGGCACGTATCCGTGCCTCCGCACTGACATCCTGTGCAGGTGATACGTGGCTCATCATAATTCCTGAGCCCCCGTTTTTGGGACAGATAATCCACGCCAATCCAGATGGCGAGAAAAAAAACAATCAGACCTGCGGCGACAAGATACTGCATGGGGTTTATCTCCTTTGATAGAGTGCCAAGACCATGATTCTCTATCATGCCACGGAGACGCCATGGGCTCAAGTCATTTCCGACATGATCATCTGGCCCGTGCCAAAGGACTCCCGTTTTGAATCATGAAGCCCGTCATAAATTCCCTTGTAACTTGCGATCAGACGAATACCCAGCATGGTTGCCAGTTTTTTGTAAAACATCATGCCGTTGACGGGATTATCTTCGGCCAGTCTCTGGATATCCATGGCCTCGAACCTGAGAAGAATCGTTTTATCCATGCACTGAG
Organism: Pseudomonadota bacterium; assembly: GCA_018818835.1. Classification (GTDB taxonomy): domain Bacteria; phylum Desulfobacterota; class Desulfobacteria; order Desulfobacterales; family Desulfolunaceae; genus JAHIRD01. Next base: position 2,422 of record JAHIRD010000032.1, read on the forward strand.
CTGTGGATGAATAGGTGTCCCGATCCAGAAGACCGGACCATCCAAAGGCTTCCCCTCCATGTCTTACGATATAGACCACCTGCTCGCCTTCCCCGATATCAATTTTGACACACCCCTTGAGAAGAACATAAAACCGTAATGCAGGGTCACCTTCGGTAAAAAGAATATGACCTTTTTCATGGGTCTCCTTAACGGATACATCCATGAGTTCAGAGATAAAATCCTTGTCCATGCCCCAGAAAAGATCTGCCTGTTTGATAAACATAGTCATCTCCTTTATTTTAAAATGGATGATAAAAACCCGCAGCAGAATGAGAGGAAAAGGACATCCGATTTAATGGTATTGCATAAAGAAAAACCCGCATGGTCAACGTGTGTAATGCGACCGTTATGTGCTGGATGAGCAGCTCAGCGGAATTTTACTTCTGCTGCGGAAGTCTTTGTGTATAGAATAGCATAAAGGGCCGAAAAATCAACATGATACAATGCTTTTTAAAGTAAACATGTTTAACGCCTCAGGCCCAGTCAAATCAGATGGATGTCATGGCGTGTCTTATAAAATCACGGTGCGAATATGCTGGGAAAGGACCTTGTAAAGCATAAACGCATCGGAAGCGCCGGCTGTTTCCCGAATGGAATGCATGGCCAGCATGGGGATGCCTGCATCCAAGGTTTTTATACCGGTTCCTCCGGCCGTGACAGGGCCGATGGTACTTCCGCAGGGCATATCCGATCGCACCACAAAGGCCTGAAAGGGAACCTGTGCTTTGGTACACAGGTATCGGAAAGCAGCTCCGGTTCGGCTGTCTGTGGCGTAGCGCTGATTTGCATTGTATTTGATCACGGGCCCTTGGTTGAGCACCGGGCTGTGATTGGGTTCGTAACGATCTCCAAAGCTGGGGTGAACCCCGTGGGCATTGTCAGCGGAAATCATCAGGGACCCGGAAAGACTTCGGGCATATGTTTCAGGATCCTGACAAAGGCGTTTAAGGACACTGGTCAGAAAATTCCCGGCAGCGCCAGATGCTGAAACACTCCCCACTTCCTCATGGTCGTTGCAGACCAGAAGAGCCGGGATATCCCCCTGGTAATCCAGAAGAGCCAAGGCACCGCAATAGCAACTGACCAGGTTGTCCAGCCGTCCCCCTGTGATGAATTCCCGGTTAAGGCCCGTATAGACAGGGCCTGTCGGGTCGTAAAGCATTAAATCAAAATCAATGGGATATTCGTCCAAAACAGGCTGCCCCATAAGTTCCATCTGCTTTTTAAGATGGTCAATAAACCGAAATGACGGCTGTCCGTCCAGCATGACAAGGGGGGGAAGATCATTTTGTTTGTTGATGTTTTTACCATTGTTGACTTCCCGGTCAAGATGGATGGCCAGATTGGGAATGATGGCCACCGGATCCTTGAAATCCACAAGGACACTGGAAAGCATTGGCCCTTGGGTATGGTTTTCATCCACAAAAGAAACACGCCCGGCCAGGGACAGTTCCCGATCAAACCATGTGCTGAGAATGGGGCTTCCGTAGACTTCTACCCCGAGCTGAACAAAGGATTTTGCTGTGATTTCGGGTTGGGGTTTGACCTTCAACCCGGGGCTGTCCGTATGGGCACCGATCATTCGAAAGCCGGATCGTGTAAACTCCTTGTCGCCACAGACAAAGGCGATGATGGTGGCATTGTTCCGAACCACATAGTAACGCCCCCCCGGCATTGTCTTCCAGAGATCTGCCTCGGATAATTTAATAAACCCGGCATCGCTGAACAAACCCTCCAGATAACGGGCTCCATGAAAGGCTGTTGGGGAATGCTTCAGGAAATCAAACAATCCCCCATTAAACGTGTCATTATTCATTGATATGGGCTCCTTTGTCATCGCGTTCGATGATATTCGTCATCATGGGGATTTCAACCATGATTTTTGTTCCTTTGTCTTTCTGGGACCGTATCTCAATTTTTCCCGATAGAAGCCGGACCCTCTCTTCCATGCTCCTCACCCCCATACGCTTTTCAACATAGGCGTTTTCCAGGGTTTTTTTCACATCAAACCCTTGCCCATTGTCTTCAATGCGCAGAATGATGGTGGGAAAGGAGGCGGTCAGCCGGATGGTCACCAGGGTTGCCCGGGCATGTTTGGTGATATTATGAAGGGCTTCCTGGACTATCCGATAAAGGTTGATTTCCGTATCGGGACTTAGGGACAGTCCTGCCACCCCAGCCGAAAAGAAATCGATCTCTATCCGGTTCCTTCCTGAAAAATCCTCACAATAATTGCCCATGGTGCTGACCAGTCCCAGTTGATCCAGGCCCGGGGGCCTCAGGTCATAGGCCATGTTCCGCACACTCATGATGGTGTTTTGGAGAATCATTGAAAAACCATTCACTTTTTTTATCACGTCCAGGGGGAAATGATGGTGATCATCAAACAGGGTTTCGCATGTAATTTTCATGGAGGCAAGCTCCTGGGCCACATTATCGTGAAGGTCCCGGGATATTCTCTGCCTCTCATTTTCCTGAACCTTAATCAGTTCCTGGGACAAACTGTGAATGTGTTTTTCAGCTTTTTTAAGATCACTGATGTCCCGGGCGAAAACCGCAATACGTTCAATGGATGGATCCTTATCATTGATGGGGTAGATATGCATCAGGAAATGACTGCCCATAAAATCGTCTTCGTAAATCACCGGTTCCTTGCGGAGCACAGACTCCATCAACTGCTTTTTCCGAAATGAGTTTCGGGATGGGGGAATGAATTGAAAAATATTTTTCCCTTTGAGAAAGTCCCCATTGGCCTTGAGGTTGTTCGCCAGCATTTCATTGACCATGAAAATGGTCCCATCGGGTTTGAGCAGCACCACTGAATCACGGGAGGCATCTAACAGCGCACGGGTCATTTCCTCGCTTTCCCGGAGTGCTGCTTCCATGGACTTGATCCGGGTGATATCTGTGATAACGGAAAACCTCTCTTCGATATTTCCGTCTTGTCCGTAAAGGGCTTCCGGGGAGATGTATGCATGGATTTGCTGCCCCCCTTTATTCCGAAGAATGGTTTCATATGCCCTCTGATCCCGAGTCGTCCTGGTACCCAGATGATTTTTTAAACCCGGAATCTGCTCATCGGGCACAAAATCATAAATACTGTTTCCAACAATATCGTCCCAGGAAAGACCCAGCATTTCACAGAGACGTTCATTGGCATAACTGATGATCATATCCTTATCGAAAACAACGAATCCGTCGTTCATCTTTTCGATGAGCATCAGGGACTGCTCTTCGGTTTTACGCAGAACCTTTTCCGTTCGCCTGTGATCGGAAATTTCCTGTTTTAAAAGCTTGTTGGCCTCTTCCACACGCTCGCTGCGTTCCCGTACCCTCAGCTCAAGATCGGTGTTTGACTTCCGAAGTTCCTCTTCGGCAATTTTTCTCCAGGTGATATCCCGTGCCGTTGCCAGAAGCAGGGTCCGATGCTGTAAGGTGGTGAGCGAACTCCGGACTTCCGCCACAATGAAACGGCCATCCCTCAGATGCAATGGGAATTCATAGGGACCGGCAAAGGATTTGGCCAGGGTCTCCGTGATAATACCCTCAACCAGAAGACACTGTTCCTCAGTGAGAATACCCAGATCACTGTAATTCTTTCCGGCCACCTCCTCGTTTTTATAATCAAACAACGCTTCGGCATAGGCGTTGATTTCAGTGAACACGCACTGGTCCGAGTCATAAAGCATATAGGCGTCCGGTGCATTATCAAACAGGCTTTTCAACTGTTCTTCGGACCGCTTAAGATCATCCATGGCCTGGAGGCGTCCCTGGATTTCTTCTTTTAAGGATGTGTTGGTTTTTTCCAGCTGTCTGCGGATATAATAATCACGGGCCGAGGCCAGGTAAAAACTGCGGGCAACAAACCATGACACAATCAAAAGAACGGGAATATGCATGTGCTCGACACCCAGTTTCATGATGTCGCCATTGTAAAGATAAATGGTCAGAACCATGGTGCCTGCACTGGCCACAAAATATATAAGAAGGGTATACCAGTTGATGGTAAACACAATGCAAAGGGTAAAAATCGTGAAAAAGAAGCGGGTCAGTGTTCCTGTGCCGATATACTCCACCCCGGAGGCAACGGACATCAGAAGAACAAAAAACAAGGCCGAGGTGTGAACCAGAAGGGTATGAAGCGGATTTATGAATTCCGAGGACCCTGGGTTAACCCGCTGAAATATGACCAGCAATGAGGCGGAGCCCGCAATAATAATCATGTTCAGAAAAAACAGGGACTTATATCCGGGCAGCGAGTTGTAAACTGAAAAAAGACAAAGCCTTAATATAAAAAAAAGAACGCCTGCTGCCAGAAATCCTCCCAGGGCGATTTTGGCCCGGGTAAAATTTGCAAAGCTCAGCTCCCGGGCAAACTCTGGCTCCGGAACATTGCAGGGAAGAGACAGGATTCCATAGTTATCAATCCCATGGTCTTTGGAGTTTTTTTTCATGAGGCATAACTCGTGTTTCAAATTTTAAGGGTTATCCCAGACGGACAAAACGAGCCGGATCTTTATAAGCATGGGAACGATTTGTGTATATATCGGCCATGGAGGCCATCAGGTCAATCACACCCTCATCCAGGCTTCGCTTGATCTTTCCGGGGGCCCCTGCCACCAGTGATTTTTCAGGAATATCCGTGTTTTCGAGAATCACAGATCCGGCTGCGATGATACTCCCCTTTCTGATGATGGCTCCATTCATCACCACCACACCCATTCCGATCAGGCAGTCATCTTCGATGGTGCAGCCATGCACCACACAGTTATGCCCCACGGTGACCCTGTTTCCGATGGTCAGGGGTTTTCCCTCATCCGCATGGCACATGGTCAGATCCTGTATGTTGGTGTCGTCTCCAATGGTGATGGTCTCAAAATCCGCCCGGATTACCGAGTTGAACCAGACAGAGGAATTTTTCCCCACACGAGCCCGACCGATCACGATGGCATTGGGTGCGATAAATGCTGTGGGATCAATCTGTGGCGTGGCCTGATCAAGACTGTATATACTCATAATAAATCCTTATATGTCTTTTTCTATGGATAGATGTGTCGCTTAAGACCTTGTAAATGTAAAACGCCCCGGTTCGGTAATATTATTGGTGTGATATACCATAAAGTCTCACTATTGTGTTATTCGAATTCCCAGTCCTTTTCAATAGAAACTTCTTTTTTTATTAATTTGATTTGAAAAAGATTTATTTAAACCGCAGGGAGTTTGGCCTGTATTTTTTCTTGACATTTTATTTGTGCAGATATAGTTAGTATACAAAGGATATTTAATGATGATACCATACCGAGAATGCATTGTATTTCTATTGGCCAAAGGCAATCAGAAAGCCCATCGAAACCTGAAGAACCGCCTGAAGGCGTATCACCTCACGCCGGTTCAGGCCCTTGTTCTTGGTGCTCTCGAAGAGGAAAACGGCATCACTGCCAGTGAAATCGGGAAAAGACTGGGGCTTGATAATGCCACGGTGTCCGGAGTCCTGGACCGCCTGAGCGAATCATCCTGGATCATCCGGGAGAATGATGAAAACGATCGCCGTGCCCAACGCGTCTATCTTCCTGAAAAAACAGAAAAAACAATGGTCTCAAAACTTTACGAAGCCCGCAGGGAGGCCAACGAAGAAACCCTGCAGAATCTTTCCCCGGAAGAGAGAATGTTGCTGAAACGTTTATTAAGGGACCTTGTTTAAATATATTTGGTTTGTATGCTAACCAGTTTACCATTTAAAATAAAGGGGGATTACATGCGAGACCCGTTGTTCGAACCGATTAAAATAAACAATCTGGAATTAAAAAACAGGATCTACCTTCCGGCCATGCACATGGGAATGGCCGTAGATTTTCAGGTCACTGACCAACTGGTGGATTTTTATGCCGAACGCGCCAAAGGCGGCGCCGGTATGATCGTGGTGGGTAATGCAACGGTGGATGAGGTGTCAGGCTTTTTCCAGTATATTGGAGCACACAGTGATGCATTCATTCCCGGCCTGACCCGCCTTGCCAACGCCATCAAGGACAACGGTGCAAAAGCTGCGGTCCAGTTGAACCACGCGGGGCGCTACTCCCATTCAGCCCTGATGGGTGGGAAAAAACCTGTGGCCCCCACGGCACTGGCCTCCAATCTTACCCGTGAAGTCCCGGAAGAGCTTGATATTAAGGGGATCAAGGCCATTGTTGAATCATTTGCCCAGGCCGCCTTAAGGGTTAAAAAATGCGGCTATGACGCAGTGGAAGTCTTGAGCGGAACAGGATATCTGATCAGCGAATTCCTTTCCCCTGTGACCAACAAACGGGAGGACGAGTACGGCGGAAGCTTTGAAAACCGCATGCGATTCGGCATAGAGGTCATGACGGCCATCCGGAAAGCCCTGGGCCCTGACTTCCCCCTGATCGTTCGCATGGACAACAATGATTTCATGGAAGGCGGTATGCGCCATGGCGAGCTGGGACAATACGCTGTGCGACTGGTCGAAGAGTGCGGCGTAAATGCTCTGTGTGTTAAAGGAAGCTGGCATGAAGCCCGGGTTCCCCAACTGACATCCAACGTCCCCCGTGGAACCTATGCCTATCTTGCCCGGAATATCAAAAACCTGGTCAATGTCCCTGTGATCGCAAGCCACAGGATCAATGATCCCCATATTGCACGTGAACTGATCCAGGACGGATACTGCGACATGGTGGCCATGGCCAGGAGCCTCATCGCGGATCCCTATCTTCCGGAAAAAGCCAGGACCGGCCGGGAAAATGAAATCATTCACTGCATCGGCTGTGCCCAGGGTTGTTTTGACAATCTGTTCAAATTGCAAGCCGTGGAATGTCTGTGCAATCCTATGGCTGGCCATGAGCGTGAACGAGCCATTTTGAAAACCGACACCCAAAAGAAAATCATGGTGGTGGGCGGAGGAGCCGCTGGAATGAGCGCTGCACTTGCCGCTTTTGACAAGGGCCATGCCGTGAGCCTCTATGAAAAAAGTGACCGCCTTGGTGGCCAGTTGTTTCTGGCAGCCCTGCCCCCTGGGCGGGAAGAATTCGCCGAACTGGCCAAAGATCTTTCCACCCAGATTTCCCTTAGAAAAATTCCGGTTCACTTGAATACCGAGGTGAACGCCGCTGTTCTGGACCAGGAAAAACCCGATGCTGTGATTCTGGCAACCGGTGCCAAACCACTCAAGCCACCGATTCCCGGTGTGGATCTCCCCCATGTCGTCCAGGCCTGGGATGTCCTTTCAGACCGTGTTTCAACAGGCACAAACGTTGTGGTCATCGGCGGAGGTGCCGTGGGGGTTGAGACAGCCTTGTTTCTGTCGGAAAAAGGAACACTACCTGGTGAGGCCTTGAAATTCCTCATGGTGAATCGTGCTGAAAGTTTTGAAACCTTATATGATCTTGCCACCCGGGGGTCCAAGAACGTGACCATCATCGAGATGATGGGAAAAGTGGGAGCGGGAATTGGGAAAAGCACCAAATGGGTGATGATGCAGGACATGGCCCGAAACAGAATATCCGTGAAAGTTGGGACAAAAGCACTCGAAATCACGGAAAAATCCGTGAAAATTCAAACCGACGATCGTGTGGATGAGATTTTGGCCGACACGGTTGTGATTGCAGCCGGTGCAGTGCCGGTGAATGAACTGGCTCTTCTTTTGAAAGAAAAAGACATTCCCTGTATGACTGCCGGGGATGCCCGCCAGATTGCCCTGGCATTTGATGCGGTTCATCAAGGCCACGAGGCCGGACGAACGATTTAAGCATAAAAGCCCCCCTGGTGGGACAGGGGGGCTTTTATGCGGGTTATGATTTTATTTTTTCTTTTTACCGTTTGCGCACCGGTAGCTTCCGCCCCGCTCAATGCACAGAATATGTTCAAAATATTCTGCTGGAACAGATCCGTTGATGAACCTCTGACAGAACAGAGTTTCCATCTCTGATTTTGTGATTTCCAATTCCCTGTCAGCATAAAGATCAAGAAGAATGTCCAGCTCGTCATTGTCAGGCATTCCATGCATCAAGGTGTAGGGCGATACGCCCAAGGCATCTGCTATTTCTGCAATTCTTCCCAGGGACACACCCACATGACCGTTTTCAAGCTTGGCCACATAGGAGCGAGATGTCCCTATTTTATCTGAGAATTCCTTCTGGTCCAAGCCTTCAAGCTTTCTCCAGAATTGCATGGCTTTGCCAATGGATTTCACAATTACCTTTCCTTCATCATCCATAATTTTTTCCCCCCAAAATCAAATTAATAATAATAAATAAACGTCTTATAAAAATTATCCACATTGTTGTTCAACAATATAGAACAATTTCCCCCTTCCCACTAAACGTTTAAAAAAATAATATTCCTTAAAAGCATATCTTCTTTAATATATCAATAATTTTTATAAATTTGTTTGATTTTTTTAACTTTTTTTATATGACGCAGGTGTCAGGAATTCAATTGGACCCTCATTTTTTCGGAAAAAACAAAAATCAGGCCCCCGGAAAGGGACATCAAACTGCTTGCAATATAAAGATACGCTCCATATTTTTCAAAAAAGTACCCATTGAAAATAAACCCTGCCATCATGCCAAGCCCATATGATACAGCATTATTGGCAACCTGTCCAAATGTTTTTGTTTCTTTTGAAGAAAGCTCATCCATGTAAAGAATGCACGCAATATGAAAGGCACCATAGGTCAAGGCATGGAGAAGTTGAGCAAAAAGAATCATGGGTGAAGAAACTGAGAAAAAAAGAATCAACCAACGTATGGCCGCTGCAAAAAACGAAAAAATCAGAACGGTTCGTATCGTAAAACGTCTGAAAACATAGTCTGATTTAAGCATAATAACGATTTCTGCCATGGACGCCAGTCCCCAGGCAAAACCGATAAAGGTCCTACCAAAACCCAACTGCTCAAGATGGATGGAAAAAAAGGCATAATAGGTTCCGTGGCTAGCCAGCATCAAAAATGAACAAAAAAGAAATACAATCATCCGTGGGCTTATGAAATCTTTCATCTGAATCATAAAAGACGGAGCGCGTACCCGTGCATGACCACCCGGAACAAGAGGGGCGAAAAAAGCCTGGAACACCGAACCGATCAGAATCAGGACGACAATGGTATTGACCGGGAACTGATCGATGACCCGGCCCAGAACCATCACCACAATAATGAAATTCAAGGATCCCCAGACTCGAATGTTGCCGTAGCTCCTCTTGTCGCTGTTCTTTGCCAGGGCCTCCATGGTAAAGGCCTCGAGAAAGGCAATAATGGGACCATAAAATAGGGAATAAGCAATGGTGATGATCAACATGGGCCAGAAGTCCCGGGTAAACAGGTAAAGGACCCAGATCAGAGCGCTGGCCACGTTGCAGAGAACATACAAGGGTTTCCGGATGTCAAATCGGTCAGCAAGGATGCCCCAGGCAAGGGAAAAAATCACGATGGCAAGGGTCCGGGCCGCTGATAAAAGGCCGATCTGAAAACCGGAAAAATCAAGATGGTAGCAGTAGAGGTTGAAATAGGGCAGAAAGATCCCCATCACACCAAAATAAAAAAAATACTGAAGGCCCAGGGGCCATTTTGCAGTCAAGGCGTTTTGTCTCATAGGCGTTGGATGATGTACATAAACATGGGCAGCGTGCACCTGTTTTTGATGACCTTGAACCCGGACACAAGGGCTCTCCGATCTCTGATTTTCCCGTATGGAGACAAATAGACGGCACCTTTAGGGTAATGACGTGGGCATTTTCTTTGGATCAGATCCAATACCGATTCCAGATGTGAGTCGGCAAAACCGTCGCCATAAAGAAAGTTCGCCGTAATTTCTACGCCGGGAAATGATCGATTGATATGTATCATGCGCTCAAAAGCCTCGGTCACCTTTTCAGGGGACAGGGGCTTGCCCAGGCATTTAAGCGTAGCTTCATCGACGGATTCCAGGCCGATATTAATGGTGGTTTCATAGGGTGAAAGGGACAGGGTCCTAAACAACCGATCCGGTGATAAAAGAAGTGAATCGGCGCTTCCGAACAGGAAAAGTCGGGGGCCTTTGATGTTGGATAAGGCAAAATCAAAGGAGTGATAGGCCTTTTCTGCGGCATCTTCAATCATATCCATCCCGGCATGAAGGGCGTCATGCTGACCCAGAAAAACAGAATTGAAATTTCGGATATCCCTGCCGTAAAAATTCTGTAAATTCCTGATCTGCTCGTCAATATCCCCCTTTGATCGCACAGAAAATCCCTTTCCTGTTTTTATGGTGCAAAACCTGCAGTTATAAATACAACCATCCGAAATTGTGAGGGGTATTACGTCATAATCCACATGCCGGGCATCGGGGGGAAGGACACTGACGGCACCTCCGATCATCCGGTGAAAAGCCTCGGCCCGGGCATTGAGAGCCTGGGGATCATTTCGGCTGAGGCTATCAAAAAAATGCTGAAGTTCGGGATTCTGCACAGGGGATCCTATCCCTGCAATTTTTTTGAGGATTTTCTGAAGCGAGGCTCGTGCAACATCAAGAATACCCTGTTTAAAAGGGTTTCCACCAAAAAGTGAATTACTGGGATATGTAAAACAGGGGACATAATACTCTCCAACCGCATCAAAAGCCCCATTGTATCCCCCTGAAGAATAATACACCCAGTCATTGGCCACGGTGCGTTTCAGCCAATCCATGGGATCCATGGCGGTTCCGTTTTTGCTCTGGATATGTTTGATCTCGGCGTTCAGATCGAACTGAAACACAAAGGAACCGGAATGAATTTCCGTGTAGTTGCCGTAACGGATTGGGCAACTGAGCTTCTCGTAGTGATCAAGCCCTTGTTTGCCGATGAATACGGAAAAATCTCCAAAGTGATATTCATGCATGGTCATTATGGTGAAACGGCCCGAAGGCCTTTTCTTTAATCGTCACCGGGAAGGGTGTATGTGGTGCATGACCCGCTGGAGCATTGACGCTCGTGAATACCGGTCCCGCTTTCCCCGGCACTGGCGCAGGCCGATGATCCGCCACTGACATTGAAATTAGTCCGGCTCATAATCCGCTCAAAGGTCTGGGCACCGCACTTGGGGCATTTAAAGTCATCTTCATCATTTTTGCTCATCACCAGAAGTTCAAAATACTCGTCACATTTCTGGCACTTAAACTCATAAATCGGCATATCATATCTCCTAAAAACCATAAAAAAGGTATGCCTAATTATCAGCACATTATTAAAATTGTCAAGGCTTACCGCGAATTGGAAGGCACCATTTCCCTGGCATGGGCCAGGGTGGCTTCGGTGATTTTCGAACCCCCTAGCATCCGTGCCATTTCATAAACCCGCTGCTCATGGGAAAGACCATGAATACCTGTACATGTCCGCCCCTTTGAAACAGTTTTCTCGATTTTATAATGCTGATCTCCGAATTTGGCGATCTGGGGGAGATGGGTGATGCAGATCACTTGATGGTGGGCTGAAAGGGCCTTGATTTTCTCCCCCACTTTTTCGGCCACGCCCCCGCCGATACCTGCATCCACCTCGTCAAAAATGATGGTTTCCACCGAATCGACTCCGGCAAGGATCGCTTTCAAAGAAAGGACAACCCGGGACAGCTCGCCACCGGATGCAATTTTTGCAAGGGGTTTCATCTCTTCCCCAACGTTGGGTGCAATCATGAACATGGCTTTGTCCTGGCCGGTTTCCCCCATGGCGGTCTCACCATCTTTCAGCCATGTTGGGGTGCTGCTGTCGGCAACAAGGGGACTGACTCGAACCTCAAACCGGGTTTTCTTCATGTCCAGACTGGCCAGCTCCCCTTCAACCAAAGACGAGAGTCTGGCCGCAGCCTTTTTTCGCTTGAGAGACAATTCCCGGGACAAGGCCACCAGCTCCCCGTGGTTCCGGGCGAGCTTCTGTTCCATGTCCCGTATGGTTGATGATAGATTTTCAACGTCTTTCAGTTCGTGACAAATTTTTTGATACAGGGCATCCACCTGGTCCAGGCTTCCACCGGGCCCTGCGTATTTCCGCTTAATTTTATTGAGAAAATCAAGCCTGGCTTCGGTTTCATCAAGAAGGTTGGTGTCTGTGCTGATCTGGTCCTCGTAGTCACCTAATGTCCCTGCAATATCTTCTATCTTGAAAATGATATCGGACACATCCTCGGAGGTTTTGTTCAGTCCGGAATCAAGGGCCGCTGCTTTGGCCATATTTTTTTGGATCTCTGACAGACGTTCGATCAGGGCCCCATCCATCCGGTAGAGTTCCTCCATGGCGTTGTGGACAATCTGCCTTAGGGTTTCGCCGTGTTTAAGCCGCAGACGAATTTTTTCAAGGTCCTCATCTTCGTTGGGAAGAAGGTGGGCCTTTTCAATATCATTTTTTTGAAAACTGAGAAATTCCATATGCTGGGCCTGATTCTGCTCCAGGGCCTTGATTTTTTCCAAGGATGAAATAAGGGGCAGAATCATGGCGTATTGGGCAGCAACCGTTTCTTTAAGAGGTAGAAGATTTCCGAACTGGTCCAGAAATAAAAGATGCTGCTCTTCCCTGAGCAGACCCTGGTGGGCATGCTGGCCTGAGATGCTTGCCAGATTCTGAGTGATGTCACTGAGCATCTGGACCGTACACATTCGCCCATTGATGTACATCTTGTGCCTGTCATTGGCAGAAATGATCCGCCGTATCAAAAGCCCGTCACTGTCATCACACCCGTGTTCTTTCAACATGCGGGACACAGGACTGTCTTTTTGAATGGTAAACATGGCTTCGATTTCCGCGTTTTCTTCACCTGTGCGTATCAGTTTGGAGGTGGCCCTGTTGCCTAAAATCAGGTTGACGGCATTGATGATAATAGATTTCCCGGCTCCTGTTTCACCGCTCAACACGGTAAGACCGTCGGTGAAAGACACAGACAAATCGTCGATGATGGCCAAATTTTTTATGGACAATTCTGCGAGCATAAGTACACGTGTGCTGTTCTCTTTAGTGAATGGATAATTAACGCATGATATATGCCACAGGTTGGGGACTTTGTAAAGAAGCGGCCGAGGGAAACCTTCGGGCATGGTATGCTGGCCTTAAAAAACGGAAAACTTTAATATTCTCTGATAAAGGTATGTATTTTCAGGCATTCTTCTTTTAATCTCAAAAAAACTCCCTGCACATTATTGAGGTCATTGTCTTTTCCCATGAGTTCAAGTTGATTGGCTGCTTCCGAGGCTTCCCGGGCGGCAAGGTATTTCAGACTCCCTTTGAAGGCATGCGCTGCATGCTCCAAATCGGAACACTGGCCCATGTCGATGGCTGCCTTGATTTTATTGAGCATGTCAGGATAGTCCTGCATGAAATCGTCAAGACATTCTCGTAAAAGGTCTTCATCATCATCCATGATTTCAAGTAGTTCTTTCGTATCTATAGGGACGTTCGAATGATTCATTCGTCGGATACTCCTAATATTTCTAAGGTAACGAGCTCGGTGGCCAATGGGTTCGGACACTCTGCTTCCAGGGCATGTTTAATTTGAATAGTGATGAACGTGTAAACATTCGACAGATGACAATGAAAAGCTCTATTGGCCAAACGCGATAACGCCACATATGGATCTTTTACGACACCATCAATAGAGATAATCATAGCCCAAAAGGGATTCAAAGGTCAAAATATTTGTGCCCCGCACATGGTTTTCCTTTTTTACATTTTGATGGGACTGTGATAGAACTAATAAACAAAACAAGAGTTTGGAAAATAGCCTTTTGGCCCATGGCCCATTTAAATCATATGTTTCTTTTCCTTAAATTCAAACCCGCCTTAAAGGGGTTTTCACCATAAGAATCAACGCTTGACGGCATGACTCATAAACATCAGACCTTACATTTAGGTGTATTTTATGTTGGCGACATTTTTCACACATGGGTTACGATTCCTCGAATCGGAATACCTGGTCACAGGGCCTGCCCTTGCCATGGGATTGTTTCTTCTCGGTTTCCTCCTGCTCTGCCTTTTCCGCCAGTACCTGAATGTGAGACGTGAAAACAGAATTTTTCAGCTGGAACTCGGGATCAACACCCGAATCGAAGAAAAAAACTACGAGCTCAATGAACGCCTCCTTCGCTTAAACGAACAGATCCAGGATATGGATCAGGAAATCGACCCATCCCTTTCTTTGTTTGAGCAGAACAAGGAGGCCATGATCATGGTCTGTGATGATCGCATTCTGGACATGAATCACGCCGCCATGGACCTGTTCGGTTTTAGTATCAAAGAAGAATACCTGTCAGCAAATCCCAAGAGTCTGTTTTTCGGAAAACACAATGGTGGAAGCCCACCCAAAACCGATTACAATGATTTTGTTAAAACAGCCTGTGACAAGGGTTACAGCCGCTTCACATGGCAAAACTCCCGACCCGACGGATCCCTAATTCACGGGGAAACCATCATCAGCTGTATCACGAGATGTGGGAGACAGATCCTGCTCCTGAGTATCCGCGATATGGAGAATCATGCCCGTATCGAAAATGAATTGAGAGCGACCCTGGAAAAAATGCTGGCGGCCAATGATGCCAAAAATCGATTTCTCGCGACCATGAGCCATGAAATCAGAACACCGTTGAATGGAATTATTGGTATTTCCGAGTTAATGATGGACACGGGCCCCAGTGAAGAGCAACAAAAGCTTCTGTCCACCATTGACCATGAAGCGTCGTCCCTTTTGTCCATCATCAACGACATTCTGGATTATTCGAAAATTGAAGCCGGAAAGCTGGAACTGGAAAACATCGACTTCAATTTTAACATCATGATGGGAGGCCTTTCCCGCATCTTCTCAGCACGGGCCAGAATGAAACACCTTGATTTTCATCTTCATATCTCACCCCAAATCCCAATCAATCTTCAAGGTGATCCGGGGAAACTCCGACAGGTCCTTGTCAATCTTCTGGGCAATGCCCTGAAGTTTACGAATAAAGGGGATATCAGTATTTCTGTTGAGCGTGTTGCCGGAAATGATGATCACGTGGAACTGCTATTCAAAGTCACAGACACAGGCATCGGGATTTCCCCGGACAAACACGAAACCATTTTTGAAAGCTTCACCCAGGCCGAGCACTCCACATCCCGTCGCTATGGAGGGACTGGGCTGGGCACAACCATCGCCAAACAGCTGGTCGAACTCATGGGTGGCCGGATTGAACTTTTGAGTTCTCCAGGCTTAGGCACAACCTTCAGCTTTACGGCTCTTTTCGGCTCCAGGCCATTAATTGCCACGGCTAAATCAAACCGACGTTGCCTGGATCAGCTGAAAATCCTTGTGGTGGGCAGTACAAAAGATAACCGTTCCCGTGTGATACGGCACTTGAAATACCAAGGCTGCATTCTGGACGAGGCCGCCACCGTAGACGATGCCTTCTCCCTTCTGGAGTGGGCACTGTCGTGCAATAAGCCCCATGATATTGTCATTTTGGACCTCTATATGAAGAACACAAAAGGATTCACACTGGCCCAACGAATCCGATCTTCCGAGGGAACTGCCCATGTCCCCGTTCTTGCCGTGACATCGTCGGGGCGTAGAGGGGATGCACGGAAATGCATAGAAAAAGGGATTGACGGATATCTTGCCTGGCCCATCACCCGGAATGAACTGATCCACGCCATCGAAACCCTTGCGGCCCAGCAAGCCGATGAGTCACCCGGGGGAGGGGGAAGTCTATTGACCCGCTACTCCCTCAAAGAAGATTATAAATCGGATTTCACGATTCTTCTTGGGGAAGACTACCCCACCAACCAGAAGCTCATCCTCAACCACCTGACACAAGCCGGTTATCAAACGGTCCTTGCCGAAAACGGTCGCAAGGTTGTGGATCTTTTTAAAAAACAGTCCTTTGATCTTATCCTCATGGATGTGCGTATGCCCATTTTGGATGGTTTGGAGGCCACAAAAATTATCCGTACCTTGGAACGGGAAAATGCACCTTCGGATACAACGCGTATCCCCATTGTCGCCCTTACAGCCGATGCCATGAACGGAGATAGCGACACATGTTTTGAGGCGGGAATGGATGATTATTTTACAAAACCCATCAACCGCAAACAGCTTTTGAACCTGGTGGACAGACTGGCCATGATCAAATGGAAAAAAAAGCAAGGCATTGACGATCAGGATAAATCGTCAGACCTTTTTTCTTCCACAATCACACAGAATACTCCCAAAAAAATCCTTCTTGTGGAAGATACACCCATCAATCAAAAAATTATTATCCAACATCTGAACTCGGCCGGATACGACGTGGATCTGTCCCAAAACGGGCTGGAAGGCTTGGAATTGTTTAAAAAAAAACATTATGATCTGGTCATTATGGACCTGCAGATGCCGGTTATGGACGGCTTTGCTTCGGCCAGAGAAATGCGTAAGTTTCAAACCCGCAAAAGCAGATCTGACAAGCAGACACCTATCATTGCTGTCACGGCGAACTCTCAGGCACATGACCGGGAAAAATGCTTTGATGCCGGCATGGATGATTTTGAAAGCAAGCCCATCAAACGAACACGCCTCCTTGAACTTGTCCGGATCTGGACCGGCGAAAGCCCCGGCCCTGCAAGGCCACTAATTAAAGCCGACCCTGACAAAAAAAACCTGCCCCTTGATTATGATAAAGCCCTTGCAGAGTTCCAGAATGATAAGGTTCTTTTGGATGATGTCCTCAAACAGTTTCTGGAGACGATCCGGCATCACATTGACGATATGTCCATTAACCTTGACCGTTACAATTCAGACATGATTGCCCAGACGGCCCATATGATCAAAGGAGGTGCCGCCAATATCCTGGCAAAGGACCTGAGCGAGGCGGCTTCAACGCTTGAAAAAATTGGGAAATCGGGTTGCCTTGATCAGGGCCCCCTGGCCCTGGAACAGCTAAAAGAAGAATTTAAGCGGCTGGTCCTTTACGCCGATGAAACATATAAGATTAAAATTGAGACCTAATAAGCTATTTATGGATGGGCACTACTTAGCTTTTTCTTGAAAATATCCGGGAAACAGGTATACTAAAAATAAGATATATTCGTTCATGTCATTTAATAATCCCGAATAAACGGACAGACGCTTCAAATAGGCTGATTTTCACGCATCGGGTGCCAAGATCCTTATATAAAACATAACCGGCTTGCCGGACCAAAAATAGAATAGGATGTTCTTTGTTTTTTAAAAGGGAACATCGTCAATAAGGGATAAGATCCCAACTCATCTTCGGTGTTCAGGGAAGATTAAGAGACCCGGAATAAGGGACATGGTTTCGCATCCCTATCCATGGCACAGGATAGTAAAGAATTGAAGCCTCTTTTCAAAGATAACACCTCCCAGGCCCTTTCTCCTGGCTCGATTCCTGCCGATCTAAGTCAGGAATGGGCCGGTGGGTATTCCTTTGGGGCAAAGCACCGGAGCCCTGTGACCAGGATTGAAGCGTATACGTTCATTTTATTCATGGTCGGAGTTCTTACACCACTGATTATGTTTATGGCCATGAATTACAACACCCTTGTCCGTACCCAAGTGGAAGAAAAGGTCCAGAAACTGGTCGATACCTCTTTCACCATGAAAACAGAGATTGAGATATATATCTCAAAACGATTTGACTTCCTGGAACATATCGTCAATCACATGGGCCTTTCCCAATGGCTGCAGGAACACTCCCTTTTACACGAAGGGACCTATCAGAATGGAAGGGATCTTGAGAGAATCAAGCATGAATCGAATGTGGTCGGGTTTGAACGTATCATCATATCGAATTTATACGGAACGATTCTCTTTTCCTGGCCCGATACAAGCATCCTGGGAGCGAATATCCTGACTGATCATGATAAAAATATGACATGGGCCTCTGTTGCTGCGATAACGTTGAGATCAGGAGGGCGTCTTTGCTCGGCACCCATATCGTCTGATATTGGGCTGCCAGATACCCTTGCATTTCTCAGCCTTCCCATTATGGACGACAAAGGTCAAATTATCGGAGTGGTAACCAGCGGGGTCAGAAAGAGTCAATTTCTTGACATTTTGAATACCGGTTCCATCCGAAGTCCTAACACTGAGTTCAGCATCCTGGGTAATGATTATCAGGTCAAGCTCAGGGAGCCCGGAAAAGACGAAACACTCCGAGTGCATATGGAAGAATCCTTCACGTTAACCGGTGTTAAAAAAGAATTTCGGCCCATGATTAAAACTTACCGAAACAGTAAGGGACATCGTTATGCCGGTATACGAACCCGTCTGGATGAGGGACTGTTCAAAGGAAGCCCCTGGTATCTTTTGACAGAAATCCCCCTTGAGGCCATGTATGAAACACGAGTACGTTTTCAAAAGACGGCTCTTTGGTTCATCGCCGGGTCTCTGATCCTGGTTTTTTTGCTGACCTGGTTTCTTTTCCATGGAACCTTACAGGCCCTAAGGCACTACCTGACCTGGGCCCAAAATGCCACCGATGGAAACATCCTGGACCTTCAACAACCCCATGGGAACCACGAAATCGCGGAGTTAGGTAAGGCTCTGGGTTCTTTATCCCTCCGGCTGAAAGGCCTGGTCCGCTTTTGTTCATCGGGTTCGGTGGGGGATTTCGGTAAACCCTTTGATATCAGGGGTGACTATGACCGTCTTGGACAGGCTGTCAACGGAATCCGGCATTATTTCAGAGCCATGCTCGCAAAAATTGATCTTATTGCCGACGGACGATATGGCCCGGCACCTGACCCAATCATACCGGCCGATGAACTCAGCCCCCGGCTGATGAGATTGGCCGAAGCCCTGGGCCAGATGAACGACGATAACATGCACCAGATTTCTGAGGCCTTCGCCCAAATGGAACTGATGCGGATCGTGAGCGAAGACCAGAACCTTTCGTCCATGATCCCCAAGGTCCTGTCTTTTCTTTGCCAGTACATGAAAGCCCAGATAGGTTTACTCTATGTGTACGATACGGACGAAAAAGCGTTTATTCTTACCGGAATTTATGGTGCACTGAAACATGACGCCCATGAACGGATTTTACCCGGAGAAGGCTTGTGCGGCCAGTCTGTCATTGAGAAAAGGCCCCTCCTGATTGATACCAAGCTGGACAGTGGCCCCGCCATAACATCCGGTTTAATTGAGGGACATCCTGAATCACTGATTGTTTACCCGTTTATCCTGAGGCAGGAGGTTATCGCCGTTGTTGAGATCGGAAGTATGACAAATATTAAGTCACAACACATTGATTTTCTCAAAAAAAACAATGAAAGCCTTGCCATAGGTATCCATTCGGCCCAGTCCCGGAACCTTATGGAAAAGCTCTTGGAAAAAACCCTGGTGCAATCGGAAAGCCTGAAAATACAGCAGAAAAAACTATCCGGTGTAAACATTGAACTGGCCAACCAGGCAGAGGCCCTTAAAAAATCCGAAACACGGCTGAAGGCCAGGGAGGCGGAACTTGAAGAGGCCAAATCCATTCTGGAAGTCAAGGCAGAGGAATTGACCCGGAGCAACCACTACAAATCCGAGTTTCTGGCCAACATGAGTCATGAACTCCGGACCCCTTTGAATAGCATCATACTTCTTTCCAAGCTATTATCAGACATACCGGGTGAAAGCCAGGAAAGCAAGTACTCCAAATTTGCGTCCATTATCAATTCATCGGGAAAGGATCTTCTGAATCTCATTGATGAGGTTCTCGACCTGACCAAGGTGACATCCGGGGATATGACGATGAACATGACTCAGTACCCTCTGCGTGACGTTGAAAACGTCGTGAGACTCTTGTTTGATGGACAGGCCAGAGAAAAAAATATTGCGTTTGAGGTAAACAAGGCTGAAAATCTTCCGGAAACAATCATCACCGACCCGCCCAAGCTTGAGAAAATCCTGAAAAGCCTTATTTCCAATGCCTTTAAGTACACCTCGGAAGGATGCGTGGCCGTTGAAATAAAAAGACCCCATCCGGACACACCCATGATGATCCGGGGCCTTGACCATGAACATACGGTGGAATTTTCAATACGTGATACCGGGGAGGGGATACCGGACGCCATGCGCAACCTTGTGTTTGATGCCTTTAAGCAAGTGGACGGCAGTATCAGCCGAAAGCATGGAGGGGCCGGGTTGGGCCTTTCACTGGCACGGGGATTCGCACATCTTCTCCATGGAGAAATTCAGTTGATGCATTCAGACAAGGGGGGCAGTACCTTCAGTCTGTTTTTACCTGAAACGGGTGAGTACACTTAAAACGTTTATCAAATAGAGACGACAACCAAGGAACAAAAAAACACGACATGATCTATCCGGATACCATAAAAATTCTTATCGCCGACAACAGCCGGGAAAACCAGATCGCCCTTAAATCGGTGCTGGATAAACCGGACTACGAGGTGATCACGGCTCATTCAGGGAAAAAGGCCATAGATCTATCAAAACACTACGATTTTGCGCTTATCCTTCTGGATATTGAGCTTCCCGGGATGGAGGGTTTTATAACCGCAGAAAAACTTAAGGCCCGAAAAAAAACCCAGCATGTCCCTTTAATTTTTATCAGCCCCAAAGCCCTGGAAAAAGATGACTTGTTCAAAGGATACCAGGCCGGAGCCGTGGACTATATTATACTGCCCGCGGACCCCGTGGTCATCAAAACCAAGGTCAACGTATTTGTGAATTTGTTCCGCCTCAGGCAGGAATCCGAGAAGCGTGCGGCCGAGCGGTTAAAAAGTTCGGAGACAAAGTACAAGAGTCTGTTCGACACCAGCCGTGACGGAATTGCATTCATGAGTCTGGCCGGTCATATTGAAAATGCGAATAAAGCATACTGTGATATGCTCGGATATAGTTTGAATGACCTGATCTTCATGACAGATAAACAGAACACCCCTGAAAAATGGCTTGAAAGGGATAGAGAAATTCTGGAAGATCACGTCCTGAAACGGGATTATTCCGAAGAATACCGAAAGGAATTAATCCGCAAAGACAGCACCGTGTTCCCGGTGATGGTTCGCATCTGGCTCGTCCGGGATGATAAGGGTGAACCCTTGCGGCTCCTGAAACTTGTCCGTGATGTCACAGATCAAAGCCGTCTTGAAACACAGCTCAGGCAGGCTCAAAAAATGGAATCCATCGGGACACTGGCTGGGGGCATCGCTCATGACTTCAACAATATTCTCGGGGCAATCATCGGCTACTCACAGCTGGCCAGATACAACATCAAGGACAATGAACAGGCTCTTCACGACATTGACCATGTCCTTACCGCATCGAACCGTGCCAAGGATCTCGTCAAGCACATACTGGGGTTCAGTCGATTGACCGAGCATAGCATGCAGCCCATTCAGCTCCATCACATTGTCAAAGAAGCCCTGAAGCTGATCCGAGCCTCCCTGCCCAGTACCATTGAGATCAAACAGAACATCACAAGCTATAAAACATCCATTCTGGCTGACCCTACGGAAATACACCAGGTTATCATGAATTTCTGCACCAACGCCCTCCATGCCATGGAAATAACAGGGGGGGTCCTTGAGGTGACATTGGAACCTGTTGAGGGGGACCATGTCGATTTTAACGAACATCCTGGGTTGAAACCCGGCCCCCATCTGAAACTGGTTGTCAGTGACACGGGGTGCGGCATAGACCCCAGGGATATTGAACGAATCTTCGACCCCTATTTCACCACCAAGAAAATGGGGACCGGAACGGGCCTTGGCCTTTCAGTGGTCCATGGGATCATCAAAACCCATGGCGGGTCCATCCATGTCTGGAGCCAGCCGGGTCAGGGCACGGTGATGACGGTGATGCTCCCAAGGCTCCAGTCCACTATAGAAAAAGCGGCCTCGGGTCCCGAAATGCTTCCCCTGGGCCATGAGAGCCTTCTTTTTGTGGATGATGAAAAATCACTGGTTGAAATAGAAAAAGTCATGCTCCAGCGCCTGGGGTACCGTGTGGTTTCTGAATCGAGCAGCTTGACGGCCTTTAATACCTTTAAAAAAAATCCCGACCATTTCGATATGGTGATCACTGACATGACCATGCCCGAAATGACAGGTCTTGAACTGGCCCGGGAAATAACTGCCATCAAACCCGACATTCCCATTATCCTCTGCACCGGTTACAATAAAAGAATCACCGAGGCCAAAGCAAAGGAAGCCGGAATTTCCCTGCTACTTTTAAAACCAGTCGAAATCAAGGAGCTTGCTGTTTCCATAAGACGCTTGTTTGATACCCCTTACAACCAAAGAAAGAAAATTGAACCCCTGGGCCGGAAAAAGGACCCGTCCCTTCCGGATAGCACTGATAAATGAAAAAGGACCGACCATGTGTAACGAGTCAAAAACCAAAATTCTAATCGTTGATGACCGGCAGGACAACCTTGTGTCCTTGGTTGACCTTCTTGAACGACCGGATCTGGAGATCATGACCGCCGATTCCGGAAACAAGGCTTTAAGTTTGATTCTTGATCATACCTTTGCCTTGATTCTCCTGGATATCCAGATGCCCGGCATGGACGGATTTGAAACCGCAGAAATTATCCAGAAAAACAAGAAAAGCCGAAATACCCCCATCATCTTCATCACCGCCATTGGCAGGGAAGATCAATACACGGCAAGGGGTTACGAGGTTGGGGCTGTGGATTTCATGTACAAGCCCATCCATCCTTATGTTCTGGTCAGTAAGGTCGCCATTTTTATTGAACTCCACCGCCAACGCCTGGTCCTGGAAACAACCGGCATGGAACTCCAGAAAAAAGTCGTTGAACTTGAGGAGGCAGGACGAAAGATCACCGAACAACAGGAAGAGGTGGTGAAAAAAGAACGCCTTAAGGTTCTTCTCCAACTGGCGGGGACCACCGCCCATGAACTGAATCAGCCCCTGATGGGCCTTCTGGGTAACATCGAACTTTTAGAGATGAACAAAAACGATCCTGAAAAAGTATTGAAACATATTTCAAGAATCAAGGAATCGGGACTGAGGATATCGAACATCGTGAAAAAAATCCAGGCCATCAGCCATGACAAACTCAAGCTGCATGACAGCCAGTCGCCTATTATCGATATTAATCAATAGAGCTTGCCCCGGAAAAGGGCAATACGCAGCGTGTCGCCATGGTCGTCTGGCCGTGGACATGAAGGTGATAAACAAGCCATGGACACTCTAAAAGAAGACAAACCCAGGATTCTGATCGTGGATGACAAACCCATGAATCTGATTTCCCTTGAAGCAGCCATTGACTGCCATGAACTGGAAGTCATCAAGGCAGGATCAGGGAATGAGGCCCTGGGTTTGATTCTGGACCATGACTTTGCTTTGATTCTTCTGGATGTCCAAATGCCCGAAATGGACGGATTTGAAACGGCTGAACTGATCCGGATGAACCCGAAAACCAGTCACATCCCCATTATTTTCGTCTCGGCCATCAATAAAGAAGATTCCCATCTTTTCAAAGGATACGATACCGGGGCTGTGGATTATCTGTTTAAACCCGTGGACAGCCATATTCTTAAAAGCAAAATCCGAGTTTTCATTGATCTTTACCAGCAGAAAAAAGAAAGTGAAATTCTCAGTCATAATCTAAAGCAAGCCCTTCTCGAGGCTGAAAACAATCGAAAAATCATCGAAAATCAGAACAAGCTTCTCAAGGAACTGGCTGTGAAAGATGGTTTAACAGGCCTGTACAACCACCGCCATATGATCGTGGTGGCAGAATCGGAATTTAATCGGGCCAACCGATATAAGACAGAATTGTCCTGCCTTTTGATGGATATCGACTTCTTCAAGGATGTCAATGACTCCCTGGGCCATCCCTTTGGGGATTATGTCCTCAAAGAGTTTTCCTTGTGCCTCCAGGAATACATGCGGGAGTCTGATTTTCTTTTTCGATACGGCGGAGAAGAATTTCTCGCTCTTCTTCCCCAGACCGACCTTGAGGGGGCCCGGTCCTCGGCGGAAAAATTTCGAACAACCATTGAAAACAAGCTATTCAACGACGGAAACCATACATCCATCATCACGGTAAGCATCGGAATATCTTCCCTGCACTACAACCATCCGGCTTCTGCTTTCGAGATTATCGATTTTGCGGATAAAGCCCTGTTCACAGCCAAAGCCGAAGGACGTAACCGGGTGGTGGTCTTTCACGAGCATGAGCATGCCCTTCCTGACGGTGTTTTTCCCAGGGATTTACAGATACGCCATCTGAAAGAAAGCCTTGAAAGCATTTTAAAGAAAACCAAAAAAGCGTCTATTTTATCCTTGGAACTACTGGCAAGGGACAGGGGAGGCTCTGTGGCGGAAAAACGGAGCCGCCTTCTCAGGGAGTACATATCGCTTCTGGGATACCATTTAAACCTCCCATTGTCTGTCATCGAAACATTCAAACTGACGGCCCTCATCCATGACTGCTTCCAGACTCTTCTGGGAAAAGAAGGCCCATGGCATGGTGAAAATATCACCGATGAACAACCGGAAGAAGTCAAAAATCTTCCCTATATTCTGGCCGAACTGACAGAAAAATTCGATTTCTTTGCCAATGAACGGTCGGTCCTCCTGACCCACCATGAACATTATGACGGCAGCGGTTATCCCGAAGGTTTGAAAGAAAACCAAATCCCCATGGGGGCCCGGATTTTTGCCATTGCCGATTCCTTTGTGAACTTAACCTGCGGTGCATTAAACGGCCAGGAAAAAAGTTTTGAAGACGCCCTGATCCAAATTGTTCAGGAGTCCGGAAAAAAATTCGATCCGACTCTGGTCAACCATTTTTTGGCCGCCCTTATAAAAAGCGAGCCCAACAAAATATCGGACCATGTATACCAGCAGGCTCTAAAGATCCTGGCTCAGGGAAAGAAATCATCGTCACCGAAAAACATGGCAAGCAAAAACGGAGTCCACTCGTGAATGACGTCTTGTCCAATATTTCAATTTTAACTCGTGGAATTCAATCATTCCCGGCCCTTCCTGCTGTGGTGGCCCGGATACTTGAACTCACCTCCGATCCGGAAAGTTCCGTTGACGATTTTCTGGACATGATCCAGTGCGACCCGTCCCTGACTGCGGTTGTCCTGAAATTGTCCAATTCGGCATTTTACGGACAAGTCCGAAACGTGGGTTCATTGAAGCAGGCCATCTCTGTACTGGGCATCAACGAGATACGCAATGTAGTGGTGGCACGGGCAGTGTTCAACAGCTTCAAACAAATTGACCACGGCGGCCGTTTTGATATCCGAAGTTTCTGGCTGCATTCCTTTATCTGCGGCCTGACGGCAAAGATTTTGGCCGGAGAGGATGCGTCTGCAGATGATTTTTTCATCATCGGTCTGATTCACGATATCGGCAAACTGGTCCTTCTCAATGCCTTGCCATTATCCTTTTTCGAAGTGATTGAAAACCACAGTGGAAAGCCCTATGACCTGTTCCACTGTGAAAAAAGTGTTCTGGGTACCACCCATGCCGACATTGGAATGGCCCTTTTAAAACGTTGGATGTTTCCGGATAAACTGGTCAAAGCCGTTGGTTTTCACCACGCCCCTGAAAAAAGCGGAAAACCAGAGACCATACCTGCATTGATCTATTTTGCGGATATGGTGTCCTACCTGACACCAAGCACTGATCCAGGGGAACTGGACGCTCTGCTTTCAGATCCCTTGAACCAAAGCAGGGCTGACTTGGCGGGTATCTTGTGGGATGAGGTATCCCTTTCAGGATATCTGAACGAGTTGAACTTACGAAAAGATGAAGCACGGGAAACCTTTGCGCTGATCTACTCATAAAAAGGCCATAGGATTCTTTATGTATGATACGCCTTGTAATAGAAATAACCAAGCGTCTTCACTCAGAGATAATGACAGCTATCATTTTTGAATATCTGAAACCTCAGGAACGATAATTTTTTTACAAACAAAATGATGAATTGATGATTTTATCAGATATAAAGGGGGTACATGGTTTGAATAGCAACGCGAGTAAAACAATACTGGTCATTGATGACGACGAAACCCTCAGGGAACTGCTGGGTTCCATGCTCAAACGGATGGGCTACACGGTTCATGTTGCAGAAAACGGAAAACAAGCCATCCAGATTTCCGAGAGCATTGAAGAAACCATAGACATAGCTATCCTGGATCTGTTTCTCCCGGATATGCGCGGGGACAAGGTCTGCCCCCAAATTCAAACAAAACACCCCGGCCTCAAGATTATTGTGATGAGCGGCTATGGTCTGCAGGACACTGCAGTACTGAACACCACGGTGCATGGTTTCATTCAGAAACCATGCACCTATGAAATGTTGTCCAAAACCATTGAAAGTCTGAATTGATTTCTCATGGACACGACGGTGTGTGACGGCTCAAATCAGAAGTTAATGACTTTACCGGCAACCTGAAGGCTGGTCATGATATCAAGCATGTTGGTGGTCTGCCCCACCTGTTTCTTCTCAAGCAGATTGAAATAATCCAGGCAGGTCCCGCAGACCAGCAGGCTGACCCCTTTCTTTTCAAGGTCCTGAAGAGCAGAAAGGGTTTCGGCCCCCTGCACGGTGAGCATGACACCCTCATTGACAAAGACCAGGCGCCACAGGCTGTCTTTGATTTCTCCCAGGGTCTTGATAAAGCTGAGCATAAGCTTTCCTCCCAGTTCCTTGTTCCCTGTGCCCATGGTATTGTGGGAAAAGAGGATCAGGGTGCTTTTTTCAAGGGGCTGGAGGTCAAGGACCTCGCATTCATTGCACTCTCCGCTCAATGTAGCGTTTATTGTATATTCCCGGTCTTGGCCCGTGACTTCCGTTGTAAATCCCCGACTTGAAAGAAAACGGCTGACATTCTCCGATGCGGCTTTATTATCCACCAGCACGTGGAGGCCCTCCATCGCCTTGTGTTCATCCAGGTATTTTTTGGTTTCCATGACGGGCTGGGGACAGTTGAGCCCTTTAAAATCAAGACGGTTCATCATATGCCTCATATTGGGTTATCAGGCCTCACCAATGGCCTTTGGTTTTTATTTCTTTGATCAGTTTCTCATAGATTCATGAATGCGTCTAATCCCTTTTATCTATAACAATCCATCATGGCATTGGAAATTTCGATCATAGAACGTGGAATGATGCCCCGGGAAAATCTTAAAACGGGAAAACAAGCCGGATGATCCAAGATTTTGACTTTCCTCGGCATTTTTTGTATAGTTTTTATCCGGATAATTTTTTTACCTCATTTGACGCAGCAGGGAAAACGATAATGCTCAAAAAACAGATGATGATCGTTATGGTAAGTGCGTGTGTGTGTGTTCTTTTGGCCTGTGGAGCAAAAGAAATTCAACGGCAGCCCCGGCATCAACAGGCGGCTGAAAATGAACTGGTTGAAGGCAATACCTGGTACATGAGGGGGTGTTATAACAAGGCATCCGACTATTTTGAAAAGGCACTGGAGAGGTTCTCTGCTTGTGACAATCTGGAAGGGGTGGCCAAAAGCATGAACAATCTGGGCAGCCTTCACCGTGCATCCAAAGAACTGGACAGCGCCCTGATGTTTTTTGATGAATCCTTTCGACTGTTCAAACGGATCAACCTCCCCTTGGGGCAGGTCCAAGCCCTTTCCAACAAGGCTGCCGTTTACATGGATATGGATCAGCTTGCCCAGGCGGAATCTGTCCTTGATCAGGCCGATACCCTGGCCCTCAAGAACGCCATCATTTACCCGCCCCTTCTGAGCAACAGGGCCCTTCTCTTGATCCGCCAGGCCAAAACCCGGGAAGCAGAGACCCTGCTTTCCCAAGCTCTGATCCAAACATCTGCGGCCAAAGCCTTTGAATATGCAACCATTAACCATGCCATGGGCCTTCTAATGGAAACACGGGGTGATAATGACAGAGCCATAACCTACTATACCACAGCCCTTGACACGGACCGGAACAGTTATTTTATCCGTGGCATTGCCGCAGACCTGTCAGCCCTGGGCAGAGTCTACCTTGCCATGGGGCAAAACGACGATGCTGCCGATGCCCTTTACCGGGGCCTGAAGATTCAGACCCTTGTGGGGGATGCAGATGCTGCTGAAAAAACCTCGGTTCTTCTGAAGCGCTGCCTTGAAGCCATGGGTGAAAAAACCCCGGACATGCGCATTACAGACCATTTCCTCACGCAATGGGCCAACGGTGATATTGTATCCGGGCCCTGTGATTAAAAATAATCCTGAAGACCGGGGGTAATAAATTCCTCGTTTAAAAATTCCGGATCAGCACCGGGTGTCGGTTCGTGGGAGGTTACAATCACCCTTTGTTCAAAGAGAGGCATCTGGTCCGAATCGAGGTTCAGATGTTTTCTACCCCGCTTTTCCGCATAGATCTTCATTCCCGAATCCAACCGGATTTCCTTGAACGGATTCTGGTACGACAAAACAGGGCTGAGCACGGCTTCCGAGTAGGTCAGTGAAAGGCAGGTGTCTGTTTTGTCCAAAAAGGACCAGAGGCTGGGATGAATCGTGATCTGTTCTTTGTTTCCACTGATTTGCCACAGGGTTTTTTCCGGATTTTGGGCAGCCAGGGTTTCGGCGTTGGCCATGATACGCTGGGATGGCCCGGTCAGGGTGATGCTCCGGATCAATCCACTTTCCGTTACTGATTCGTGGCTTTTCATGATGAAAGCGGCATTGCGTTTCCGACTGGCAGCCCGCTGGAATTGATTTTTATAGGCAAAGGCGCAGTAATTGATGGGCAGGGCCCACCTGTTATCACAGGCTTCCTTGAGAATGGACAGGGCGGTCAGCTCGGATTCCAGTACCGTGACTTTCTCGCCATGGAGAAAGGTGTAGCCCCTGCTTTTCAAGAAGCGACTGTTGTGGGGCGTCAGGCGAAGCTGATGCAGGTTCAGGTGATTGACCCCAACATCTTGCAAAATGGGGATCATGCGCAGCAGTGTCTCTTTGTCTTCGGGGATGGCCGGGATTTCAACGGTCACTGTGGGAATCCGGCCCACGGCCAGGCGGAGTTTTTCCACATCGTAGTCTTTGGCGCTTATATCAAAGCGGATTTCATTGAGCCCGGCATCTTTGAGTTTTCTAACATGCTCTTCCGTGAGCAGTGTGCCGTTGGTGTACATCCAGATATGAATGGACTCTCCGCATTTCTGCCTGACAGTTTGAATGTATTCAATGGTTTTATCCGCTGTAAGAAGGGGCTCGCCCCCGCTCATGCTCACCCCTTCAAAACCGAAATGGTTCACATACTCACTGTAATCCTGGGCCCTGGAAAAGGGAAGATGGTTGGTGGTGGGCACGCTGATCTCGTCCTGTGCAGTGGGGCAGTAAAAACAGCGGCAATTGCATTTCCCGTTGATAAACAGACAGGACCATCCTCCGTTTCCGCAGATCCTGCAGCCGGGCGATATGGGCCCGAGGGATGGTTTGGTCTGGCTGAACAGCCAGGTGACCATGTCGCCATATCCGGCAATCAGTGATCCCCGAACGCCTTCCGCATCCCTGGCTCCGGCCCCGGTGACCCAGTTCAGTTCACCCACGGTATCCGCGTATTCGGAAAGATTGGCCGCGATCAACTTCTTTCGTTGCTGGGCCAAAATCTGCTGTTTGTTCATGCTGTTTATCCTTTAAAACGGTTCAGTGAATATCGTCTTTTCTTGTATGAGGCTTTTTTAATTTTGGTGCAAGGTAATTTAGATTGGGGGGTGTGAAAATATGATTTTTGTGGGACTTATGGGACGTATAGGTCTTATGGGACCTATGAGACTTATGATATAGGACATATAGGTCCTATGAGTCGTATATGTCCTATTAAGTGCCCATCATTTAGGTCGTTTTAAATCTCCGAGCCCCAAGTCTTAAGCATTTTCATGCCGCCTTCCACGCTTTGGGTCTTGTAGATCCCCAGGTTGCGGAGATTCAACTGGGCCTCGTAGGAGCGCATGCCTGAATTGCAGACCAGGATGATGTTCTTATCCCTGGGCACTTCGGCGATGCGATCTTTGAGCTCACCCTGGGGGATGTTGTGCCAGCGGCCCGGATATTTTTCAAGCAAGGGGGCAGCATCAAGCTGTTCCCGGCAATCCAGGAAATAGCTGTCTGAGTTTTCATCATTTAACCAAAGGGCCTCGACGCTTTCGTGGTCAATGACCTTGAGGTGCCCGTCCAGGGCGTTTTCAGCCACGTTGGCAAGGGCGTTCACAATGTCCATGGCCGATGAAAAGGGCGGAGAATAGGCAAATTCCAGATTGCTGATATCCTCCAGAAGCGGCTTGTACTTCAAGATGGCGGCAACGGTGTTGATGCGTCCCACCATGGCGTCCCCGCTGGTTCCGAAACCCTGGATTCCCAGGATTCGTTTGGTTTTGCGTTCCACCACCAGCTCGAAAAACATAAAATCCTTTTCAGGATAAAAATGGGCCCGGTCCAGCTGACCCATGCGGACGCTCACCGCATCAAATCCCGATTTTTGAGCCATGGCAAGGGTCAAACCTGTTCCGGCCAGGGAGCTGTCAAAGAGTTTGACCACAAAGGAGCCCAGGGCTCCTTCAATGCTTGCCTGACCTCCGGCCAGATTGGTGCCGATGATGCGGCCGTGGCGGTTGGCAATGGAGCCCAGGGGATAGAAACCGGGTTCACCATCAACCAGATTGGGCACCTGGACGCAGTCGCCCCCTGCATAAATGTCGGGGTCCGATGTTTCAAGGCGGGAATTTACCACAATACCACCGGTCACACCCACCTCAAGCCCGGTGTCTTTGGCCAGTTCCGAATTGGCCTGGATGCCCACGGCCATGATCACGATATCTGCATCAAGGGTTTGTTTGTCCGTGACCACACGTTCCACAGGGCCATTTCCTTCAAAGCGAAGCACCCGCTCATTCAGATAAAAGGACACTCCGTTGTCTTCCATGGTTTTCATGGCCATGCGGGCCATGGGCCTACTCACGTTGCCCGGCATGATGCGATCGGACACCTCCACCACCGATGTCTCAATTCCCCACATGTCCGTAAAGGCTTCGGCCATTTCAAGGCCGATAAACCCGGCACCAACAATCACGGCTTTACCGATATTCCCTTTTGCAATCAGGTCTTTTATCCTGATGGCATCGACCAGATTTCCCACGGAATAAATATTCTCCAGATCCTGTCCGGGAATATTTAGGTTCCTGGGGCGGCTTCCTGTGCCCAGCACCAGTTTGTCATAGGGAAGCTCCAGGCGTTCTCCCTTTGCATTTTTTGCAAAAACCCGTTTGTTCTCACGGTCAATGCAAATGGCTTCGGTTCCGGTCAGAACCTTGAATCCTTTGATTTTTCTGAAGAATTCAGCATCACGTACCATGTGAAATGCCGTGCTCTGAAGGTCTTCGGCCTCTGCCACATCCCCGGACACATAGTAGGGAATACCACAACCGCCATAGGATATTTTTTCGTCCTTATCAAGCAGGGTTACCTCAGTGTCGGGTGAGAGCCTTTTCAAACGGCAGGCTGCCTTGGTTCCCAAGGCCACCCCGCCGATAACTACAATGTGTTTCGTCATCATAAACCTCAAATCATTTCAAAACGCCATAAACAGATACCTTCACAAAAAAACCACCCATTTAACCAAATTAAAATAGACCGTCAACGCTTAATTTGACCCGAATCAGTACGGGTTGCCTGGGCGGTTTCTATCATAAATTACAAAATAACAACGATTTTCGCTCCTGTCACCCAGGATAGGGAAAACTAAAGCCCTGAAGCTGTTTCTTGTCAAAAGAACTTAAATATACTATACGCTTAGTCTGTTGTTCATCCGATAACCGTGTATCATCAGATAAAAGGAAGTTCCTGTATGAGTGC
This sequence comes from Pseudomonadota bacterium, assembly GCA_018818835.1. Classification (GTDB taxonomy): domain Bacteria; phylum Desulfobacterota; class Desulfobacteria; order Desulfobacterales; family Desulfolunaceae; genus JAHIRD01. The sequence continues at coordinate 34,247 of JAHIRD010000032.1, forward strand.
AGCAGAAGACAGCGGACATGTTTATATTCTTCACTATAAAGACAAAGAGATTTTTCTAACCGGAACGGCCCATGTGTCCCGTGAAAGTGTGGATCTTGTGGAAAAAGTGATCCGGGAGGAAAAACCGGACACGGTCTGCGTGGAATTATGCGAATCACGCTATCATGCAGTCACGCAAAAAGATCGGTGGCAGGAGATGGATATTGTTAAGGTCATCCGGGAAAAAAAATCCTTTCTTCTTTTGTCTAACCTTCTTCTGGCCTCCTTCCAGAAAAAAATTGCCGACAAATTCGGTGTTCGGCCGGGCGAAGAGATGATCAAGGCCATTGATACGGCCAAGGAAACCGGAGCCCATGTTCATCTGGCTGACCGTGAAATAAATGTGACCCTGTCACGGACCTGGCGCTCCATGGGGTTTTTGAGCAAAATGAAGCTGATGTTCCAGCTGCTCCTTTCCCTGGGCAACACCGATGAAATCGAAGAAGAGGACATCGAGCGCATGAAAAAGGAAGATGTTCTCCAGACTGTTCTGGCTGATGTGGAAAAATCCCACCCCATCATCCGGAAGATTCTGATCGATGAAAGGGATCAGTATCTTTGCGAAAAAATCAGGACCGCCCCCGGGCAAAGAATCGTGGCCGTGGTGGGTGCCGGTCATGTCCCGGGCATCCAGAAATATTTGAATCAGGATATTGATATCCAGGCCCTTGAACAACTGCCTCCCAAAGGAAAGATGGGCTCTGTGTTAAAATGGCTGATTCCCCTGGCCATCTTCGCCCTCATCGCCGGAGGCTTTTTTTTTAAAGGCTCCCATGCCGGGACCCAGATGGTGGGTTGGTGGGTGGCGGCCAATGGGATTCTTGCAGGTCTGGGTGCGGTGATCGCCTTTGCCCATCCCCTGACCATTCTCTCGGCGGTGATCGCAGCCCCCATCACATCTCTGAACCCCATGGTGGCCGCAGGCTGGGTGTCCGGCCTTACCGAAGCCTATGTCAGACGGCCCAAGGTCCGTGATCTGGAACAATTACCTGAGGATATTCTATCGATCAGAGGGTTCTGGAGAAACAAGGTGACGCGTATCCTTCTGGTGGTGGTCTTCACCAATCTGGGCAGCACCTTCGGCACCTTTGTCGCCCTGCCCCTCATGTACAAAGTCATCGGATAACGGATTTTAGAAATTGGTTGGTAGTAAAGGAGAAGGTCGTTAATGATAATTAAACGTATGATAGTATTCTTGTGTTTGACTTTATTACCGTTTTTTTCAGCAAATGACTTATCCGCCGAAATGCAAAGCAGAGCAATCAAAGTTGTCGTCAAGAATGATAACGGTTCAATAGACAGGGTTGACTTGTATGATAAAATGGTGGCCGTCATCATAGGCGTGGACCTGTACAAGAACCTACCTTCACAATATCATCTCAACTATGCTGTTTCCGACGCCAGGGGCGTGGAAAAAACACTCAAGGAAAGATACAACGTTAGCCGCATCATCGGGCTTTATAATCAGGACGCAAACAGGGAAAATATAATGAAGGTTCTGCTTGGTGAACTTTCAACCCTGGACCCCGACGCAGGTGTCATTGTTTATTTTGCAGGGCACGGGATAACCCGTTCAACTCAACAGGGTAAACTCGGCTATCTCATCCCGTATGACGGTTCGTTAGAAGGCAATGAAATGTATAAAAATATTTCAATGCAGCAAATCAAATCTGACATAAGCCCATTAATTCCATCCAAGCATGTTCTTTATATCATTGATGCCTGTTTTGGGGGCCTGCTTCTTGGTCAAAGAGCGGCGGGGCTCAAACCATCCCACGACATGGCGTATTTAAGGGAAATAACGCGGGAGCCGGTCCGGCAGATAATAACAGCCGGGGGGGAAAATGAAGCTGTGCTTGATGGAGGCCTATACGGTCACTCGGTTTTCACAGGTCGCCTTATCGAAGCCTTGGAAATGAACAATGATTTTATCACCGCTAAGGAGCTAGGTGTTTCACTTCAAAGAAAAGTATTTAGCGATGCCGCATCTAACGGTCATAAGCAACGGCCCCAAGTTGGTGAGATTTACGGCACCGGAGATTTTGTTTTCATACCCGACGTTGAAAAGCTTAGAAAGGACGTTGACAATGAGGTAGCTCAACTTGAATCCGAAATGAACAAACTGAAAAAGCTCAAGGAGGATGCCGAAAAGAGAAAAAACAAAGCGGAATTGAGAGAGATCGAACGCCAGCACCTTCTGAAGGCGGCAGCCCTTAAACAGGCCAAACGTCGGAAAGAGACATCGCTTAAAGAAGCCGAGTTAAGACGGAAAATGGATGAAGACGAAAAAATCAATGCGATGGAAATGAAAAAGCGTGATGAAGAACGTGAAAAAAGGCTCGCGTATCTAAAGGGCCAAACAAACAAGATAAGAATGGATATAGGCAGCCCCATTGAAGCCTTGGGCATGGAAAACGCCAGAGATGAGCTCATGCGGTTGAATAATATAATCGAGAAACTTGAAAATGATTACCAGTTTGAGTTTACAAGCCAGATAGCACCAATAAAAAAATACTATGGTGACGCGATTAACAAAATCAAAGCTGTCCCGCCAAGGGATGAAATGTTTGAAAGTAAAGCCGACTATAACCTCAAGTTAAAAAATGCAAATGACAAAGTCGACTTACTAAAAAAAGAACTTTTACGAAAACAAGACGCCATCTATACGGAACTGAATGCTGATTTAATAGAAAAGAAAGACTCTCTTATCAACCAAAAAGAGGCTATTATTGCCCAGAATTTTCCAGTTGATCAAGATGATATAAAATGGACGTTCAATAAATATGATATTGAGAAGGAAAAATTCAGCATTTCTCTGGAAATAAAAGGTTTAAAAACGTATGTGCATATTCCAATCCCCAAGGCAAATGCAAAAGAATACTATCATAATCCAGACCTGTTGGTGGCAAAAGCCACACTGAGCTTAAACGGTAAAGGCGAGGTCTCCCCAAACAGTTTTTCACTGCTCGGGCCTGGAGGAGAGGAGTACAAATCCGCTAATTTATCAAAAAATTATAAATTCATTAAATTGACGATTGACTCTGGTTTTAACATGGAAGAAGTCCAACTGGCCGAGATTGAATTTTTGCAGGAAGGGGCAAAGATACCTGTCATCGTTGAGTCCTATTCCTCCGAGTACTATGATAAAAGATGGAGCCATAATAAGATAATTGACGGCAATACCGATTCATCTTGGGCCAACGGTGATTCCGATGACAACAATTACCCCCACTGGTTTATCCTGTCCGTGCCTGATAACGCAAGCTGCTCATTTGACAGTGTACGTCTTTATACCGGGACTCAAAGAGGCCATACATATCGGCTGTCGGCCTTCAGCCTTTATGGCTCTTCTGACAAAAATGAATGGTCACATCTTTTAACCGGGAAACTTGACAAAAATGCTCCGAATAATTGGGAGACTTTTTACCCTGATCCGAAAGGATCCTCAGAAAAAAAGACCACCGGGTTGCTGGCCCCGGAGAAAAACGCGCTTTTTGAAAGCGGTTTAGCGGGGACGTGGGAAGGGCGTGGCTGCCAGGGTAGCGGTAGCTGCTGGACCATTAAAATTAATATACCGCCATATGATTCAAAGGATTCGGTAGGCGGCACGATTGAATATCCGTCCCTGCGCTGTAAAGCACGGCTGGAGTTTGTTCGATGGGAAAACGCCACCGCCGTGTTCCGGGAAAGATATACCAAAAAAGGCAATTGCGTTGATAATGGCTGGCTATTCTTAACTCCAAAAGATACTGACACGTTGGATTATGCCTGGGCATGGCCAGATGGAAGAAAAGATGCTTATACCGAAGTGGCCTTGATAAAATAGCCCTCATAAATACAGTTATTTAAAAAAACAGAGTCATTTTGCCCCACCACGGGTGCTTTCCACCCCATGCTTCATCATCTTTGTGAAAAGGGTCTTGCGATTAATCCCGAGAGCCTCAGCAGCCTTTCCGCGATGCCACTGGTATTTGCTAAGCGTTTTTTTGATGATCTCTTTTTCATATAAGTCCAGCATGATGGACAAATGCTGGTCGCCCTGCATGGGGGAGATGTGGAGGGGGTTCTGTTTTGTCCGGGGTGAACCACTAAAATCAATCTTCTTCATAGAAATGTAGCGGTGGACCACATTCTGAAGTTCCCTGACATTTCCGGGCCAGTCGTAATCGAGAAATTGATCAATCAGAATTCGCTCGACATCCTTATTGGAATCACCATGCATTTTCATAAAATGATCAATCAGGAGGGGTATGTCCTCTTTCCGATCTCTCAGGGGTGGAAGATGGATCGGTATGATATGGATGCGATAAAAAAAGTCTTCTCTTATTGATCCTTCTTTAATCAATTCCCTTAAGTTGCTGTTCGTTGCCGCAATAATTCTCACATTCGTCTTTTTACTGGCATTGCTCCCAAGGGGAATGTAGTCACCACTGTCGATGATCCGAAGGAGTTTGACCTGCATACTCAGATTGATTTCTCCCACTTCATCCAAAAAAAGGGTTCCCCCATCGGCAAAATCAAGATATCCCGGCTTGTCGGTATAGGCCCCGGTGAATGCCCCCTTTTTATATCCAAAAAATTCACTTTCAATGATATTTTCCGGAATGGCGCCACAATTGACGGCAACAAACATATGTTTTTTTCGGCTGCTCATTTGATGAATTTCACGGGCAACGAGCTCTTTCCCCGTTCCGGATTCTCCGTAGAGAACGACATTTGCATTGGTTTCCGCTGCATTGACAATGGATTCATACATGTCCTGCATCACGTGACATTTGCCGATGATATTGCCGAATCGATACCGTTCTTTCATGGAAGACCGGAGCAGTATGTTTTCTTTCTGAAGCTGTGCACTACTTTCCAGCAGATTGACTTCGACCTGTTTCCGCGACGTGATATCGGTAAACGAAACAACCTTTTGATCCGTGCCGGATATAGTCCCCACCTTCATAATCATGTCAAACAAATCGCCATGATGGCTGATAATCCGACATTCCATCTCAAAGGATGAGGCGTTTTTCAGATCGAAAAAACGGTTGATTTCGCTTTGTTTTGTGTCTTTTACAATGATTTGGGGAAGAGTCATCTTGCCCTGGATGTCACCTTTCCTGTAACCCACCAATTCTTCAAATTTGACGTTGACCATGGAAATGAGCAAATCATTTTCCAAAATAATTGTAGGCAGACCCGTATTTTCAAAGACACTCCGATAGCGGGTTTCACTGATCTCAAGGGATTTTTTCGCCGCTATTTCCGCGGTGACCTCCCTTGCCAGGATCCTTATGGCAACCGGTTTCTCATCCTCGTACACCAAAACTTGATTAAACTCAAAACTTCGCTCTTCACCATCCTTTAATTTGATGTGTTCAATACCCTTTAATTTCCCTTGATTTATCACCTCTTTGAGATTACGTTTCATGATATGCTTTAAATCATCATGCAGGAAATCCATGATGTTTAATCCCAAAAGTTCGCTTTCGGAAATATTGAACTCCTCATTATGAATTGTACTGTGTGTTATACTGGATTCAATAATATTGCACTCAAGATCACACAGGACCCAGAACTCCCATGTATTCCGGAATATATCACGCCATTTTTGCTCTGCCCTGAGGAGTTTCTTCTGAAGGGCTTGCCGATCTGAGAGGTCGGCAATCATTCCGATGATTCCGGTGAAGGAGTTGTTTTCAAACATGTGATGGGTGTGTAACAGAACTGAAAACGTGCTGCCATCATCCTTCAAAGCGGTGTATTCTTGAATCAGGTCATCGCGGCAGTTTAAATTTTTTTTAAGGCGAACGGTCTGTTCCGGGACAAAAAACATGTCCAGTGTAAACCCACCCGATGTCGAAACAGGGGAACATCCAAATATTTTAATTCCAGCCTGATTCAAAAAAACAACCGTCCCGTTTGTATCGGTTACGAAGACCGTTTCAGGCAGCAGGTTTGCCAATGCAAAAAATTTCGGGTCATCATGTATACTCGGATTATTCCCTGAATTGGTGTTTGTATTCACATCGCTTGTTTTTTTTTGATTAAGCATATTTCCCCATCGCCTGCATCTCTTTCCCTTATGGAAACAATTCCCTCGTATTGCATATAAAGACAATCGAGTTCAGTTTCTAAATTTCGCATATGCCAGAACCCAAAGGACATCACACCGAATTATTGATAGATTTAATGACGTGCCCGCAACCATCTGAGTATCTTTTGTATTTTGATTTGGCCCATTTCGATAACATCATTTCATCAGGATTTGTCAAGAATTATTGTAGCGGCCGTGAATAATAAACCGCTTTGCCCGATAAATCGGGCCGGGCTGGTCCAGGGTGATGCGGGTGCTTTTTATGCCCCCCCGTTCTTACCATCTGGGAATAACAGTGATATAGCTTCGGGGTCCGCTTCTTTTTATAAACTCAATGGCCTCTTTCTTTAAGGAAGGGTTTTTGAATAAGATTCCTGAACGTTTAGGGATAACCATTTATCAGGGCAGTCGATTACACATGCATACTGGGGCCAAACCGACTCGCCATGCCTGTTGTTTTGGCATCAACATACTAAAACCACTGATAAATACAAGTATGTGGCCGTTTTGCCCCATTGTGGGGATTTTCAACCCCAGGAATCGTGATCTTTATTTTCTTAAAGCGTTTTCATACACTCGCCCGTAACATCAACCATGATTTTATATTGTCGACTCATATGGTAACCGATTTCTGCGCCGGTCTGTGAATAGAACCTGCTAAAAAGCCCGATGCCCATTTTTTCATAGTCTTCGTAGCGCATGACTCTGATCTCACTGCGCTCCTTGAATACGGAGCAGATTAAAAAACAGATATTGGCGCCCTGCTTCATGAGATAGGGGCTTCCGGTCTCATAGCTTTTCAGAACATAATCCACGGCAAACCAGCTTTCCGGAACCTTGTTGGTGATACTTGTCAGCAAGTCCGAAATATACGTGCCGCAGAGAAAAAAGCCCGTATCAATAAAACTGTTTTTGATCAGGATATCCGATATTTTTGACTCAAAAAAAAGTTTCATCTTTTTAAGTCCGGAAATATGAATAAAATCGCCTTCTTCGGGCTCCTGTTTCCTCAAAGAAACAGCACGTCGAAGAAAGCCTGTCAGGTCATTTTCACTCTGTTTGCTTCTGCGGTCCGTTTGATGTCTGAATTTTATGATCTGTGCCATGTCCGCTGCCTCCCCGCTGAGTTATAATGATATGCCCCGTATTTATAGTATCGTTAGTTCCGGGCAATTCGTTTAGAAATAAATTAAAACAGAGGAAGACCTTGAATAAAATTTAAGCGAAAAGACACATCACAGGGCCCGGATCAGTGATCCTGGACCTGTTTGTGTCTATGGCAGTGTTCATGGCATGAACATGCGGGTGCCTGGGGTTTCGCCGATGGTTTCGATGCGTGTTTGAATCATGGTTTCAACCTGGGTCAAGGGTACAGAAGGTTCAATGGCGCCTTCCGGGCATTCCTTCACGCAGGAAAAACAACCGAAACACGAAGAAAGAAATTCGGGAAAAGGACTGAGGGCAATGGCCGAAACAGGACAGGTTTCAGCACAGAGACCGCACTGGGTGCAGGCGTCCTGATTGACACGTTTAGGCATGGGAACCAGGGGATCGTTGATTCTTTCCTTTATGCCCATGGCGAGTTCAGCGGGCTGGTAATCCAGAACGTCCGTATCCAAATCTGCCATCGTTCCGGCTTCAAACGATGCCATCAGATTTTCAAGAAGGTTCAAAAGAAGCTCCCGGTCTTTCCTGTCAGGATGTCCAAACCCTGCCGGGTTTTCAGACGACCACATCATGGAATGAACTGCAAGGACCTTGGCAGCTCCAGCGAGCCGGAATCCCCGGGCGATAAGGCCCTGGCCCAGTTGCCAGAGGGCAAGGCCGCTGCATGCCTGGCCCCAGGTAACAAAGGGAACGGCAAAGGCCCCGTCGGATGTCAACCGGTCAACAAAGCCCATGACCGGGGGGATGGCCAGATCCTTGTACACAGGAGAGCCCACAAAGACCAGGGTGTTTTTCCCGGCATCATGAAGGTGTTTCACAAACGGCCCGCTATCCCCTTTTTCACCGATATCAAGGGTTTCAACCGGTACCCCGCGTCCTGAAAAATAATCCCTGATCATATGACCCACTGCCCGTGTTGATCCGGCCGGTGAACAGAAAACAATAAACACCTTCAATGACATGGCTCCCTCCATTTAATAAAAACCTTCTGTTTTTATCCTTTTAAAGGCTAACAGCAACCGGACGAACACCCACCGCTCTCACAGCCCGTCTCATCACAGCCACATCCGCATTCGCCCTGGGGCTCCTGGGTGGCTGTTTTGCTGATACCCACCACTTCAATTTTAAATGTCAGGGATTCGCCAGCCAGGGGGTGGTTCATGTCCACAACGACTCGTTCGTCATTGGCTTCAACAATGTGAGCGGGAATCTGCTGACCGTCCGGTGTACTGAGCACGATGTGCTGACCTTCCTCAGGGTTCATGTCCGGCGGGACCTCTTCCCGTGTAAATGTGTGCATATGCTCGTCACTCCGGTGGCCATAGGCATCATCCGGCTCAAGGGTAAAGGTCTTTTTTTCGTTCAAGGTCATCCCCATCAATGCCGACTCAAAGCCCTTGATCAATTGCCCTGCTCCCATCTGGACTTCCAGGGGCTGACGCCCTTCACTGGAATCAAACACATCTCCGTTTCCGAGAGTCCCTTTATAATCAACACATACAAACACGCCGTTCACAACTATTTCCATTCGAATCTCCTTTGGGTTATTTTTATAAGGTTCATAATATGTGCAGTAATACAGCCCATGTCAAGAAAACGGGCAAATAAGTATGTCTTCAAAAGGATGGCAAATGGCTCGGCGGCCCACTGAAACGAACATCACCGCCTGCGGACACAGGCTGATTTATTTTTTAACCACCCACTCGCCGGGCTCGCTGACGAAACGAAGGACACGAAGAAAAGCGACGGGACACGGCGGGCCTTGCCCTGGAAATGCTTCCGGCGGCCCTTCCAGGGGACCAGTCCCCGCTCTGGGATAGGGTAAAATCAGAACAAACGGGTTTGGATTTGTGGGAGAAACGATTCCAGATCATTCGATATGGCAATATTACGACGCTTAATATTGCCGGAATAGCCACGTTATTGCGACCAAAAGACCAATGAATCAGGACAATAATTCATTTACAATTGGCGCTATTTTCAGAGTTAGATATGAGCTGTACCTTTCATCAGCGGCATTATTGCCCTGCTTATATTCTCTTAAAAGGCAATGTGTTACTTGTTTACATGATCAATGGTATGGATTTTATATTTTGGAAAATTAATATTGAGCGTTTTGACTCTCCAATCAAATTTAAGTGCCCGAATAAGATATTACGATTTGTAAATAATAGATGGAATAACGTTTATGGATGCTCCCAATTCAGAAACGATTCAGAATGGATTAAGTAAAAAATCTGATGATTTTTTATTAAAAATTTGGATCACTAATGATCGTTTCTCATGAACAGAAGAAGCATTTTCCGCCGTAAAAGAACTACTTTCGGAACGGAAAATTGATTTGCCAGAACAACGTCCGGTTCCAGAAAAACCAAAACGCAAAGAGACAAGTTCTGATACAAAATATGGCATTGCATGTATTATTGGTGGAATCATTGTATTTGTTGCTTCAGTAAATTTTGGTAGCACTATAATTTTACCAACAGGGCTTATCGGTGTTGGAATTTTGGTGCTAACAAAAGGTATTTATTCACGGGCACTATCGTCTATGTCAAGACACAGGAATGGCAAGGTCTCACCCTTAGCTATGTCATTCCGGGCGGGGCTTCTTCTGTTTCCGACGTTTAAATCGTCTATAGACGCATCCGGGCCCTTCA
>JAHIRD010000033.1 GCA_018818835.1 Pseudomonadota bacterium
CTCGGTCATGGGCATCCAGACCGCCGTGGTCACCGGCCCCAAAAGTGAAGAAATCTACACGGACCAGTACGGCAGGATCAAAGTCCGATTCCATTGGGACCGTCTCAGTGAGGATGGCAACAGTACAAGCTGCTGGATGCGCGTGGCCCAGCCCTGGGCCGGTTCGGGCTGGGGTTCCGTGTTCATCCCCCGCATCGGCCAGGAAGTCATCGTCAACTTCATTGACGGCGACCCGGACCGCCCCCTGGTCACCGGCGCGGTCTACAATGGCAAAAACACGCCTCCCTATTCCCTGCCTGAAGAAAAAACAAAAAGCACCCTCAAATCCAATTCCACCCCCGGCGGTGGCGGGTTCAACGAGCTGCGTTTTGAAGACAAAAAAGACGAAGAAGAAATCTACATCCACGGTGAAAAAGACTGGAACATCGAGATCTTAAACGACAAAGGCCAGACCATCGGCCATGATGAAAAACTCGACGTGGCCAACGACCGCACCAAAACCGTGGGCAACGACCAGAAAGAATCCATCGGCAACAACAAGGACATCACCGTTGCTAAAACGCATACCGAGGATATCGGGGAGAGTCGTACCCATTCCATTGGCAAAAATTCCGATGAACGGGTTGGAGAAAACAAAACCGTTGATATTGGGAAAAACCGCACAGAAAAAATCGGTGAAGACTCCAAAATCAATATCGGTAAAAACAGCACCTTGAGTGTCTCTGAAAACAGCACGGTGGATACAGGGAAAAACCATACGGAAACCATCGGCAAAGAAATGAAACTGGATGTGGGTGACAAATCAAGCATCAGTATCGGCAAAGATCTTTCAGTGATGGTCGGGAAAAAAACTGTGATCACCAGTCAGGACCAGATCACCTTTGAATGCGGTCAGGCCAGTATCGTTATGAAAAAAGATGGAAAAATCCAGATATCCGGTGTGGATATCAAAATAAACGCCAGTGGAAAACTCGTTACGGTTGGACAAAAGATTTCAGGTAATTAAAAAGGGACAATGGATCTTAATCAAAGTCTATACATTGAACACCTTGAAGAACTTTCCATGCTTTATGAGCAGCGTGTGGGCCTGATCTGCATCAATCAATGGAAGTGGCCGGACTTCATGCCCCTGGAGCAACGGTTTGAGCCCCATATCGACGCCCTGGTTATCGGTGAGGATGAGGCATTGGCTCTTTGTGAAGAGATGGCTGTGAGCGGTGAGTATTCCGAATGTTACGGGGCCTTGCGGGTGATATGCAGACAGACTAATCAAAAAATTCTGGCAACCTGTGTGGCTGCCATGGATTTGGGCAAAACAGAAAATGCAATGGCGGCCAGAGATGCCCTCTGCCAGGACCTGCCCGAGTCATTTCAGGATGAATTTGTCCAGTTTCTGTTAAAAAAAAGCCCGGACCATATTCTGCTTGCTGCCCGAATCATCGCATCACGGAGACTTGATTTTGCCTCGGAGCTCATTGAAGCACTGCAACGGTATGCAGACGAAAAAAAGATGGTCTTAACCCTGATTCATGCCATTGGACGGCTTCGGCCCCGGCATGGCACTGAATTTCTGCTGAACTTTCTGCACAGCACAGACAAGGAGATCGTCGATACGGCGGTGACTGCACTTATCAGGATCGGCGAACGACGTGCCTTGAGAGAATGCATGGCCTTTATCGGCCCCGGTGACTGGCCCAAGATGTCCCTGGGGCTTTACGGCGATCAAAACACCCTGAGCGATTCTTTTTTTTCTGTATCTGATTTTGATGAGGAAGACACCACGGCCCTGTCACGGGACCATGTGATCGCCATCGGTCTGCTCGGCAATATTGCCTCCATTCACGAGTTGATCGATTGCCTTGAAAACCCGGATCTGGCCGAATCAGCAGCCCTGGCCCTTAATCTTATCACCGGAGCCCAGCTCACGGAAGAGGTCTTTGTGCCGGATGACATTGATCCGGATGACCTGTTCGATGATGAACGGGAGCTTTGGGAAAAGGGTCTTTTATATCCCAAGGGCAAGGAACCCGGTGTCATGATTAACCGCCTGTCCCGGAATTCTGACGACTGGATCCAGTGGTGGAAGAAAAAGCAACGACGATTCAACCATAGAATCCGGTATCGGAATGGCAAACCCTATTCCCCGGCCTGCCTTCTGGATAACATGACATCCAAAGACAGCCCGGAAATGATTCGGAAACTGGCCCATGAAGAACTGGTGATCCGATACGGCATTGATATTCCGTTTGAAACCCATATGACGGTCCACCAGCAGCTCCGGGCCATTGAAACATACATGATCCGCCTGAAAGGCAACCCGGACGGCTTTGTGGACGGGCTCTGGTATTACAACGGTAAACCCATTAATGAGGGCCTTATGGTCTTTGAAAATGACGTTCCTTCGACGTTTAAAGAGGTGGCTCCATGAAAGAAAATAAGCCTGGCCTTACCAAAGACAAAAAAATCTTTTCGTCCCTGGATACCATGCAGCCCCAGATCGGTCGCATATGCCCAACTGATAATCCGGCTGTCATTTTGGTGAAATGTACGGGCCAGGACCCTGCACCCGCACGGCTTATTTCCAGTGTGGATCGAAATATGCTGGCCAAAAAAGAAAATATTGGCCGAAAGGTTCTTCTTGTGTTTGAAAACGGTAACCCGGACTACCCCATCATCCTAGGCGTTCTGGAAAATCTCCTGGATGACATGGTTTCCCTGGAAATTGAGACGTCCCAGCCCCAGGGAAAACCCGATGTCCTTGTGGATGGAAAGAAAATCACCTTGCAGGCAGAGCATGAAATCGTTCTTCAATGCGGTAAAGGCAGCATTACCCTGAAAAAAGAAGGTAAAATCATCATCAAAGGCACTAACATCGTGTCCCGTGCATCGAACGCCAATAAAATCAAAGGCAGTCATGTGGATATTAACTAACATGACGCTTATGAATAAAAAGATTTTAACCACAAGGACACGAAGTACGAAGAAATACGCCTCCGGTAGCCCTCTGGTGGCCAGCTCTCCGCCTTCGCGGGGACAAGCTTTAAAAAGCTGGGCAAATGGGTTGGTAAGGCCGGACTCTTGAGGCAGCAACGGTTATGCGTTCAAGGTCACGGCTCGGCATGACCTTGAAAAACCTGTTTGCCTGTCCCGTCATAGCCTTGGCGACGATGGAGTAACCTTTTTTAAAGGTTGCACCCCGGCAGGGATGATTTTTTGCCCTTCTTCGTGCCCCTTCGTGTTCTTCAGTGAACAACGCGAACGGGTGGTGAAAAAAAGAAAAAACAAATTCACCATGAAGAAAACAGTTCCACCCCAAACTTCACGGTGAATAAAACAGGAGGAATATTATGGCAGCAACCGTAGCAGTCAACAAACGAACCGTGGTTCATAAAAAAAGCGATGGCACATCCGTGGCCTTTCCAGATATCTGCCTGACCCAGTGCGGCCCGCCCGTGGTCCCCATCCCTTATCCCAACATCGGGAAATCTTCGGATCTTGATAACGGGGCCAGCACGGTCACAGCCGATGGCCAACCCATGGGCCATGAGAAATCCTTTTTCAGCAAAACCACCGGTGACGAGGCCGGTGACAAAAAAGGCGTTGCCTCGGGAACCACAGCGGCCAAGGCAGAATTTGTCAGCTTCTCCTTTGATGTCTTTGTGGAAGGGAAAAGTGTGGTCAGGGCCAATGACCTGATGATCCACAACAACAAAAACACTCCGCCCACGCCCTTGATGCAGCCGCCTCTGGTCCAGCAAATCGTTGATGAAACACCGGAGATACCTGAGCAGGGGAAGATCGAGGTCGAGTTTATCGATCCGTTTGGCGAGAAGATGAGTGGCGTTGAATTTGAGACTGAAATCAATGGTGAAAAACAATCCCATACCACCATGAGTCGCGGGCAGGTGGTTCATGTTTCCGATAAAGAAAAAAACACCGTTAAAATTGAACATAAAAACTTTGGAATGAAAGAAAAATAATGGTCCACCCTGCGTGGATTACTATAACTTCAGAGATAAACTGATAAGAGAAAGAAAAAAATCATGAGCGCAGAAGAAACGACAGCTGAAAAACAGATGGAATGCCTGAAAAAAGAATTTGATAATTTTCAATTGGATTCCAAAGAAAAAATCGAATTTCGGCCCAATGATGCTGTGGTATTATATCCGTCCCTCGGCAATCCCGCCGTTGTACAAAAACAAAAGGATACTACATATCTTGAAGTTCTGATTTTATGTAAATCAAATGATCTTCAACGTGGTGAAGCAGCATTCCATTTAAGGTTGTCCCAATGGACTGAAAAAGACAGGGGAACCAGCTGTTTTGATGATGGTATCATGGCCCATTACCTTGAAGATAAAGACAGTGTTGCGATTACGGAATGTTATAGCATAGACAAAGATACATTCGGTCAAGGAAAAGAAGGGCCGGATAAAGGCAAGGATAACTATACGCTGAGATTCGGGCAGCTCAATGTCTTTCCATGGGTACTTGAAGGTCTGAACAAATACCCCTGCCTGTACAAAATAAAAATTAACCTTAAAGACAAGCCCGAGGGGATGTATAACATCTGGTGGGTGAACAATGCGGACTATCATGAAGTTAAAAACAGGCCCAAATGGTGGAACCTTGTTCAGCATATCAAGGATCTGAGTGCCGGATCATTCAAGATGCCCCTGCCGTTTAAAAAAGAACTTAAGGAATACAGTGGTGACGTTGTTCAATCCGAGGATAAAAATAAAAATGAGAATATCCGAGCCTCAATTTATCATCCCGTGTATATAACGTCCAAACAGCACCTTACCATCGGCCATGTCACCGATGTTCACCTTGACTCACGGATGGAACTTTACGGTCAATCCGAAGCTAGTGTCATCGAGGTTGAAGAAAACAATCCCCCTGTCGCTGATGGTAACACCCGAAAAATTACGCTTAAGGACTTCCATATTCCCCTGAAGGACAAATTGGCCAATTACAACCTTATCTTTACGGATATATGTGAAAAACTGTTTTCAAAAAGTGCGGATGTGCTTGTCATCACAGGCGATCTGGTTGATTACAACCGTGGCATTCATACACCCCAGACATACCGGAAATGTTTTACACCCATTTCAGAAATGTGGGAAGCACTGGGTTCGGACATTACAAAAGAGGAGCACTACAGAGATGATCGAAACTGGTTCCTTTTTTATCAAAAGCTCCTGGATCTGTATGACAGGAAAAAAAAGCCTGTGTTTACAATGCTGGGCAACCATGATTACGTGAATTACGGAGCGGCACCCTGGCCCTTGTGGGGGGTTCCCTGGAACGGTGTTTTTGATCAGAACCTGACACTTTATGAATCCGCTCTGTGTTTTGGGAAAAAGTATAAAAGCAGTGAAGGGTTTGCTAAAGACATCAAAGAAAAAACAGACTATGTTGAATGGTACTCTATTTTTATCAACCCCTTTGCAGATTTTGTCGTAAACTATGGGGATCAGAGTATGTTTATGGTGGACTGGGGCGTAAAAAGTAACGTGTTGGGACCTTCAGCCAAATCCATGGTGGCCCCTGTTATACCCAAATACGAGGGGGCCGGCGGCCTTAACCATGCACGGCATCTGTTCAAAGAAAAATCGGATTTTCAGAGCTCAACAACAAATGAATCAGGGATAACAGAAACAAGCGAATCATATCAGCCCTTTCCCATAAAAAATTATTCAATTTATAAAGCCTGGGTCAGTCAGAAAA
>JAHIRD010000034.1 GCA_018818835.1 Pseudomonadota bacterium
CCAGTTTCGAAGGGTGCAGGATAACATACCTTCCCTGTGCCAGCGTCGTGCCGACGTGTCCACCTTGTCCGGGAAAATATGGATGCGGCCCCCGACGTGTTTCAGCTGCTTCATAAACTCTAAATCTTCCATCACGGGGATCGAGCCAAAGGGGACAGGCAAATTATTTTATCGGCCTTTTAGATGAGAATAGAAAAGGACATATGGGACCCAATGGGCTTATGGGATCCATCATGATAATTGGTTGCGGCAATGCCCGGCTATAAGAAAAAAAGAAATGGATCTCGCTGAGGCACAAAGGACGCAGAGAAACACTTTGGGATTGTAGAAAAAGACATCACTTTTTAGTAATCCAAACATATCGCACGTATCGAAGGAAATTATTGATCTCTTGAGTGAAGTGCATAAACCGATAGTTTTTTTTATGTTGACAAACCACTTAATATAAACGACAAAGAATAACAATTGATTTTTCTGTGATTTCAATTCATCTCATCTACAAAGATAGAAAAAACTCTACCAAATATATTACTGGAAATAATTCATGAAAATTACCTTAATATCGCTTTATAATGAAATTTTAAATTTAAGTATTCTTTACCTATCCTCTTCATTGAAACAGGCGGGGCATGACGTTGAAATATTATTTATTCCGAGGGTTAGTCGTTATCAAGAGGACGATTATCCTGAGGTTCTCAATAGGATATCTGAGCTATGCAGAGATTCCGGCCTGATTGGTATCTCCGTGATAAGTCATTTTTTATTTCCAGCAATACGTCTTACCCAGGCTTTAAAGAATAAACGTGATATACCTGTAATTTGGGGAGGAGCCCACCCGACGGCTCAACCTTCTGAATGTTTGAATTATGCAGATATGGTCTGCGTGGGAGAAGGAGAGGAGGCGATTGTCGAACTTGCCAACGCCTTATCTTCCGGTCAACCCTATGAAACCATTCCAAACATTTGGTCAAAAAAAGACAATAGAATCATTCAAAATAAACCAAGACCCCCCATCAGGGATTTAAACTCATTACCCTTCCCCGATTTAGATATCATGGGAAGTCATGTTCTTGATGAAAATGACTTCCAAGTTTTAGATGAAACGGTAATTAAAAAATTCTCAACACCTTATATCGAGTCGACCTTATCATATACCGTTTTAGGCAGCAGGGGCTGTATCTATAAATGCAGTTATTGCACAAACTCTCTCTGGGAGAATTTATATAAAAATGAACAATTTTTAAGACATAGGTCTATTGAGAATATTTGCAGTGAAATAGAATCTGTCATACAAAGGATACCTCTGATACAGTCTGTTAATTTTGCGGATGATAATTTTACTGCAATGCCGTTTGACCGCATGGAATATTTTTTAAACGTCTATAAAAAAAAAATAGGTCTGCCTTTTAGCTGCACACTGAGCCCTACCTTTGTGAGTAAGAAACGGCTTGAACTTCTTATGGATGCAGGGGCTTCACGAATAACTATGGGAGTCCAATCTGCAAGTAAACGCATGCTGGACTTATACAAGCGCTATATTTCTGTTGAAAAGACGTTGACTGCAACCAAGGAACTTGAAAAAATTCGTCCATTAATGAAAACTCAGCAATCGATATTTTATCATTTTATCGTTGATAACCCCTATGAAACGGCTGAAGATAAAATTTTAACATTTAAATTTCTACTTGGGCTCACAAATCGATATTCAGCCTTCATTCACTCTTTCACACCTTTTCCAGGAACAGAACTTTACACATCAATGAAAAAAGATGGCCTGCTTTATGACGAAGTAAAACAAATTTACACAAAAAAACTTTTCGATTGGGAGGGTAGGTTTACAAAATATTGGCTGCGCTTATATTTTCGTGGAACCCCTGCTTTTCTGCTGAATCAGCTACTTAAGCCAAAACTTGTTAACTTTATCACGAAGGGGAAACCAGCTTTTTTATTCAAGGTCATCATTAGTCTTCTGAGCCGGTTAAAAAGATTGTTTCGAGGAAGACTCGGATATTTTCAGAAAAGCCATTAAATCATTCGTTCATCCCAATAAGTCAATACAACTTTAAAATTGATGAACTCGTAAAAAGTCGACCGATGGCTATGGAAAAAGGTCCATAGGCAAGGCGTAGTATTTGGCCGGGTGTGAAGGCATACACGAACGTATATCGAACGTCTGGCCAAACACTATAACACCGCATATGGGACTTTTTACGACGCCATGAAAATTGTTACCAATTCGAATCACTATCCACATGGACATATGTGGGAAAATCCGGAATAAGCGTCAGATCGTTTTCAAAGACGATCACGTCTTTTCTTTTTTTAACTTCCTTGAATCCGGAAAATTTATACGTCATATACATCATCCGATTTCGGTCAGTTGCAATCATTTCTGCGCACAGACGCACGTTTGATTTCTTTGCTTTGTTCCGGATATGATTAATCATGATCGCGCCGACCCCCCGGGACAGGACCCGGCAGGACATGAGCAGTAATTTGATGGTCCACAGATTATGATTGCGTTCGATCAATGCCAGGCCTATCTTTCCGTAAGTTCCGTATTTATCATCCAATGTGGCTGTCAGCAGAATATGATCCTCTGATGTCCGGAAGCGGTCCAACTCATCATATGAATATGTGTAACCCGTTGTATTCAACTGATGTGTTCTGACGGTCAGTTCCTCGGCCCGCCGCAGGTCTTCTTCTTTTGCCTGTGAAATCCTGAAAACCATGCCCAGGGATGCAAGAAAATCTTCTTTGGCACCCTCAAACATCTCTTCGATGTTGTTTCTTTTGATATCGTTGAGATACATCTGCCTGCGAATTTTTGAATCCTGCGTGATAAACCTGGGATTCATTTCAGGCATGTCCAGCAATCCGGCCATATCCGCAGCATCGATACAAAGAACGTCAGGAAAGGAAAAATTCACTTCGTCCCGTTCATAGGGCTGGTCATCGATAAAGGCGAGTGAATCCATACCGATATTGATTGATTCGGCAATGGCCTTGATGGAAGACGACTTGGGATTCCAATTGATCTGGGGATATAAAAAAAAGTCACTCAGGCCGAATTCATGGATTTTTTCCATGGCAGTGCCGTGGTCATTTTTACTGGCCACAGACTGGAGTATACCGCGGTTATCCAAGGTTTTAATAACTTCGACAACGCCTTCGCATAG
The DNA here is from genome assembly GCA_018818835.1 of Pseudomonadota bacterium. Classification (GTDB taxonomy): domain Bacteria; phylum Desulfobacterota; class Desulfobacteria; order Desulfobacterales; family Desulfolunaceae; genus JAHIRD01. The sequence continues at coordinate 3,180 of JAHIRD010000034.1, forward strand.
AGACACCGGGTCGTTTTCAGACAAAAGCCCGTTCCATAAGGTGTTGTCCAGATCCCAGACCACACATTTGATTTTCTTTTCTGACGTCATCTCCAACCTGCAGCCGAATCATTTTTATCTAATCGATCACCTGATACCCATGCCCTGCAATAAGAATCTGCTGGATCTGGGAACTGCCTTCGATGATTTCCATGATCTTGGCATCCCGAAGATATCGCTGGACGGGGTAGTCGCCGCTGCATCCGTTGGCGCCATGAATCTGAACTGCATCCAGAGCGACCTTAACCGCGTTTTGTGATGCAAAATATTTCGCCACCGCCGTTTCCATAATCATATCCGGATCGCCAGCGTCTTTAAGGTATCCCGCATGGCAGCAGAGTAATCTTGCCGCTTTGGTCCCGCTTACCATATTGGCGATCATTTCCTGAATCAATTGATGTTCTTTCAGATACACACCGAATTGTTTTCGTTTGTGTGTATAACGGACACTGGCCTCCAGACAGGCCTGGGCAAGCCCGACACTCCCCCAGGCAATACAGTATCGTCCATGATCAAGGGCAGTCCCTGCGACATGTGAAAAACCGGTCCCTATCACTCCCACCATGTTATCTCTGGGGACAGGGCAATTTTCCAAACAAAGGCTTGCCAGCATGGCAGAACGAAAGCCCAGCATATCTCTTATGGGTTCCTGGGAAAACCCCGGTGTATCTTTGGGAACCAAAAATGCCGAGGGTTTCCCATCGCATTGGGCGACAATCAGGAAAAGACCGGCGATCTGCCCGCAAGAAATCCATTTTTTTTTGCCATTCAACACATAGACATCACCGGAAAGAACAGCTGTTGTTTCAACCCGCCTGGCATCGGATCCAATATCCGGTTCGGTCAAAGCAAAGGCCCCCAGAACATGACCTTTGGCCAGCTTAGGCAGCCACGTTTCCTTCTGGATGTGAGTCCCCCATTTCATAAGTACCTGGGCAACCATGCCATGGACAGTAAACAGGCTTAACAAAGAGGCGCTGCCCCTCCCGATTTCTTCACAAATCCGCCCCAGTGTCATCATGTCCCACGCTTGCCCACCCATGTTTTCCGGGATATTTATTCCCCATAAACCCTGTTGGGCCAGGGTTTGGATCACCTCAAACGGTATAGTCTCTTCCCGGTCCCATTGATCCGCCACCGGGCTGATGATTTTGTCGATCAAGGCCCGAAACTGGACGAGTATTTCTCGCTGGTCCGGGCTCAGGTTAGTGTTCATGACAGTCACAGGACGCCTTTTGCTCAACAAAGGCTGAAATAGCATTCAAGGTATTAAAATTGGATAGGTCAAGATCTTCGTTTTCAACCTTGATCCGGTATTCCTTTTCCAGAAAAAGGACCAGTTGCATGGCAAAAAGCGAATTAAACAAAGCTGAGGTAAAAATCGCTTCATCCCCTTGAAACTCATGGTTTTTAATATGACGGTTTAAAAACGTACATACTGTTTTCTTAATATCATTGTTTGGTATCATAACACTCACGCGGTTCTCCCATTTAGTAAGTGTAAAAACCCTGCCCGCTTTTACGGCCGTACAATCCGGCATCCACCATTTTCTTAAGTAAAGGGCATGGCCTGTATTTTGTGTCGTTGAAACTATCGTAAAGAACGTCAAGGGAATACAAGATGGTGTCAAGTCCGATCAGGTCCGCTGTTTCCAGTGGACCCATGGGGTGGCCGAAACATGATTTAAAAATCCGGTCCACATCTTCGGTTGAAGCCACCTGATCCTGAAGCAGAAAAATCGCTTCGTTGACGGTCAGCATCAGCACACGGTTCGTGACAAAACCGGGGGAATCATTGACCAAAATGAAATCTTTTTGAATCCGGGACAGAAAATCTTTGGCCACGGCAAGGGTTTCATCTGAGGTATGCCATCCCAGAATCAGTTCCACCGTTTTCTTCAAGGGGACCGGATTCATGAAATGCATGCCGACCACCCTGTCCGGCCGCTTTGTGGCCGATGCGATACGTGTGATGGGAATTGCGGACGTATTTGCCGCAAACACGCATCCCTCGGCACAGATGGTATCAATGCGGCCATAAATCGCCTGTTTGACTTCCCATTTTTCAACCGCATTTTCAACCAGAAAATCTACGGTTTCAAGCTCTCGGTCATCTATTAAAAAGCGGATGCGACCCAGGGCCTCATTGGGCTCCTCCGTTTTGATGTCTTTTTGAAACAACTTTTGAAACCGAAGATTTTGCATAATCTCTGCTTGGGCATGATCCAGGACAGTCTTCGAGATATCAACCAGAAGGACCTGAAAACCTGTTTGCGCCAGATGCTGGGCCAAACCCCGTCCCATGACACCCGCACCGATCACACCCACGGTTTTTATCTCCATAAAGCGACTCCTATCCCATCCGAATCATTCATTTTCAAAAACCTGTCAGAACAGCGGGACACCCTTTTCATCAATATAACCGAAACGTTTCATCAATGGCCCGTGGGTATCAATAACCTGCCGGATCTGGGCCTGGGTCAGTTCATCCCGATAGCCTCCAACCTTTCCTCTTCGAAAAAAAGCAACCGATTTCATCGGTTTTTCGTTGAAACCTCCATTCTGCTCCTGTTTTCTCAGGTTTTCGAATTGTGTCTGGTCCAAAGCAATTTTCATCCTATTTTCATCATAGGGTAGCCCGGAAAAACGGATTAACGAGCAATAGGTTTCATGGGTATTCATCAACAAATCTTCATAACGCAGAGTCATCACCGGAAACGGGGTGGCCTCCGTCCAACTGGTGACATGACCGCTCCAGGTCATAAGGCGTTGTTCAACTTGGTCCTTTTGTATCGTGCCAATGGTAAGCTCCGGATTATCCATATCATCAATCGCATTCGTTATGCCCATACCATAATGATTCGCATAGGATTTAACGATATCCAATGGGTTGCGGATCAGATAAATAACGCCTAACGTACCTTGTGTCGGAATCAAAGGCGTTCCCCCAAAATAGGTATAGGCATCATGAATTTTTACAAATACAGGATCACGCCGGGATAGTGCAAAATCACGATTCACACGGGGACGATAATAGTTGATTTCATCCTGACTTAATTCGCTTGCATCCAGTCCGGCAAAATGATCAATATACTCTGTGGTTGAAGCGCTAAATCCTCCCAAATGGTTAATATCAAGGGCATCATTTGTCTCGGACCGATAAGCGCTTAGAAACAACCGAACCATTGTATTGCCCGATTTGGGATAGGATGCGATCCAGTATACGCCGCTCACAATTGCAAATCTCTCATGATCAGGTCGGTGATTTGAGTATGGGTATTTTGCCCATCCGGCCGCCTGATTCGTTTGATATCGAGTCGTGTGGCCAAATCCGCCGTTCGTTTAAAATGCCATTCACTTAATCCCAGGCCCTTGATAAATGGGAACCCATTGGTCCGGTTTAAAAGGACTTTCATTTTTTCAGCCATGCTGAGTTTTTCCATTCCCAGGCGGGTTCCCGAGTGTCTCATCAGAACATAAACCGTTCTGACAGGCGATGCCCGGTTTGAAAAACAGTCGGAAAGATCCAAATAAAATTTATCAACCTTAGCATCACGCCGAATGGGCTGCAGTCCGACCGTGTCAAACCCCGACATTGCGGCAGAGTCTCTCGATAATTTAAGCTGGGGCAGGTAAGGCAGAGTGATCACATTCCCATCCTCGTTGACTTTGACAGGGCTGGTGTCATCACTTAAGAATCGAAAACCACGTTTGACAAAGGACGCAATCAGGGAAGATTTTCCTGAACCTGAAGCACCACAAATAAGGACTGCTCCCTGGGGTGTTTCAATGGCCCCAGCGTGTAAGGGCAAATATTCCCGCTTTTGAAGAAGCAGAACTGCGTATACCAGGCCATCGGCAAATAATGTTATATCCTGCTCTGATGCATTGGGATGAGGCCTGATTGTAACCTGGGGACCGACTTCAACCAGATAATCGGCCACACCATGGATCGAGATAAGCATCTGACGAGAGTTGGATTGAAACAGAGCCCCTTCACAAGTCACTCCGTCTATGCTCAAATGTTCATGGGTATATTGAGGTGTGAATAACATAATCCCCTAAAATAATCAAAACCGGGTCAGCCAAAGCCCGACCATAATGCCCCGGGTCAGCGTGGTGACCGATTTTACGTAATGATAATGGGTTAAGGGTTGGCTCTGAATGTCGTGCCAGAGCCTCTCCATGAGTTGAAGGTTCAGATATTCACGGGCGGCTTGGTTTTTCTTCAAAATTTCCAAGGCAAACGCCATATCCGTACTAAATTGTATCAGGCGCTGTGGCAGATCAGCGCTTTGCCGACCTCGTCTGGGATTCCAAAGAACCTTTTCCGGCAGTAGTCCCCCCATGGTTTTTTTTAAAATATAGCGATCCGTCCCCTTGCCCGTAAAATATCGATTGGGAATCGACAGCGCATAAGACGCAACACGTTGATCCAGGGTCGGATCCTGAACATCAATGCCGAAATAGTGCCCGGCTTCTTTCCACAAACCCATTCCGCCTCCATCGTGAGGTTGAATCATGGCCAGTCTCATCAAAAAAGGGTTCTTGAGTCTTTTGACATGGTGAACCCTGCGATCTATAGAGTTCTCTATACTCTCTGACACGTTAATCCGGTGGGCGAAATCAGGATGAATCGCAGTATGGTTCCAGGTTGTATCTCTTTTTTTTAGATACATTAATGGCCTAACCACAAAATCGGGAATCAAAGGAAGGATTAGATCATATTTAACCCGCATTTTTAAATCCCACAACGATTCCGGGGCGATTCCGGGCCGAAGCCAGGGCTTACCTTTCCATGAAATCGTGGCGTTGCCCCCCTGACCTGTTAGCAAAGTGGTAACACCTTGACGTTTTGCGGTTCTCAGGAGATCCAAAATCCAAAATAAATTCGAGGCAGCATGCTCTGGGACAGGGTTAAAGGTCAATTTTTCCCGAATGGCTTCCAACGGAGAATAATGTTTGGAATCAATCAAATGCGGTTCAATATTTCCCAGATGGTGGACCGTATCCATGATATGTGACGATTCATCCCCAAAGCGCAAAGGGTCTGTCGTATGGGTTGTATCAAACACGGGCACATGACTGAAGGTCGACAGGCGTTTGTTCTGTATCTTTAATAGCCGTGCTGTTAATGCGGTCACCGAACCTGAATCCAGGCCACCGCTCAACGTTGCTCCCATAACCGTTCCACGCATCCGGTCTTTGACCGCCTGATTCAACACCGCCCCCAGGCCTTCGGCATAGTCTTGGACATTCTTGAAACGCTGCACAGGAGTATTTTCCAGGTGCCAGTATCGCCGCCCCGTGGTCTTTCCCGGCATGATGCTTAAGATGTGGGCCGGCTGCAGGTGTTTTATCTGCTGAAAAACCGTTTCATTCCCAACAGGAGATGTACTTGAAACAAAAAAACAGGCAAGCTTATCCTCATCTATTTTTTGAGGGATTCCTTCAAGTTGTAAAAGCGGATTCAATAATGTTGAAAAGGCTGTCCAGTGTTCATGGTCATAATAATTCAGGATAGAGGGCCCCAAAGCATCACGTGCAAGAAGCAGTTGAGATTTTTTTTGGTCAAATGCCCCAAAGGTCCAATTACCGACAAGCCGTTCAGGCGCTTTTTCTCCCCAGCGCAAAAAGGCTTGAAGCACCAATTCGCCATCGGCACATTTTTGCGATAACGCACCATCATAGGGTAAAGCACGAAAAAGTTCACCACGGTTATCAATCCGTCCTTCAAATGTGAAAAGTATTTTTTCTTTTGGCAGATAAACCGGAGAAGGCTCTCCGTGAGATTCACGGGTTGGAAACGTATTGACAAAACCAAAACCCACATGATCCATGATGCAAATCGAACAATTTCCCCCATGGCCACCTAAAGCCGTACCTAACAGGTTCATTGATTCGCGGCAAACCGGTCGGCCATCCTTATGAAATATTCCGAATATTGCGCTCATATCTCAGACCGAATCGTGTGCAGGGTCGTTATTTCAATCAGCAAGGATGTCAATCATTCCTTCCCGATGAAAACGGGTGAGAAAGTCCAAAACATCGGCTTGGCATTGGTGTTGACTGGTGCTGAATTCATCCATTAAGCGATCACAGAGTCCCTTCACGCTCAGTGGGGTGTCAAGCAACTCCCAGATCCGTCGCGAAACGGAATTCAGAAAGTAATACGCGTTATTTTCAATGTTAATGATGGCCAGTCCTTCATCCATCAAGGCTGAAACCGAGTGTTCCTCCCGTTTGATCATTGAATTTAAGTTGATCATGAGGTTCGTCCATTCCCATCTGCACCGGATCCAGAACTAAGTGCTGTGTCAAACGCGATATCCAAAATGTCAAAATCCGGTTTTTCCCAGTTTTTTTTCTCTTCTTTTTCGAGTGGTCTCTGGCCTGGTGTCTCTTTCATGGAAGGTTCCTTTCAAAATAGTCAAATTTTGTATTAAGTTTTTAACCTATGGTCAGCACCTATTTGTAACACGTGGACTAAAGATACATTGTGTCACGATAAGTGTATTTAAATCTGTTTGTAATTTTTAGTGCCTGAAAGATAAAGATTGGTTAACTCGGGAATCCACTGATTATTTAATGGATAGTCTATCATACTTCCATGGTTGATACAATCAACTTTTTTGATATCGGCATCCGGACAGATTTGTTGCCATTTCATTTTTCTTACCTCATAATTCGGTTTCCCCATGATAATTTTTACCTGGCCGTAGTATTCACGATATTCATATTGGAGTAATGCCTCTTTATAAAATTTATGAGTGAAGTAACTTTGAGAAAAAAATCGCCAAGGAATGTTGAGTTTAGAGCATAATAAAAAACCGACACGTTTTAAATATGGTTTTAGAGAGACAGACTGTCTTTTCTTTAAATATCTGTATTTCCCAACGATATTCAAGCGCATCAACTGTTGACAATGACGTTTGGTCCTCATTACGACGGGTTCAGGTTCGATTATCGGATCATCTGAAAGATCAGCATCCAAAGGATCAAGAAGAAACAACCACGGAACCGCTTTTCCTGAATTTTTAAGCTGCCGTGCCGTTTCCAATGCGATCAGGGCACCTGTCGAAAACCCGCACAAATAATACGTATCGTTGTTTTGACTCTCCCCTATTTGCTTGACGATTTCAGCGGCCATCTCCTCCACGCTCATGCCTATCTTTCGACCACGTTCTTTATGAAAAAATAATTGCATAAACACCAGAGGCATATTTTGGGTTTCAAATGAACCCAGAATCCAAAAGATAGGGGTTTGAGATTTTCTTTGATAAGATTCAATCAGGAGTGCTGTCGGGTCTTCCTGATCACTGCTTATAATCTCAGACAATTCAGCAAGGGTTGGGAATTGATAGATGCTCTGAAAGGGTAATGTAAGCCCAAATTGTTTTTCAATTTTGGAAACCAGTTTGACAACTTTTAGAGAATCTCCGCCCAGTTGAAAAAAATTGGCATGACGATTCACCTCAGGGATGCCAAAAATATCCATCCATATTTTAATTAACGCGTGTTCTACGGGTGAGTGTGCGGCCTTATACGATTCAGCTTCTTCAGATAAGCACGCTATATCCGTTATGTCTTTTTTAACGGCTGAAAGTCTCTCCCCCATGGCCACCCTATCAGGCACCTCAATCCAACACCGCCGTTTCTGAAACGGATAGGTGGGAAGGCTGATACGCCCTGGCTTGGCATCACCGTCACAGGGTAGACTCACATCCCATGGTTGATATTCTTCGATCACCAGATGAACTTTCGTTCCAGTGGCCCCAAAACAATTAATGGCTGCCAACCGAGGCACATCCGATTCCCATTTTTTCAATACCGTATTGATGAAAAAAGGACTTGATTCATCATTGAGATCCGGGTTTGACTCAAAATTGAGGCTGGCCGGAATGGACTTATGCTTGATTGACAAAAGTACCTTGATCAGGGAGGCAATACCCGCCCCTGAAAAGGCATGACCGATATTGCTTTTCAGAGATCCCAGTGCGCAATATCGGGTGTTACCGGTAAATTTTCGAAATGACTCGGTTAATGCTTCAAATTCAATGGCGTCACCCAGCCTTGTTCCTGTACCATGGGACTCCACCATGGTAATGTGTTCGGGATGGATATGAAATTTTTCATAAATGCCCTGTTGAAGCTCAATCTGAGACTGTTTGCTCAAAGCAAACATAGCACCGGTCTTCGCATCCTGATTGGTACCCCACCCTTTAATCACCCCATGAATCCGATCGCCATCACGAACAGCGTGTTTTAAGGTTTTTAAGATGACCACACCGATGGCCTCACCCATGACCATGCCATTGGCGCTTCGATCAAAACTTCGGCATTGCCCGTCTGGTGACAACAGTCCCAACCGCCCTGAGTTAATCAACGGATACGGGGTTGAAAGGACATTCCCGCCACCGGCAATGGCTACCTCGCAATTGCCTGCATTTAAACTGTCACAGACATAAGCGATGGTGGCCAGGCTTGATGAACAGGCCGTATCGATTTCCATGGCAGGGCCGGTTAAATTTAAAAGGTAAGCGAGCTTTGAGATCGCATTGGAATCGGTCACTGTGATAAACGAGGGGTCCATGTGTTGAATAACAGCATAATAATCTCCTTTGGTACATGCAAAAATCCCCCATTTTTCCCCGTCAATCTCAGCCGGGGTATACCCGGCATCCTCGATGGCCTTCCATGCCTCCTGGAGAAATAGTCGACCGTTCGGGTCCATATATTCTGCGTCCCTGGATATCATTTTAAAAAAAGCAGGGTCGAACATATCGATATCCTTTAAAAATCCGCCTACCTTGGCATACGTTGCTCCGCTTGCGTGCGCTTTTGGGTTTAAGTCTTCATCCTTTGGCCAACCCCTGTCACCGGGCAGAGGTCCGATGCTGCAGCGACCCTGTTTCAAATTTTCCCACAAGGCATCCACATCATCCGCATCCGGGAATTTTCCGCTCATTCCGATAATTGCAATGGGTTCAAACCTCCGGTCGTCCCTCTGTGATACAGTGTCTGGCCGCTTTCCCTGGGATGCCTCTTTTCCCCTTTTAAGCTGAGGTTCCACCGGGCTCTTGTTTATCATAAATTTTAATTGATGACGGGCTTCCGGGAGTGTGATTTTATTCTCTTTCAGTGCCTGCAAGACACGTTCTTTTTCTTCATAAAAGGCCTGCCCCTGTTTCCGGTGTTCCTCGATCAGACCTGGCAATCGGGATTCAAAGATCTGAACCCCTTCTTTTGCCCATACCACATAAACATGCCCTGTGTCCGAGACCATAACAATCCCATCAAGCCCTTTGGCGCGCTTGAAAATTTCAAGGGCCTGGGCCGGTGTCTGGACCATGGGACTGCCCACATTCAGCGAGGTGTTCACGGACACCTCAACACCAAGATATTTTTTCAAGGCCTTCAGATAGGTGAATATCAACAGGTTGTTTTCGGGACGGACAATCTGGATACGGCTGGTGTTGTCATGGTGGATCACGGCGGGAATGGCTACCTTGGCTTCTTCGGTCACCTGTGCGGTTAACACCATATAGTTATAGGCGTCATAGGCATTTTCCGATGCACCTTCGGACAAATCAAACCACCGTGGAGCCTCGTCCAAGGTCACCATGGGAGCCAAGGGCCGGATCTTCTCCCTGAGCTTGACCCGGCTGTTGATCATGGCCAGGGTCTTGGGATTGCATGGGTTGGCAAGAATACTTCGATGACCCAATGCCCGTGGACCTGTTTCAGCCTCGCCTTGATATATTCCGATAATGCCGTCACGGGAAACGATGAAAGCCATAAGATCGGCCATATCTTTAAGACAGTGGCTGTCATTCAGGTTGCCCCGTTCTTCATAAAAAATAAAATCCGATGAATCCAATACTCTGCGCAGTTCTTCATCGGACGGTGGCAGACCGCACAAAAAAGGTGTGGGGAGTCCATCTCCCGGTTTGACACCATTTCGCATGGCGAACTGATAGGCGGAACCCAGAGCCACACCCTGATCGGAAGGGATGGGCGGAACCCAAAGATGCAATTGGGTGTTCCGCCCCAGATACCTTAAGTAATAGTCCCGGTTAAAGTGTTCAAGCAGGCGCATGTTCGCCACACAGTTCAAGGCCGTGCCGCCGCACATGACCAGCTTGTCGCTGCCTGTTTCTTCAATCAGATAGGCCATAATATGAAACAAGGCGTCTTCGAAAACCATTTGAACGGCAGCAGCCTTGTCCACCCGGTCACGGGTAAGGGACGAATGGGTGATGTCGTCCACATTCAACACCGCATCCGGGTTCCAAAGGCGTTCTTTATCCAGAAAGGGCCCCACGATGTCATGTATCAGGGCGGAATGATTGGCTGTCATTTCGCTGTTGGTGTAGACCTGCCCTTCCCTCGCAAAATAAAAGTACTGTCTCAACCTCTTGTAATAGGGATTGGTCAGCCGGTTTCCATTTCCCCAGGCAGCGGCACCCATATAGCGCCCTTCGGCACTCAAGGGGCTCCAGCCGCCCAAAAAACTGGCAAACAACGCATAAAATGCTCCCAGGGAATCCTTGTTGAGAATGGTTTTAATACGCTCAATTTTTGAACCGTCGGCCCGGTATAACGAACATGAGGCCCGTTCACCGGCCCCGTCGATGCAGCTGATCATGGTGGGAAGGTCATCCCCTCCATGTTTCGCAAAGGGTGACACCCCATAGGCGAAATAGGCATGATTTTCATGGTGCCCCATCTGTATGCAGGGTATCGTATCCTCAAGACCCAGATCGGATCTCAGGCGATGAAACGCCTTGACCATGGACGGAGCCATGGACGAAAAATTTTTCTTCTCTAATTTTTCACTGTCTGAATGGCTGCCAAGCATCCCGACCTGTTGCAGATAGGCAAATTCAGGTGTTATGATTTTTTTTTGAAGAAATACGGATTCCAAGCGGTCTTTTTCCGCCTCGGCAATTTCAAATGCGTACAACACACAAAAAATATCACTGGAACTTATTCCTATGAGTTTAAGCATTTTTTTTAATTCATAAACGCTGTGTTCCGGATACCCTGCAAAATGTTTTTTTCCGTTAAACCTCTCTTCTTCAATATTTGCTAAAATCGTTATTCCATTCTGTTTGGATGCCTCTATTAATGAAATCGAGCTGTCATGGGTTAAGGCATGAAACCCCAACAAATAAACGTTTTGGCCCGATTCGATTTTTTGTGAGAAGAGATCACGCCATGATCCGGCCTCTTTTGAATCATAAGAATAAATCCTGTTTTCACGCAAATAGTCGATATTATCCGGGATATTAAACCGTTTTTCGGTTTCACTGAAATCGTAAAAACTGCCAAAGATTTTTTCCACCAATCACCCTCTGAATGACTAAAAATTTATGATTCAATTAAATGGATTGCTGCATCCACGCTCAGGTTCCCCTTTAAAACATCCCTAAGTACCGAATCCAACATTTCGTCTTGATTTGATCCATTGACTCTGGTGTCACGGTCTCCTTGGGGCGTTGCAGGCAAAGAAACAATATACTCGGTAAGCTGCTTGCTGTCAGGATATTCAAAAACAATATTTTCCGGAAGGTCAAGATCTAAGGCCATATTCAATTCATTCACAAATTCAATGATCGTCAAGGACGTTAAACCGATCTCACCGAAATTGGCGTCGAAATCGATCAGGTCATCATCATCCGTAAGTATGATTTTGTTCAAGGTTTCTCTTATGGTTTTAACAACCCTCTGATGGTCTTTTCCCAAGGTTAGCGAAAGACCGGATTTTGCCTTTTGTTCCCATGCTGGAGCCTGCTCAGGCAACACTGGGATTTCGCGTGGATGAGGCATGACAGATTTTTTTTCAATGGGCTCTGGAATCGTCTGATATTTCTTGGGGATTGACGGGTCCCCATGATAAACCGGTTTTCCGGCCTCCGCCATGGAATGAAACGGAGAGATAGGGCATCGTTTGCCGGCAAAGGGATAGGTGGGCAACCCGATCAACGGTTTATAGGCATGTCCCGTGTACAACTGGCTCCAGGGAACCCTGGCGCCATGGGCCCATAATTGGGCCAGATGGTTTCCATTGTGTGTCGAAATCGCTTGCCCGATCATGTGATCGGCCTCGGTTTCATGGGGCAGTACCCTCTGGTCCGGACGTGACAGGTCTCTTTTGCCTGTACAAACATAGGCGCCGGGTATCTCGCTGATAAATGCTTCAAGACAGCTGATCAGTTGAGGAATATTATGCGCCACACAGGCCATGCGATATTTCATGGCCTCACGATGGATCTGAAGCGTGTGGCAAAGCCGAGCCAGATCCATATCCCCGTGATTTTCAAGGTATAATTTCCACTGGTGAGCATAGATGGATAAAACCTTAGGCGTTTTTGCCGACAGGACAAATAATGCCGGATCCGAAACCAGGACATTATTCCCTGTTTCCCGGGGTGTTTCCGTATCCTCCGAATAGTCCTCCACAATAAGATGCACATTCACGCCCCCGGCTCCAAAACTGTTGATCCCTGCTCGTCTCGGGTATGTCCTGCCATCTTTTTCCAACTGGGTCCACGTTCCCAGTTCAGCTTGAATGGTAAACGGCACACGATTGAAATCAATGCCCGGATTCACATGTTCTGCGACCCGGGTCGGGCAAATCGTTTTGTGGCGCAACTGCATAACGACTTTCATCAGCTGAGCCATACCTGAAAAAGCTTCTCCGTGCCCCTGAAGAGACTTCAGCGATCCCATCCGGTACATGTCGTTTGTATTTTCCTGATCTCTGCCATAAGCTTCGACCAGGGCCTTCATTTCAGAGACATCTCCCATGGGCACACCACTGGCTGCCAACTCAATGTATCCGACAGTCCACGGTTCGATACCTGAAACATCCAGAGCCTTTTTAATCACATTCGCCTGACTCTTCGGATCAGGAACCATAAAGGCTTCTGTTCGTCCGTTATGATTGACAGCACTCCCTTTGATCACCGCCAGAATCGTGTCGCGATCTTTGCGTGCATCGGCCAATCTCTTTAAAATAATCACTCCCACACCTTCGGACGGGATAAATCCATGGCTGTCTTTTCCCAAAATAGTGCCGGTGGCAGAATCCGAAATGATATGAAATTGTGAAAGCTCAGCATAATTCAAGGGATGGAGGTTGAGGTTGACAGATCCGGCAAGGGCCAGATGAATGTCCCCTTTTCTCAGGCTCTCACAGGCCTGGTGAACTGCAACAAGGGCAGATGAGCACATGCTGTCCACGGCCAGACTGGGCCCTGAAAAATTCATGTAATGAGACACCCGGTTGACCAGAGAGGCAAAGGACGTATTCAGCTTAAATTCGCTCCCTCCATGATTCCATAAACCGAATCCGTTTTTAGTGATTCCGCAAAATACACCGATGTATTGACGTAATTCCTCGTCCAATGAGGCCTGAACATAACCTGAGTCTTCAAATGCCCGCCAGCACTCCTCCAAAAATAAACGTTCCTGGGGATCAATACGCAGGGCATCTTTGGGGGACATATGAAAGAACAAAGGATCAAACCGGTCGAAATCCTGTAAAAAGCCTCCCCATTTACAGCAGCTTTTTCCCAAAGCGGCGGCTTCCATGCTGTTTGGATGATAATGTTCCCGCCAGTTCCATCGTTCCTTGGGGATTTCGGTGATGCAGTTTTTCCCTTCCACAAGGTTTTTCCAAAACACGTCCAGATGATCCGCCATGGGAAACCGACCGCTCATTCCGATGATGGCTATGGGTTCTGCCAGATGTGTCACGGATTTTCCTTCAGACCTTGATTTGTGTTTTCGGGACATGGAACTGTTGTTGACAGAACCGGCCGATACTCGTTCTAAAGACGACGTTTCTGTCTGATTGTTAACACCTATATTCATCTGCTCCCCGTACGTCTGTATCAGATAATGCGAAATACGTTCGATGGTCTGGTATTCAACAAACAGATCCGGGGTCAGTTCCAAATTATACGTTTTATTGAGCCTGTTGGCCAGCACAGTCAGTGAGATGGAATCAAATCCATATTCCCGAAGTTCCGATTCGCAGTCAACATCGTTGATGTCAACTCCCACTATATTTGAGATACTATCAATCAGTATCGACCGCATGGTTTCCAAGGTGCTTTGATGCTCCATCTTATCTTCAATACTCACCGAGGAGGTATTCCGGTGCAACACGGGATGGGGACCGCGGGTGTCTTTTTCCGCTCCCAAAGTCTGCGCTCCTGTTACCGGTTCAGGAAGCCAGTATCGTTCCTTTTTGAACGGGTACACCGGTAAATGGATACGCCGGGGCCGGTCTTCATTGTACAGAGTGTTCCAATCAAAATTCATACCTTTGACCCAAAGGGCAATCAACTTCGAAGGTTTGTTGTTTCTCGTCCATGTATCACTAAGCTTTTGCAAATCGTCGTCCGTTTCAAAAATCTTTGCGACGTCTTTATTCCGCCGAATATTACCCTGGTAGAAGACGTTTGGAAATATTTCCGGAGAAAACGAGCGTGGCTTTTCATAGATAAACATCTGCAATTTGTTTTCAAGATCCGTGATGGAGTTCACAAGCATCCCTAACCGATGATCCATGGCATCCCTACCGGTCTGGAGCGTATAGGCGATATTCGGCAAATCGTCATCGGAACAAGACTGTTTTTTAATCATCGCACCCAGTCTGCGGACCTGCTCTTTCAGCCTATCCTCATCTTTCGCGGATAAGAGAATAGCGGCCGGGTTGTCTGTGCTCATTGGAGTCGAATCTTTTTGCACAGATGCCGGTGCCAAGTACTCCTCCATGACCACATGGGCATTGACACCGCCAACACCGAATGAGCTGATACCGGCACGCCGTGGAAGGTCATTACCCTGGCCATCTTTGATCGATTGCCATGGCCGGGTGTCACGATTGATATAGAAGGGAGTCTTTTCAAGTTTGATATAGGGATTGATGGTTTCACAATGCAGGCTTTTGACCAGGGTTTTGTGCTTCATTTGCAGTAATACCTTAATGACCCCCGCAATTCCCGACGCCAGTTCAAGGTGACCGACATTGGTTTTGACAGACCCCAATCCGCAATGGGGTTCAACGTCTTCAGATTTTCCGGCATCCTTGTATAATCTGGAAAATGCCGCTTTCAAGGCATTTATTTCAACCGGATCACCCAGTGCCGTCCCGGTCCCATGGGCCTCAATATAGCCAACAGTACCAGGGTCAATACCGGAACGACGGTAAGCCGTGGTGAGTAATTCCCCCTGGGCTTTTGCATTGGGCGCGGTAAGGGCGTTGGACCGGCCCCCATGATTTTCAGCACTTGATAAAAGCACCCCGTATATAGGGTCCCCATCCGATTCAGCCTGGGTAAGCCGTTTCAGAAAAAGCATGCCCACCCCTTCAGCCCGAACATATCCGTCTGCCTGATCTGAAAATGTCTTGCAACGTCCGTCGCGGCTGAGCATACCGGCTTTACAGTAACTGATATGAACCAAGGGACTGAGGATTGTATTCACCCCGCCGGCAAAAGCCATGTCACATTCACCACTGGAAATGGAGGTCATTGCCTTGTGGATGGCAACCAGGGAGCTGGAGCAGGCCGTATCAACGGGTTCACTGGGCCCATGCATGTTTAAAAACCAGCTCATGCGGTTCGGCCCCAAGGTCTGCATCATTCCAGTGGACGAATAGGCCTCGGCCTGCATTTCATGTCGGTGTAATCGTTCGCTATATCCTATATTATTACAGGCTGCAAAAATTGCCGTAGGAGTACCTGAAAGGGTTTGAGAACAATACCCCGCATCTTCCATGGCTTCCCAGATAGACATCATCAATAACCGCTGCTGGGGATCCATTAGCGCGGCTTCTTTGGGAGATATTCCAAAAAAAAGCGGGTCAAAATCTCCCAGGCCATTGACAAAGCCCCCCCAGTTGACATAGTCCTGACCGCTCTTTTCCGAGAAATCCCTATTGATCTCTCGCCAGTCCCAACGTTCTTTGGGTATGTCCGTGATGCAATGCCGACCGTCCAATAGATTCTGCCAGAATTGGTCCAGATTATCCGCCATGGGGAACCTGCCGCTCATCCCAATGACGGCAACCGGTTCAGCGGCACCCCTGGTGTTTGTTTTCCCTGAATGCCTTTTAAATCGTTTAACACCCTGTACGCTAATTTCTGAGAATATTAGAATCTTTTTGTCCGGGCTGGGAATTTCCAACACTGACTGGGCCGTATCCGTCTTGATATCAAGGGGTTTAGCAAGACAGGCACCATGCGATTGAAGCAGATAGTGCGCAAAACCTTGTATGGTGGGATATTCAAAAAACAGGGCTGGCGTAAGTTCAAGATCATACGCAAGATTTAATCGGTTGGCCAGTTGAACCAGGGTGATGGAATCAAAGCCGTATCCAATAAACTCACAATCACTATCAATATCTTCGGGATGAACGTCCAGTATCTCTGATACGATGCTGACAATCCGTTTCTTTAGTGTTTCAAACGACACCTCCGATTCAAAAACAGGTGGGACATGTGGATGTACCGTTTTGTTTACAGGGACCGAAATAAGCTTTTTTTTCATCAGCTCATGGTCTCCCACCAAAATCATCATCCGATTTTTTCTTAAGGCCAGGCTGTGATAGAAGGCGGCCATGCCAGTATGGGTGGGCATGGGTTTCAGTCCGTTGATTTGTTTTATCATTTCTATGGAGGCAGGATCCACATGCATACCGCCTTCTTCCCACAAGGGCCAGTCCATGGCAACGGTGTGGCCCTGTCTTTTTCCCGCAAGCACCAAGGTATTCCGGTAGGCTGCATACCCATCCATAAAGGCATTGGCACAGGCATAATCCGCCTGACCCGGGTTGCCCAAAGCACCGGCCACCGAAGAAAAAACAATGAAAAAATCCAACGGGATATCCTGTGTCGCTTCGTCCAGACAGGTCAGCCCCTTAACCTTGGGAGCCAAAACACGCGCCACGTCCTCAACGGTCTTTTTCAGGATGTAATTGTCCGCGATGACACCGGCGCTGTGGATGATACCGTTCAGACCACCGTGTTCCGCCTGGATATCCCGGATTAAATCCAAAACCGCCTCGTGTTCCGTGACATCGGCTTGTCTGTACTCAATGAGTGCATTTGACGAGAGATTTCGAATATTTTCTTTCTGCATATCGTCCAGAGCCGACCGGCCCGTCAGGATCACTGTTGCATGGTGAACCTTGGAGGCAATCTCCCGGGCAAACATCAGGCCCAGCCCCCCTGCCCCCCCGGTAATGAGATACACCCCCTTATCCGTCCAGGGACGTCCCGGTGCTTTTGATAACGCCGTCATTTCTTTCCAACCGGCCACAAGCCGCTGGCCGTTTTGGTAGCGGATCCAATGATCCAATGGGACCTGGCTGTTATGAGACAGCTGTTCGATCACCTGTTTGGCCTTGGTATCCGGCTGGATTTCGATCAATTGCCCGATAAACCTCGGATTTTCCAACCGGGCGGTTTTCAGCAATCCCGACAGTCCGGTGAACACCTGTTTTTCACCTTGCATGGGAACAAGCACCTGGACCAGAACCTGTCCCTGGGGCCTGCTTTGAAAGATCCGTTGTATCTCTTCGAACACACGAACGGCGTAAGCGCTAAACCGTTGGGCCACCGATTCCTGCCCAGCCGTGAGGTCCAGGCAGCGAGTATTCTTCAAACCTGCATGGGCCATGGCATCGACAGTCAAGCCCTCCCATTCGCAGGCGATCACCAGATGAGATTCATATGTCTGGGTGTTTATTGAATCACACAGTGGCTGCCCATGAAACACCGGTTCAAACAGCAATGCCCTCTGGTCCCCATCCGCGTATAATGGCTCTATTTTATCTTCAATACACACAGAGGTTAATTCCCCCATGCGAACACATAAATTCCCCTGGCCGTCCATGAGATCAATATCAAACCGCCGCATGTTATCGGCCGGGTTAGGGACACCCATGGAACGGACATGTGCCCACATGGTCTCGGTACAGGGTTTGAGGATATCCAGCTGTTTAAGTGTAAAGGGTAAGAAAGCCGTATGGAATGCCGCGTCGTTTATGGTGAGCCCCATGGTGGCCTGGAGCGCGGAATCCATCATGCTGGGATGAAGGACAAACTGATTTTTTGTGTCTGCCACCGAGGCAGGAAGCGTGAGCCTAGCCAGAACCTGATCCGAACCCAGGTAAATGTCCTCGATCCCCTGATGGGCCGGGCCGTATTCAAGACCTACCCCGGAAAACAGGCTGTAACATTGTTGGGATGAAAGACGGCCGTGGTTGCAGGCAGACTTCAAGGCAGAGATATCACGCACCGGTTCCTCGTCAAAATCCCTGACATACCCCCTGCCCTGGCAGTAAACAACCGGCTCCGATGCGCCATCTTCCGTTTTGCTGAATATTTCCCAGGAAATGGCCTGGCTTTCATCCGGGAAAAGAGACATATGAATGGTTACTGGTGAACCATCCTTCCCAATGACCAGGGGCCTTGCCCACACGATATTCTTGAGGCAGATGCCGGTGCCAGAATCTTCGGAAACACCCGCGGCGATCCCAAGGGCTGCCCGGCTCATCTCAAGATAAGCCACTCCCGGGAGTATCTGGCGGGATCTGACCACATGATCAGTCAAGAAAAATTCCCTGCCGTCAAAGTCGGATGAAAAACGTTGTTCCTGGAAATTGGAGGTGTTCCTGTGCACCAAGGGATGCAGACCACCGGGGCCCTTTTCCGCTCCCGAAGTCTGCATTCCGGTGACCGATTCAGGAAGGGGGAATCGTTCCCTTTTAAAGGGATAGCCAGGGAGATGGATCCTGAGAAGGTTTACATCTTGGTATAATGTATCGGCATCAATGGGATATCCCTGGCAATAGAATTCCGCCAGGGCATACATGATTTCCTGATACTCTGGGGCATTATCATACAACAAATGGCTTGTTTTGATAAGATTCTCTATGGACGAGACAATGACTCTTTGGGGCGTAAAATCACCGGGCACCTGACCCCAAAAGATATTTGGTAATTTTTTCCGGCTGACGGTCTTTTCCAAAACAGGTAATACATCCCCATGGTCTCGGATGATCACGGCACAACGATGCCGAAAGTGATGCCGGCCTTTTATCAGCGTGTAGGCTGTATGATAAAGATCAGAAACAGATTTTTCCCCACCGTTAAGAAACAACATGAGATCACGGATCTTTTGCTGCACACCCTCGGGAGTTTTTGCGGAAAAACACAGCAACGTGCAGGGCAACCGTCCGGTGATATCCTGTGACGTGGCCGGAGGGTCTTCAATCACCATATGGACATTGGTACCGCTCAGACCAAAGGCACTGACGGCACCCATGCGTTTTTTCCCATTCGCAGGCCAGGGCTTATTGGCCTTGTTCACAAAAAACGGGGATTCTTTCCAGTTCATGTAGACATTTTCTCTTACACAGTGCAAACTCACTGGAATCGTATTATGGCGCATGGCCTGTACCAGAGAGATAAGGCTGACCAGGCCTGATGCAGCAAGGCTGTGTCCGAAATTGGACTTGGTGGATGTAATGGCACACAAAGGCGGCTTTTCCGAATACGATCCAAAGGCATCATGAAGGGCATTGATCTCCACAGGATCACCCAACAGGGTGCCTGTCCCGTGGGTCACGATATAGTCAATGCCTTGGGGTGAAATGCCATACCGCTCCCATACGGATCGGATCAATTCGGTTTGGGCCACTCCGCTGGGTGCAGTGATCCCGTTGGTCTTTCCATCATAATTGATCCCACTGCCTCTGATCACCGCATAAATCGGATCTTTTTGCTCTAAGGCCCGGGAAAGTCTTTTCAGGACGATGACGGTAACCGCTTCTCCGGGAGTCATCCCATTGGCTCTCTGATCAAAGGCATAACACCGGCCTGTTTTTGACAGCATACCGGCCTGTTCCATGGCAATATGCGGAGCCGGGTTCAGGATCAGATTAACACCGGCCGCCAGAGCTGTATCGCATTCTTTGTTCCTTAAACTTTGGCAGGCTTGATGTGCGGCCACCAACCCGGAAGAACAGGCTGTATTAATGGACAAAACCGGCCCGGACAGATTCAGGAAATACGACAGACGGGATGCCAATACGGCATTGTGATTGGAGGTTATATGATGGGGATCCCGGGTAATTTCCTTGAAATTATTCTGTTCCACCCCCACAAATGCGCCGATACGGTTTGCGGCCAGTTCCTTTGCACCATAGCCCGCATCTTCCAATGCATTCCAGGCTTCCTGAAGGAGAAGGCGCTGCCTGGGGTCCATGGTTCGGGCCTCACGGGGGGAGATTTCAAAAAACAAAGGATCAAACTCATCAACGCCTGGAACACAGCCACACGTCCAGGTGTGTTCCTTTGAGGCGAATTTGAGCCAATCAAAGCGGGCCGGGGGAATTTCCCTGACCGTATCCTTTCCCTGTAAAAGGATCTCCCACAGGTCATTGATCGTGCGCGCGTCCGGAAAACGCCCGCTCATGCCGATAATGGCGATGGGTTCAGAGGGATCCATGCAGGATTTTGATGCAGAAAATGAGCGCCTGTCCGTTTTTTGTTTCGACGTGACTGCCGCCTCCTGCTGAACATGACAAGCAACCGGCACAGCCTCCGGATATGCATAATAGGATCGCATGGTCTGTTCATGGGAATCAAATAAAAACCGGGTAAGTTCTTTAATGGTGGCATATCCGAAAAACACGGCCGGTGTAAGGTCAATGTCATACAGGCGCATCAACCGTGTGGCGAATTTTGTCAAGGACATGGAGTCAAAACCGAAATCCGTCAGGTTTTCATCCACACTCAGATGATTAGGGTCAATTTTCAGCAACTGACCAATCTGTTCTTTCACGTCCCATTCAATACACTGGGAAACCGTAAAACCTGCCATATCCGGCCGTCTTCCTTTGGATTGTACTGTTGCGGCTTCACCCGAAGACGCCGTCATCACACCCTTATGGTCATCTTCATCCCTCAGATGGATGGCCTGATTTTGATGGCAGGCCTCCTTGTCATCAGAACAGAAGACTTTCTCCTGAAGGCTCTGCACGATTGGAGCATGATTATCCGTTTGGGTATCACGGGTCGATTCCGGCACCCAATAACGGGTTTTCTCAAAGGGATAGGTGGGCAGGCTTATCCGCTGGGGTCTGACCTCCCCGTAAAGAGCATTCCAGTCCACATCCAGACCCTTGACCCACAGACCGCCAATCGTGTCGAACTTGCCTTTGTCGATCCATGACTGGACGGCATGGTGCAAATCATCATCCGTGTCAAACACCTTGAGGGCATCTCCGGTCTTTTTGACCTGGCCCCGGTACAGGCCATACCCCATGGCCTGATCCGTATCTCGGATAAACACCTTCAACCGATCTTCAAGGTCCTTGACCGACGCTGCAAGCACTGCCAGCCGTTCGTCCATGGCATCGCGTCCCACCTGGAGAGTATAGGCAATTCGGGGCAGATCCCTGTCGGTCAAACAATGGGTCGTGATGGCATTGAGCAAGCGTCTGGCCTGTTCCTTAAGCCTGACGTCGTTTTTCGCAGACAGGGGGACGATGACGGGCAAGCAAAACCGTGGCGGGTCCTCATGGTTTTCCGTGGAGGCCAAACCGGTATATTCCTCAAGGACAACATGGGCATTGACACCCCCAAGGCCAAAGGAACTCACCCCGGCCCGCCTTGGCAGTGCATGGCCCGAGGCATCGCAAAGGGCTGTCCATTCCCGGTTCTCGTTTGCGATATAAAAAGGCGATCCGTCAAGATCAATGTAAGGATTTAACGGTTCACTGTGAAGGCTTTTCACCAGGGTTCGGTGTTTGATCTGAAGCAGGACCTTAATGATTCCTGTGACACCGGCGGCAAGTTCCAAGTGCCCGATGTTGGTTTTCACTGAGCCCAGGCCGCAGTGCGCTGTATCTCCAACCGGATTTCCCATCTCCTGATACAAATCGCTAAAGGCTTCTTTCAGTCCCTGAATTTCAGCCGGATCACCCAGTTTCGTTCCTGTTCCGTGGGTTTCGATGTAACCAATGGTCCGGGGATCCAGCCCGGCTTTTCGATACGCTGTTTTTAATAATTCCGCCTGGGCCTTGGAGTTGGGCGAGGTCAGCGAATTGGCTCTTCCCCCGTGATTTTCAGCTGTCGAACGGATAATTCCGTAAATATGATCCCGGTCCTGTTCCGCGTCACTGAGCCGTTTTAAAAACAGCATGCCCACCCCTTCTCCGCGCACATACCCATTCGCCTTTTCGGAAAATGTCTTGCATATGCCGTCCGGGCTCAACATCCCTGCTTTGCTGTTGGCCATGGAAACAAAGGGTGATGCCATGGTATTGACACCGCCGGCGATGGCCATGGAGCACTGTCCTGTGTGAATGGCCGTCACGGCTCGGTGCACGGCTACCAGGGATGATGAACAGGCTGTTTCCACCGGCTCACTGGGTCCGTGGACGTTCAGAAAAAAGCTCATGCGATTGGGACCCATAGACGGCACCATGGACGTGGCTGCATAACCGTCCATGGGAAAATTGGACCGGGATAAGAGATCGGCGTAGTCATTGGCAAATGTTGCGGCAAAAATACCCGTTTGGGTACCGGATAGACTTTGGGCGGAGTAGCCGGCATCTTCGATGACATTCCAGATATACATCATCAAAAGTCGCTGCTGGGGGTCCATCACCTGGGCTTCACTGGGTGAGATCCCGAAAAAAAGGGGGTCGAACTCCCCGATGCCCGTGATAAATCCGCCCCATTTCAGATCAGTATTGCTGTGATTGCTGTCGAGGGTTTTCCAGTCCCAGCGATCGGCGGGGACCTCGGTGATGCAATGTCGGCCGTCTACCAGGTTTTTCCAGAATTCATCCGGATCATCCGCCAGGGGAAACCGGCCGCTAATGCCTATGATCGCAATGGGTTCTGGCCGGACAGTATCTTCGTATTTTTGTGTGGGAAAGGCAGATTTATGGTTCTGTTGCTCCCGTTTCACAGACGAAACCGGCTGAACAGGACTCTCTTGGGACAGGTGTATGAACGCACCCGGATATTGACGGACAAGGTGGTCTGCCAGTGCGTTCACATGGGGATAGCGGTAAAAGACCGTGGGCGTCAAAGAGAGTTTCAACTGTTCATTCAGGCGTCCCGCCAGTTGGGTCAGCGTTCTCGAGGTGAAGCCCAGGGCTCCGAACTCAAGGGAGTTATCAATGTCCTCGGGCTTGATCTGCAAAATCATGGCCATGGAGTGGTGAACAATGGACCGGACGTTTTCCATGGCCCCGGCCCGGTTCCCAGTTTCGGTTGGACCATGTTTTTCATCGGATTCTGCCCCGGTCAGGGGATAGACATTGGCGCCGGTCCAGGGGATGGCAGACCCAGAGTCTGTGCTTCCGGAAAGGCGGCAGATCTTCTTTTCAAAGGGATAGGCAGGCAGGGAGATGCGGGACGGTGTGCCATGGGTATACAAAGCGGACCAGTCCAAATCCTCGTTACTGACCCACCCCCGGGCCAGGGTGCACAGGGGATCGTCGAGTTCTGCTTTGGCTGTTTGGGGCGAAGGGTGTTTGCCTTGTGTTCCGGTATAAAAATGGTTCACAGGGATGGCACCCTGGCAGTATTGTTCCAGTTTTTCAATCAGTTCATCCTGTCCGGAGACCACAGCCGAAAGGCGTTCCTGCATGGGGGTACGACCGGTTTGAAGGGTATAGGCGATCCGGGCCAGGGGGGCTGTGCCTGGGGGCCATGTTTTTTTCAACCATAACACCATAAGCCGGGTATAGACGTTCAAACGGTCGGTATTGGCGGCGGAAAGGACAAAAATCACCGGTCCTGAAGACTCCGGGTCGAACGCAATGGGCTCGAACTCCTCAACAATAAGGCAGGCCCCGGTTCCTCCCGAACCAAAGGAGACGATCCCAGCACGCCGAGAGCTGATCATACTCGAGCCATTTCCATGCCTGACCGGCCGCGGCCATTGGGCCAGCTCCCGCTGGAGATAAACAGGCGAATGATCAAAGTCGATATTGGGATTAGGCTCATCCGAACCCAGTGTCGGCGCAAGCTGTTTGTGCTTCAACTGGAGCAGCACCTTGGTCAGCTGGGCCATACCTGATGCGGATTCAGGATGTCCGATATTGGGTTTGACAGCACCCATGGGACAAGGATTCCCAGGTTCCCCGAAATGCCGAAAAGCCTCGGTGAGACTAAGCACCTCCGTGGTGTCGGCCACATCCGATCCCAGGCCCTGGGCCTCGATATAGCTGAGGGTCCCTGGCTCGATCCCGGTGTCCTTCAAGGTTCTGACAATCAGATCCGTTTGCATGACGGGATTGGGGCTCATGTACATGACTGATTTGCCCCAATTGTTAATCCGGCTTCCTTTGATCACACCGTGGATGGGGTCGCCGTCTCGCACAGCCCGGGCCAGGGGTTTCAGGAGAACGGCCCCCACGCCTTCGCCGGGCACGAACCCCGTCCCGCCTTTTCCGAAACTTCGATGTTTATCGTCGTGTGACACCATATTCCGGCAGCTTAACCCAATGAATTTCGATGGATGCAGGTAAAGATTCACCCCCCCGGCCAGGGCCATGTCACATTCGTTATTCTTAAGACTTTGACATGCCAGATGGATGGCCGTCAGCGAGGAAGAGCATTCCGTATCCACGGGAAGGCAGGGCCCTGTCAGATTGAAAAAATGAGCCAGACGGCTGGCCAGGGCAGCTGGGTTGGCCAAGGGATAAACAGATTTCCCGCGCTGGTGTTCCTCCAGAAGCAGATCATCGTAGGTATGGGTGGTCGCCCCCACAAAAACCCCGATATTGCGCGGATACCCAACCAGGGCCGGATACCCGGCGTCTTCCACTGTGGCCCAGGCCGTTTCCAAAAGCAACCGGATCTGGGGATCCATGACCGCGGCGTCTTCAGCCGTCATATGGAACAGCGACGGATCAAAGGCGTAAACATCATCAAGGAAGCCCCCCCATTTACAGGTCATCTTTCCGGTCACCGCCTGTTTAGGGTCAGCATCGAAATAGCGGTTTGCTTCCCACCGGTCCTTGGGGATTTCTTCGATGCACCGTTTCCCGTTTCGAATGATATCCCAGAAATCATCGAGGGTTTCAGCCTTGGGATACCGGCCGCCCAAACCGATGACTGCAATATCATGGGCAGAAATATCAATCTGCTGTTTTTTAAGAAGCTGCCGTAACTGTTCCCGTTTTTCCATTCTGTCGGCCATACGACCCGTCCTTTGTTTATGCATCGGAGCCCATCGCTTCTCTGACCCGTTGAAGAATATCGTTTTCAAAATGATTTCCTGCCCGGTTATGGTTCGGCAGTGTTTGCATCACAGACCGCTCTGAAAGATGGGTTCCTTCCGGATGCTGAAGGACAAAACTGCTCAGTCCGGACCCTGGCCCCACTTCAAGAAACAGCCGGTCCTTGTCCTTGAGCAGAAGGTTCATACCCTGGGCAAAGCGAACGGTGCTGCACAAATGTTCGAACCAGTAGTCCGGACCGGTGGCCTGTTCATCCTTGATCCAGGTTCCCGTGACATTGGACAGGTAGGGAATCGTCGGAGCATGAAAGGAAATCGTCTCCAAAAACCGGATAAATTCCGCCTTGACGGGCGCCATCTGCCGGGAATGAAACCCTCGGTCCACGGGCATACGTTTAAAGACCTTCTCCATACCTTCCAGTGTTTTCTCCAATGCGAGAATGGCCCCAAGGTCTCCTGAAGCCATACATGAATGGGGGGCTCCGATGACCCCGATGTCAAGGCCCTCACCCAGAAGAGGGCGAAGTTCCTCTTCCGAAAGCAGGGTGGCCAGCATGGCACCCTGGGGAAGGGTTTCAATCAGTTGCGCCCGCTTGACCAGGATGCGCAACGTGTCTTCCAGGGATAGGACCCCGGCCAGACAAGCTGCCGTGTATTCACCCAGACTCAGACCAATCATGGCTTGGGGCCTTACGCCCTTGTCCATCCATAACCGGGCCATGGCATACTCGACCGTGAACACGGCCGGATGAGCAAACAGGGCCCTGTCCAGGATGTGATCCGGCACCTTTTCTTTGGGTTTAAACAACGGTGTGAAGGCTGTCTGTGGATTGTCAAGGGGCTCAACGGGATGCTCCTTCGCGAACAGAATCTCTTTCAGATCCCTATCGAGTAACGGCTGAACATAATTGCAGCATCGGTCTATGATATCATGAAACGTTTTTTCCGTCTGATAAAGCCTCGTACCCATGCCGGGATAATGATCGCCAAGGCCCGGAAACATGAACGTTAGGGGTCGAACCAAAGGGACATGGCCGGATTTACCCTGGGCCTTTTGCTCCCGATCACGCAATCCCTTTAACAACCGTTCCACATCCGTATCCGTGAGGGAATCGACAAAATCCTTTTTCTTTTCCCTTTGATTTATCGGCTCTTCAACAGATGCTGATTCAATCAAAGGCTCTTGATTCGGCCCTGATGAGGGGGGTGATGCAGGTATATCAACGGCATGGGATGTCGCCCCATCATCGCCCAGGATCTCCATCAATCGTGCCGTGTGAGACGTCATGAAGTAGCTGCTCAATTCACGGACCGTTTTATACTGAAAAAACAAGGTGGCCGGTAACAGCCCGAAGACCTTTTCCAGCCGTGTCAAAAGGACTTTGGACATGAGCGAGTTGACACCGTAAGCCCCCAGGATAAGGTTATCCTTGATCCGGCTTGGTGATAGACCTGTCACGTCGGCCAGAACACCTTTTATATAGTCTTTTGTAAGACCTTCCGGATCACCGGATGTCCCGGGGTTTCCGGACGGTCGACCTGTCATTCGGGAAAAGGAATCTTTTGTACGAGACTGTGTTTCAACACCAACAGCCTTTAAAAAACAGTCATCTCCTTTTAATGCGATCACATGACGGGCATCACCTGAAAGAATGCATGTGATGGCTTCCCAAAGTTCCTCAGGACGAATATTGACAATGCCCTGGGCAGACAGTACCGGGCTTGACGCATGTGCCCCTAAGTCCGTGTTCCCACAGGTGATCACGGAAACCGGGTAGTCCTTGATCCGATCCAGGTATAAAGCAAAACTATCCAAAAAGGCATTGGCCGACGCATAGTTGCTTTGTCCTTGCAACCCGTAAAACGATCCGCTGACCGACGAAAAAAAGAGCATAAAATCAAGGGGCAATCCTTTTAAGGCATGATGCAGGACAACACTTCCGAATATTTTTGATGTCAGGGCCTCACGAAAGTCAGTTTCGTCCATGTCTCCAAGGCGCCTATCTTTTCTGACGGTGGCCCCATGGATCACACCATGGATACAGCCAAACCGGGAAAGGGATTCCTTGACCACCGCGTCCATTCTGGCTGGGTCGGCCAGATCCCCCTGAATATAGATCAGGTCACTGCCTTTTGATCTGATCTGATTGATTTTATTTTTCTGATCCGCACGTAAATCGGTATATGCTGTCCGCCCGCAAAGGATGAGATTCGCCTGAACCTGTTCCGCAAGATAAATCCCCAGTGCAAGACCGATGCTGCTGCAGCCCCCTGCAATCAGATACACTCCGTGTTGCCGGAAACACCGGGTCTTTTCCCAAGGAATCACCAGGGGTTCAACACGCCTCACATAGCGTTTGCCGCCCCGAATGGCTATGGCCCTTCCGTCGGGATCGCCAGTTTCCAGGGTGATCTGCCTGGCCAGAGAGGAAATCATGTCGTCGGACGGATTAACATCCACGCAGATCAGCTTCAGTTTATCCGGGTATTCGCTGGCTGCAACCTTGGCCAGACCGGCAAGGCTTCCTCCGTAAGGTACCAGGCGGTCCGTGACCAAAACAGGATACACGTTGCCGGTCACAATGATCATATCAACGGGTTTATCCATGTCCCTTTGAATGAGAGACTGAACGAACCTGAACAGTGAGAGGACGCCCGTTTCCTGGGTCTGTTCCATGGTCTTCAGGTCATGGGTATCCGTGACATCCGGCTGAATCCCCCCGAGAAAATAAATCCTGTCGATTGTCTTGAGCGATGCAATACGTGCTTTGACTGAAGAAACGTCATCCCCTATGCGGATTTCAATCAATTCGTCGTTTAAATGGACGTTCGCAAGCGCGTCCCTAAGAGCTTTCACCTCGGAATGATAAACAATCATAACAACGGATTTCTGTGATTTGGCCTGTTTCAAGCCATGATTCTCGGCAAGTGGTTCGGGTTTCCAGACCGGCTGATAGATTATCGGCTGAAACGAATCGTCTCGTCTTGAGGTGCATGGGGAAACGACGGATTTCAAATACCGTTCCCTGGCAAAGGGATAGGTGGGCAGGTGGATCCGCCGGGGCCGTGCCCCGTCGTACAGTCTGTTCCAGTCAACGTCGCCGCCCCGTGTCCAAAGAATGGCGAGTTTTTCGAGCTTACCCTTGTCTATCCATGCGTCCAGCGCCTTATGCACGTCGTCATCCGACTCGAAGAGACTCAATAATTCCTTGTCAGCCTTGATTCTTCCCCGGTAAAGGCCCTCCACTTTAGCCGGATGGGGATGCCCTTGGTGATCGATAAAGGTTTTCAGTTTATCTGCAAGTTCCCTGACTGATCCGGCTATGATCACCAACCGTTCGGCCATGGCATCCCGGCCGGTCTGAAGGGTATAGGCCATGGATGACAGGACCCTGTCCGTGAATTTTCCTGTTTTAATAGCCCTGATCAATTGCCATGCATGGGTGTTCAGCTGTTCACCGGTTTTGGCGCTCAAGGGGATCAGAACCGGTTGGAGGATGGGTATACCGATCAATTCCGATTCCCAAACGGCAGGTCCGGTGTATTCCTCCATGACCACATGGGCGTTGACCCCACCAAACCCGAAGGAACTTACCCCGGCACGCCTGGGCAGATCGTTTCCGTTTCCGTCCTCGAGGCTTGGCCAGGGCCCGGTGTCCCGTTGAATGTAAAACGGGCTCTTTTCCAGAGTGATGTAGGGATTGACTGTGTCACAATGCAGGCTTTTGACCCGTGTTTTGTGTTTCATCTGGAGCAGGACTTTTATGACACCCGCAATACCTGCGGCCAATTCCAGGTGGCCAATATTGGTTTTTACCGAACCCAGCCCGCAATGGGGCTCAAGGGCCTCGGGTTTCCCCGCATCCCGATACAAGGTGTCAAAGGCCGTTTTAAGGGCGTTGATCTCCACAGGGTCACCCAGGGCGGTTCCGGTGCCATGGGCTTCCATGTATCCGACTGTCCCGGGATCGATTCCGGCCCGACGGTAGGCCGAGACCAGCAGATCTGCCTGGGCTTTGGGATTCGGTGCCGTGGGGGAATGGGACCGCCCCCCGTGGTTTACGGCGCTGGAAAGTAGAAGACCATGGATGGGATCTCCATCGGATTCAGCCAGATCAAGGCGTTTCAGTAAAAGCATGCCTGCGCCCTCACCCCTGACATACCCGTCGGCGTTGTGGGAAAAGGTCTTACATCGTCCGTCCCGGCTCAGCATCCCGGCTTTCCCGAAGCTGATGTGACGGGTCGGTGTGGTCATCGAATTGATTCCCCCTGCAAAGGCCATATCACAGAGGCCATCGCGGATGGCCGCCAGGGCTTTATGAATGGCCACAAGTGAACTGGAACAGGCCGTCTCCACAGGTTCGCTGGGGCCATGAAGGTCCAGAAACCAGCTCATACGGTTGGGTCCCATGGAAGGCAGCAGCCCCATGGATGTCACGCTGTCGATGGATTGATTCGGCCCAATGATCCGCTCACCGTATCCGGTGTGATCCGTTCCCACAAAAATCGCCGTGGGAGTACCGGCAAGATTTCCCGAGGCATAGCCCGCGTCTTCCATGGCCTTCCAGACATGCATCATCAGCAGGCGCTGCTGGGGATCCATCAGTTCGGCCTCTTTGGGCGAAATACCGAAAAACAACGGATCAAAGGCCGCCACATCATCGATAAAGCCGCCCCATTTGATCGTATCTCTGTCCAGATCATCATCGGTTTGAATCCGGGTCCAGTCCCACCGGTCTTTGGGGACTTCCCGAATGCAGTCTTTGCCCTGAACCAGATTTTTCCAAAAGGCGTCCACATCATCACTTAGGGGAAAAGTGCCACTCATACCGATGACAGCAATGGGTCCAGGACGCAAGGGCTGATTGTCCGATGTTGAGGGTTCAGGTGATGTCTGTGCCAACCGGGATGCCTGCGTATCTTGAACCGGCAGGTTTTCTTGAGTATCCTGACTGTCGGGCAGGTACCTCTCCGTTTTTACCTGGATAGTGAAATACTCAGCCAACCGCTCCCCATGCAGGGTGACCAGATACCGGGCCACCTCCCGGATCGTCGAGTATTCGAAAAACAGAGCCGGAGACAACTCAAGGTCCCAGAGTTCATTCAGCTGGTCGGCAAAGTCGGCCCATGTGATGGAATCAAACCCAAAGTCCCCCAGTTCGCTGTCACAGTCCATATGCTCCGGATTCACATTGAGTATCCCGGATGCCTTGCTGATCAGCAATGCCATCAAGGCATGGTCAAGGGACTCATCCAATGATTTTTCAGCAATATCCGTTTCAACGGGATGCAACGCCTCAGGGATTTGGCATTTGATCTCACCGTGTACCTGAGTTCCCGGCATGGGGTGCGTGATCTTTTGAAAAGGATAAACCGGAAGGGCCAGCTTTTGAAAGGTCCCGGGGGGATATATGCCCTTGAACTCGATGTCTACCCCATTGAGCCAGAGTGAAAGCATAAGGTTTTCAAGAATGGCACCTGGGTCATTATCCATATTGATGTTTACCGAACACCCTTCGGGGGTTCCCGTGAATTTTCCGAAATCTATACATGAGCTATTGGGAGAACTTGAAACAGGTGTATTCTCATACTGTTTCAGCCAGGCCGGAATATTGGGAATCGCTTCAAACGGCTGATGCATCAACAGAGAATAATGACTATGTAACGATCCATTTTTCCGGTTTTGATCAAGGGACGCTGCGGCAGCTTCGTATTCCGGCTGTTCATTCACAAAGAGTTCCACAAGAGTTTCCGGTGACATCACGTGATCTGTAACCAGATTCACCAGTTCGTAAAATTCGGGGGATGCCTCATATGTCGCTTCCGTAAAATGCCATGTGCGGTTCAATTTTCGGATGCAATGGGCCATGATGACGGCAAAAAGATATGTCTCTTTCTTGAGCGGACTGTCCATCAGCTGCTTAAGCGTGATTTCAAACGGCCTCAAAATATCGTCCCATTCCCGGATATATTCCTTAAAAGAAAACAGGCTTTCCGAAAGCTGTTTTCCTTTTAGGTGATAAATAGCAACCGTTTCATCCGGAACCGTCAGGTTTTCCAAAAGCCCTCGGACATACCGGGCGGTAAAGGAACAAGGCCTGAGAATCGTTTGTGTCACAGGATCTAAAAAGGCGATTCGGGGACGGCCCAAGGTGATGTCTGCCTCCGTCTTTTTACCGGATAGAAATGCCAGGACCATTTCACAGGGGATCATTCCGGATAGGGCCAAGGCCGTCCATACACCGCTGTTACATCCTTCGCCCCTTATCCATTCAGGATAAAATCCACTTGTTTCAAAAAAGGATTTTAAAAAGGCGTAACCCACCATAAAACGGTATAGTTTACGACGGTTGACGGGCCATTTCTTTTTATGAAAATCCTGCAGGGCTCTCTGGGAACCCTGGATTTTTTCCAGCAGGATTTCCATCTGACCGAGTTCCTTCGCGACAAACCCTTCACCCAACAAGGGCTGAATATCCTGCCAGCCCATCCAGTCATATTCTCCCACGCGTAAGGGAAACGTTGTTTTTCGGGTGTTGGAAAAACAATGGGGGGCATGGTTCAACAGCTTTCGTAATTCGTCATGGCTGCCTATCAAACCACCGAAGCGATGGTCAAAGGACTCCCTGCCGGTGGCAAGGGTTTTAGCCAGATCACCAAGGGAATACAACGCGTATCCTTCGGTATTAACAAAATTCCGCCATCGTTCAATCAGGTCGGCCAGGGATGATTCGGATTTTGCACTCAGTAGAAAAGGATAGGATGGGGACGATAATTCGTGTTTCACCGGACGATATACGTGTTGTTCCAAAACCACATGGGCGTTGACGCCGCCGCCTCCAAAGGCGCTGACACCTGCCCGCAAGGGGAATGACGTGGTCCAGTTTTCAAGACCCTTGGCCAGGGTAAACGGGGAATCATCAAAATGAATGACCGGATTCACGGTCTTACAATTCAGGCTGGAGGCGATCTGTTGGTGCTTCATCATCAACAGAACTTTGATCAATCCCGCCATCCCGGCAACACTTTCCGTATGCCCGATATTCGTCTTTACGGAACCTATTTTGCAATAATTCTTTTTATCGGTATGCTTTTTAAAGAAGCGCGTCAAGGCCTCTATCTCTATGGGATCACCAAGAGCCGTGCCCGTACCGTGTGCTTCGATGTAGCTTACGGTTTCAGGGCTGATATGTGCATCGTGGTATGCCTGTGTAATCACATCACACTGGGCCCTGACAGCCGGAGTGGTCACTGTCCCTTCACTGGCTGTATAATTAACCGCCGATCCCTTGATAATTCCGTGAATATGATTTCCTGCCTTTAGGGCATCTTCAAGCCGCTGCAAAAGCACAACACCAATGCCGTCACCCGGAACATAGCCATTGGCGTCTTTGTCAAAGGTCTTACATTGCCCATCCGGGCTGAGAAGCCGCATTTTTGAAAAGGACACATATTTGAACGGATGTAAATTCAAACTGACTGCACCCGCAAAGACATAGTCCGTATCATGGGCCAAAAGAGCCTGTTTTGCCTGGTGAACAGCCACAAGGGAGGATGCGCATGCGGCATCCAGGGAGCAGCTGATTCCGGAAAGACCCAAGGTGTATGAAATTCTATTGGCCAACATGAACCCGTAGCTTCCAAATGCGTTATAGGTATCCGCAGGTATCTGGGGATGCCCTGCAAGGTTCAGGTGATCCATGGCCATGGCTCCGACATAGACCGACGTTCGCTTGTCTTGCAGTTCAGCCTGATGTATGCCGGAGTCTTCCATGCAATGCCAGGTCTCTTCCAGCAACAGGCGCTGCTGGGGGTCCATGGCCTCGGTTTCCTTGTTCGAGATATGAAAAAACGGATTGTCAAAGGCATCCACATCGCCCACAAGCCCGCACCACTTGCTGACACTCCTGTTCGGCTCATGACGGTCTTTATGGTAATACCTTTGAATATCCCAGCGGTCCGGCGTGATCTCCCGGATGGAATTGACGCCGTTTTTAATATTCTCCCAGAAGGCATGGTAATCCCCGGCATCCGGGAAGCGGCAGGCCATGCCGACAATGGCGATGTCCTTGTTTTCGGTCTGTGTTTTTTTCCTCATATCCGATTCTCTAAACCTTTGTTTTGGGAGACTTGGTCGGGGAATAAATAGGTTGTCATAGGATGCTTCCTTAAATAGGATTCACTTTTTCATAAAAATGAATTGAAAATCATAATTCTGTCATTCGCTGTAATAACGCTGCCCCAGAGTGATGGCATTCGTTTATCGCCGTTTAAAAAGCGCGAATAATGGAGAAGGCCCTCATGCAAGGGCCTATTGATTGGCTGGGGCGAAGAAGGCAGTAGTTAGTGCCCAGGCAAAGACCTTTTACGACGCC
Source organism: Pseudomonadota bacterium (assembly GCA_018818835.1). Classification (GTDB taxonomy): domain Bacteria; phylum Desulfobacterota; class Desulfobacteria; order Desulfobacterales; family Desulfolunaceae; genus JAHIRD01. Next base: position 36,881 of record JAHIRD010000034.1, read on the forward strand.
ACAAAACAAAACCGACATCTTTTCAATTTTTCAGAGTTAACTTTTCTTTTAGATAGGTTCAAAGCAAAATGATATCAGGTATCGAATCAACGATTTGGTATTAATATTGCCATTATAAATTAACTTGGACAAAATGGATACCTACTTTTTTAAAATTTCACATAACGATCTGAAAAACCAAGAATGTGTCTGTGGCTGTCACACCTTCACCCAGGTAATTTTATAAACCAAGCCTCAATCTATTTTTTATGAAAAACCATAGTCGGAATCACCAAGTTACGATATGATAAATGATGACTCTATTTATTGAATCAAAGGATAATGATATCAAAGACAGATGGAATCCCGCAACGAGCATGATGACACCGGCCACGGATGAAATCCATCTCTGGTGCGCCCATGTCAACCTGCCCCGTATTTGGTTGGACTATTTCCGGAAGGTTCTCTCGGAGGATGAAACCCTGCGTGCCGGTCGCTTTGTCAGGTCGGAGGATTACAATCGGTTTATCGTTTCACGTGGCTTGCTTCGGTATATTTTAGGACGTTACCTGAATACGCCTCCCGGCGATATCCGCTTTGAATACAATCCTTTCGGAAAGCCGGAATGTGCCGATACACATCATGAAAATCCCCTTTGTTTTAATGTTTCCCATTCAGGTGACCGGGTGTTATATGGAATTAGCAATCAACGTCACATTGGTGTAGATATTGAAAAGATCTGTTTCATGGAAAATCAGGATGAGATCGTCAATCGGTTTTTTAGTCAACAAGAAATTGAGGATTATAAAAGGCTCCCGGAGTCACTTAGAAGAGAAGCATTTTTCAATTGTTGGACACGTAAGGAGTCCTATATAAAATCCTGGGGCAAAGGAATGTCAATTGAGTTAAATACCTTTTCTGTATCTGTTCGCTCGAACATGACAGAAGAATCGATTCTATTGAACGATACGGATGGGAGAAGTGAACACCACATGACTATCCGTTCAATTCCATCCGTGGACGGCTATGTCGGAGCCGTCGCCGTCGAAGGAAAAAACCTGACTTATCGATTTTGGAATTGGGAATTCCCCATGTCATAGCCATCGTTATACGTTTTACGAATACATCAGGGATAAAGGGCCGCAAGTTTGTCCGGGGAAACACCGGCATGATAGAGGCCAAGGATCAGCCAGTTTCGAAGGGTGCAGGATAACATACCTTCCCTGTGCCAGCGTCGTGCCGACGTGTCCACCTTGTCCGGGAAAATATGGATGCGGCCCCCGACGTGTTTCAGCTGCTTCATAAACTCTAAATCTTCCATCACG
>JAHIRD010000265.1 GCA_018818835.1 Pseudomonadota bacterium
AAAGTCACACACCACGTCGATGTCGGTTCCAGCGTGATGTATATCGGGATGCTATCTATGATTACTGATGTCGTGTTCGTAGATATCCGACCTTTGACAGCGAAGCTGGACAGGTTAGACTGCCGGAAAGGAAGTATCCTCTCACTACCTTACAAGAGTAATTCTGTACAGTCATTGTCCTGCCTGAATGTAGCCGAACACGTAGGTCTCGGAAGATACGGTGACCCTCTTGACCCACAGGGGACAGTGAAGTCGGCTAGAGAGTTATCAAGAGTTCTGGCAATCAACGGAAACCTGTATTTCTCACTACCTGTCGGCAGACCAAGATTGTGTTTCAATGCTCACAGGATACACTCCCCAAGACATATCATAGAATACTTCCACGACCTCAGTCTGATTGAGTTATCCGGGGTTACAGATGATATGGTATTTGAACGCAATATAGATATCACCGTCTTAGAGGAGTCTAACTACGCCTGTGGTCTATTCTGGTTCCGAAAGGAGCCGCGGTGAAGATAAAGAACATTGCGGGAGAAATGGTAAGAGTAATTCGTGACATTGCCCCTTCCAAGTCTATTTCACAGGAATATGAGAAGGGGCACAGTCTCTACTTGCCCCTCGATGATTATCATAAATACGATAGGAATTCACCTGACTACTCTCCGAACTCAGTTTTCAAGATCGAGATGCTAGCAATCAGGGAAGTCCAAGAGGCGCTTGTCGAGATGGTTTCCCTGTTCCCGTTAGCAGGAGGCAAGGCAAACTGGTTGTCACTAAGCCCCCATGATTGGGATGCTGAGAAAGTGAGAGATGACTGTGCAACGAAACTGGAGAAGTATGGGTTTAGTGAGTTGATTGACAGAATACAAGACACCGTGGATACCAGATGCAGACCGCATGGGGGAGAGTGTGTACTGATGAACGGACACTCCTACGTGAAAATGGCGGAAGCTGCCTACACTGACTATATCACCGGCATTTTGCCGACAGACGCGGTAATGAACCTGGCTTGTGGCAATACCTACTGGATAAATGTCTGGCTGGCTAATCGGTGTGCGACATTGTATGTGAACGATAACGGTTATGATATACCACTGCACAGTGACAATGAACGAGTACACAATTACAACGAGTACCAGCAGGGGATAACCAGCAATATTATCTTCGATGTATTTGACGCCAGCCACAGATTCCCTTACCCTGACAATTCATTCGACAAGACAGTGTCACACAGTAGCGTTGAGCACATAGACAGCTGGGATAGTAATGTACTTCCTGAGATCATCAGGACGCTGAAGCCGGGGGGCAAGTGCGGTATTGCCTCTACCTACCACCCCTTGGGCAGAGAGAATCTCGGCAGAGGTCAATCCAGCTGGTGGACCCAAAAAAAGTGGGATAGGTTTGTTTCATTACAGGAAAAGTTGGGGTTCGAGATAATCGGGAACACGGATTATAACTGTGGTATGCTGTGGAGGGCTGAAGAAGATACGGATGCCTACAGGTTTGGTGGGTCTGTTTATATTGTGAACTTCATCTTTTTCAAGAAAGGAAATACAATACGTGAATAGTCTGCAAAACACGGTGTTAGGCAAAGGGTCGGGAATACTGGAACGTGTCTACCGCAAGCTAGGCATCAGCTCAATCGAGGTGCTAGCAGAGAAAGAAGTCGAGAGCCACATCCGACCAGGTGAGAAAACAGTCCTGTGTGTCATGGATAAGTACCACTACGGGAATAGAAACTGGGGATTAAGCTACCCCTACTACAACTTCTACTTAACGCTCACCACCATAGACTACTCCCTAGTGTTGTTTGACAGCGACCGTATAGCACAACGTTATGGCAAGAGCAGGATGTCTCGAATGTTGCTGGAGACTGTCTATTGCTACCAGCCAGACATACTATTCTACGTTCATACTAATGATTGTATTGACCATAATGTCTGGAGAGCCGTATCGGAAGAGCTACCGACAAGGACAGTGTACTGGCAAGCGGATGACCACCATCAATACGATAATACCCGATCCATCTGGGAGCTATTCAATCTTGTTGTCACCACGGATAGAATAGGGTATGCAAGAAGGAAAAAAGAGGGATTTGATAACGTCATGTTAAGCCAATACGCAAGCAATCATCTATTATACAGGAACCTGAACCTACCTGAAATCTATGGGGTTAGCTTTGTAGGTCAATGTTATGGTAACAGGTTCCAGTTCATAAACACCTTGCGAGGAAACGGAATAAATGTTGCAACATTCGGTCAGTGGTGGGGGGCCAGCCATAGAGTTACTCAATCGGAACTGATAAGGATAACTAATCAGACTAAGATATCCATCAACTTATCCTTGGCATCAAGAGGTGGCCGAGTTCCAGCTGTCAAAGGAAGAGACTTCGAGGCACCAAGTTGTGGTAGCATGTTGCTCACATTGGAGACAGAAGAAATAGCTGAGTACTTCATCCCCGGAGAGGAAATTATAACTTACCAAGACACCGACGATGCTACTGAAAAAATCAAGTACTACCTGGCTAATGATGATGCCAGAGAGACTATCACCAAGAGAGGGTATGACCGGGTTCTGAGGGACCACACATGGGAGAAACGGTTAACAGATATCTTTGCCCGCGCTTTGGAGGACAATACTGAATCAGCACTCAGGAGGCAAAAGTGAAAACAGTTCTGATTACTGGTGGTGCCGGGTTCATCGGAAGCCGCATGGTTAAGTATCTCTTCGACAATTATGACTATAATATAACCGTCCTCGATGCTCTCACCTATGCTGGTAACATGGGCAACATCCCAGACAATATCAAGAAGGATAAGCGCTTTACTTTCTGGCATGGCAATATACGGAGCGGGGATTTAGTCAATGAGCTGGTTGCCAAGGCTGACATCGTGATTAACTTTGCTGCCGAAAGCATTTCTGCTGATACATACGTGCCTATTTGGAATAATGGAAAGATTGAGATTTTGACTTTAGAAGATATGTTCAATAGAAGTGCTAAAGTGTCTCCTGCTCTTTGTTGCGAAGGTGTCGAAACAATAGACTTTCAGAGTGACAATCATCGTGTAGTAGCCTATAAAGGCGGTATTGGCTACTGGATGAAGATACAGCAGATAAGCAGGCACAAATACCAGGGAAACATCATCAGATTGACACAGAAATGGGGAGAAGTAACAGTGACCCCGAACCATTCAATCTACGACTGTAACTTTGACGTAGCATATCCTGTAGATAACCCAGAACTCTTGGGGATGAGAAATATCAATCACATATCGAAACAAGATAGAGCGCTCGGCTTTTCTGGGGAGAGGCTTCGTGCTCTTTTGAGAGTGTTTGGTAGCTACGTTCCTGAAGGATGGACTTCATTTGATAAGGCAAACGGGTCTTTTCAATGTGGGTTCTCAAACAAGAATGAGGAATGGTTACTGTCTACTAAAATTGACCTACAACTTATTGGTTTTAACAGCAGTATTACATGGAGACATGGAAAAGGCAGGGCATCGCAATTAGTAGTGTCTAGTAGAGAACTGTTTCAACTATTGAGAAAGCATGCAGGATATGGGTCCCACGGCAAAATGATTCCATCATTTGTTTTTCAATTAAAGAAGGAGTTCCAAGAAGAGTTCTTAGCAAGAATTGTTACAGGAGATGGGCAAGTAGTTAAAAATCAATCCTATGAGACAACGAGATACACGACTGTGTCTCGCAAGTTGGCAACCGGATTATCACTACTGCTAACAATGCTAAAGATGAATTACTCCGTAAGCGTGGATAAACGCTGCCACGCTTACTGTCTAAGTTTCGGTGGAGACTACACGGAGTCGCTTCTTGAAAAAAGATATGAAGAACTAGACTATGACGGCTATGTATACGACGTGTCGGTAGAACACCTTGAGAACTTCGCTTGCGGTGTTGGGAATGTCGTTGTGCATAACACGCATGTAGCCCGATCAATCTACGATAACACTTTATTCTATGAGACTGACGTTCTTGGTACTCAAGTAGTGACCAATGCCGTATCCAAACACCCTGTTGAAAGGTTCATTCACATTTCTACCTCCGAGGTCTACGGTACCGCTCTGAGCATCCCCATGACAGAGGACCACCCGCTAAATCCTACTACACCTTATGCGAGTGCTAAGGTCGGCGGGGACAGGCTTGTCTACTCCTACTGGGCTACCTACAATATCCCAGCCGTTATTGTAAGGCCGTTCAATCAGTTTGGTCCGAACCAGCATCTGGAGAAGGTAATACCCCGATTCATAACCAGTGCCCTCCAGGACGAACCACTGACTATACACGGTACCGGGAATTATACTAGGGACTGGACATACGTGGACGACACATGTCTGGCACTGGACAGGGTAATCCACGCCGATTTGAGTAAGGTAAAAGGCCAAGTCATCAATATCGGTACCGGCAGGGAAATTTCGGTGCGGGAAATAGCCAACATGGTTCTGGCTGAACTGAACAAACCACAGAGCTTGATCAAGCACGTCAGCGGTAGACCCGGACAGGTGAATCAACATATATCTTCTACCGATAAGGCACTGCGTCTGCTGGACTGGAAAGCAGAAACAACCTTTTATGAAGGTATTGTCAAAACAATCAAGTGGTATCGGGAGAATGCGGATTGGTGGCAAGGACTTCTCTGGATGAAGCAAGTCCCGACTAAAGATAGGGATGGAAAGGTCGAGTATTACTAATCGAGATAGGAGATAATGAGTAGAGGTGAAAAATACAGAAGTGAAGAACACTGAAGACCACTGGCAGAGTGTAATGGATTATATCGGCGAAGCAAAGCAGCTTAAACTCGGCACGTTCTTCAGCCACATGATGTTGAATAATCCTCGCTGGGTACTATTTACCTTCGCACGTTACAAATTCGCATCAAAGATGATAGGGCAGTCACCCCTGTTAAACATTCTAGACCTCGGTTGTAATGCGGGTTATGGCACTTTACTGTTTACTGAATACGGGCACACGGTAACCGGCGTTGACTCTGATATGGATGCTATTCAGTGGGCAAAGAGCAATCTAGGGGATAAGGCGAACTTTATCTATGAGGATTTTTTAGGCAAGTGCTATGGTAAGTTTGATGCAGTTGTATCCCTTGATGTCATTGAGCACATCAAAGATGGTAGAAAGTACTTCGAGACCGTGATATCTAATCTCAAAGAGGACGGCTTTTGTATAATCGGTACCATCAATGAAACCTTCAAACCTTATGCTTCCAAGATAGCTCGACTGGGGCACGTAAACCTGTTCAGTGCCGAGAGGCTCCGTGATACCGCAAGACAATATTTCAAAAATGTCTTTCTATTCGGTATGAATGACGAAGTAGTACATACCGGTCTATACCCGATGTGCAATTACTTGTTTGTGTTAGGTGTAGGAGTCAGATAAAATGCCGTTAGTTAGCATCATCCTGATCACGTACAACCGAGCTGAACTATTGAGAAAGTCTATCCAAAGTGCATTAGAACAGACATTCAGGGACTTTGAGATAATTGTTGTAGATGATTGTTCGACTGACAACACCGAGA
>JAHIRD010000035.1 GCA_018818835.1 Pseudomonadota bacterium
ATGATGGTATCTTCTCGGTCTTTGGCGTAGATACTGATCAAGCCCACCATCAGCGCGGCAAGGATCGCAAAAATAATGGCACCCAGAAGGGGATGGAACCAGGTAAGTCCCACCTTGACTTGCAGATAAAGGGCAAGGCCGATACCTCCGAAGATGGAATGGGAAATGGCACCGGCCAGGTATCCGATCCGTTTGGCCGTGACAAAGGTGCCGATGATGCCGAAGGAAACAGAGGCAAGTCCTCCCATGATCAGGGCGTATCTGAGAAACAGATTGTCCGGTTCAGCCAGGGCATGAAAAAAATCAATCACAACAATTCTCCTTTTCACCACATTGTTGATCATGTCTGACCATGATCAGATCCTGGTTGTAGATATCCTGGATCATGGTTCCTGAGATCTGGCTGGTAGGATGTGTGACCACCGTGTGGTTCACACAGATCACCTGTTTAACATGGCGTGAGACAAAGCCGAGATCATGGGAAACCAAAAGGATGGTGATGTCCTGGTTGATGCTTTTTAAAACGGTCATCAGATTTTCTTCGGTTTGATGATCAACATTGGCCATGGGCTCATCCAGAAGAAGAAGTTCCGGCTCACTGCACAGGGCACGGGCAATAAGCGCTCGCTGGCGCTGGCCGCCTGAAAGCTCATGGAATCCCTGGAAGGCCAGGTCACTCAGCCCCACATGGCTGATGGCACCCAAGGCCTTTTTTTTGTCTTCACGGTTGAAAAAGAATCGGCCCTTTGTCAGGCGGCCCATCAATACCACATCCATAACCGAGGCTGGAAACGCCGGGTCAAGGTGTGCGTATTGGGGCATGTAACCTACACGTTTTCTGGCCATTGTCGGCGTTTGCCCCAAGATGGAAATCGTTCCATTTTCCGGCTGGACAAGCCCTAGAATCAATTTTAAAAGCGTGGTTTTCCCCCCGCCGTTGGGGCCCACGATGCAGGTGAATTCTCCCTTTGCCACCTTAAGATTCACGTCTTTGAGGGCTGTTATTTTCTGATAGGCAAAGGAGACCTGATTGAACGTTATGACATCGTGATTGCTCATGGTGTGATTATTTCCTGCCTGGTGGGTTTATCATAAACGTCAGATAACCTTTATCCATTGTTTTTTAATCCGGAAGCGATGGCACGGGCTATGGATACCATGTTTTCCATGTAGTCATAGGCCAGAGGATCAATGGGCACAACCGATCCATGGATGGCTTCCGCTAATTTTTTGGCTGCATTTTGATCAAACTGGGGCTGGACAAATATAATCCGTGCATTTTCGTTTTTCACCAATTTGATGATGGAGGCAAGCTCCTTGCCCTTGGGAGCTTTTCCCATGGTTTCAATGGCGATTTGTTTGAGATGGTACTGATCTGTAAAATACCCGAAAGAGGGATGGAACACAATCAGGTTCGAACCCGCAACATGTTTAAGTATAAGACTTAGATTATCGTTCAAATGGTCAAGGTCCGCAAGGAAAAGATCAAGGTTTTTTGTGTACTGTGCCTTTCCCTGGGGATCTTCGTCACACAAGGCACTGTAGATGGTCCGGGCCTGGTGTTTGACAAGAATGGGGCTCATCCATATGTGGGGGTCCTGCCCTTGATGGTTGTGATCATCATGGGCGGCTTCGTCCCCATCGCCTTGATCATGGGTTTGCCCCATGTCCCTTAATTTAATACCTTGCCGTGTATCAATAATTCGTGTTTTAGGTGCCATTGACGTGAGCTTGGACAGGAAACCGTTTTCAAAGTGAATACCGATTCTGAAATACAGTTTGGATGAGGCCAGCTTTTTGATCTGATCAGGTGTGGGGGAATACGTTGCGGGGCTTTTACCTGGCTTGACAAGCACATCCACATCCACACGATCGCCACCGATACGTTCAACAAAATATTGTTGGGGAAGAATACTGACCTGAATGGGAATTTTGTCCAAAGCCATGGCCCTGAGGGGGACAATCAGGATGACACAGATCAGTGAAAAGGTATTTAGACACATGTTCTTTTTCATTGCGTTCCCCATGTGAAAACAATAGGCACAACATGAATTTCAAAATTCTGCCATTCATGTTCCGATCAAGATGAATGGGGCTGAAAATAATTTCAAGCCCCAGATAAAATGATAAAAATCATGTGGGATTGACAGGCACGATCCATCCTTGTTTGTCTTCGGCTTTCCCGTACTGAATGTCCATGAGCTCTTTAAACAGACGGGAGGCAATGGGACCCACAGTACCGTCTCCAATATCAATAACCTTCTCATGGAACTTGATATTTCCAACGGGAGAGATCACCGCAGCCGTTCCGGATCCGAACACTTCCTTGAGCTGGCCTTTTGCATGTGCCTCAAAGAGTTCATCAATGGCAACTCGGCGTTCCGTTACCTTCATACCCCAGGACCTTGCCATGGTGATCACGGAATCCCGTGTTACCCCGGAAAGGATACTGCCGTTCAGCTGGGGCGTGACAATTTCATCACCCAGAACAAAGAATATGTTCATGGAACCCACCTCTTCCACGTATTTCAATTCAACCCCGTCAAGCCACATGACCTGGGTGTAGCCATCCTTGTGGGCAATTTCGGTGGCATACAGGCTGGCGGCATAGTTTCCGGCTGTTTTGGCCCGGCCCACACCGCCCCGGACTGCACGAACATAATCCCGTGTCACCCAGATTTTAACCGGGTTGAATCCTTCGGGATAATAGGCTCCTACCGGAGACATGATGATGAAGAAACGGTAGGTGTGGGACGCTCTGAGACCAATGTATGGGTCGGTTGCAATGATGGTAGGGCGGATATAAAGGGATGTTCCGGGTTCACTGGGTACCCAGTCCCGCTCCATATCCACAAGAGTCAAGAGTGCCTTCATGACAAATTCCGTGTCGATTTCCGGAATACAGAGCATTTCAGCAGATTTGTTCATGCGGTTGAAATTATCCCTGGGTCTGAACAGCTGGACATCCCCTGTGGATGTTCTGTAAGCTTTAAGACCTTCAAAAATGGCCTGGCCGTAATGGAGTACCATGGTGGCAGGACTCATGGAAAAGGGCCCGTAGGGAACGATACAGGGCTTGTGCCATCCTTTTTCAGGATTGTAATCCATCATGAACATATGGTCGGTGAAATGGGTGCCGAAACCCAGCCCTGTATCACTGGGACGATCTTTAAGCGTGTCCGCTTTTGTGATGCTGATATCCATGGAAACCTCTGAATTGAAAAATGTTTAAATGATATGTGGAACGGTTTGTTTCTGATGTCAAGACGGCAAAAAAACAAAATGGTCCTATCCAGAACAATTCGTGGCCGACCATTTTATGTGGTGGCGTCAAAAAATCAAAAATTACCCCTCGACCCTTTGGTTTTTGGTTATCGATAACCAATTTTTACACAAAATTATCTGCCTGTTTTAGTCATTATCAGGCTCGAAATCAAGAATTAAGTTTTCATAAGCCTGGCAAAACACGAATCATAGTGACAAAATCCAGTGCCCATGGGATAAAGCCGATTATTTTTTTAATCTTGACGTAAACGTAAAGATTAGCTTTAATAGACACACGACACTCATTTGACCATAAAAAAAATTGGGGGATTATGGACCAGGAACGAATTGAAATAAGATGGCACGGCAGGGGAGGGCAGGGCGCCATTACCGCCGCTAAAATTGTTGCCCATGCCGCCTTTGTTTCAGGATACAAAGGCGTGGTGATGGCTCCCACCTTTGGGACCGAACGCCGGGGGGCACCGGTCTTCACATCCCTTAAAATTTCAAAAAACAAAATTTATGACCTGTCTCCCATTGAAACACCGGATATGGTGATCGTACTGGATCATACCCTTCTGGAGGAAGTCAATGTGACAGCGGGCCTTAAAAAAGGGGGCTGGGTCATTATCAATACACATAAACCGGCCCGGGATTATCACTTTGAGGGAATGAGGATTGCCGTATCGGACGTGACCACCCTTGCCCGGGAAGCGGGTCTGCCCCAGGGGGTTGTCAATTCCGGAATTATCGGTGCCTTCTCAAAGGCCAGTGGTCTGGTGGACATAGACATCCTTGTTAAGGCCGTTGAAGAGGAGTTCAGGGATAAAAAACCGGAACTGAATTCCGCATCGGCCAGACGTGTGTATGACAGAACCGAGATTGGAGAAGTTCGATGAAACAAGATGATTTTTCAACCCTGATATCCCGAAGTGATCCAGGACCCGGGGATGGTGGACGAACAGGATCATGGCGCGTTCTCCGGCCGGTGATCGACCTTGGGGCGTGTATCCCTTCCAAAACAAACAAACGGGCTTGTTTTAACTGCTGGTTTTACTGTCCTGATGGTGTTGTCTCCAAAACCATCCCGCCCGTGATTGATTATGAATATTGCAAAGGCTGCGGAATCTGCGCGGAAGAATGTCCGGCCGGGGCCATCAGCATGATCGAGGAAGCCCATTTCATGGAGGAGAAAAACGACGAATGCATATGATTGAATCGGGCAACGTGGCTGCGGCAACCGGTGTGAAACTGGCCAGGGCTGGTGTGATTGCAGCCTATCCCATCACACCCCAGACCCCTTTGACAGAAAAATTATCCGAATTTGTGGCTTCCGGTCAGATGGAGGCTGAATATATCCCCGTTGAAAGTGAACACAGTGCCATGGCAGTTTGCATCGCTGCATCATCTGCCGGTGCCAGGGCCTTTACAGCCACAAGCGCCAATGGCCTGCTTTACATGAACGAACAACTTCACTGGGCCGCAGGGGCCAGGCTGCCCATTGTGATGTGTGTGGCCAACCGCGGCATTGGCGCCCCGTGGACAGTCTGGAACGATCAGCAGGATTCCATGAGCCAGAGAGACGGTGGCTGGATTCAACTCTATGCCAATGACCATCAGCAGATCATCGATTCGGTGATAAAGGCTTTTTATCTTGCCGAATTTGTCAGCATACCCGTGATGGTCTGCTATGACGGGTATCTTTTGTCCCATACCTACATGCCCTTTGAACAACCTGACCAGACGTTGGTGGATGGTTTTTTACCGGATTTCAAGCCCAAGAACGCTCTTGATCCTGAAAATCCCTCCAATTTCAACACCGTGACCTTGCCCGATGTCCGGCCGGATATTCATGGAAACATCGCCCCCGGATATATGGAAATCCGTCATTGCCTTCACCAGGATATGAGGAAGGCCATGATGGTTCTTGAAGAAATCGACATGAAATTTCAAGAGACATTCGGGCGAGGTGGGCATCCTTTTGTGGAACCTTACTTGTGCGATGATGCAGATCATGTGGTGGTAAGTGTGGGCTCTCTGTCCTATCATTTCAGGGATGTGATCGATCTGTTGAGAAAGGAAGGCGTCAAGGTGGGGGTTATGGGGATTCAGCTTTACAGACCGTTTCCGGACAAGGCCATCGTGGACGCACTCCAGGGAAAATCCTCCGTGTTTGTTTTTGAAAAAGCCTTGAGTTACGGGAATCAGGGGCCCCTTTATGCAGATATCAAAGCGGCCCTTTATCCCTGTGATAATAAACCCGCCATGCACAATTATATTCTGGGTCTGGGGGGACGTGAAATAAAAACCGCCCAATTACTCGAAACGGTTCGGACAGCCTGTAGCAAGCCCAAATGGCTTGGGGACACTCCCATATGGCTTGGATTAAAATGTCAGGAGTAAATCATGGAAAATAAGACAAGTATACTGAATCTGACCGAAGACGAGTTTGTGCATCCGGGAAACAGAGCCTGTGCAGGATGCGGATTGGGAATTGTATACAGAACCGCCCTCAAGGCCCTTGGCAAGAACACCATTCTTGTGGTCCCGCCCAGTTGCCTGACGGTTCTGCAAGGCTTGTACCCCATTGCAGCCGCAAAGCTGCCTTGCCTGAATGTGACCTTTGCCTCCACCGGAGCTGCGGCCACAGGGGTTCGTGCTGCCATGCGGTCCTTGAAAAAAAATGATGTGAACGTGGTGGCCTTTGCAGGTGACGGGGGAACCGGGGACATCGGTATACAGGCCCTGTCCGGTGCGTGTGAGCGCGGTGATGACATTCTTTATATATGCTATGATAATGAAGCCTATATGAATACAGGTGTCCAACGCTCGGGAACCACACCCCAGGGTGTTGTTACCACCACCACACCCATCACCGGCAAGCTCCAGTCAAAAAAGGATGTGCCATCCATTGTTGCGGCCCATAAAATACCCTATCTGGCCACAGCCTCTGCCGCATACCCCTTGGATCTTTATGACAAAGTCAAAAAAGCCGCGTCCATAAAAGGACCCAGGTATATCCATGTTCATACACCCTGTCCTCCGGGCTGGGGATTTGAACCCCGGTATACGATCAAGGTGGGCAAACTCGCCGTGGAAACCGGACTTTTTGCCTTATACGAGATGGAAAATTCCCAGCTCAGACTCACAGGCCCATCAAAAAAAATGCTGGGTAAACCCCGCCTGCCTGTGACCGATTATTTCAAGTCCCAGCACCGGTTCTATTCCCTGGGCAACGATCTGATCAATGATCTTCAGGCCCAGGTGGATCATGCCTGGGACGCATACGTGATTCATCAATGAAATAAGTAGCTTAAATGATTGGCATGATGTCTGTGGTGAGGCAGGGCGGCCTATCCGATTGGGTGGCTGCCCATTTTTTTAAACAAATAGGATGATGGTTATTATCAGCAGAATATCATAGCCATTCCATGAATTGTCCCATGGAAAACAAATCAACTAAGATTTTTTATTCATCATAAAGGTCTCAGTCCCATAGTCTCAATCGTCCTCCGTACTTAGTTGAAATCTTCATAGGTCCCATGGGTCTTATAGGTCCCATAAGACCCATGGGATATAGGATTCATAGGACTTATGTCATTTCACGTGCTTACGGAACCCTTATTCAATGCGGATTCGGGCATCCAAGGCAACGGCACCGGACCAGTCGCTGAAGACACGGACCGGGTTTAGATCAAGCTCTTTGATTTCGGGATGGTCTGCCATCATGTGGCTGACCCGTTCGATCATAGTCAGATAGGCCTTGATATCGGCCCTGCCTTTTCCACGGGTGCCCTCAAGGATTTTATAGGATTTGAGCTTTTTGAGTTTTTCATCGATCTCTTTTTGATTGGAGGGGCAAAGAACGTTTTTCACATCGGCAAAGATTTCGATGTAAATGCCGCCGTAACCAAAGGCTGCCACAGGGCCGAAAGAATCATCCACATGGGCTCCGATGAACATATCGTACCCGTCCTTGGCCATTTCCATGATGCGGACTCCTTCAAAGCGGGCATTCTCCTTGTAGGCCATGAGATTCTCAAGGATCTGATCATAGGCTTTATCCAGGGCCTGATCGTTGTGTATCCCCACGATGACGCCCCCAGCTTCGGATTTATGGATGGCATCCGGGGAGATCACCTTCATGACCACGGGGTAACCGATATCGTTTGCGGCTGAAAGGGCCTGGGTCTTGTCCGTGGCCACCTGGGATTTCAAGGTGCCGATACCCATCATGGTAAGGAAATCCAGGCTGTCTTCACCGGTTACTCCCGGATGAGCCTTGATCCATGCTTTTCCGGAATCATAATCCATGCCCGAAGGCCGGGTTGTCACAAAGGGGCCTTCCGCTTTTTTCTGATGGTAGAACCTTTGTTTTCTGAGAATTTTTACCATGGTTTCAGGAGAGTTGAACACGGGGACGCTCATGCTGCGCTTCATTTTGCTCATGGTTTTTTCAGGAGCGTAGAGACAGGTGGCAAAGGGTTTGTTCGACGAACGGATGGATCCGATCACCTCCTTTGAAATATCGGTCTTGAACATTCTGTAAAACACATCATCGCTTTTGGGCATCTGGGGGTTCTGGGTCACGAACACGGCTCCGTCCACATTGTCATTGTGCATGGCTGAATTGAAAATGTCCGCAAAGGCTTTGGGGCTATAAATATCTCCCAGGTCCAGGGGGTTTGAAATCTTGATAACGCCGGAATTGACATAACTTTCAAGATCTTTGTAAAAGGCAGGCCCGGGATCTGCAAATGTGAATCCCTCTTTTTCACACAGATCGGCCAGCATGACCGTGAATCCCCCGGCAGGACTCATCACCATCAGACGATCTCCCTTCAATGGGGGAAGTTCAAACACCTTGGCCGCTGAAATAAAGTCTGCAAAGTTGTGAATTCGAATGATACCTGCCCGTTCAAAGGCCGCATCGATGATGTCTTCATTGTTGCTGATGGCCGCTGTATGACTCATGGCGGCCTTGTTACCGGCATGGGTGGTGTTGGCTTTGAACACCACCAGGGGCTTGTCAATTTTCATGGCAGCCTCGATCATGGCCCGACCATTTGTTATACTTTCCAGGTAAAGGCAGATCACCTTGGTGTCCGGGTCCTTCCCGAAATATTCGATACAGTCGATTTCAGTGATGTTCAGTTTGTTGCCGATGCTGGCAAATTTGGCCATGCCGATGTTTTCATCCCCCAGGAGATTCCACAGGAAAATTCCCACACCTCCGCTCTGGGTGATGATGGACATGCCCCCGCGGGGAGGGCTGAAAATGGGAAGGAACGGAAGGCAAAGACCATTGGCGGTGTTTGCCACGGTGAGCCCGTTGGGGCCCACAAAACGCATATTGTGTTTTTGGATATTTTCCAGCAGGCGTTCGGCCAGGATTTTTCCTTCTTCGCCGGATTCATTGAATCCACCTGCAGGAATGGCCGCCCGCCTGATTCCGAACTCACCGGCTTGGTCGACTGCATCGGGAATAAACCGAGCCGGCAAAAGAAAAACGCCCAGATCCGGAACAATGGGAAGGTCTTTGACATGTTTGTAAATGCGGATCCCCTCCACATGGGAATCCTCGCTTCTCGGGTGAATTCCGAAAATTCTTCCTTTAAAACCCCATCGGATAAGGTTTTCAACAATCAGTCTGGGGATATTGTTTTCTTTGGCTGAAAGCCCCCATATGGCGATGGAGTCGGGATAAAATATTTTATGCATGGCTGTGCCTTTTTTTAATAAAGGTGAAGGTTTCAAAAAACTGGGCAGTATATAACGTACGTTTACGTAAACGTCAACTATGTTTTTTTTTCATAGGCCTTTTTGATCAAGAGAATATTTGAGCAATCATCTTGACATGATAGGCTGGCTTAACTATTAATGATTGAATCATTTGTGATAATAACAAAACCATTATAAAAAAACCATCAAAAGCTTTTCGGGATATGGTCGTGAAAGACGGAAAAAAACAGAAGGATATCTATACAATCTCTGCACTTGCGGAAGAATTTGATATTAGCACCCGATCCATTCGATTTTATGAAGAAAAGAATCTGATTTCCCCGGAACGAACCGATGGAAACCAGCGGGTCTATTCCAGGCGGGACAGGGCACGGTTGAAACTGATACTCAGGGGCAAGCGGTTCGGATACTCCCTGGAGGAGATTTCTGAGATCATCGGAATGACGGAAGTTGATTTTGATGAAGAAGACCAGATTACCAAATCCTTAAAATTCGGTAAAAAACGATTGGATGAAATCAGGGAAAGAATCAATGAGCTGAGTCTTTTAGAACAAGACCTTCTGGCATTTCAGGATAAAATCAAAGCACGCCTTGACGCATTGAGAAAATCTAAGGGTTAATCCCGGATGAAGATTCTGTTTGTCGAACCTTATTTTGGCGGATCTCACAGGGAATTTGCCCAGGGCCTTGTATCCCATTCCTCCCATGATATTGATCTTCTGACCTTGCCGGACCGGAATTGGACATGGCGGATCCATGGTTCTGCCTTGTATTTTGGAAATATTCTCAGGTCATCGGGAGGTTATGACGGAATTATCACAAGCAGCATGATGCGGCTTTCCGATCTCAAGTCCTTTGTGGGGCCATCCCTCCCACCTGTCCTGGTCTATTTCCATGAAAGCCAGTTGACTTATCCCACGGCTTCGGGCGAAAAAAAGGATATGGGCATGGCCATGGGTGATATCAGCACAGCTCTTATGGCAGACCGTGTTCTGTTCAATTCACAGTATCACCGCCAGGCATTTATCACAGCGATTGTGGAAATCATGGTCAAAGCACCCGATTGTCCTCTTTCATTTATTGAAGATGAAATTTTAAAAAAATCAGCGGTTGTCTATCCGGGCCTTTGCTTTTCCCCGAATATGGGGTCCAAAAAATCGGAACGAGACAAGCCCCTCATTATCTGGAATCATCGTTGGAGCTATGATAAAAATGCCCCGTCATTTTTCTATGCTCTGGATGTCATGGTCAAACGTGGGCTGGAGTTTGAGGTGGCCCTTCTGGGGGAATGCCCGGGCTGGGTTCCCAGGGAATTTGAAAAGGCAAAAGACCGACTGGGCAATCGATTGATCCAGTATGGATATCTGGAAAACAGAGACGATTATTGTACGTGGCTGAACAACGGTAGCATTGCCCTAAGTACGGCCAAGCAGGAAAATTTCGGCATGTCCATGGTGGAAGCCATGAAACACGGGTGTATACCTCTTTTACCCCATCGCTTATCCTATCCTGAGATTCTGCCCAAAGCCTTTCATCAGGAATTTCTTTATACCTGCCAGAAAGACTTTTTAGAAAAGCTGGAAAGACTATTGATGGGTTGGAGAGATTATGGTCAAATCCGATATGAACTGTCTCAGGCCATGGACCGTTTTTCCTGGCCTGAAATGATTGACCGGTATGATAAAGAAATTGAACGTGTTTTTAAATGATGGCGTCGTAAAAAGTCCCATATGCGGCGTTATAGTGTTTGGCCGGACGTTCGACATACGAACAAGTATGCCTTCACGCCCGGCCAAACACTATGCCTTGCCTATGGACCTTTTTCCATAGCCATCCGCCGACTTTTTAC
>JAHIRD010000036.1 GCA_018818835.1 Pseudomonadota bacterium
ACAATCTTTGCGGAATCAAGCGATTTGGCAACGAAGTGGTCAAGCTGCTGTTCAAGTGGCTAAACCGTAGGGGGAAGAGGAACTGTCTCAACTGGGAAAAGTTCAAAGATATGCTGAAACGATTTCCTCTACCGAAACCCCGTATCAGGGTCAGTATGTTTGGATTCTCCGCAAATTGACTATGTGAGGAGCCGTGTGCGTAAATAGCGCAAGCACGGTTCTGAGAGGGGCCGGTAACAACGGTAATGGCAAAACATAAAACGGCTGTCACGTAGTAGCCGCGTGCGGCAAGGCGTCAGTAAAAGCATGTTGTTAATACGCTGTCATTATTGGAGAAACCGGTCTACTCGACATACAAAAAGTCATCTGATATTATCATGCATGAACTTTTAAGTTTCGCAGGACGGGTTGATGGAGGATGGAGGTTTGCAATTGTTTTTCGAAAGAATGACATTTTGGTGGTGTGTCTGGCAAGAAGGTTCTCGGAAAAGTCAAAATTGGGGGCATACAAGCGGCATCGTTGAATTCCACAATCCCGAAATCCGTTGAAAGAAAATCGTCCGTGTTGCCGGTCTGGCTGTGGTAGACTAGTGAGCACCAGCGATAATCCTCGGGCCTCTTTACGATTCCCGCCCGGACTGCATTCAGGTCGATGTAGGCTATGTACCGCTATTATTTTGTCAGATCGGCGTAGCGATTTTGGAATGTAAAATCACATCCGTGATCGTGTTTATAATTTCTCAAACCCAACCCATGATTGCTTTTCCCATGGAACACCTTTAATCATTAAACCCTTGACAAGGAAAAAGCCCGCGTGCTACGTAACTGACTGAGCGCTCGTTCAGGATGGCTGCCAAGGCGGTTTTCCACATCAAATACCTTGATCCATATTATCCGGAAAGGCCATGAAAAAAAGGGAGAGGACAAAAGAGGTTTCAACCCAGGTGAAAAATCCTGATTTGGTGCAGAGAAGACGGCGACAGATTGTTGATGCATCGGTCAGATTGTTTATCCAGAACGGATTTCACAAAACCACTACCCGGCAGATTGCAAGCGCCGCTGGATTTTCCATTGGTTCGTTGTATGAATATGTTGCATCCAAGGACGATGTCCTGTATCTTGTGTGTGATGCCATCCATGAAGAAGTCGAACAGGGGGTGGCGGCCGCACTTTCAAGAAATTCATCGGACATTGCTGCTCTCAAAGAAGTGATCATGGAATACATCATCGTGTGCGACCGCATGAAGGATCACCTTCTTCTGATTTACCAGGAAACCAAGTCTCTGCCCAAAAAGTGGCGGAGCAATGTTCTGCAAAATGAAGTGAGAATCACGGATATTTTTGTGGATGTCATTGCCCGTACCATTGCCGCAGGTGAAATGCCACCCATGGATGACCGGTCTGTGGAGCTTCTTGCCCATAATATAACCGTTCTGGGGCATATGTGGACATTCCGCCAGTGGTTTTTGAAACGCCAGTATACATTAGAAGAATACATTTCTTTCCAGACGGAGTTTATTTTGAGCGCTGCCCTTGAGGGCGATGACTCCTGATTGCCGCGTCTGATTCATTGTTAACCCCCCAGAGTGAAATGGAGATTGCTGTATGAAAATCCACGAATATCAGGCAAAAAAGCTTTTTGCAGAGGAGGGTGTGCCCATTCCCCGGGGTCGGGTGGCCTTTTCCGTTGAGGAAGCTTTGGATGTGGCCAAAAGCCTTGAATATTTTCCCGTTGTGGTCAAGGCCCAGATCCATGCCGGAGGACGGGGTAAGGGTGGTGGCGTGAAGCTCGCCGCATCCCCCGATGAGGTGAGAGACCATGCCGGAGCCATTCTGGGCATGAATCTTGTCACACACCAGACTGGACCCCAGGGCCAGGTGGTGAGAAAATTGCTTGTGGAGCAAGGGCTTGATATCCGTAAGGAAATGTATCTGAGCCTGGTTCCGGATCGCGCAACGGCGAATATCGTTATCATGGCCAGTCTTGAAGGTGGCATGGACATCGAAGAGGTTGCGGAACACAATCCAGAAAAAATCATCAAGGTTTTTGTGGACCCCTTATCAGGACTCCAGCCCTATCACTGTCGCCAGGTTGCCTATGCACTTGACCTTCAAAACGAGGCGGTGAAATCCATCACAGCCACGATCACACGTCTTTATGCCATGTTTATCCGGCTGGACTGTTCCCTTGTGGAAATCAATCCCCTTGTTTTGACCGGCGATAATACGGTGGTGGCCCTGGATGCCAAGGTGGATTTTGATGATAGTGCCCTTTATCGCCATCCGGATATCAAGGAGATGAGGGATGAGGATGAAGAGGCGCCCCTGGAAGTGGAAGCCTCCAAATTCAACCTGAATTACATTAATCTGGATGGCAATATCGGCAATATCGTCAACGGAGCCGGCCTTGCCATGGCCACCATGGATATTATTAAAATCGCAGGGGCAGAACCTGCAAATTTTCTGGATGTCGGGGGCGGAGCCACGTCGGAGATGGTTGAAAATGCCTTTCGGATTCTTTTGATGGACACCAAGGTCAAGGGGATTCTTATCAATATATTCGGTGGCATTTTACGCTGTGATATCTTTGCGGAAGGGGTGGTTCGGGCCGCAAAAAATACAGGCATCGACATCCCGGTGGTGATTCGGATGGAGGGCACCAATGTGGACCTTGGACGTAAAATTCTTGCTGAATCAGGCCTGAAACTTGAAACGGCATCGGATCTGAAAGACGCGGCCCGAAAGATTGCTTCCATTATCAAGGGATAAAAGGAGAGTCATTGTGAGTATATTTGTCAATAAACATACGCGGCTTCTTGTCCAGGGCATCACCGGGCGGGAAGGTTCGTTTCATACCAAACAATGTCAGGCTTACGGAACAAATGTTGTTGCCGGGGTCACTCCGGGAAAAGGGGGCCAGTCCCACGAAGGGATCCCTGTTTTTAATACGGTGAAAGAGGCCCGTCAGATATCCGGAGCAAATGCCAGCATGATTTTCGTACCTCCACCCTTTGCCGCCGATGCCATCATGGAAGCGGTGGATGCAGAGATTGAGTTGATCGTCTGTATCACCGAAGGGATTCCGGTTCTGGATATGATGCGGGTCAAGAAATTTATGGCCGGGAAAAAATCACGGTTGATCGGTCCCAACTGCCCGGGGATTATTACTCCGGGTGAATGCAAGATCGGAATTATGCCCGGTCCCATGCATACGCCTGGCGGCCCTGCGGGTGTGGTCTCCCGTTCAGGAACCCTGACCTATGAAGTGGTTCATCAGCTTTCTGGCCAGGGTATCGGCCAGACCACCTGCATCGGTATCGGTGGAGACCCGGTGAACGGTACCCATTTCATTGATGTCCTTGAGGCATTTCAGAATGACCCTGAAACCAAAGGAATTGTGATGGTGGGTGAAATCGGCGGGAATGCCGAAGAAGAGGCAGCCTTTTTTATCAAAAACCATGTCACTAAACCCGTGGTTGGCTTTATTGCAGGCCTTACAGCTCCTCCGGGCAGACGTATGGGCCATGCGGGTGCCATTATCAGCGGCACCAGCGGAACCGGCCAGGCCAAGCTTTCAGCCATGCGGGAAAACGGCATTACGGTGTGTGAAAATTTAGGTGAACTGGGCGAGATCTGCAAAAAGGTATTTGTTTAAGATCAACCTGAAGTTGAGCTGTTTAGACCTGATTGTGATTGATACGTGTAGCTTGTGTGAAAATCCAAAAAGGATCGTGGACCATGGCAAGGGATCGCATATGATCCTGTCAGTTTGGTGTTAAGGTCCGGGATCCATTCACGCAGGTATGGCTTGAATGAAATTGATACAATGCAAGGAGATCGCGATGTCCTGGCTGGTCAAAACCCTGTCGACTTCGGTGGGGAAAAAATTGGTGATGGCTGTCACAGGCCTGTTTTTCTGTTGTTTTCTCGTGGTCCATCTGTTGGGTAACCTCACCTTGTATAAAGGCATGGAAACCTTCAATGGTTATGTGGATCACCTCCATGCCCTGGGGCCCTTGATCCGTGTGGCTGAAGTCCTGATGCTGGTCTTTGCCCTGGTCCATGTCACAACGGGATTGATGCTTACCTATCAGAATTATATGTCACGGCCCGTTAAATATCAGATGAACAAAAGCGGGGGCGGCAGGACCCTGGGTTCCGCCACCATGCCCTACACGGGAATCGTTCTGATTTTCTTTGTGATCGCCCATCTTTTGGGGTTTCATTTTGCTGACCATGAGACACAGACGGTCTATGATATTGTGTCCCATGCGTTCAGTGACCCGGTGGTTGTCGGTTATTATGTGGTGGCCATGCTGGTGGTGGCGGTTCATGTGAGCCATGGTTTCTGGAGCGCCTTCCAGAGCCTGGGTGTGAATCATGAAAAATACAATCCGGCCATCAAAGCCCTTGCCCTTGTTTTCAGTCTTGTTGTGGGAGCTGGCTTTGGTTTGATTCCCGTTTACATGTCATTGTTCATATAAGGGAGGCAGATATGTCATTGAATTCAAATATACCCGAAGGCCCTCTTCATGAAAAATGGGACCGTCACAAATTTAAGCTTAAACTGGTCAATCCGGCCAATAAACGCAAGTACACCGTGCTTGTGGTGGGTTCGGGTCTTGCCGGTGCTTCGGCTTCAGCCAGTCTGGCTGAACTGGGCTACAATGTTAAAACCTTCTGTATGCAGGACAGCCCACGGCGGGCCCACAGCATTGCGGCCCAGGGGGGCATCAATGCAGCCAAGAATTATCAGAACGACGGTGACAGTGTTCAACGTCTGTTCTACGATACCATCAAAGGTGGTGATTTCAGGGCCAGGGAAGCCAATGTCTATCGTTTGGCCCAGATCAGCAGCAATATTATAGATCAGTGCGTGGCCCAGGGTGTTCCCTTTGCCAGGGAGTATGGGGGGCTTCTTGCCAACCGGTCCTTTGGCGGGGCCCAGGTGTCCCGGACCTTTTATGCCCGGGGGCAGACCGGACAGCAGCTTCTCCTTGGGGCCTATGGCGCTTTGTCCCGGCAGATCGCAGCCAAAAAAGTCACCATGTTCACACGGCGTGACATGCTGGAATTGGTGCTTGTGGATGGCAAAGCCAAGGGGATTATCACCCGGAATCTGATCACAGGCGAGATTGAAAAACATGTGGGAGACGCGGTGGTTCTTGCCACCGGTGGTTATGGCAATGTTTTTTTTCTTTCCACCAATGCCATGGCCTGTAATGTGTCCGCAGCCATGCGGGCCTATAAAAAAGGGGCCTTTTTTGCCAATCCCTGTTATACACAGATTCATCCGACATGCATTCCTGTCCATGGAGACTATCAATCAAAACTGACACTTATGAGTGAAAGTTTGAGAAATGACGGACGGGTCTGGGTCCCGAAAAATCCCGGAGACAAACGGAAACCCAATGAGATTCCTGATCAGGACCGCTTTTATTTCCTTGAAGAAAAGTATCCGAGTTTCGGGAATCTGGTTCCCAGGGATGTGGCTTCCCGGAATGCCAAAGAGCAGTGTGACGCCGGTCGTGGTGTGGGAGAGACCGGCTATGCCGTGTATCTTGATTTCAAGGAAGCCATTGCCCGTGATGGTGAGGATGTGATTAAACGAAAATATGGTAATCTTTTTGCCATGTATGAAAAAATTACGGCTGATAATCCTTACAAAACACCCATGATGATCTATCCTGCATCCCATTACGCCATGGGTGGACTCTGGGTGGACTACAATCTGATGAGTAATGTTCCGGGGCTGTTTGTTCTGGGTGAGGCCAATTTCTCCGACCACGGGGCCAACCGCCTGGGTGCCAGTGCCCTGATGCAGGGGCTTGCTGATGGATATTTCATCATCCCTTACACCATTGGTGGCTATCTGGCCGGAGAAGGGTCTTCAACGGTTTCCGTGACAGACTCTGCCTTTGGTGAAGCAGCAGCCCAGGTGGAACAGACTATGGACACCTTACTTTCCATCAAGGGAAAACGAACCTGTGATGACATCCACAGGGAGCTTGGGAAAATTCTCTGGGATTACTGCGGCATGGCCAGAAATGATGAGGGGCTTGAAAAGGCCAAGCATCTTGTAAATGACCTTCGCAAGGAATTCTGGACCAATGTGACGGTTCCGGGCTCGAAATCAGAGTTGAACCAGAGTCTTGAAAAAGCGGGCCGTGTGGCAGAATTTCTTGATTTTGCAGACCTGCTCCTTGAAGATGCCTCATCAAGAAAAGAGTCTTGCGGCAGCCACTTGAACGAAGCCTACCAGACCGAGGAAAACGAAGCCAGACGGGATGATGAAAATTTTACCTATGTGGCGGCATGGGGGTATGCTGGTAAAGAAAAGAAAGCACAGCTTAACAAAGAACCCCTGGTGTTTGAAAATGTCACATTGAGCCAAAGGAGTTACAAATGACCAAAACAATCAATCTGACTCTGAAAGTCTGGCGGCAGAAAAACTCCCAAGCCAAGGGAAACCTTGAAACCTATTCAGCCAAAAATATCTCCACAGACATGTCGTTTCTTGAGATGATGGATGTGGTGAATGAAACGCTGATTCTTGAAGGAAAGGACCCCATCACCTTTGACCATGATTGCCGGGAAGGGATCTGCGGCATGTGCGGGGCCGTTGTAAACGGACGTGCCCATGGGCCGGAAAAAGGGACCACCTTGTGTCAGCTCCATATGCGTCATTTTAGCGATGGGGACGTGGTGGTTGTGGAACCTTTTCGTTCACGGGCATTCAAAGTGCTCAAAGACCTGATGGTGGACAGAAGCGGGTTGGACCAGATTATCCAGGCCGGGGGGTATGTTTCGGTGAATACCGGAGGTGCCCAGGATGCCAATGCCATCCCGGTTCCCCAGAAAATTGCGGACAAGGCCATGGACGCTGCCGAATGTATCGGTTGCGGAGCCTGCGTGGCCTCTTGCCCCAATGCCTCGGCCATGCTATTTGTGGGTGCCAAGGTGTCACAGCTTGCCCTTTTGCCCCAGGGTAAGCCAGAAGCCAAAGAAAGAGTGGTTTCCATGATATCCAAAATGGATGAATTGGGGTTCGGGAACTGCAGCAATGAGCGGGAATGTGAAGCCGAATGCCCGAAAAACATTTCCATTGAAAATATCGCCCGCTTGAACAGGGAGTTTATCAAAGCTGGGGTCAAATGACAGGTGTTCGTATGAATTTTTTGTTCGTGTTTCAGGCGCGTGGCAATGAAAGAAATAGATATGATGGACATAAATAACATAGAACCTGATAAATTAAAAAACACATGTAAGGAATTGATAATGTCAGATAACGGCTATACATTTATTTTTGACGAATACGGCAACACCAGCGCCATTCAAGTGAATCTCCACGGAAATGCCATTCAGGACAACAGCTATACCAACAAGGGCTCGGCCTTTGATGAAAAAGAAAGGGTCTGCCTGGGTCTGAGCGGCTCCATCCCCCCGTCCATCAAAACCTTGGAACTTCAGGTCAAAAACGGTCATGATATCGTGGACAAAAAAACCAGCGATATTGAAAAATTCATCTATGTCCGGTCACTTTTCGATAAAAATGCCACCTTGGCCCATGCCCTGATTGCAAGTGATATCAGAAAATTCATGGCCATTGTCTACACCCCCACCGTGGGTCTTGCCTGCCAGCATTTCTCGGCCATTTTCAGGCAGGGATCCGGGCTTCACTTTTATCCGGGTAATATTAATCAGGCCGAAGAAATTTTATCACGCTTCAAGGATAACGACATTCGTGTGGCTGTGGTCACCGACAACCAGGGAATTTTGGGCATCGGAGACCAGGGGGCAGGGGGCCTTGCCATTTGTATCGGGAAATTGATGCTCTACACACAGGGTGCAGGAATTGCCCCCTGGCATTGCCTGCCCATTTCCCTGGATGTGGGAACCGATAATCAGAATCTTCTGAACGATGAAAAATATCTGGGCTGGCACCACAAACGGCTGGTGGGTGATGAGTATATGGTCTTTGTTACAAAGTTTGTCAAAGCCTTTAAAAAAGTCTTTCCCAACGCCCTTTGCCAGTGGGAGGATTTTTCAAAACAGAACGCCTTTACGGTCCGGGACAAGCATCTGGATGAATTGATCTCGTTTAATGATGATATCCAAGGAACCGGTGCTGTCACCCTGGCCGGAATCATTTCAGCCATGAAAGTCAAAGATGAATCCCTTAAGGACCAGGTTTATCTGATTCATGGGGCCGGAGCAGGCGGTGTGGGAATCGGTGAGCAGATAGAAGCGGCCCTGATTCAGGAAGGCATGAGTGAAAAAGATGCACGGGCCCGTATTTTTACGTTGGACAGTCGGGGTATTGTGACCACCGCCAGAGAGATAGAGCCCTACAAAGTCAAATTTGCAAAAGATCCGGGAGCCCTTGCCTGGCTGAAGACCCCCGAAGACGGCAGTCTTGTCAATGTCATCACTCATGCTAAGGTCACGATTCTGATCGGTACATCCGGCCAGTCAGGCTGTTTTACGAAAGAAGTGGTGGATGCTGTTATGAAAAATACCGACCGTCCGGTGATTTTCCCCTTGAGCAATCCCACGGCCAATGCCGAAGCAATACCCAAGGATATCTATGAATGGACCGATGGCAGGGCTCTTGTTGCCACAGGCAGCCCCTTTGCTCCGGTGAGTCATGGGGGAAAAGAATACCGCATTGGTCAGTGCAACAACGTGTTCATATTCCCCGGAGTGGGCCTGGGCGTCATCGCATCGGGTTCCCGAAAGGTACCGCCTTCTTTTTTTACTGCAGCTGCTTACGCCGCTGCCGGGCACGTGTCTGATGCGGATCTTAAAAACGGAACCCTTTTTCCACCGGTTGAAGACCTCCAGTGTGTCAGCCTTTCCGTGGCCAAGGCCGTGGGTCGTGTGGCCATCCAGGAAGGCTTGAGCCGTAAATGCTCTTTTAGTGAATTCGATCATAAAAACGATAGGGAACGCCTTGCAGAGGCCATTGAAAAAATGTGCTGGAGGCCGGTGTATCTGCCTCTTATTAAATAGAGTTCTAATTTTATGAGTTATATCCGGGGTTTTTTATGCCAGTTAAAAACCCCCGGCTTTTAAATTGATTATATTGTCCCATTGTATGACAGATACGCTCTACAATTTTGATGAACTCGTAAAACGTCGACGGATGGCTATGGAAAAACAACGCCATTAATTATCAACACCATCTACTGTTTTACTCAACAGGAGGCCCTATATGAATGAGACCATGACCCTGATTAAAAGCCGCCGGAGCATCCGGAAATTCCAGGACAAAGAAATTTCAAAGGAGATGCTTGACACGCTTTTCCAAGCGGTTCAATGGGCGCCGTCATGGACCAATTGCCAGTGCTGGGAAGTGATTCACGTGATAGACAAGGACCTGCGGCTGAAGATACAGGAAACCATGATCAAAAATCCGGCCACAAAAGCCATCGTGGAAGCGCCGGTGCTACTTGCCCTGTGCGGGAAAAAGAATGTGTCGGGTTTTTATGACAATCATCCTGCCACGGTATATGGGGACTGGCTGATGTTCGATCTTGGAATTGCCACCCAGAATATCTGTCTGGCCGCCCATGCCATGGGCCTGGGAACCGTGATTGTGGGTCTGTATGACCATGTAAAGGTCAAAGATATTCTCAATGTACCCGAGGGCTATGATCAGGTGGTCCTGATTCCTGTGGGTTATCCGGCTAAAGAACCTTCGGCGCCCAATCGGCGTGATTTAACGGAGTTTGTTCATACCAATACCTTTGGAGGATAAGGCATGACATTTTCTGAAATTCTTTTTTCCATCAAAGACAAGGTCGCTGTGCTGACCCTGAACCGTCCTGACACCCGCAATGCCATCACAGGGTTTGACATGCTGGATGAGCTGGAACAGGCATGCAGCATGGTCAATAACAATCGTTCTGTCTGTGCCCTGATTATCACCGGCACAGACCCGGCCTTTTCTTCGGGGGGTAACATCAAGGACATGCTTGAAAAAAAAGGCATGTTCACGGGCAGCCCCACGGAAATCATGGTCAATTACCGCAAGCATGTTCAGCGTATCCCCAGAATTCTCCAGAGTGTAGAAGTGCCCGTCATTGCAGCGGTGAACGGTCCTGCCATCGGAGCCGGGTTTGACATGACGCTCATGTGCGATATCCGGGTGGCCTCTGAAAAAGCCCGCTTTGGTGAAACCTTTCTAAATGTGGGACTGATTCCCGGAGACGGGGGCGCCTGGTATCTGCCCCGGGCCGTGGGTCTTGCCAAGGCCTGCGAGATGACCTTTACCGGCGATGTGATCACGGCAGATGAGGCCCTTGAGATGAAACTGGTGAATGCCGTGGTACCCCATGATCACCTGATGGAAAAGGCCATGGGCATCGCCGTTAAAATTGCAAAAAAACCGCCCGAAGCCCTGAGGATGGCCAAACGTCTGATTCATATGGGCCAGAGAATGACCTTGCCTGATCTGCTGGAACAATCCGCAGCTCTTCAGGCCCTTTGCCATCACAGTGAAGATCATCTGGAAGCCCTTGCCGCATTTTTTGAAAAACGGGAGGCAGATTTTAAAGGGAAGTAATTTTTTTGTATGAACAGCCGGATTTATTTCGAATCTGCCTTTTTTAATTCCCATGAAACCTGTTTTCTCACATAAACCCGCACTGCGTCTTCTGTTTAAATTGTCATATTTAAAGAAACTTTTTTATTGACCAGGTGTTTAACTATATAAAAGGACCGATCCCGGGTCGGATATTGATCGTCACTTAAATCATAAGGAGGTCGATATGAAACGGAAATATTCAAATCGCATCGTTTTCGTGTGCCTGGTCTTTTTTCTTTCTCTTTTAGGGGGCCAGGGATGTTCTTCGGATAAGGCACGTGAGACAGGGACAGTCACCTTTGGGTTGACCGATGGGGCAGGGGAGTTTGTCAGCTATTTGGTCGGGGTTTCCTCCATTGCTTTGACCCAGGAAAACGGAGTGGTTATAAACGTTCTTCCGGAATACATTCAGGTTGATTTTGCCCAGTACCAGGGCATGACCGAGCTTGTGGTCTCAACCCAGGTACCTGTGGGGGTTTACACGGGCGTATCTGTTGGCCTTGATTATACAGATGTGGATGTTAAGGTTGAGAATGATCAGGGAGACATTGTTGATGTCAATGTCCTTGTGGATGAAAACGGCACATCCCTTGATCAGGTTGACGTCCAAGTTGATGTCCCTGGGGTAATGAATCTGAATGTCACCCAAGGGAGTTGTTCCCATGTTGACATTGATTTCGATCTTGAGCAATCCCATGGTGTGACCTATGATAATCAGGGTGGTGTAACCGTTGTTGTGGCTCCTTACGTCACGGTCTCAGTGAACCAGGAAAGTCTCAAAACACTCAGGCTTCGTGGCACATTGGGTTCGGTTTCAACGAATCCGGAAGCGTTCACCATGAACCTCAAGCCCTTTTTCTTTGACTTTGATGACGGGTTTGATGAATTTGGCCGGATTTCCGTGACAACAACCCATGAAACCACCTTTGATATCAATGGACAGACCCTGATAGGCACTGTGGGCCTTGAAACCCTTGGCGACATTGGAGAAGGGACACCTGTTATTGTCAAGGGAGCGTTGAAATTCAACCCCTACCGGTTTGAATCCTCAACCGTGTATGCCGGGACAAGCGTTCCCTCAATGGACAGGGATTTTGTTACAGGGATTGTGATCAACGTGGATGAGGTCACAGTTGCCGTCTGTGGCATGCTTTATATCCAGGATGAGCATGGATATTATTACAACAGTTCAGTGGATGTCACTGTATCGCCTGACACCCTTGTTAAAACACAGACTGATGGGGGCCTCTACACCATAGGGGATATGTATTCAGGCCAGTTTGTTTTGATATCCGGGGATCTGACAGGGCATGACGGACAGATATTCGAAATGGATGCCAGCCAGGGGACTGTTTGGATCCAGGTTGCTTTTTAAGTGGATCGGATTTTTGTGAGCCTCCCATGAGGTGTTGTAAAAAATCTGAAGGCCGGGGACATTCATATGTCTTCGGCCTTAATTATTTTGTCTGGTGACCTTTCAATTTAATTTGTTTTTTAATGATGGTTTTTTTGGTATGTATTTTTAAAATGCCTCGAACCGGATTATCAAAAACATGGAATCTTCTTTATAGCCCATGTTACTCCATGCGGTGGATATCATACCGGGTTTTCATCATTCTCATGTTGTCCGGGGAACAAACCTTTCGTCCGAATACCCGAAATCGCTCGCCACGCGTAGGGGCAATCCCCCCGTGGTTACCCCTGTTCGTATATCGATAGTGGTGATGTGTTGGGACGGTGGGATTAAGGCAAGAAGAAACAATGCTGATAACGTTTTGGTTTGATCATTGATAAAAAGTTAATATATATGGAGGAAAACATGACGCGACTAAAATGGTTTGTTCCGGTTATGATGATGCTAAGTTCTGTGATGTTTGTTTCCGGCTGTGCAACATTGAAGCAGCTGATAAAAAAACCGACCATTGAGTTTTCCGGTATGGCGGTCAAGGAAATGACTCTGTTTGACGGCACTTATGTTTTTACGTTTAACGTGGCCAACCCGAACCCCCTGGGTGTTCCCATAGAAAAGATCAGTTATGACCTGAAAATTGATGGCAAGGAATTTTTTCAAGGGGACCTGGATAATAAAGAAACGGTGCCTGGTAACGGAATGATCCCTGTGGATGTGCCTGTTCAATTGTATTATCTGGATTTTTTTAAGACCCTTGTGGATTTTGTGGGTAAGGATCATTTTGAATACGATTTATCAGGGTCTGTTTTTATTTATGGATTAAGCATCCCTTTCCATACGACCGGCCAGTTGCCTGTCCCCAAACCGCCCCAGGTGTCCTTAGGCCGAGTGGAGATCAAGAGCATGTCCTTTGCAAATGCCTCTGTGGTCTTTGTTCTGGATATGGTCAACGACAATCCCTTTCCCATTATGATGGATGGTCTCAATTACACGATCCGACTGGCTGGAAACGAGCTGGCCGGAGGATCCACCAAGGCTGTTCAACCCCTAGGCCAAAACAGCAAGTCAACCATAGATATTCCGCTTACCTTAAGCGTTCTTAAAATGGGAAAATCTGTTTTAAATTTGTTGACAGGATCATCTTCAGAATATGAAATCAGCGGTGCCATGCAGTTCCAGGTTCCAAAGCTGGGCATCAAAGAATTTGCCTACTCAAAAAAAGGGACCGTTCCCGTGGGAAAGCTCTAATGGTATTGAAAAAAACGGTTTAACCACAAGACACGAATAACACTAAGAAGGGCAAAAGATTATCCCTGCCGGGGGCAACCTTTTAAAAAGGATGCCAACATGCATTTAGGGTTGACCAGAGCATCCGCACTCTCTTCCACCACACTCCACCGTTCCTGGGTCCGTAGGGGCACGATGCCTCGTGCCCTTGCTTGCATCCAGGCAGCGGCCGTTAGCGTCATCACTGATTGATAACGAAATACGGGAAGATTTTGTTATATGTGGTCTGTCGATACACAGACACGAAACACCAAGCCCATGAACGCAACACACAAGAATAAAGAGTGAGCCCCCCTGAATTCTAAAAGCTTGGGAATAATAGTTTTTTTATCGTAAACCCAGTTTGTTCATCCGGTTATAAAGGCTGGTTCGTTTCATGCCCAGTATTTCGGATGCACCGCCAGGGCCGCTGAGCTTTCCACTGGTTTTTTCAAAAACATATTTTATGTACCGTCGTTGGATTTCGTCCAGAGTGGGAAGATCATCAAAATAAAGGGAATTCCCGGATCTGTGTTCAGATGAAAGGTTTAAATGGAGGCGGTTGTCCGAGGACAGCAGAACGGCCCGCTCCATGATATTCTGCAATTCCCTGATATTCCCCGGCCAGGTGTAGGCCATCAATGCCGCTTCATCATCAGGCAAAAGACAAAGACCCGGGTGATTGTATTTAAATGCAAAGCGGTCGAGAAAATGTTTAGCCAGAAGCACGATGTCCTCCACACGGTCTCGGAGGGGCGGCAAGGTCACAGGGATAACATTTAATCGGTAATACAGATCTTCCCTGAATCGTCCCGCAGCGACTTCAGCGGCCAGGTCCCGGTTGGTGGCAGCGATCAGCCTGAAATCCGAATGGATATTCTGGGCACCGCCGATACGGGTCATGGTTTTTTCCTGGATGGCGCGCAGGAGTTTTACCTGGATGGATTTTGGGATTTCACCCACCTCATCAATGAATAAGGTGCCTTTGGCCGCAAGCTCCATGCGTCCTTTTTTCTGACGGTCAGCACCGGTAAAAGCACCTTTCTCATGGCCAAACAGCTCACTTTCCACAAGGTTTTCAGGGATCACTGTGGGGTCGACGATGATCAGGGGCTTGTCTTTTCTGGGACTCATCCTGTGAATGCGTTGGGCGAGCAGTTCTTTGCCCACACCGGTTTCACCCAGAATCAGGACCGTGCTGTCCGATGCCGCAATGCGGTCGGCTTGGTTCAGTGTCCTTATCATGACGGGGCTTCCGGTGATGATGGTCTGATTGTCATTGGAATCCATCTGGCCCAGCTGATCTGCTGTTTTTTTTTCCATCTGACGAGAAAATTCAAAGATATGATCAATGTAGCTGGTCAGCCATCGGGCCATCTGGACCAGCTGGGATGTGTTGAAATTGTCAAAGCAATCCCTGACATAGGAGTTGTCATGGTACAGAACCCCGCGTATGAGCCCGCCCACCTCAAAGGGCACGCAGATCATGGCTTTGACATGACTGGGGTTGAGTCCGGCTCTGTCCCGGCGCAAGACCTGGGGGCGGTTTTCACGAAAGGCCTTGAACACAAGGGCCAGGTTGTCCCTGAAGTCATCGGCGGATATGTCTGTTTGTGACAGGTTGCACGGGCCTCTTAATGATGGAGCCTTTTGGGCCTCGTTGCGGCGGAACCAGAATATTCCGCCCCGTTCCGCCCCGAAATAAAGGTTGGTGGATTTGACCGTGTTGGACAGAAGAAAGTCAAAGTCCGCACTGGGGGATAACTCCTGAATGACCTGGGCGAACATGGTCAGGAGCTGATCTTCTGCCCCAGAAGAATCGGTTAAATCACTTTCGACAGCTAAAAGGGGCCGCAAATCATCAGGGAAAAAGATATCCATGTAACTGGCAAAATCTTTGCGCGCTTTTTCCGTCAGGATTCTCGCCGATTCACGATCTCCCAGCCGTAATTTTAAACGCGCCATTTCAACATGGGTTTTGCCGGTTTGTATGGGATCTCCGGATTTCAATAAATAAATTTCGCTCAAGGTGAGATTTGATTCAATGGACCGGATATCTTCCTTGTTCTCAATCTGTTCAAGGGCTTTCAGCCGGAGCGCCACACCCCGAAGGTGAATGTTCGGCTCCTGCATCATGCGCCTGAGTTCATCGGGATAGTGTAAGTACTTGATCTCACTGATCCCTTTTCGATAAAGTTCAAACAATGTTTCCAGAACAAGGGGTGAGGCATATTGACGGATAAGGCCGGATTCAGCTTCTTCCGAGGTCTGTTTAAGCCAGTCCCAGGCATCATTCAGGCGGCCCTCCAGGCAATGATGAAAAGCAAGCCCTCCTTTTGCAAAAT
Organism: Pseudomonadota bacterium; assembly: GCA_018818835.1. Lineage (GTDB taxonomy): Bacteria > Desulfobacterota > Desulfobacteria > Desulfobacterales > Desulfolunaceae > JAHIRD01. Next base: position 15,611 of record JAHIRD010000036.1, read on the forward strand.
AACTGGCGAGAATATTTTTGGTTCTGCGGGCCTCCTGGAGAGCGCCTGACAGATGGAAATGGGCTTCTTTGTGTTTTTTGATTCCAAGAAGGATAATGCCCAGAACAGCCCTGAGTGTTGTGGCAAGGCCGTTGTCGCCGCCCTCCATGGCGACTCGCCGATAATAGTCCAGGGTGCCGATGGCTCTGTGAAACTGCCCCAGGAAGGCCGCGCAATAACTCAACCACAGGGGCCCCGATGGGTTGATGATCCTCCTGAGTTTGTCCGACTCAAAGCTTTGGGCAGCCCGTTCAAAATACACAATGGCTTCCTGGAACCGACCCTGGATAAAATAGTAGAGGCCGATGAACTCCGCTGACTGGGTCAGAATATCATCGTCTCCCAGGGATTCCACCTCGTATTTTCCAACTTCAAAGACGGACATGGCCTTGTCCCGTTGTTCTGCAAAATAGAAAAGACGGCCCAGGTGCAGGTTGATCATGGCCATGGAACGTCGATCCCCGATCCTGCCTGCGGCGCACAAGGCAAGTTGAAGGGTTTCGGTCAGTTTATTGAACCCTTTGCCCAGGACAAAACTCACATTGGCCAGTTCAATGGTTGTGGCGATGAATAAGGCGTCCCGTTCCGGTGAGGTTGTCGTGGTTGACAGTCTGTTGACCACACTGTGAAGAAGCTGCCAGGCCGAATCCCTGTCCCCGGACAAAAGAGCTTTTTGGGCAAGGGTTTTTTCAATGTGAAGGGCTTCATCCCCAACCGTTTTTTCCACATGTGATTTTTTATGGGTCATGGGTGTCTCCTTTTGTCTGAAACGTAGAAAAGAACATGGGGCATGTCAATACAAATGTCCGTATAAGGACATATTGGTGTCCTTATACGGACATTTTGGGATATGGATTAAATATAAAATCCAATATATCAGAGTGATATATGGATTTATGCCTTGGCATGTGATGTGCAGATTAATCTGTGCAAGATAACCCTCTGTTCATCACATGGACACAGATTTTTAATCAGGTTGGATTCACATACAAAAAGGAGATTAATGATGAGCTTATTCAAAGACACCACTCACATGTATGAATTTCTTGAAGACTTATGGCGGTATATCGTTTTTGAATCCGGTATCGGCGAGAAGATGAAAGAATACGGGGTGACCTATAAGTATGTCATTACCGATCCTGACGGCTATTTGTTTGTTGATTCTGAAACCGTGATCACCGGTAAAGAGGCAAACAAGGATGCCATCATCACCATGGAGCTGAGTGGTGATACCATTATTAAATTCTGGACCAAGCAGTTATCTCTTCCTGTTGCCCTTGCAACCCGTAAAATTAAATCCAAAGGGCCCATTCCCAAAGTATTAAAAATGCTTCCGGCATTGAAACCGGTCCATGAAATTTTCCCGGAATACTGTAAAAAACACAATGTCCCCCTAAAATAAAAGAATAAACGAAAGGCAAACCATGGTTGACGTAAAAATACCCGGGCACATTGCCCATGAACTGGATGCCAAGGCGGAAACGCATCCTGATTTTACGGTGGTGACCTTTGAAAACGGTATCTATCCCCAAGAGTCTCTGACCTACTCGGATATCGTTGTCCAGGGAAGAAAGGTCGCCCATGCACTTGTAAGGTCAGGGATTGGACGGGGAGACACCTTTGCCCTTGTCATGCGGAATCACCCTGAATTTATCTATGCCTTGTATGCCGCAACCTTACTCGGTGCTGTCATGATCCCCATTGACCCCAGGGTCAAGGGACAGCGCCTTAAATTCATGCTCAAGGATTCACGGGCAAAAGGGGTCCTGTTTACCAGTGAATTTACGGAAAAGGTGTTGTCGGTTTTAAAGGAACTTCCCGAGGTTTCGGTGATCGGGGTCTCGTGTAAGGAGGGCATGTCCTATGATACATCGGCATCCCTTCCTTTATTGAATGATATTTTAATGGGACCGGAAATGCCCCCGCCAAATCAGCGGTGTGATGACATCCATGTTCCCATTGAAATCATCTACACCTCAGGAACCACAGGGGATCCCAAAGGGGTAGTGGTCAAAGGCAGCCGTCTTGCACCGTATTCCCAGCTGGCGTTGTTTGTCTGGCAGTATACCCCGGAGGACAAGCTTTATACCGGGCTGTCCTTGACCCATGGCAATGCCCAGGCCGTGACCCTGATGCCCTCGTTGATGCTTTCCATCCCATCGGTCATCAGCACCACATTCACGAAAAGCAGGATCTGGGAGATCTGCCGAACGTTTAACTGCACCACCTTTTCCTTGCTGGGCGGCATGATGATGGGCATTTACGGAGAAACGCCCAAACCCGATGACGCGGACAATCCCGTACGGCTTGTTCTTAGCGCCGGCACGCCCCATGCCATATGGGAAAATTTTGAAAAGAGATTCAATGTCATGATTCACGAATGGTATGGGGCTGTGGAAGGTGGCTTTGCCCACAAACCCCCTGGAGTCGGCCCCCTGGGTTCCTTTGGAAAACCCCTGGAGGGGCTTATGGAAATGAAGGTGGTTGATGAGCATGGAATCGATTGTCTGCCCGGGAAAACCGGGGAAATTATTTTCAGGACCCTGGGCCAGAAAACCGAAGTGGAATATCTGGGCAAGGAAAAAGACTCCAGGGAAAAGACAAAGGGAGGCTGGCTGCGCACGGGTGATAAGGGCCATACGGATAAGGCCGGCTGGTTTTTCTTTGATTACCGTGACGGAGGCGGCTTAAGACGGTCCGGTGATTTTATCCAGCCCCAGTATGTTGAGGCCTGCATTGCAGCTCATCCTGATGTCAGTGAGGTGTGTGTCTACGGTATCCCCTCCGAGGGAGGCGCACCCGGTGAAAGCGATCTGGTCGCGGCCGTGGTCCCCATGAATGGACAATCCATAGATGCCGTTTCACTCTTTGCCCATTGCCGTAAAGCACTGGAGGGCAATACCGTGCCTTCTAATTTTCAGGTGGTTGATGAAATCCCTAAATCCGCATCGGAAAAAAATTTGGATCGCTTGTTGAAGGATCGTTTTTCAAAAGACGCAGGCAATGTATTCAAGAATTCCGACAACATCGCTGAGCGCTATAACACGAACACTAAATCGTAATAAAGGGGGTAATCCTATGGATTTTCTTGATCTGGATATCAATTTGACCAAAGAAGACATCATGCTCAAAAAAAACGCCAATGAATTTGCCAAAAAGGTGATGAGGCCCATTGCCAAGGAACTGGATGAGATGACCCCTGAACAGGTGATTGCAAAGGGATCCCCATTTTGGACCTTCATGAAAAAGGCCTATGAACTGGGGTACCATTCAATCCTGATTCCCGATGCCTATGGCGGTATGGGGCTGACCCCACTTCAGCAGGCCATTGTCTATGAAGAGTTGGCCTGGGGAAGCGTGGGGCTGACCATTGCATTGGGTGTTTCAAGTTTTCCGGCCTTTGGCGCGGCCATGGTTCCCGAAGAAACCATGATTGATGAAATTCTGGTGCCTTTTTGCGAAAACAGGGATGCCACATTTATCGGATGCTGGGGCATTACCGAGCCTGACCATGGCTCGGATACACTGATGCCCATGCACCCCAGTTTCAGCGATCCCAAGATTCCGTCCCAGTGCACAGCCACACCCGATGGTGACGATTACATTTTAAACGGCCAGAAGTCTGCCTGGGTATCCTGCGGGACCATTGCCACCCATTGCGCCCTGTTTTGTCAAATCGATGCCAGCATGGGCCATGCGGGTGGGGGAATTTTCGCCATTCCCTTGAATCTTCCCGGAGTCAAGAAAGGCGCGGCACTGGACAAGATCGGTCAGCGGGACCTGAACCAGGGAGAGATTTTTTTTGAAAATGTCCGGGTGCCTGGTAAATATTTGATTGTGGGCCCCGAGGCCTATGAATCCATGCTTGAAATCGTTTTGTCCGCCACCACCGGATTAATGGGCATTTTCGGAACAGGCCTAGCACGTGCAGCATTTGAAGAGGCATTGGCCTATGCCAAAACCCGAGTTCAGGGAGGGAAAACCCTGATCGAATACCCCACCATACAGACCAAGCTTTTCCACATGTTGAGCAAGGTCGAAACCAGCCGGGCACTCAGCCGGGCAGCATTTACATACAACCAGAATACCTCCACACCTGCGGAGGAATATTCCATCATGGCCAAGGTCCACGGGACCCAGGCTGCCTTTGATGTGGCCAATGACGCCATCCAGATATTTGGCGGCAATGGGCTGACCAAGGAATATCTGATTGAAAAACTGTTCAGGGATGCGCGAGCCATGCTTATCGAGGACGGATCCAATGACAGTCTGGCTGTTGCCGGTGGACATAAAATTATCCATACCTATCCGCGGCGGGATTAAGAACAAGGAGAAAAAATAATTGGGGCAAGCTCCCCGCATTCGCGGGGATAAGCTTAAAATGTTTGACAAATATGGTTTTATATTATTTTGTATATGTTCACGCTTCGTTCCCAGAGTTGGAGGCAGTGGATGAGATGCAGTAAGTATGTACATGCTTTAATTTTAAGACGACCTGAGAACGCATAAATGGGTGAGCATGGGGCTTAGACCCAGGGGGCAGCAGAATTTTTTCGACTACCAAATGTCATGGAGTTTAACCGATGGACAAAAAGCGAATTATCATCACCGGAGCCGCGTCGGGCATCGGCCGTGAAACAGCCGTGTTATTTGCAAAAAACAACTGGTATGTGGGGTTGTTCGATGTCAATGAAGCCGGGCTGAACCACCTTGCATCCGAGATCGGCAGTGCGGATTGTTTTATCCAGGTCATGGATGTGACGGACCCGGACAGTGTGCGGCAGGCCATCAATGCTTTTGTTGAACAAACAGGCGGGAAACTGGATGTGTTACTCAATAACGCCGGGATTTTGACATTCGGCATGTTTGACCAGGTCAGCCTCACAGATCATCTGAGGACCGTGGATGTCAATTTCAAGGGCTGTTTGAACTGCATTTACCATTCAATCCCTTATTTGAAAAAGACTCCGGGATCACGGATCATCAACATGTCATCAGCCTCATCCATATACGGCACGCCTGATCTGGCAGTTTATTCCGCAACCAAGCATGCCTTGTCCGCCATGACCGAGGCCTTGAATATTGAGTTGGAACAATCCGGGATTTATGTCTGTGATATCCGGCCGCCCTATGTGACGACGCCCTTGCTTGATTCACCCCATGAGATCACCAGCGTCAAACGGATGGGGGCGAATATCGGTCCTGAAACCGTTGCAAAAGCCGTCTGGAAGGCAGCCCATAACAAAAAACTGCACTGGAACATCAGCATTACATGGGCCGTGAATTTTTTTTCCCATATCATGCCATTTTCAGTGCGATTTGTGACAAAGCTGCTTACCATGCCCTCCCCAAAAAAAATCATGAAAGGAATCAATCAATGAAGGTTCTGGTAACCGGTGCGGCCGGGTACATCGGCGGCAGGATGGTCAAGGCTCTTTGTGAAAAAGAATGGGTTGAAACCCTGGTGGGCACGGATATTCAGCAAACGGATTTCTGGCACCCCAAATACCGATTTCATAAAAGGGACATCCGAAAACCCCTGGATGATCTATTCAAGACTGAGGAAATCGATACGGTTGTCCATTCTGCCTATGTTTTGCCCCCCAGTCATAATAAGACTCTGATGGAAGAGGTGAACAAGGGAGGCACCACCCATGTCTTGAACGCATCGGTAAACGCAGGTGTCAGACAGATTCTTTATACCAGTTCCACCACAGCCTATGGTTTTCATCCGGACAATGATCAGCCCCTCACCGAACAAAGCCCCCTGCGTGGCAATGATGATTTTATCTATGCAAAAAACAAAAAAGAGATTGAGGGTATGTTCAAGGTGTTTCAACTCAAACATCCTGACATAAAGGTGTCCATTGTCAGGCCCTGCTTTGTTGTGGGGCCAGGATTTAAAAATCCCATGGCCGAACATCTCAAGAAAAAAATCGTGGCCCTTCCTTCCAACGCAAAACCCTGGCAGTTTGTCCATGAAGATGATCTGGTCGACATCATGGTTCTGCTTCTGGAAAAACAGCTCGGCGGAACCTATAACGTGACAGCAGACGGGACCATGACCTTTGCTGAAATGGTCAAAATGCTCGGCAATATCAGGATTCCGGTTCCCTGGCCCATTTTGTTTCCCTTGAACAATCTGGCCTGGTTTTTAAGACTGTCGTTTTTGTCAAAGTTTCCTTCTCCGGCCATGCGGCTCATGATTCATCCCTGGATCGCCAGTTCGGAAAAACTCATAAATGACACAGGTTATCAATTCAAATACACAACAAAAACCGGGTTTGCGGATTTTGTCAGATCCGTGAAAAAATAGACTGTTAAGGATGAAAGATCAGCCATTAATAGATGTAAAAAACTTGTTTATATTTATAATATTAGGTACAGTGATATTCAGATATATACAAATATATTTTTTGGCTGCAAAAACATAATTCTCTTGGTGAAAAAGTACCTTATCAAACTCTCTCCATAGTATTAAGCTCTGATAGAAAGAGATAATAAAGTTTATTCGTATTCGGTACCAACGATTGTTCGTTTTACGGGCATCACAAGTCTTTTCAGATCAATTCTGTTATTTGATATACTATATATTTGAGCTTCTTTGGGTTTTGGGATTTGAAGGGCACATTTTTTACGAATAGCTGAAAACTAAAAAAATGACACGATGGGAATCATACACATACGCATTTGGGCGATTAAGAATCGCTTACATTTTAGCAGTCTTTATGATGTTGAATCTCATATATACAACAACACCCGTGTGTGCAGCTGTCCCCAAAAGCATTTGTATCTCAACCGATGACCATCCACCCTTGCTACAAACAGATGCCTCCCCTTTGAAAAAACAAGGAATTATGACGGATATTGTCAGAGAGGCTTTCCGAACTCAAGGGATTCAGGTTGAGTATGTTTCCGTTCCTGCCGCGAGAATTGTCTGGTCTTTGCTTGATAAAAAAGTAGCGGCAACGGTTGGTCCAATGGGATGGTTCAATAATAGAAAAGAATGTGATAAAGTCCATTATATACCTATATACCCAGCAACGTTTCATTTTTATTTCATGAAGAAACGATTTCCCAAGGGTTTTTTTTATGAAAGCCTGGAAGAATTAAAGGAGTATAAGATTGGTTGGACTAAGCCGCTCCGCGCCAGCCTTCCGTCACAATAACAACATCTTAGATAACTTCCTTCTCTAATACCTTACGATAAAAAACACGCTATCTCGCGTTACCCGTGATATCTCCTTTCCATTTATTAACATTAACCAAGGAGATAACTATGAGTCCGTTACGTGAAAAAATGATCAAAATGATGAAGCTGAGGAATTTGTCGTTTCGAACCGAAGGCTGTTATCTGCAAGCCGTTGAAAAACTCTCAAAGTATTGCAAGAAATCACCGGATAAGATCACACCCGAAGAGGTTCAGGACTATCTGGTCATGCTTCAA
>JAHIRD010000037.1 GCA_018818835.1 Pseudomonadota bacterium
CACATGGACCCCATGTTTGCCTCGGCCAATACCTCAAGCCACAGACCCAATCAGGTGATCTATCCCCTGCTTGATTTTGCCATACAAAACATGAAAGAATAAGCTGATTTCAAAGCATCAATCAAAGCCCTGTAAATGGAGACGTTTACGGGGCTTTTCTTTGCAAAAAACAGTACCAAATATCCTTCATGGTGAAAAAACCAGGGGACATGCAAAGAATATCATAGGACTTATAGGACATATGGGACTTATGGGACGTATAAGTCCCATATCTCACTAAATGGACTCAAAATCATGAAACAATAGCAACTAATACAAAATATATTTGCCTGTCCCGTCATAGACTTGGTGACGACGGATCAAACGTTTAAAGCTTGTCCAATCGTAGGCGGGGATGCCTGAAGGGTTTGGCTCCCGGCAGGGAGCCAGAGAGATTTTTTGCCCCTCTTCGTGCTTCGTGTCCTTCAGTGAGCTGCGCGAACGGGTGGTGGATAAAAAAGAAAACAACGTTTCAATCCCAGGCGTCTGAAAACGAGTGGACTTACCCCGTGAAAGAATACAATTTCTTCTGGTCAAAAAGTCAATTATCTACGGAAATAGTGTTTCCCCTTAATTCATATCCAAGTCATTTCGGTTTGATTTTTTCATAGCAAAAGGCTACTTTATACAAAATTTAAAAAACAAAGGAGACGAAGACCCATGGAAATCCTCAGGACCGATGTTGAATCAAAGGTAAGTGCTGTGACTGTTTATCAAAGCCGTGCCATGGTGACCCGCAGTGCGACATGTGATCTGAGCCCGGGGAATCATCTTTTGGTTTTTACGAATCTGCCTGCCGACCTGGAGCAGGACAGCATCCAGGTCAAGGGAAAAGGTGACGCAACCCTTGGTGAATGTGTGTTTGAGACAGAATACTTCACGGAGGATGTGGATGACAAAAAACGGGATTTATATAAAAAAAGACAACGTATCGAAGATGCCTTGACTGAACTCCGGCTGAATCAGGACTCCTTGGAAAAGGAAAAAGCGTTTGTCGAAAAAATTATCAGCTTTATGACCACGCCCTCTGCCAAGGCCATAGGCAGCGATAAATCCCACGCCCCGTCCCCTCCTCCGGAATGCGATGTGGATTCATGGAATAAGCGTGTTGATTTTTACCATGGCCAGAATGCCCAGGCAGATCGCAGAAAGATCGAGGCCGCTAAAAAATCCCGTGATTTGCAAGGGGAGCTTGACAAAATAAATTCCGAACTGGATGCCTTGGGGTATACCCATGAACGATCCCGTCATATCATTAAAATCAACATCATAAAACACGATGCCGGTGAATTATCGCTGGATCTTTCCTACATCATTTATGGTCCGTCTTGGAGGCCGGTATACAATGTACGCGCATCAAGCGACAGTGACACCCTCAATGTCGAATACGATGCACTGGTAAACCAGGCAACAGGCGAAAACTGGGACAATGTCCAGCTCAAACTGTCAACGGCCAGGGTCAATGTATCCGGGATACTGCCCGAATTATATCCCTGGCGACTTCGTTTTTTCCAGCCCGAGCCCATGAGGAACATATCTGCCAGTAAAAAAATGAAGGCAGCCATGGATGAAGGAATGGCAATGCCCTCAGCAGCCGCTTGCGCACCTGCCCCCGAACCCCCTGAACGGGAAAAGGAAATGATTTATAACCAGGCTGACGTTGAAACAGGCGGAACATCCGTTGTTTTTTCTGTTGCAAGTGGCGGAACCATCAAGGGTGATAACAGCGACACCCGGGTGACGATCATGCGCAAGGCCTTGCACGCTGAGTTTTCGTACTCAACAGTTCCAAAGCTATCTGAATTTGCATTCCTTACAGCTAAGGTTAAAAATACAACGGATTTCCCATTTCTGCCTGGCAAGGTCAATCTGTTTTTTGACGGATCGTTTGTTTCTTCATCCGCGTTTTCACTGATCATGCCGGACCAGACTCTGGATGTTTCCCTTGGCGTTGATGAAGGTATCGGGATTGAATATCGATTTTTAAAACGGTTTAAAAAGAATGAAGGCCTGATGAACAAACGTATCAGCGAGCAGGTTGACTATCAAATAAGGATCACAAATAACCGGACCAAAAAAATTGACATCACGGTCTACGACCAGATCCCCATCCCAGAGGAAAAAGAGATTAGCGTCAAGTTGCTATCCCCCACACTAAAAGAAAGTAAGCACGACATTATCCTGGATGATCAATCTAAAATTGAGTGGAGTTTTACACTTGATCCGGCTGAAAAACGGGAATTGCCCTTCAGCTTTACAATGGAGTATCCGGCAGACAAAAGACTGGAATCATGATCCATCAAAATTATCCCCTTCCCCCGGCTGTGCCTGAATGACGTGAATGAGCCCTATAGGTCCCATAAGTCCCATGGGTCCTATAAGTCCCATATTTTTATCTTTGTGTCGGGATAATCGGAATCGCAGGAACTAAATCCCAACAAAGGTATACACTTACACTGGACGCTCATTCTTCGCACCAATGATCCTTGGCCGTTATATGTCCCCTCTTTTTCCTTTCCATCCACTCTCTGAATCACTTTATCAGTTTTTGACTAAACCTTATGGTTTCCAGGAATATTAAGATCCGATAATACAATTTTGTTATTTTATAGATTTTAATTACATTCATGTTATTTAACATACATTAAAGTACAATTTTGTATCATAAAAACCATTTTAATCATAACATAAAATATGCTTTTTGTTTTTTATAATTTGTATATTCAGGAGCATAGAGGCTAACAGTGTTCACTGGCAAGGAAATGGCACACCGGTTGCAGTTCCACTGAGTCAACAGACATAGCGCGCAAGCAAAAACGAATGACCATGATCAACAATTCAAAAAGGAGTCCGACATGAGAAAAATAGCAATATACGGAAAAGGCGGAATCGGCAAATCAACCACAACGCAGAACACAGTAGCTGGCCTTGCGGAGATGGGGAACAAGGTCATGGTGGTGGGCTGTGACCCTAAGGCAGATTCAACACGGCTTCTATTGGGCGGCCTCTCACAAAACACGGTACTCGATACCCTGCGTGAAGAAGGTGAAGATGTCGAACTGGATGATGTAAGAAAAATGGGGTTCGGCGGAACATACTGCACTGAATCCGGTGGACCCGAACCTGGGGTTGGATGTGCGGGTCGAGGCATCATCACGTCCATCAACCTTCTGGAACAGCTTGGGGCCTATGCTGAAGACGAAAAGCTGGATTATGTTTTTTATGATGTTCTGGGTGACGTGGTTTGCGGCGGGTTTGCCATGCCCATTCGTGAGGGCAAAGCTCAGGAAATCTACATTGTTGTATCCGGTGAAATGATGGCCATGTACGCAGCCAACAACATCTGTAAAGGAATTGTAAAGTTTGCCGAAGCAGGGGGTGTACGATTGGGTGGCCTGATCTGCAACAGCCGTAATGTTGACTTCGAGTTGGAGATGATCGAACAACTTGCGATCCAGTTAGGAACTCAGATGATCCATTTTGTCCCCCGTGAGAATGTGGTTCAGAGGGCAGAAATCAATAGAAAAACAGTCATTGAGTATGAACCCGGACACGATCAGGCTAACGAATACCGAACCCTGGCCAGAAAGATTCAGGAAAATGAAAAAATGGTCATTCCGACACCTCTGCCCATCGAGAGCCTGGAAAAGCTGTTGATTGATTTTGGTATGGCTGGATAGACAAAAATGAGTGCATCCATGAATTATTTGAATGCACAACATGAGGGCACGGCACATAAACAGATTCTTAAATTTGGAGGATATAACAATGCTAATGATTCGATCAATCGTCAGACCTGAAAAAGTGGATAACGTTCTTGCCTCGTTAATGGATGCCGGATTTCCGGCTGTGACACGGTTCCCGGTGGTGGGCCGTGGCAAACAAAGAGGCATTAAAATCGGTCAGGTCACCTATGACGAGATTCCCAAGGAAATGCTCATGATGGTGGTCAAGAATTCTGACAAGGAATATGTGATCGAAACAGTCATTAAAGCTGCCCGTACCGGTGACAAAGGTGCGTTTGGAGACGGGAAGATTTTCATCACCCCGGTTCTCGAAGTCTACACCATCAGCTCCGGTATCAAGGAACTTCCCGATGGGGAAATTGAAGAGGTGGCCATATGAAAGAAATTCTGGCGATCATACGCATGAATATGATGGGAAAAACCAAGGATGCCCTGATTGAAGCAGGTGTGGTGTCCATGAACGCCGTTGCCTGCCTGGGCCGGGGCAAGGGCCTGGTGAATTTGAGTCTGCTCGAAGGAGCTGAAAAGGGATACGAAGAGGCCATCACCCAACTGGGACAAGGCGGAAAGCTGATCCCAAAGCGTTCCATCAGCATTATTCTGCCGGATAAACTGGTGAAAAAGGCGGTGGAGACCATTATCCGGGTTAATAAAACCGGAAAATCAGGGGATGGTAAAATTTTCGTTATGCCGGCCATGGACAGCATCCGGATCAGAACAGGTGAAACGGGGCAAAGCACCCTGGACGGTTCGTAACCATCTGGTTTGCTTAATTAAGGTCTTATTTCTAACTCAACACGATAAGGATAAACCATGGAATCATCAAAACCTTTATATAGCGGTGAAAGCCTGGAAGAGCTCAAACAGGATATTCTCAAGAAATATCCCACCAAGGTGGCTCGAAAACGGGCAAAACAAATTATTATCAACACCATTGACGAGAAAGAAAAAGTACCGGAAATCGGCGCCAATGCGCGAACCATTCCGGGCATCCTCACCCAGAGAGGCTGCACCTATGCCGGGTGCAAAGGCGTTATATTAGGCCCCACCCGGGACCTGGTGAATATTGTCCACGGCCCTATTGGATGCAGCTTTTACGCCTGGCTCACCCGGCGTAACCAGACACGTCTCAAAACACCGGATGACGAAAACTACATGACCTATTGTTTTTCAACGGACATGCAGGATTCGGACATCGTATTCGGTGGTGAAGGCAAGCTGAAGACAGCGGTCCAGGAAGCCTACGACCTGTTCAAACCCAAGGCCATCAGTATTTTCTCCACCTGCCCTGTGGGATTGATCGGTGATGATGTCCATCAGGTGGCACGGGAGATGAAAGCCAAACTCGGCATCAATGTCTTTGCCTTTTCCTGCGAAGGATACAAGGGTGTCAGCCAGTCAGCGGGCCATCACATTGCCAACAACGGAATTTTCAAACACGTGGTGGGCGAGGATGACACGGTTCAGGACGGAGAATATAAAATCAATCTTCTGGGCGAGTACAACATTGGCGGTGACGGATTTGAAATTGACAGAATTCTTTCGGCCTGCGGCATCAAGGTGATTTCCACATACAGCGGAAACTCCACCTATGACCAGTTTGCAAATTCCCATACCGCAGATCTGAACACGGTCATGTGTCACCGGTCCATCAATTATGTGGCGGAAATGATGGAAACCAAATTCGGGATTCCCTGGATCAAGATCAATTTTATCGGGGCCAAAGCCACGGCCAAAAGTCTGAGAAAGATCGCCGAGTATTTTGGCGAGCAGAAACTCATTGACACAGTGGAAGAGGTCATCGCCAAAGAGATGCCCGAGGTGGAATCGGCCATGGCTGATGCCCGGTCACACTGCGAGGGAAAAACAGCCATGATGTTCGTGGGCGGTTCCCGTGCCCATCATTATCAGGAACTGTTCAATGAACTGGGTATGAGAACCGTGTCTGCCGGATACGAGTTTGCCCACAGAGACGACTACGAAGGCCGGAAGGTTCTGCCCACCATCAAAGTCGATGCGGACAGCCGTAACATTGAGGAGCTTCAGATCGAAAAGGACAGCGCACGGTTCAGGGCAAGAAAAACGAAAGAACAGCTCAAAACACTGGCGGATAAGGGGTTCACGTTCAAAGACTACAAAGGCATGATGCCGGGAATGGAACAAGGCAGCCTGGTCATCGACGATATCAGCCACTATGAAACCGAGCAGCTGATTGAGTTTTTCGAACCGGATGTGGTCTGCGCCGGTATCAAGGAAAAGTTTGTGGTTCAGAAAAGCGGCGTTCCCATGAAACAGCTTCACAGCTATGACTCGGGCGGTCCCTATGCAGGCTTCCGTGGCGCCATCAACTTTTACAAGGAAATCGATCGCATGGTCAACAGCCGGGTCTGGGCTTATGTCAAAGCACCATGGCAGAAAAACCCGGAACTTTCCGGGTCATATGCCTGGGAATAAAACCGGCTTGCCGTCTTTATGAATGAACGATGTGATCATCGTCATTATTACACAATTTAAGTGCACAAGGAGTGGATATCATGCTGCTTAAACATACACCCGTAGAAATAATGGAAAGGAAGGCGCTGGTGATCAACCCAGCCAAGACCTGCCAGCCGGTCGGCGCCATGTACGCGGCATTGGGAATTCATGCCTGCATGCCCCACAGCCACGGATCACAGGGCTGTTGTTCCTATCACCGGAGCGCCCTGACACGGCATTACAAAGAACCGGCCATGGCCACCACCAGTTCGTTCACCGAAGGATCATCGGTGTTCGGAGGTCAGGCCAACCTGGTTCAGGCCATTGACAATATTTTCACCATCTATGAGCCGGACATCATTGCCGTTCACACCACCTGCCTTTCGGAGACCATCGGGGATGACATCACCCAGATTTCCCGCAAGGCCAAGGATGAGGGCAAAGTACCCGAGGGGAAATACGTGATCCACGCCAACACCCCCAGTTACATCGGCTCCCATGTGACGGGTTTTGCAAATATGTGCAAAGGCATGGTGGATTATTTTTCAGAAAAAACCGGCGTGAAAACCAACCGGTTCAATATCATTCCGGGCTATGTGGAACCCTCGGACATGGAAGAAATCAAACGTCTCCTTTCCCTGATGGGCGTTGAATTCATCATGTTCCCTGACACATCCGGCGTGTTGAATGGACCTATGACCGGACGGTTCAGCATGTATCCCGATGGAGGGGTCACCGTTGAACAGCTTAAGCAAACCGGCGACAGCATGGGCACCCTGGCCCTGGGTGAAACCGCCTCGAGCCTGGCCGCAAAAACCCTGGACACCAAGTTCAAGGTGCCCTGTGAAATGCTGGAGCTGCCCATTGGACTGTCCTGCACCGACGCCTTTATCGACACCTTAAGAAAAGCGGCAGGCATCACGGTCCCCGACGCCATCACCTACGAACGCGGTCAGATGGTGGATGTGATCACGGACATGCACCAGTATTTCTATGGGAAAAAAGTGGCTCTGTTCGGAGATCCGGATCAGTTGATTTCCCTGACCCAGTTTTTTCTGGATCTGGACATGAAACCGGTTCACATCGTCACCGGAACACCGGGCAAACGGTTTGAAAAAGTGATCCGAAGCATGACAGCGGATCTCCCATACAATATCAATGTCAGGGAATCCGGGGATACCTTCCTGCTCCATCAGTGGATCAAGAATGAACCTGTGGATCTTCTGGTGGGCAACACCTACGGGAAGTACATCGCAAGGGATGAGGACATTCCCTTTCTCAGGCACGGCTTCCCCATTGTCGACCGGGTCGGGCATTCCTATTTCCCCACCGTGGGATACAAGGGCGGCCTCAGACTCCTTGAAAAAGTTCTGGATCTTTTGCTTGACCGCATTGACCGGGATGCCAAAGAGGAGTCCTTCGAGCTGGTTTTATAGGATCAAACACCCTGCCCCCATGGGCAGGGTGTTTGACAAAGATGCAATTTCCGAACTTAAGTGAGGGTAATATGTCTAACATCAGCATACTCAAAGAACGTGAAAAACAGATTTACCACAAGGGAGAAGAACCCTTTGACATGGTCTGCGAGACCAAAAGCACGGCAGGAGCGGTCAGCCAGAGGGCCTGTGTGTTCTGCGGGTCCCGGGTGGTGCTGTACCCTGTGGCTGATGCCCTCCATCTGGTCCACGGTCCCATTGGTTGTGCGGCGTATACCTGGGATATCCGGGGGGCCTTATCATCAGGGCCGGAACTTCATAGAAAAAGTTTCTCCACAGATTTACGGGAAAGACAGATCATTTTCGGGGGTGAAAAGCAGCTTTACCATGCCTTGGCCGCACTGATCGACAAACATGAACCCAAGGCGGCCTTTGTTTATGCCACCTGCATCGTGGGTATTATCGGTGATGATGTGGATGCAGTATGCCGGAAGGTATCCTCCGAAAAGGGAATCCCGGTGATTCCGGTTCATTCCGAAGGATTCAAAGGCACGAAAAAAGACGGGTACAAAGCGGCCTGCGATGCCTTGTTCACCCTGATCGGAACCGGGAGCATCGAGGGTATCGGACCCAACAGCATCAATATCCTGGGTGAATTCAATATCGGGGGCGAGGCCTGGATGATCGAAGAGTATTACAAAAAAATGGGTGTTGAGGTGGTGTCCATCATGACCGGAGACAGCCGGGTTGAAAAAATCAAACGCTCCCATGGAGCCAGACTCAATGTGGTCCAGTGTTCAGGTTCCATGCTCCAGCTGGCCCAGATGATGGAAAAAAAATTTGGGATCCCCTATATCCGCGTGTCCTATTTCGGCATGGAAGACACGGCACGTGCCCTTTATGATGTGGCGTCCCATTTTCACGACAACACGGACATCATGGACAGAACCAAGGCCCTGGTCAAAGAGGAAGTCGATAAAATCTATCCGGATATTCAGGTGTTCAAGTCCTATTTAAAAGGGAAACGGGCCGCCATATACGTGGGTGGCGCATTTAAGGCATTTTCATTGATCAAGGCCCTGAAAGCCTTAGGGATGACCACCATCCTTGCGGGGTCCCAGACCGGTAATAGCGAAGATTACGAAATTTTAAGGGATATGTGTGATGACGGGACCGTGATCCTGGATGACGCAAACCCTCTGGAGCTCTCAAAATACATTGTTGAAAAAAAAGCAGATCTTTTCATAGGCGGCGTCAAGGAACGGCCGGTTGCCTATAAAATGGGGGTGGGTTTCTGTGATCATAACCACGAGCGAAAAACACCCCTGGCCGGATTCCAGGGCATGTACAATTTTGCCAAAGAAGTTTACGGCACCGTGAAAAGCCCGGTGTGGTCCTTACTGAAACGGCCAGAGGATGGCACAAAAACAGTTTAAATAATTTTGCAACAAGCATGGCAAATCAATGCGTATGCATTCCCAGGCAGGAGCCTGGGAACGAGGCGAGAGGATGGAGACATGAAAAACACAGCGCTAAAAAAAGAGCATTACGAAGCAACCACCAATGCCTGCAAACTCTGCACGCCCCTTGGCGCGTCCCTGGCCTTCAAAGGGGTCCGGGGAGCTATTTCCCTGATGCATGGTTCCCAGGGGTGTTCGACCTATATCCGGCGATATCTGATCAGCCATTTCAAGGAACCCATTGATATTGCCTCATCAAATTTTTCCGAGGACACAGCCATTTTCGGAGGGGGGGCCAACCTGAAAAAGTCGGTTGCCAACGTCATTCGTCAGTACAAACCCGAGCTTGTGGGCATATCGACCACCTGCCTCTCCGAGACCATCGGAGATGATGTGCCCATGATTCTCAACGGAATACGACATGATGCCGACGGGGCTCCCCTTCCCCCCATTGTCCATGTTTCCACGCCCAGTTATTCGGGCACCCATGCTGACGGGTATGTGGGGGCGGTCAGGGCACTGGTAGATGCCCTTTCGATTCGTAAAAATCATGAGATCGAGCCCTCGATGGTCAATATTTTCCCGGGTATGTATTCCCCGGCTGACCTGAGATATTTAAAGGAAATCTTAGAGGATTTCGCCATTCCATACAGAATGCTTCCGGATTATTCCGAAACCCTGGATGGGGGTCCCTGGACCACCTACCACAAAATACCCCATGGCGGGACCAGTGTCAGTGAGATTGCGGATATGGCCAGTGCGCAAGCCAGCATTGAATTCGGGTATGTGACCCGAAAAGGGACGACGGCAGCAGGTCTTTTAAGCAGCCGATTTAATATTCCGGCATATAATCTGGGCATGCCAGCAGGTGTCAGGGCCACGGATCGTTTGTTTGATCTTCTTTCTGAATTGAGCGGGAATCTGATTCCGGACAGGCATGCCCGTGAACGGGAAAGACTTCTTGATTCATATGTGGACGGTCACAAGTACCTGTTCGGAGCAAAGGCCGTTATTTACGGCGAAGAAGATCTGGTGGCAGGTATGTTTGCCTTTCTCACGGAAATCGGTATCACGCCTATTCTTTGCGCCTCGGGGGGAACCAGCGGAAAACTGGCTGAAACCCTGGAGTCTCTTAGGCCCGAAGGCTATGACGAGCCCATCACCGTGCTCCAGGCAGCTGACTTCGGCCAGATTGAAGACGCGGCCCTTGGGACAGGCGCTGACATGTTTGTGGGAAACAGCAAAGGTTACTCCATCACCCGGAAAATGGGCATTCCCCTGGTCAGGGTGGGATTTCCCATCCACGACAGGGTGGGCGGCCCCCGGATTCATCATATCGGCTACCGGGGATGCCAGGAACTGTTTGACCGGGTTACCAATGCTTTGCTGGATGTAAAACAAGAAGCAACCGGTGTCGGATACAGTTACATGTAAATGAATGGTGAGTAAAAAAACAACGTTTCAAGGCCTGGGATTGAAACAAAAACGGTTTTACCATGAAGGACATGAAGGTCATGAAGAAAAACGATTAAATAGTTTAACCACCCGCTCCCGGTGGTCGCTGAAGGACACGAAGAAAAACGCCTCCGGCAGCCAGCTTTTAAAAAGCTGAGCAAATGGGTTGGGGTGTTTGATGAGTGAAAAACATGATTTGCTTTTAAATATTTGCGAAAACTATCGGTATTAGCGGCAAGACAAAACACCTGTTTGCTTGTCCCGTCATAGCCTTGGCGACGACGGAACAAACGTTTGCCCCCCAGCAGGACCGTTGGGGGGATAGTCTTTTGCCCTTCTTCGTGTCTCTTCGTGTCCTTCAGTGAGCGTAGCGAACGGGTGGTTTAAAAAAAGAAAAACAAGTTTACCATGAAGAGCATGAAGTTCATGAAGAAAAGAAAACATCTCCACCCTAAACTTCATGTCCTTCATGGTGAAAAAAGTTAAGTTTCCAGGCTTTGCCTGGAAACGAAATAAAAAAACGGTTTAACCACGAAGACACGAAGAGCACGAAGAAGGGCAAAAGATTATCCCTGCCGGGGGCCAACCCCAGCCTTCGCTGGGGCAGGCTCTTTTAAAAAGGTTGCCAAACATGCATTTTGGGATGAGTCAAATGTCCGCTGTCGAGATGCAAGCACGGGTACGAAGCATCTTGACCTCCGTGCGATGATCTCACTCCTTGCTCTTTGTGCCTCCGTGAAAGGCCTGCTTTTTGGGTGTGGCTCTTCCGCGCTGTGGTTCTTCGTGCTCTTCAGTGAGTGTCGCGAACGGGTGGTAAAAAAAAGGACTTGGACGTGGTAAACAAGAATTTTTAAAACATACATAAGGTGAGGTGAGAATATGACTGCTGACTTTGGAAACCATCCCTGTTTCAATGCAAAAATCCGGCATCAGTTCGGCCGGGTCCATCTTCCGGTGGCTCCCAGGTGCAATATCCAGTGCAAATTCTGCAACCGGAAATTCGATTGCGTGAACGAGAGCAGACCGGGCGTGTCCAGCGGCATTCTTTCGCCTTACCAGGCTCTGGTGTATCTGGAACATGTGTTCGAAGAAAAAAAGAACATCTCTGTGGTGGGCATTGCCGGGCCGGGAGACCCCTTTGCCAATCCCGAAGAAACCATGGAAACATTGAGACTGGTCCGTGCAAAATACCCGGACATCTTATTGTGCCTTGCATCAAACGGCCTGGGCATCGGTCCTTATATTCCAGAGCTGGCAGCACTTAAAGTGGGTCACGTGACCATCACCGTCAATGCCATTGATCCTGAAATCGCATCCCAGGTCTATGCCTGGGTCCGGTACGGCAAAAAGGTTCTGAGGGCCGATGCGGGTGTGAAGATCCTTCTTGAAAAGCAGATCGAGGCCATCAAAGAACTTAAAAAGCATGGCGTCACCGTCAAAGTCAACAGCATCGTCATTCCCGGCATCAATGATTTTCATATCGTGGATGTGGCCAAACGGATGGCAGAACTGGACGTGGATATATTCAACTGCCTTCCCTATTACCAGAACGAAGGTTCGGCATTTTCTGCTATTCCAGAGCCCTCAGCCGCCGATATCAAGAAAATCCGTGAGGAAGCCGGAAAATACGTGCACCAGATGACCCATTGTGCCCGATGCCGGGCCGATGCCGTGGGCTGTATCGGAGAAAAGGACAATGAGTTCCTCATGTCCAAACTCCAGGCCTGTGAAAGCATGCCCAAACACCCGGATACCAAGATCATTCCCCTTTCTGTACCCAGGACTGAGCGCACATATATTGCTGTGGCAAGCCTGGAAGGGGCACTGGTAAACCAGCACCTGGGTGAAGCCTTCCGCTTGCTGATCTTTGGCGAGAAAAATGGCGGCATTGAACTGATAGACGAGAGGTTAACCCCCGAGCCCGGTGGAGGCGATGTCCGGTGGGAAGCCATAGCAGATCTGATCAAAGATTGCCGTGCCCTTCTGGTCAGCGGCATCGGCAAACGACCCGAGACGGTTTTAAGGGATAAAGGCATCCAGGTTCTCAAGGTGGAAGGCCTTATCGAAGAAGCAGCCGGAGCTGTTTTCCGAGGCGACCGCCTGAATCATATCTTCAAACGCGAGCGAAGCAAATGCGGCGTGGGATGCTCCGGCGGCGGCATGGGATGTGGATAAAGAGCACGGAAAAGGGCTAAAAGCAATTTAATGTTTTACCACCCGCTCCCGGCGGTCGCTGAAGAACACGAAGGGATAATCTTTTGCCCTTCTTCGTGCTCTTCGTGCTCTTCGTGTCCTTCGTGGTTAAACCGTTTTTTTATTTCGTTTCCAGGCAAAGCCTGGAAACTTAGCTTTTTTTCACCATGAAGGTCATGAAGGACATGAAGTTTAGGCTGGAGCTCTATTCTCTTCTTCATGGACTTCATGACCTTCAAGGTAAACTTGTTTTTCTTTTTTTAAAACCACCCGTTCGCGCAGCTCACTGAAGGGCACGAAGAAAAACAAATAATTTTAGCAAGTTATTATATTATAATTCTAACTTCCAGCATAAAAAACAAAATTGTGCGGGATAGTAGCACAGAAAAAAATAGTTGGTTTTGTATTTAACAGTTTATCAACAGCTCAACGGGGACCGCAGATTTTGGTCTGAGACAAGGCCGCAGGACTGACTTGACCGGAGGCGTAGCAGCGCTACGTCGAGGATCAAGTCAGTCCGAGAACGCCGTATCAGGCCAAAATATGCGGTCTCCACCATAAAGGAGAGATCTATGGAAAAACCTCAACACCACATCCTCGTCTGCGCCAGCTTCAGAGTCACAGGAGAACCCAAAGGATTCTGCCACAAAAAAGGTTCCACGGGACTTCTTCAGTACATCGAAGAAGAAGTCCTGGACCGTGGCATGGATGTGCTTTTGTCCACCACCGGCTGCATGAAACAATGTGAAAAAGGGCCGGTCCTGGTAGTCTATCCTGAAAACCAGTGGTACGGCGGCGTTGAAAGTGAATCTGTGATCGATGAAATTCTGGACGCCATAGAGGATGGGGGAACGGCTGACTCGTATCTGCTTTAATTGTTTTAAAGGGGGGATCTATTTGGATCGTGCGGCATGAGTGAATGGATCGTTGTGGAGAATTCAAACAGGGGCACGAGGCCCGTACCCTCTGTTTGCAAGGACATATTAATAAACCAAACCGCAAAAGGTATGCACCTCTATGAAAACAATACCGGTCACACGAAAAAAGGAAATCCCCTCCTTGTCGCCCTTTCAGGCTCGTGTTGAAAACCCCTATGAAAAAACAGTGGCACAGCTCAAGGCAAAACGAGATGAGCTGAACCGGCTTTTCATGAATCATAGGGAACAGGAAAACCCGGACAGCCTTTCGGATATTCTGGATGATTATTTCCGTAACAGTTTTGGCCGGAGCGAATCGGGGTTCAAACTGGATCTGATCGCCAATCCATACGCTATCATTGCCACGGGAAGCTACGGCCGTAAAGAGGTATCCCGAAAGCCCGATGTCAGTATTCTTTTTATATTCAAGGACACCCTGCCCCAGGGTGCTGCAGGACTTATCCGGGAGATTGTTTATCCCCTCTGGGACCTGGGATTCAATATCAATCACAGCACAAAAACCATGAAGGATTGCATAACCACAGCGGCCAAGGATTTCGGCACCCTGAGTTCCCTGATTGATTCCCGTTTTATCTGCGGTGTCTCACCCTTGTATTCACGACTGATGAGCCAGATACGTGAAAAAATCGTGTTCACCCGTAAAAAGGAGATTCTTTCGTTCCTGTTTGACAGGGATCTGGAACGGCATTTGAAATACAGCGGCCCCGAATACCTGATGGAGCCCGATCTTGTCTATTCACCCGGAGGGTTGAAAGATTATCATTCCATCATGTCCTCAACCCGGATTGCCCTGGGCCTTATAGACGCCCGGGAAATCGAATATCAGGGCCTGGTTTCCACCGATGAATTCCTGGGGCTGCAGGAGTCCCTTGCCTTTATTCGAAACGTCCTCAGGTTTATCCATCTTTCCGGGGACCCGTCCGGAAGCCGACTTCTTTTGAGAGATCAGCATAAAGCAGCCCGGTTTATGCACTATGAAAACGACAAAGGCCGAAATGCCGTGGACCTTTTCCTCAGTGATATGTCGAAACATATGGACCGCATACGCTTTATCAGAAATCAATTTTTTCTGGGCCTTGTTCCTGAAAAAACCGTGAAAAGCCTTTCATCGGATCATGATGTAAAAACAGAAAGCAAATGGATTAATCTTCACAAAGGCATGACCACATTCACCTCTTCAGTCAAACTAAAAAAACACCCGGAGCTTCTGTTGACTGTGTTCGAGGAAAGCCTGAACTGCCATGCCCCCCTGGGCCCCGAAGCCATGCGGCTTGTCCATGAATTCCTCTTTTCGGTCAACGAGTCTTTGATTGATAATCCTGAAATCACAGAACGTTTCGAAGATTTACTATTTATGTCTCCATCACAGTCCGGCATCCTCGATTCCATACATGAGACAGGCCTTTTATCGACCTTTGTTCCCATTTTCGAAAAACTCAGTCACCACAAAGAATTCAAAGTCAACCCCAACTACCCCCTGTGCAGACACCATCTTCTGACTGTGACCCATCTCAAGACCCTTATAGAAAGCCATAGGGCCAAAGTCCCTCTGCTTTCACACAGAGCCCGCAGGATTCTTTTGTGGGCCGGCCTGCTGCATGATATCGGCCATGCCCTGTCCGTGAAAAACCATGAAAAAACAGCTGCCCCTGAAATTATAAAAACCCTGTCCAGGCTGCACAAGGATGAACCCTTTATCCGGTCGGTATGTTTTCTTGTGGAACATCATCACCTGATGGAGCATGTTGTTTCAAGTGAAAATTTATGGGCCAAAAACAGCTACACGGATTTTTTGTCTGATTTGGAAAATCCCGAGCACCTCACCTTGCTTTACTATCTCAGCCTGGCAAACCTGAGGGCACGGGGTGATGGGACATTATACGATTTCATCGAAGGGGACCTGTCTCTTCTTTATGAAACAAGCATGGGCGTCCTTGCAGGATTCAGCCAGTTTCCCTCCCCTGCATTGGACGCCTATGCCCCTGATTCCCTGGAGAAAATAAAGGCCTTAGACCCCAAAAAAAAAGAAGCCCCCTGCCTCCATGTCCTTGAGCATAAAAACACCCGGACCGCCACCTTGTCCTATCCCCTTGGCCCCAAGGCTCTTTTTGGCATTGTTTCTGCATTCCTTATCCATAATATGGATATTTATGATCTCAGGGTCATCCGGGAAAAGGGAGTGTCCAACTACCTGGTTCTCAGGGTTACACCACCCAAGGATCGTATGTTTGAAAAGCAGAAATGGAGCGAACTGGAACAGACTCTGGGTGATTTTTACTCAGGAAAGCCATTGCCGGATAACGATCTTGAGGAATCACTTGACAACCATGGTCTGGTGGGAAAGCCCGTTAAGATTAAGCTGTACAGCCCCACTGACTCCCTGTTCACACGCATAGATATCCAGGGCAGAAAAAGCGTATCGCTTCTTTACCGGTTCACCCGGGCCATAACGGCCATGGGTCACACCATCCTTTTTTTACGAAAAGGATATGACAAAAATGGAAATCGGTTTTTGTTCATGGTCCAGGACTCTCTGGGAAAGAAGCTTTCGCCGGATAAAAAACGTCAATTAAAGGCGGTGATTGAAGATGAATGCAACAGATAAAACCCTTTGGTTGATCGATACCACCTTAAGGGACGGTGAACAGAGCCCGGGCGTTTCGTTCAGCCCCAAAGACAAAATTGTCATTGCCACATTGCTGGCTGAAGCCGGTATGGATGAACTGGAGGCTGGAATTCCGGCCATGGGTGAATCCGAACGACGGGATATCCTGGCCTTGAATCAGCTCTCTTTGCCCTGCCGGATCACATCCTGGTGCCGTGCTCTTCATAAAGACCTGGAATGGTCGGCCGATGCCGGTGCCGCAAGTGTGCATATCGGCTTTCCAATGTCGGACATCCATCTTTCCGTCATGGAAAAAACAAGGGAATCGGTTCTTGGGGATCTGTCCTTTCTTGTGACCTATGCCCGCAGGTATTTTGACCATGTGTCTGTGGGGGCCATGGATGCCACACGGGCCAGCGAAGAATTTCTCCATCTGTTCGTCACCGAGGCCAGGACAGCCGGAGCCTATCGTGTGCGCATCGCCGACACGGTGGGACTGGCCAGCCCCTCGACCACAGCTGCCCTGATCAAAGGACTTGTTCGCATCGAACCGAATCTGATCTACGAGTTTCACGGGCACAACGATTTGGGCATGGCCACGGCCAATGCCCTGACCGCAGCGGAAAACGGTGCAGGAGCGCTATCAACAACCCTGAACGGCCTGGGCGAACGGGCAGGGAATGCCCCCACCGAAGAAGTGGTGGCAGCCCTTCGGTTTGCATCGACCCTGTCCTGCAATGTAAACCCGGCAAGACTCACACCGGCCTGCCGTTATGTTGCCCAGGTGACAAAGCGTCCGGTCCATAAAAACAAACCCATCACCGGCAGGGAGGTTTTTGACCATGAATCAGGCATCCACGGCCATGCCCAGCTCAAGAACCCCCTATCTTTTCAGCCTTTTTTACCCGAAGATGTGGGCCATCATCCAGGGCGGCTGGTTCTGGGAAGCCATTCGGGAACAGCCACCCTCACCCACCTGCTGGGCCAGGCTGGAATTGCTGTGGACCGTGACCACGCAGGGCCTTTGATGGAGGATATCCGGCGATTTGCCAGGCAGAAAAAAGCAGCCCTTTCAGCTGATGATCTTGTGGCCATCTACCATAAGACGGCTGATGCATCCGGGGTCATTTGAATGAGTAAACGTGGCATAAGTCTGATGGGGCCTATGGGACTTATGAGACTCATGGGACTTATGAAATTTTTTATGCGCTATTTATTGAACAAAAACGTTCGTACCCTGTAGGGGCACGGCGTGCCGTGCCCTTGTTAGAAGGGATTAAAAACCGACTCAACAATCCAATACATATTTGCCTGTCCCGCCAGAGCCCTGACCTATCGAATAACTGTCGGGATAAAAATTAATCCATAAATCATAGAACTCACTCTGTTTCTATTTTTTCATAGGTAAACGAAATGCCTTTATGAAAGTCGAGGTGTTCGATGAGCAGAGGGCCCTTGAGTTCAAGACGTGCGATGCCCCATTGTTTGACTTTGCCTTGGGATGAAATTTGGGCACGGTCTGCTTTCCAGCCCCCCTCTTCTTTATGGATATTCTTCATGATGGTGGTGCCCACGACCTTGCGATTGTTTGCGGTGTCAATGATCACCGCTTTATCCCCTTGGATTTCCATGGTGAAAAACCGCTTTCCCGTTCTCTTCCAGACCCCCTCTATGCTTGCGGGCACAGACGGCGTTGGAATAACATCGTAGTCCATGGAAATGGGTTTTCCGTCAGGGGGTAAAAAATAAAAATCCCCTTCCAGGGACGACGATTCCCAGGGGACCTGCTGATTGTTTGAATCATTTCTCACATGGAGCCTGACTTTTTTGAATACATCTTCGATCTTGAGGCCTGGCACTGCCATGTATTTCACCAGCTCTCGAGTATACAGGCCGTTTTGTGAGGGGCCGTCGCTGGCCACGGAGCCGGGTGCGGTCGAGTAGGAAATCAGGGTCCCGGACGGCGCGTCCATATGGGCGAGCCCATGGGAAACAGACCGAAAACTCCTGGCAAAGGGGTTGTCCCTGCAGGCATCCAGAATCACGATATTCAAGGAATTTTTGGCAGCATCCATTTTTGCAAGCACCCTGCCAGTGTCCAGGGCCTCGTATTCCACATCCTGCTCACTTTTAATCTGTGCGTCCACGGGGATCAGATAGTTTCTCCCTTTGACCTGCATGCCATGCCCGGCATAATAAAAAAGGCCGATCCCTCCTTTTTTCAACCGGTCCCCGAACTCATCCACCTTTCGTTTCATGTCGTTGCGTGAAAGATCACAGCCTTTGATAACGTCAAAGCCAAAACGCCCCAAGGTTTCCGCCATAATATTCGCATCGTTGACCGGGTTTTTTAAGGGCGATGATGTGTAATTGGCGTTGCCGAGCACAAGGGCCAAGCGTTGTCCGGGAGACATCCCCCTTTTTTCAACATGTTTCAAGGCCCTGGAATCCTCGTTGGTTTTCGTGGAATCACTTTTCGAAAGGGGCTCTGCTTCAAGACACCATGGATTGGCAAGGAAACAAACAAAGAGAATTGCAAGAATAAACGTATGTTTCATTCATTATAACCTTTTTGTTTAAAATTGGATTGTTTTACGATGACATCAATATTATAACCCACTGATTTATAAAAACAAGCATTAACTTATGGCGAGATTATTCGCCTATGGGCGTTATCGTATTTTCTGAATCATGGGCACAGGTGTGCCCATACATAGGGTTTCGAAAATCCTGGTACATTGACCTGATCCAAGAAACAACATAAATGTATTTTTATTTTTTTAAAATTACATTTATGTATTCATCTATTTTTTTATGCACTATGCAAACTGAGTATTTATCTGTTATACTGCGCTTTTACAAAAATCCCCCCATTTGGCACACCTATTGCTATTTATCTAAAAGACTTTGACTTTGAATGTTTCATTATTTTTAATATTTCAACGTTCTGGAGGACAACCATGAGGCTGAAATCACTTGCAGCAACCGGGATTCTGACCCTTTTACCCTTTTCAAACGCCTTTGCAGATGAGGCGGTTTTAAACGCCGGGGATACGGCCTGGATCATCGTTGCCACGGCCCTGGTCATGATGATGACTCCTGCGGGGCTCGCTCTGTTTTACGGCGGCATGTCCCGGTACAAAAACCTTTTAAATACATTTGCCATGACCTTTATGGCCTACTGTCTTGTCAGTGTGGTCTGGGTGGTTTGGGGCTATTCCCTTTCCTTTGGCACCGATGTAAGCGGCATTATTGGCAACTTTGACAAACTCTTTTTATCCGGCATTGACATCAATTCCCTCCACGGGACCATACCTGAATTTGTTTTTGTCATGTTTCAGATGACCTTTGCCTGTATCACGGTTGCTCTGGTTCTGGGCGCCGTTGTGGACCGCATGAAATTTTCATCTTGGATTGTCTTTTCCGTCCTGTGGGTGACGTTTATCTATGTTCCGATCTGTCATTGGGTCTGGGGTGGAGGATGGATGCAGACCCTGGGTGCACTTGACTTTGCCGGGGGAAACGTGGTCCATATCAATGCGGGTATTGCAGGCCTTGTCCTATGCCTTGTTCTTGGAAAACGCCATGGATTTGGTAAAGAAGCCATGTTCCCCTCCAGTGTGACATTGACTGCTCTGGGCGCAGCCCTGCTCTGGTTCGGTTGGTTCGGCTTCAACGCAGGCAGCCAGCTGGCTGCTGACGGTGTGGCTGCCTCGGCCTTTATGGTAACCAATTCGTCCGCTGCCATGGCTGCCATTGCCTGGATGGTTGTAGAATGGCTTTACAGCGGTAAACCAACGGTGTTGGGTATTGCTTCAGGAGCCGTGGCCGGTCTTGTCTCCATCACGCCTGCCGCCGGCTTTGTCACCCTTCCGGCATCACTGATTATCGGCCTTGGCGCTGGTGTCATCGGCTTCTTCAGCGTGGCTGTATTAAAACACAAAATAGGTTATGATGATTCCCTTGACGCCTTTGGTGTCCATGGTATATGTGGCATATGGGGTGCCATGGCAACAGGCCTTTTTGCCTGCCCCACCATCACCGCAGGAGCCACGGGGCTCTTTTACGGTAACCCCAAACAGGTATGGATCCAGTTTGTGTCCATAGTGGCAACAGCCCTTTATTCCGCCATAGGAACCCTGATCGTCATCCTTGTGACCAAAGCGATAACCGGCGGAATCCGAGTGGAAAAAGAAGCTGAAGTCATGGGCCTGGACAATGCCATCCACGGCGAACGCGCCTTTGAAATCGATTGATTGTGATGATAACCATTTGAATAGGATGATGAACCGGGTTTATTGTCCCCAAAAAAGGAATTGGAGCCATGAAAAAAATAGAAGCCATCATCAAACCCTTCAAGCTTGACGAAGTTAAAGAAGCATTGAATGCCAAGGGCATTCAGGGCATGACCATTTCGGAAGTCAAGGGTTTCGGACGCCAGAAAGGCCATAAGGAAATATACAGAGGGGCCGAATATGTGGTGGATTTTATCCCCAAAGTCCGTATCGATATCGTGGTGGATGACAGCCTTGTTGATTCCATCATCCAGACCATCGTTGAAAGTGCCGCAACAGGCAATATCGGCGACGGGAAAATTTTTGTATTGCCGGTTGAGGAAGCTGTTCGTATCCGAACCGGTGAGCGTGGAAAAGACGCTGTCTGATTTTTAAAAAACCTTTTATTTATAAATTATTCCCCACGGGGCGGTAACAATACCACCCCGTGTTTTTTATTATGTCGTGTTTTGATTTCCAGCCCTTATAAAATCAAACATGACTACAGAACGATGACCAACGCAGAGTTTGGAACAAAAGACTTTTTTTTGAGATAGCTTCTAATCCACAACGGGTCACCTTGTAAATAATTCTAAAGAAAATATCCCACAGGTCGATATTAACCACATCACTAAGTAATACGTCCGTTATAATTCCCTGAGCATATAAGCATAAAAACATTTTTAATTGATCAGAATTTCCCTGCAATCTTTTACGCACATGGTCTGAAATCCAAAATTCTATCTCGACAAGGAGTTCAAAAACATGAAAATCTACCGTCTGATCAGAATATCGTTTCTTTGTGTTAGTATTCTTGTCATAGCAATGACTGTAATGAACCGCCATATGCTGCATCAGGGTCTTGAGGTGAGCATTCAAAAAACAAGTGAGGTCATGTTAGACGCCCAGAAGGAAAAGCTTAAAGTGGCAACCCACTCATTGGCCCTTGTTATCGGACATGCGCTGGAAGGAATAAATGATGAAGACAAACAGGTTCAGATTCTTCGAAAATTAATTAAAGATGTCCGGTTTGAAACAGATAAGTCATCTTACTTTTTTGTATTTAAAAACACCATAAATATCGCTCACCCCATTAACGAAACGCTTCAAGGCACAGACATGGGTAATGTTAAAGACGCCCATGGCATATATCTGGTCAAAGAACTGTATCATGCTGCTGACAGAGGCGGAGATTTTGTCAGTTATTCCTTTCCCAAGCCAGGCAGCGGAGAAACTCCCAAAATCAGCTATTCCGAAAAGATACCCAATACAAGCATGTGGCTGGGGACGGGAGTCTATCTGGACAATATTACCCGGTATACAGCGTTGATGTCAAAAGAACTGGGTCAGGCAACCAAACACAAGGTGACTCTGATGGTTATCTTCTCAGGACTTTTTCTTTGTGGTATTTTGCTCCTGAGCATATCCATCGCCACCAGCATCAAAAAAAGGCTCACACAGATCATCGATTTTTCGGATCGTCTTGCTGATGGAGATTTTACCCAACACATGCAGAACGTTCACAATGATGAAATCGGTTTGGTTGGGAAGGCATTAAATAGAATGGTTGATCGATTGGGGTCACTTTTCCGTGAAGTAACCGGAGGGGCTACGACCCTTCATTCATCATCCAAAGAACTGGTTGAAATCGCCTCTCATTTGAGTAGTATATCAAGTCAGACATCCATGAAATCTCACATGGTGTCATGCTCCGCTGAAGAAATGAGTACAGTCATACGAAGTATTGCCGTTACAAGTGAACAGGCATCGACAAATATTAATGTATCCGTAAACTCTATTGAAGAGATGAGTCTCACCGTAAATGAAATTGCAAAAAACTCTGGTAAGGCTAAACATATCACCAGCACAGCTGTCACACGGGTCCAAAATGCCTCACAAAAAGTAGATCAACTTGGCATTGCAGCGTCTGAGATCAGCAAAGTGACGGAAGTGATCACCGATATTTCTGAGCAAACCAATCTTCTCGCACTAAATGCAACCATTGAGGCGGCTCGAGCAGGTGAGGCTGGGAAAGGGTTTGCCGTGGTGGCCAACGAAATCAAAGAACTGGCATGTCAGACAGCCAAGGCCACTGGAGACATCACGTTCAAAGTAAACAGCATCCAAACCGCTTCCAACGAGACCGTTGAAGATATTAAAGATATTTCACGAATAATTTCCGATATAGACACACTTATTTCAGAAATAGCTACTGCCGTTGAAGAACAATCTGCCACAGCCAATGACATCTCCAACAATATCAGTCAGGCGTCCCAAGGCATTGTTGATCTGAATTCAAATCTAAAGGATGGCTCTTCCACGGCCGAGCAAATTGCCTCGGATATCAGCTCTGTTAATCTGGCCGCGGGGGAAATAGAGATTAACAGTTCCCAAGTAAGTGTCAGTGCGAGTGATCTGCAAAAACTGGCCGACCGTCTTTCAAACTCCATTCAGAAATTCAAAATTAAAGAGGCTGCATTTAATATCGGTCAGGTTAAAGCAGCACACCTCAAATGGCGTGCCCGTCTTGAAGCGGTCATGCATGGCAGCCAAATCTTGACACCGGAAGAGGTTTCCAGCCACAACACCTGCGACTTCGGCAAATGGTACGAATCCAAGCAGGGCCAACTATTAAAGACTAATCCGGCTTATAAAACCGTTGGCCATCATCATGAGAATGTTCATATCCTGGCACGGGATATTGTAGATGCTGTTCATAAAAAGGATGCGTCCAAAACAAAACAAATGATGAAAGACTTTGAAAACCACCGGGAAAAATTATTTGTCGCTTTGGATGATTTATACATGGCCTAATATTGATGGCCCTGTAAAAAGTCAGAAGTAGTATTAAATACAAAATTGTAATAAACGAACATTTCGAAACATATTTGCAATCTTAAATTTATCTTTTTTTTGACTTTGCTCTTTGAAAATCAAAATCAGATGGAATATTTGA
>JAHIRD010000216.1 GCA_018818835.1 Pseudomonadota bacterium
AAGTGTAAAACATATGAACATAGAAATGATCCCCATCGACAAGATCAGGGTAAGCGATCTTAACATAAGAGCAGAGAACTACTTCGGAGACGAGGAAGACACAGAGCTGGCAGAAAACATTGGATCAATAGGGATACTGCAACCGATAATAGTAAGACCCGTTGGCGACATGTACGAAGTGGACGTAGGTAGACGCCGGTTCCTCAGTGCCAAACAGATAGGCATCAATGAGATCCCCTGCATCGTGAGGGAAGCCAGCGAAGAGGAAGCCATGGATGCCAGCCTCAGCGAGAACGTCTTCAGAAAGGGAGTGGATCCCGTCACCCTCGGAAGGGCCATAAAGCGTAGGCTCGCAGCCGGCGACATAAGCCTCAGTGAGTACTCTAGGATTATAGGGAAGCCCAAGTCAACCCTTAGTGAGTGGCTGCGGATGAACGATCTTTCACAGGCAATTCAGAACGAGGTTCAAAGCGGAAACATACCCTTCACCTATGCGCTAAAGGTAGCGAGGATGGAGCTCTCCCCAGAAGAGGAGAACATCCTCGCAGACGAGTCGAGGACAGGGGGCTTCGAAGCCTTCAAGAATGCCTTAGACCGGGTCAAAGAAGGAAAAGAGAAGAGAGGCGCACCCAAGGGACTCCTTATCGTCCGAATCAACTTCGGCCTCGATTCCCAGGATTACGAGGCTCTGAAGCAGCTGTCCGATGCGAAGGGTGTGGACCTGAGTGACTACTGCATGAATATACTCACAGATCATATTCGAGCGTCGAACTAACCGTGAAATATTTAGAAAACTAGGATTCGTCCTTCCGTATCCTGATCCTCACGCGGGTTCCCTGCTCCAGATTAAGCCTCTCCCTGTACGCTAAGGGTACGGTAACCCTGCCTCCCTGGCAGATGTTGGCGAGGAACTCCTCCTCTCTATCAGCCTTCTCCAAACTCATCTCCATTTAATGGGATTACTTGGTGAATAAAAACCATTCTCTACTGTGCGTATTCGCTGCACTTAGGTCACACTCCCGCACAAGTAACTCTAGGGAAGGCAATACCATAAAATTCCTATACTAAAGCTTAAAGGGTAAGGTTAACCAGTAAAAGGCAATGCACGTAGTTTCGTGCAGAAAGAAAAAAGGAAAATGAAAAAACAATGAGTTTACTAATACCCGGAAGGATTGCAGACTTAGTTCTGTTTCTGATATTTTGCGGAACCATCTTGGTTCTGACACTACAAGCTAGCGGAGGAAAGAAGTTTGAGCTGAAAAGGAAACTAGCTGCTCTCGATGCCATGCCTGAGGCCATAGGAAGGGCCGTGGAGATGGGCAGACCTGTTCACTACACGCCTGGGGGGAATCCCCTCTATGGTGTCAGGGGAACCCATATTCAGATGGGCTTAGTCATAAGTGGGTACGTTGCCAGACTGTGTGCGAGGCTGGGCTCTAAGCTCATAATATCGGTTGCTACAGCTGAGCAAATTCCCCTCGCAGAGGAGATTTACAGAGGAGCCTACATTGCGGAAAAGGTGCCTTTGGCTCAGCCAGACGTGAGATTCTACGGGAAGGGCGACCCCCCGTTCGGGGCCGGATGCATAGAGACGATATACAAGGAAAGAGTTGCCGTAAACATGATCATCGGCGGCTCGGGCTCTGACTTTCCCATCATAGCAGAGGGGGCATTCAGAGCGGGGGCTTTCCAGATAGGTGGAAACGCCAACGTCTTCATGATCCCTCTCGTAGTGGCCTCATGTGAATACACCCTAATCGGAGAGGAGCTCTTCGCAGCGGGTGCGATGCTTTCCGAGGACCCTAGTCAGCTGGCCGGAATCGTTGCCAATGATCTATCAAAGTTATTCATCATTGCGATGATCCTCCTAGGCGTTGTCCTGATGACCGCGGGAAATTCGACAGTACTTCAACTCCTGAAAATATGAGGCGATGACACATGACAACAGTCATAGGTAAAAAAGAGATCCCCGTAATCATCGTGGCCCTCTTGAGTCTCCTGATGATCGTCCCGTTCTTCATAAATGCTCCCGCTCTTAATTCTATGTCAACAGAGGTTCAGAGGATGCTCGTCCCCATAGCTGGATTCGCATTGATACTGGGTGGCCTGAATGTGACACTACGCAACATAACAAAGATAAGCAAGAGGAGCAAAGACTGGCAGTTCAGCATCGTCCTACTGGCGACATTCGTCTTCTTCCTAGTCGTATCATTGATCCCGAGTCCCTTTTTCGAGAACCTCTATACGATGGCTTATGTGACCGTACTAGGTAAGGTTAACGAGGCCGTCATGGCATTGATCGCCGTGTTCATGGCGACCATGGCCTATCGAGGCTTCAAGATCAAGAACTTCGAGACACTCTTGTTCACTCTGAGCTGCCTAGTTGTGATGATAGCCAACGCACCCATTGGTGAAGCTGTATGGGCTGGAGCACCGGGAGCACGAAACTGGATAATGGACTACCCAAACATGGCGGGAATGCGTGCATTGAACATTGGAATTGCCCTTGGAATCATGGCCTACGGAGTACGTACAATGATGGGACACGAACGGATAGCCCTAGGAGACATCGAGATAAAGGTGAAGAAGGAATGAAACTAGAAACTCTCCTAAAGATAGACTCCCGATGGATATTCCTTGCGTTTTTACTCGCTGTAGCCATCCCAATAATAAGACCCATAGGACTACCACTAAAGATCTCTGAAAACACGAAGCAGGTTTATGACGCTGTGGAAAGCGTCCCAGACGGCGGCATTGTAGTCCTCACCCCGGACTTCAGCTACGACAACACGGGAGAACTGCTACCCATGCTAGAGACTTTTCTCAACCATCTGTTCACGAAGAATATCAAGGTCGTGTCCGTATCGTACTACGGAGCAGCATCGCCCCTGCTTATGGAGACGGCGATGAAGTCGGTGGGCCTCGAGACATACGGCAAGGAGTACGGCGTGGACTTCGTCAATCTCGGATACATTGCCGGTGATGAAACAGCGGTAGCGGCCTTTGGCGCCGACGTCCACGCCCTAGTTAAGGTCGACCACTACGGTACACCGATCTCGGAACTTACGATAATGGAGAACCTTCGATCCGCGGAGGACATCGACCTAGAGATAAGTCTCTCTGCTGGCATGAACTACCCGGAGCTATACCTCCGCCAATGGCAGACAACGTTTGGTACAAAAGTCACGGGTGGATCCGTTGGACTCATTTACGCGCCGCTGATTCCCTACATCTCTTCGGGGCAGCTTCTAGGTTACCTGCCTAGCATGAGAGGCGCCGCCGAGTACGAACTCCTATCGAGGAAACCCGCGAGTGCCATCGTCGGGATGGACTCTCAGTCCCTTGTGCATCTCGTCTTCATCGCAGCCATAATCCTCTGTAACATCGGAGTCTTAGGATCCTACCTGAAGCCTGAGGGGGGTGAGGATGAAACATGACTAGCTACGATGTAGCCCTCTCCCTCCTCGCTAGCGGCCTCGTGCTGATGATATTGAGCTTCCTCTATAGGGAGAGCGGTTGGTTCTCCTTCGCGGAGCACATCGTCGTGGGAGGATTGTCTGGGTACGGAGCCGCCATAGGCATAAAGAACGTATACTATCAAGGCCTAACACCGCTCGCTCAAGGACAGTTCTGGTACATTCTCGCCATAATAGCAGGTCTCCTCTTGTTCGCGGGACTATTCAAGACACTCGCCTGGTGGGTGAGGGTGCCAACAGCAATCATGATCGGTACCGGAATAGGCTTGAACATGAGGGCAGCCGTTGAGACACAGGTGACTGCACAGCTGATAGACACCGTGAGATCAATCAACACAGCATCCCTGACGACAAATATCAACAACTTGATCATCGTAATCGGCGTGTGCTGCGTCATCATGTTCTTCTTCTTCTCTACCGAGTCGAAGGGAGCGCTGAAGCCGGTTGGCATAGTTGGGAGATACTTCTTGATGATCTCCCTCGGTAGCTCCTTCGCCTACGCGGTAATGGGAAGAACATCGCTGATGATAGCGAGATTCCAAGATCTTCTATCCTATCCCAACTACTACACCATATTCCTCGCCGTAGCGCTTGTCCTGTACGACATACTGAAACAAAGAAAAACCTCCTGAGGAGGCCGTGAAACGCGGCCGAAACCTCTTTTTTTGGTCGGGGTGAAACCCAATATCGGAACATAAGTTAATGACAGATGCGCGTCTCGGTAAGCCTCCGGCTGAGAGGCTTTTAGAGTACGTGCACGGACCAAGACTTATAGAAGAGAAGAAAGCCTTCTACGAGTACAACGACATAGACTTAGCTCATACCGTTATGCTGGTGGAACAAGAAGTGCTCTCCGAGGAGGACGGGAAAGCCATATTGGAAGGGCTTAAGGAGATGCGTGAACTAGGCCCCGACAAATTTCCTACCGACCCCGTCATTGGCAGCTTCCTCTTACAAGTCGAGGACTATCTCTTCAGCAAAATAGGGGAAGACATCGGCGGAAAGATGCATACAGGCAGGAGCAGGATCGACCAAGGAGCCACCGTTGTAAGACTCAAGTGCCGAAAAGGATGCCTCAACGTCATGGATCTGCTCTTAAAGCTACAGACAACCATGCTAGAGCTCGCGAAGCAGCACGTAGGCACCCTGACCATATTCCGCACCCATCTACAGCACGCACAGCCAAGCACCTTCGGTCACTTCCTAGTAAGCTACCTCTACACCTTCAACCATGACTTCAACCGCCTCAGAGACGCCTATGCACGCATAAACTTGAACCCTCTCGGTACCGCAGCCTCCGTGGGAACCTCCTGGCCCCTAAGCAGGAGCAGGACTACAGAACTCCTCGGATTCAATGATATTGAAGTCCCAGCGAGAAGAGGCTACGCCGTATACGACTTCGTCGCCGAGTGCATATCAGCGATAACGATAGATCTGGCGAACCTATATGACCTAGCGACCGATCTCTACCTCGATTCTACATACGAGTTCAGGACAGCTGAAGCCGGCGCCGAGTACTGCGGATCGAGCAGCATCATGCCTCAGAAAAAGAATCCATATGGGCTTGAGGCGGTCAGGCGTATCACCGGAACGGCCATAGGATACCTCCCTTCAACTCTAGCACAGTTGAGGGGGTGCGGGACGGGAGACGCAATGCGCGGAGTCTCGATAATGTATTCGGTTTTTGACCGCACCACCGTCGCCTTAGACCTCATGCAGGGTATCATGGAGACCCTCACCGTCCACAAGGATCGGATGAAAGAGCTGGCAGGATCATGCTGGGCAACAGCGAGTAACCTCGCCGACACGATTGTCAGAGTGAAGGGCATATCCTTCAGGCAGGCTCACCACGTTGTAGCTAGGCTTGTGAAGAACTGCATCGAGATCAATGTAAGCCAACATGATGTAACATCTGAAATGGTTGATCGGGCCGCCTTGGAGACCATAGGAATCGAACTAAGCCTTGACGCCGAAACGATAAAGCAAGCACTAGACCCGGAGGACTTCGTGAATACCAGAGTTACCGAGGGTAGCTGTAACCCACGAGAAGTCGAGCGCATGATAGAAGACATGACTCATATGCTGGAGCAGGAAGAGGGCTGGATCTCAAAACAGAGCCAGCAGATAGATCAGTCACACACAAAACTTGACGAAGCCATTGAAAGAATATTGAAGTAACTCCCCTTTTTTTATTCTTATCGGGGAAATCGTTGCAGGGAGAATCATCACCTACTAGCTAGGCAGGTTCCTACTCCCAGTTTGCAACACCTTGCTCTAGGGCCAGCAACACCCCCCCCTGCTCGTAACACTTAAGCGGTGATGCACCCCATTAAATGGTGAGGTTTAGAAATGTCTGAGAAGGAGAAAGAGGAGAAGCCTGAAGAGGAAGCAGTCGAGCCTGAGACAATCGATGATCTACAAGCAGTGATAAAGGAGGCGTCTCTCGAGGAGGAGTCCATCGAGGAGGAGTCCCAAGTGGATAAGCCTGTAGAAGAGAGGCCTGCCAAGAAGAAGCCTTGGTGGAAGGTCTGGTAGGTTAACGAAATTTAATTTCAAGTCTTAGGTAGTTACGCACCAGTGTTG
>JAHIRD010000303.1 GCA_018818835.1 Pseudomonadota bacterium
ATCCATATATAAATTTGGCCAAAGATGATCATCAACAGGCTGCTCAAGATCAACAAAACCATAAATAGTGGCATAAAAAGTGTACATAACTTTTAATTTTCTACAAAATTACAACTGCTTTATGGATAACTTACTGAACTGAACATGTCAGTAAATGAAAAAGCCCCTTAGAATGGAGAGGCTAAATATCTTTCAAAATTCCTTCTCCGTGAACTATCAAATCACAATTTTTTAACTGTAAAGCTGCTTTCAGATTTCGAAAATGTATCTTTATCTTAGCGCATAGCTTCCTGTCAAGATGCGGATGGTTAGTCATATCAACTCCGAATAAATGTATTTCTTTTGCCCTGTAAATTTTAAAAGCGATCTGGCAAGCCACAAAAGGCGAACAATAGGATTTATTTAACTGTGGTAAGTCAAGATTGCAAACTGTATCAGGGTAATAATGTAACAGTGAAATCTTCTGAAAATCCGGCCTTGTATCCCAGTTCACTATATGGGAGTAAAAAGCAGACGGATGACTATTGTCTATCGTCACGCCACGCTCACCAGCAAAGACGCTTCGCTTATCAAGACAAACAATAACATCTGACTTATAATATTTCCAAATATCATTCACGCCTATTGTAAGATCATAATCTTCAGTCAGAAGATTTAATGACGGCCCCATACCAAGTACTGCTACTTTCATAATAAATTCCTCCTTAATATTTTACCTCCACGATCCCAACGCCCTTCTATCTCTGGCACACCTCTGCGCCTCCTGTCGCTACGTGTCCCTGCTGCCTGGTGTATGATAAACCCTCCCGGCTCACCTTCGTTATTAACAATACTCAAACCGGGATACTCGATAAGCAACCTATCAGATAAACCCTGTCGTTTGATCTCATTCATAGCCTTATAACAGGGTGAGCCATGATGAACATAAGGAGGGAACTTGAAATAGTTATTAACATTTATAAGCTGAAAAAAGGGATGCAGATATTTTGTTGCAGCATCACGCCACGCCTGCGAGTGGTTATGCTTACCAAAGCCCCGGTCATCGACATAATCAAAAGCACCCACGCCGTATGTTTCTTCATTCATCATGCTTAGCATATCCGCAACAGGACTCTTAATCATCACAATATCCGAATCAAAAACAAGCGCAAATTTAGTTTTTACTAATTGAATGCCTGCTGCCATACCATTGCCATGTCCTATATTATAATTATAAATCCCAACAGTTGTTATCTCTGAAGCCAGTGAGCATACATAATGATAACAGGGATCGGTAGCATTTGAACCATCAATAATGATAATTTTTAATAAAGGGTGAAAACTACGAACAGACTCATAAGCCCTCTGGAATAAGTCTTTCGTATTCGAACAAACCACTACTCCTGTTACCTCGTTCATCGGCGTCTTGTATTAAGATAACCTCTCTGCACACGGTCACCACCAAAATAACCTTCATATAAGGCCGTATCTGGTCCTATTAGCGAGTTTAGATAATTTAGGTTTATATCCTGTCGCATATTCATTGCACGGCCATGTCCTGCTCCTATGCCTGCCCTGCCGGGCAGTCCTTTTATCCCTATCGAAAGAGTGTTCTCATTAAAAAGATTCACTCCCTGCCCGGCAGCCAGCATAAAAAAATGAGCATCAATAAAACGTGCAGGGAAGCACTCCCGGAACATTGGAATGGCCTCTGATGAAAAAGCTATTTGAAAGAGGCTGGCATGGCAGTTATTGCCATTATTAAAAAACCTCCTGTAAAAGACATTATAATAGATAGTATTTATTTCGCCTATCAGTCGGAAGTTATTCATCTGTACCATCATTCGTTCCAGATAAACAGGACGGTAATAATCATCATCTTCGATTATAAAAACCCCTTCAATATCTTTCTCATTGTAATTCTGCAAAAGTATATTAATGCCTACCGACAGATTCCTGCCCTGCGTATTAAGGCCGGGATTCCACAGCGGTATGGGATAGGACTTTATTATTGTCCAGTTCTCACGGAAGTTCTCAGGTATAATATCAGTCGTTCGTGGCATACAGTCATCAATGATGATCCATACAACTTTGCCTGTATATGTCTGTCGTTGCATAAACGTAGAACATAGCTTTATCTGTACTGCACGGCCTCCGGTAGGTGTGATTAATGCTATCATTTCCAAGTATATATAAAATTTCCTTCATAGGTCAGGGGTCTTTCTTCGTAAATAGTATAATTCTGTTTAAGAGCAATTATCTCTTCTTTTGTGTAATTCTCCGGTACAATGAAATTACATGTTATATATCCTCTGTCGGAGTTCCTGATGATCTTATCAGCATAGAATATCTGGTAATCATGTCCCATTTCTGAAAAAGCATAATTGCTAATACATAGATCATAATGCACTTCCGTTGTATCTTCAGGAAAGCGTATGATGATATTTTTTTCTTTGAGGTATTTTTCACTCAATAATAGGACTTCTTTAAAATCAACCAGCGTATAAGATCTCGGTCTGTAAATATCATTTATGATCCTGCATTGCCCTCCATATCCCACGCCTATCTCAATAATATCCATATCATCAAGACTGCCGAATAAATTCAGCAGGTCAGCCAGCACCTTTATATATCTTAATGTTGTCGGGGACATATC
Source organism: Pseudomonadota bacterium (assembly GCA_018818835.1). Taxonomy (GTDB): domain Bacteria; phylum Desulfobacterota; class Desulfobacteria; order Desulfobacterales; family Desulfolunaceae; genus JAHIRD01. The sequence goes on from JAHIRD010000303.1 coordinate 2,636, forward strand.
CATCTTTAGTTCTTCAAAATAAAAAACATTGGGATTGCCCACTGCATCATTCTTTGCGAACTTGTTCATATATTTCAATAGGAAAGGGAAATTTAATTTTATCTCTTGTAAGTAATCCAATCCCTGCTGATAACTAACGTGTTCGAGGATAGGTGTAAAATTAGGATGGCGCTTGAAGTTCTTAAACACTTCATCATCTTCTGCTGCCTGTTGGCAGATTCTTAAAAAAGAACTGTAATCTATCATAATTTTAAATTTTCACCCAGTTTTTACAATATATATCCTGCCAGTCATCTTTGAAGGCAAAACCGAACCATGCAGCAGGAGCGCAGACAATATTTTCGTTCTCATTAAGATAAGCACCCCACCAACTGAAAGAAGAATTGGCAATTATGTTGTGATGACATTTGCTCATAAGGTACATATCAAGATAATCTGCCTGCCCTTCGATAAAGATTATTCTCGTATCTCTGAAGTTCGCCTTGCACCAGCCTATATCATCAGAAAAAAGAAGAATATAATCTATCTTAGCCTTACTTTCAATGAACGCTAATGCCCTGTTATAGTAATCCATTGGCTGCGGTGGTATGAAAGCTCCTATATATGGATCATAAACATAATCACCCCGGCGTACATGAATAGAGACAGTATTCGTAAAGTCAAATCTAAACTTTATATTCTTATCTTCAAATAATTCAATGACTTCTTTCTTATGAGTGCCGAAATACTTCTCGCTTTGAAAGAACCCCTGTAATATCATTCCTTCACTATATGGAATAGGATCATAATTAAATCTCGGTTCTAAATATCGTACTTCGGGGAAATTTGGCTTTATGACTAAATCCTCCGGCAGTTCTTTAATCTTTTTAAAGACATTTGTCATATAAAACCGTGATGCGTGGCATTGCTGAGTACCTGGATTTCCCATAAAGAAAGCACACTCATCATTATTGTCAAGAGCCAGTACGTGAGCTGCTGCTATCTGAAACATCTGGTTGCCCAGACCTCCTTTTAAATGTGTACTAATCATTTTAATATGTTCTTTTTTCAATCTGTTTAAAAAAATAAGGCATTGCAAAAATACATTCATAAACGAGATACATAAAAAACCATAATCCCATAATTATTCCAGCCCAAAGGCTATGATTATCAACATA
>JAHIRD010000285.1 GCA_018818835.1 Pseudomonadota bacterium
AAATACGTTTGAAGGCAATAGAAGGTCTTTATTGGTAGAAACCTTCCGAGAAATGGTTAAGTTGGATAAGAACGTCATCTTGGTCTCTGGGTATGTCAAAGATTTACCTACTTATTTAGGTGCGGCAGACCTTGCCCTCTTTCCTACGGACGGCTCTCCAAGCGAATTAGCCTGTATTTCTATACGAGTAATGACTTATTTAAACTATCTTTTGCCAATAGCCACAGATGACTCCCCTTCGGAGTGGCACAAAACGCTAAAAGACTGCTTAATAATGGGTAAAACACCCCAAGAGATTGCTTATAAGTCCCATTTTTTCCTTAAAAACCCTCTTTCGATTAAAAAATTAAAAGAAAAGATGTCCGAACATAGAGAAAAACTAGACTGGAAGGTCTTAAAAAGTGAACTAAATGAGTATTATCGACGAATATCTTGAAAGTATGGAGTTTAACCCAATGAGATGGGGGATGTTTGTCTGCACAGAACATTTTCGTAAAGAACCTGCCCGTTTCCAGTTCAAAATACTTGATGAAGCCCAAAAGAATCCTAATTTAGCCATTGCCGCTCCCCGAGAAAGCTCAAAAACCACTCTTTTAGGGTTTCTTTATCCTTTACACTCCATAGTTTATAAGAAAAAGCGTTTTATTGTAATTATTACGTCAGTTTATACTAAAAGTTGCGGATGTTTGGATGCTATGAAGAAAGAAGTCCGAGATAATCCTCAATTCCGTGAAGACTTTCCATTAAAAATCACTCGAGACGCCGAAGGGGACACTATCTTTCGTCAGGCGGACGGATTTGAGACAAGAGTCTTATGTAAAGGACGAGACCAGATAGGTTCTATTCGTGGAGAGAAGTTTGGAGCGTATAGACCCGACTTAATTATCGTAGATGACGTAGAAGATGATGAAATGGTCAAAAATCCCGAACGAAGACAGGAAATTCAGGACTTATTCGACCAAGTCATTATGTATGCTGGAGAAACAGGAAAGACCCAAATTATTGTCATAGGGACTATCTTACACGACGACTCTCTTTTGTCAAAATTAGTTTCTTCTGACCAGTATAAAGAGTTTCGAAAGCTCTTATATAGGGGACGTTACGAAAGCAACGGAGTGACCCGTTCTCTATGGGACGCTTGGCGGACGGTAGAGCAGTTAAACGCTCAAGAAAAACGAAACCCTTCTTCATTTGCTAAAGAAGTCCAGAATGACCCCGTTTCAGGAATGATGAGTAAATTTAACAAAGAAGACTTTAGATACTGGCATATAGATAATATGCAATATGTCTTATTCGGTAAAGAAGGAGAAGTTGTTTCAAGAGATAATTTAAATAAGTGTAAAGCGGCTATTGCCTGTGATTTAGCTTGGGAGGAAAAGAGAGAAAATGACTTTTCAGTCATCTTACCGGCGTTCCTTACGCCTAATTCCGAGATACTCGTTGAGACTTATTTTTGCCGAAAGGGTATGCGTCCACACGAAATGGAGGAAATTCTCTTTACTATGGAGAATCGCTTACGCTCCCTTACTGGTAGTTCTGTATTTATTGGTTTTGAGAAGGCGAAGCTAGAGAAGGTAATGAAGTGGCTCTTAAAAGAAGCAATGAGGAGACGAAACCATTATTTATTATTTAAAGACCTTCAGTGGGATTTAGACAAAATTCAAAGGATTGTCACAAGACTCCAACCTCGTTATAACCAGCACGTCATTTATCATAGAAGGGGTATGGGAGAGCTTGAACACCAGTTATTGAGAGTCCCATCCGGAGTCCACGATGACCTTGCTGACGCTCTACAGGGGGTTGTGCAGTTGCTTGAATACCCCAAACACCAGACTAAAGCTAAAGTAGAAGATGACGAGTTCACTTGGTGGAGGAAGCTGGCGATTGACTCCCGTCATCCCAAAAAGAAAAGGTATGTTTTTGGACACAGGGGGACTAAAAGATTTGAGGTTCCGGCACAGGTTTCTTACCGTTAACTTGTGTTGAAACTTGTAAAAACTACCATATATAGTATAAACTTTAATTAAGGAGATATTGTGGA
>JAHIRD010000307.1 GCA_018818835.1 Pseudomonadota bacterium
GTATGTGCCCGGACGACTGCCGCCGGAGACGCGCGCTGCGCTCCAAGCACGCAAAATCACGGCTGTGCTCGCGCTCGATGAGGCCACACCCTTCTTCGAAAGCGTGGACGCCGCGCGCGTGTACTTGGGCGCGTGAGCGAGGAGGAACCTTAGCATTTTAAATAGGGGTAGGGATGACTACTGTTGCTGCTTTTTGGTCTCTTTTGGGCTAGAATTGCTTATGATAACGGCTGTTATCGGTAGCGGCCCCTGCCTGCGCACATTCTTCTGTAGCGGCGGGGGCGAGGGCGCAGTTGGAGCGCGGGCGGGTTTAAGATTCTAAGCTCGCACGCCCCTGCTCACGTCTTTGCCACCGTCATTGAGTCACCGACACACACAGAGTAGAGCACAGAGCACGCCCAGAGCACGTTTCAGAGACGCTTTCCACACGAAAAAGGAGGTCTCATGGGGGGATCCCCACTCGACCACACCCGTTGGCTGGCGACTCTAGCCGAATCGAATCAGGAGCTTGAGCGCATACGCGCGCAATACGTTTTCGATCCACTCGACCGCGAGACAGTGCTCGGACTTGAGCACGTGAAGGGAGCGATTTTGCATGACCGAGTCACCGGAGAACGTTGCACCATTCTCGCCGGGACCCGCAAGCGACTTACTACGCTTCCGAGTGCCGGAGGTGCAGGAGGTGGAGGTGTTTCTAGCGCGCCTGCCTGACGGGAGGATCGTAGCGCGGACAACAGAGGAACTTGGCCCGGAGAGCGAGATCACGCCACGTGGCGGCCAATGAGAGCCATCGCGGTCTTCCCGGTAGACCTACTCGATCCTGACCGCTTGGACGACGTGCTGATCTTCCTTGCGGGCCTGCCCATCGCGCCGGAGGACCGCAAACAGCTACTGATCGAGTGGTGCCAGCTCATGGGCGTGGCGCTGACGAGGGACATGGTGGAGAAGGCGTTGGCGCTGTAGAATCAGCGCCTTAGCGTCCCCGCATTCGCCAGGCGCTCAAAGCCATTCTCAATCGCCCCTACCACCTGGTCAAACACAGAGAGGCCCTTCTCACGCTCTGCGGAGTAGGCAGCCTCACGCAGGAGGCGCAGCTCCTCGGCTATCTGGTACAGAGCCAGTGCGGTGTTCTTCCCTTCCGACCACATGAGGTTGTACTTGCGATTGTCCATCACTATGTCCTTTCCCAGGTGCTAGTGCTAAGGGCTTTACGCGTTATTCCCTCTCTCTCTCCCTCTGAGAAGAAGAGGAGAAAAGAGAACCCTTTCTTTTAGGCGCTGGCGCGCGCATTATAGAAAGGTAAGAGAAAAGAGGAGAAGAAGAGGGCTACATTGTACTCGAGTCTGGGGCTTTGGCAAGCGTTCTATCCGTCAATTCCGTGTGAGAACCCCGCCGGGCAGGGGGGACACCCGGCGGGGTGGGGGGGTTGGCTATGCCAGGGGCATGAGCCAGTACCATTCCACGATCAGCTCTGTGGCGTGCGTCTTGGCTGCTCGCGTGTAGCGTTGGCCGTTGTCTCCGAGGTAGGTTCGACAGGACCAACCGGGCTTGTGCATCTGTGTTCCCTTGGTGGTTAGGGTCAGGCCAGTTGGGGGCTTGTTCGGCATTACGACGGGTTGCATCGTGGATCTCCTTCTCTCTGACTGGTCCCCTGGTGGGGTGGGGGGATTAGGTGAGTTCGAGCTTGCCCACAAGGTCTATGAGCTTCTGCGCGCCTTGCTCGATGTCGAAAAGAACGCTACGCTGCTCTTCGGTGGTTGTGACCTTGCGCCAGATGAGAGCAGACTGGCTCACTTCGTAGAGCAGATCAAGCATCTCGTCCTGTTGTCCTTTCAGGTCTTCGGTCGTCGGCGTCTCCGGGGTCATCGTTGCCCTCCTGTCTGTGGGAACCTGAGCTACGCTCAGTATAGCATATATGCACACCCTTGTCAATGTCTATCCGTCAATCTATCCGTCAATATTGGAGGTTGCCATGGCCCAACAGTTTCCTCACTTGCTTCCACTTGAGCGTCCGATCTGGGCGCGGTATCTAGCGGGCACGTCTGAGGAGTTTCTGAGTCTGGTCTACGACCTACACCTGGGTGAGGGCGCGCCCGTTGATGAGGCGTGGTCCGAGGGCACGGCGGCCATCGTTGCGGCGGTCAGTAGGAAGCGCGTTGA
>JAHIRD010000290.1 GCA_018818835.1 Pseudomonadota bacterium
CCGATACGGACGCACAAGCAGGTTGTAATGTAATTGTAGAAATTTCCTACGCTGATGATTTATGGATGCAACTTACAGCCTTTAAGGGCACGGCGGAAACCCCAGCGACAACCGATGTGAATGATGCAAGTTCTACTGCGGGGGATGCCTATCTTATCTTAACAGATTCAGCAACGGGCGACTTTGATATTCCTGGTCGTAAATGGTTCGTGTTGGATGGAACCGTAGCTAACTCCGAATCGGTAAGAACTCAAAGCAATGCTAATCCCGACACAGTGACTTTATGTCAGGATACATTAAAAAGTCATGTTGATACGACTCCTGTTTGGGACAGAGTTGATGAATGGATTATATCAATCCCATTCGGTGCTGCCTATGTACGAGTGTTGATAAATAACACGGACGCAAACGCAGGTGTGCATTTTCACAGCTTTATATCGTTAGTTACGGCGGTGCCGGGATAATGAAAAAGATACTGTTCATGTTACTGTTATTGGCATCTGTCTCGCGGGGGCAGTGGACGGGCGTAAAGCCGCCATTGGGTACGCCACTGAACCGATCTAACAATCTGTCTGTAGGTCTTGTGGGCTTCTGGCCATTCATAGATACACCAGGTGTCCTCGGCACTACCTACGATCTCTCTGGCAACGGCAATCACGGGACGCTTGTAGGAGATACGCATTCTGTTCCTGGCAAATTCGGCTCTTGTCTCTCTTTTGATGGGGCGGATGATTATATCCAAGCGACAGGTCCACCAGATATTACCGATTCTATTACGTATATTATGTGGATACATTTAGACGTAATTGGCATAGACATGACTCCTCTTCGTGTCTACGACAGTATTTATAATATTGATGGTACAGCTAATGCGGTGCAGTGGTTCGCGGACGTTGATTTGGCAGTCGCATCTAAACACTTCACGTGGGTCGCGGACGTATGGTATCAACTCGCTGTTACACATACGGGCATAGCCTATAATCTATATGTCAATGGTGTATCTATTGGTGGTGGCGATAGTGTTGCGTTAGACTTAGTTAGTTCTTATGGGACGCACATTGGGAGCTTTAATACGACTGGGACGTGGGATTTGAATGGCCAAATCGACCACGTAATGATCTACAATCGAGCTTTGTCGGCTGGTGACGTCACCAGTCTTTACGCCGATTCGTTTCAGATGTTCGAGCAGCCGAGACTTCCCATCGCGTCAGCAGCAGCCCCGCCAGCGGGCAATCCGCAGGTAATAACAATAATTATGAGCAGCCTACCATATTGGATTGTGCCCATTATGATAATAGGATTAGCATTAGGATTGAGAAAGCGAGATAACTAATGAAGATGACACCTGCGGAATGGATAAGAACTGTAACTCCTTTGGTTGCAATTTGTATGACGGCCTTTATCTGGTTTATGCGTCTCGAAGGCAGGGTCAATACGACAGAAGTTCGTCTCGAAAGCGAGATTGCCAGGTCGCTTAACGCCGACACCCAACAGGGATCGTCCCAGAGGGATATCGAAATAGCCATGGCCGAGTTAAAAAGAGACATTACCTATATTAAGGAGAGCGTCGATAAGAACTCGTCTATCCTGCCGGAGATACTTAGGGAGTTGCGAAAATGACATATTCCCGCATCCACACTATCGAGCTAATACTACTAATCATCGGGATGCTGCTGGCCCTTATAACAATTGGCGAGCCGGGAAAATGTACGGTCCCCGCCGAGAAAGTAGAAATGCTCGACCCGAAGGACGTGAACGAGCTTGCCGCAGAAGTAAACGACTTGCTATGGGATATCCAGGCCAATAAGAGCATGAGCGAACAGGCCCTGCACATGGCCAAGGAGAGAAAAAAATGAACGACCGAAGAGAAGCCCAAAACTTATCGCGCGAACTGCTTGTAATCAAGGGCCAAATAGACGATGCTGAAAAGCAGTTGGAAGCAGTTGTCATTCGCTACTCAGCACTCTATCTCAAAAACAGTGAATTACTCGACAACAGAAACAGTGAAGAATATTAAAAGCAAAATTAAGTGAAGGAGAATGAAAATGATTAAATCAATTATCGCATTATGGACTGTACTAAAATGGCTAAGAAAGCAAAAGAAGGACATGGAGAAGAGCGCCGCCAATTATTTAACCGAGCACAGGGCAAAACAATGGCGCTACGACTGTGAAGAAATATTCAGCGCATTAGCCAAGGGCAACGACCACTTCGAGAAGTTGCCAAAGGTAGTCCAATGGTTCTTCAGGCAAGTCGAGGCAGATAATAAGTTGGGCGAATTCGGTATGTGGTTCCTAAAGTCATCGCGATTAGATAAGCAATACAATCGGCACTGAATAGGCTGAAAATGAGAGCAGTAAGATCCCACACATTCAATAGCCGTAAATACAGGATAATAGTAACTCCCCCAGTTGACGGCCAATGCACTACTTATACGCCGGAACGAGAACTATGGATAATGGCGGACCCAAGAACGAAGAACTTTCTTGAAACCGCCATCCATGAAAGTCTTCACGCCTGTAACTGGCGAGCCGACGAAAATAAAGTAGGACAAA
>JAHIRD010000038.1 GCA_018818835.1 Pseudomonadota bacterium
TGAAGCCGACCCGGAATCCATGGTGTTGGGTCAGGGAGGATGAAATTGAATAGAACTGTTATGCGTTTACGGATATGGATTCCGGGTCACAAAAAGCCGTGCCCGGAATGACACAGCGGAGTGATAGGCCATGACCTACTCGTCTGTTACATACTGTTTTAATTGCCTTCATGGATTTCCCACGTCTCGTCATGGAAGCCTGTGAAGGTATACGAAAATTTTAAGTAGGATGTCCGCTTCATGTTCCCTGGTGTATCACAATCAAGGTCAGGATGTAAAGTCCTTTGCTTCGTGGTAAATTTGTTTTTCTGGTTATACACGTCACTCCAGTGACCCATAATTCCCTTCAATACGTGCGATAAGTTTGGATTATGAAAAAGTGGTGCCATTTTCTACAATCCCAAAGCTTTTCTCTGCGTCCTCAGCGCCTCAGCGAGATCCATTTCTTTTTTTTCGAATAACGTCAACACCAGCAACTGAGACTCACTATATATGTTATTTTCGATTAAGGGGACTTCCGACCAATGCTCTTGCCAAAACCCGGAGTCATGATTAGTTTATTCTTACGTTTATTGTGGTTTCAATTCTTTATTCTCACACTATCTTTTGATGAACTCGTAAAAAGTCGACGGATGGCTATGGAAAAAGGCCCATAGGCAAGGCATAGTGTTTGGCCGGGCGTGAAGGCATACACAAACGTATGTCGAACGTCCGGCCAAACACTATAACGCCGCATATGGGACTTTTTACGACGCCATCATCTTTTGATTAAATAAACCATGGGACTCCCATGGTTCAATTTGACGTGGAGGTATTTCCATGAATCCGTTTCTATTTGCAGCTGTTTTAGCAATGATCAGTTTTATAATACCATCATCCCCTGCTTTAGGGGTTACCGATACAAAAAAGGAGAAGGCCATGACCGAATCTCTTCATCTGGAAAAAGCCACATTTGCCGGAGGATGTTTCTGGTGTGTGGAATCGGATCTTGAAAAAATCCCGGGTCTTGTTTCTGTCATTTCAGGATACGCGGGGGGACCGGAAAAAAATCCCAGCTACCATGACGTTTCCTACGGGAAAACCGGGCACCGGGAATCGGTTCAGGTGACCTTTGATCCGGATCAAACAACCTATGAAACCTTGCTTGATGTTTTTTTTCGCCATATGGATCCCACCGACCCTGGGGGACAGTTCGCAGACCGGGGGTTTCAATACACCACGGCTGTTTTTTATCACACGGACAACCAGAAAAACCTGGCTGAAAAATACATGAAGACCCTTGCCGCATCGGGTCGTTATGAAAAACCCCTGGTGACCCAGATCCTTCCTTACTTAAATTTTTATCCGGCCGAGGAGTATCACCAGGATTATTATAAAAAAAACCCATCCCATTACCAGACGTACCGTACGGGTTCAGGGCGTGATGCCTTTGTCCGAAAAATATGGGCGACACCATCCCCGCCCAAGGCACCGTACACGAAGCTCGATGATGCAACCATCAAAAAAACCCTGAGCCCCCTTCAGTACCAAGTCACCCGTGAAAACGGAACGGAGCCACCGTTTAACAACCCATACTGGGACAATAAGAACGAAGGCATTTACGTGGATATCGTCTCGGGAGAACCTCTTTTTTCATCCAAAGACAAATTCAAGTCCGGTACCGGTTGGCCCAGTTTCACAAAACCCCTGGTCCCCGACAATATCATTGAAAAAAAGGACGGCACCCTTTTTATGGTCCGTACCGAAGTCCGAAGCCGATATGCAGACTCCCACCTGGGCCACGTGTTTGATGACGGCCCTGCCCCCACCGGCCTCAGATACTGCATTAACTCAGCATCCCTACGCTTCATCCCCAAAGACAAACTCAAACAAGAAGGCTACAGTGAATTTTACCCCCCATTCACTAAAAAATAATCCAAATCCCCGCCCAAGCGGGGATAACAACCTATTCCACGAAAGCCCACCAAAGTCCATGCCAGTCCGTGCCTGTCCGTGCCTGTCCGTGTCTGTCCGTGTCTGTCCCTGTCAGTCCACCCCACCCCCCCAAACCCACCACCATTACTTTTCAAACAAATATTTAAAAAGTAATACAACGCCAAACAAGCCCAAAATAACACCCAAAACCACCAAAATAATCAAAAATATCCCCATTACTAATTTGACAACCAAAAAAACCGCCCTATATTATCCCCATGAATAACTAGTTTAAAACCCAATTAAAAAACAACACATAACTAAGGAGAACCATCATGGGAAAAACAATCGGTATAGACCTTGGCACCACGAACTCCTGTGTCGCCGTGATGGACGGCGCGGAAGCCAAAGTCATCACCAATGCGGAAGGTGGGCGGACAACCCCGTCGGTTGTGGCCATATCCAAAAACAAGGAACGGCTTGTGGGGCAAATTGCCAAACGCCAGGCCGTCACAAACCCTGAAAATACGGTATTTGGCGTCAAACGCTTGATTGGAAGACGTTTCGACTCAGCAGAAATCCAAAAAGATTTGAAGATTCTGCCTTATAAAATATCCAAATCAAGCAACGGTGATGCCCAAATTACCATCAATGACAAACACTACAGCCCGGCTGAGATTTCGTCCTATATTCTTGCGTCGATCAAAAAGGCTGCCGAAGAATACCTGGGGGAAAAAGTCACCGATGCCGTGATCACAGTCCCGGCATATTTCAACGACAGCCAGAGACAGGCCACCAAAGATGCTGGAAAAATTGCAGGTCTCAATGTGAAACGTATCATCAATGAACCCACGGCAGCCGCCCTGGCCTATGGCCTTGACAAAAAGCATGAAGAAAAAATTGCAGTGTTTGACCTGGGTGGAGGGACCTTTGATATTTCCATCCTGGAAATCGGGGACGGGGTTTTCGAAGTCAAGTCCACCAATGGAGACACCCATCTGGGCGGTGAAGACTTTGACTTGAGAATCATTGACTATCTTGCCGATGAATTTAAAAAAGATCAGGGCTTAGATCTTCGGAAAGACACCATGGCGCTTCAGAGACTCAAGGAAGCTGCTGAAAAAGCAAAAATGGAACTGTCTGGTTCCTTGGAAACCGATGTGAATCTGCCCTTTATCACAGCCGATGCAAGCGGCCCCAAACATCTGAATGTTAAAATCACCCGGGCCCGTCTTGAGAGTCTGGTGGCAGACCTTCTGGATAATCTTGAAGGCCCATGTCGAACAGCCATCAAGGACGCTGGTATGGTTCCATCGGACATTGCCGAAGTAATTCTGGTCGGTGGTATGACACGTATGCCCGCAGTTCAGGACAGGGTCCGACATATTTTTGGCAAAGAACCGAACAAGGGAGTGAACCCCGACGAGGTTGTTGCCTTGGGTGCTGCCATCCAGGCCGGTGTTCTCTCAGGTGAAGTGAACGATGTCCTGCTTCTGGATGTCACCCCCTTGTCCCTTGGCATTGAAACCCTGGGCGGAGTCATGACCAAACTGATTGACAAAAACACCACCATCCCAGCTAAGAAAAGCGAAATATTTTCAACGGCCGAGGACAATCAGCCTGCAGTGACAGTTCATGTTCTCCAGGGCGAACGGGAGATGGCGTCGGGGAACAAAACCCTGGGACGCTTTGAACTGACCGGAATAGCCCCGGCACCCAGGGGAACGGCCCAGGTTGAAGTGACCTTTGACATTGATGCCAACGGAATTGTGAATGTATCTGCCCGTGATAAATCCACAGGCAAGGAGCAGTCCATTCGAATTACAAGCTCCTCCGGTCTGTCCAAGGATGAAATCGACCGATTGATCAAAGATGCCCAGATTCATGCTGACGAGGACAAACAGAAAAAAAGCCTCGCAGAAGCAAAAAACGCTGGGGACAGCCTGATATACACAACGGAGAAAACCTTATCAACCGCCGGAGAAAAGGTCGATGCACAAACAGCCACACATGTTCGGGAAAGCATCAACTCACTTAAAGCAGCTCTGGGCAACGAGGATATAAACACGATCAAACGACTGACAGAAGAGTTGACAGCGGCAGCCGGCGTCATGAACCAGGCCTTACACACACAGACGGATGCCGGTCACCAGGATGACCCGGGCTACCGGAATCAGGCCAAAGAAAGCGACGATGATGTGGTGGACGCCGAGTTCAGTGACGTGGCTTAATCTGCTCGGGGTGTTCAGAACGTTATCGACATGATTTCATAAATTTTAACCCCGCCTTCATCCGGTCTTATTCTGCCGGGTGAAGGCTTTTTCATTTATTTAAATGAGTCCCGCTACCTTCCAAGATACCATAAACCTCTTTTCCAATAGATTCACGGCCCCATACCATCCATCCTGGTTTTGGTGATAAACTCTTTGATTTTTGTCCGATTGGAGGGTATTTCAAAAGATTGTCTTTCCTTTATGAGGATCATATATCATGGATGAATTACCTGTAAAACAATTGTCATGGTGATAATTTATTCCCAAATATTAAATTTTAATCTTTACAATTCGTCAAAAATTCGCATATAACATCGTTTTAAAACGTGATCACTTATCCGATCGAGCTACTGCCGTAACCCATGACATGGAATCATCTTCCTTTAATAATCACGTCTACACAGGAAAGAAGAGGCGGTCCAGGCTAACGGCCTGATGATTTTTCACATAATATCGTTTCATGCCGAGGTACAAAATGGTCAACACAATATTCGATCAATTAAGGCAACAGGAAAAAGAAAACCGCAGATTCGCTATTGTGGATGTTGCCGAAAAAATTCTGCACGACAAAGGCCTTGAAGCTGTTACCATACGGAATGTTGCTAAAATGGCCGGCTTGTCTTCCGGGTCCATGTACATGTATTTCAAGAATAAAGAGGAGTTGCTGCTCTGCATGCTGGTCCAGAATCTTAAAGTCCTCAAAAAAGATATGGATACCTGCATGGACAATCAAAACCCCATGGAAGCCATTAAAAAAATGGCATACCACTATAAAAGTTACTTTATTCGTTTTGGGAAATACATCAATATTCTGAGTTTCACCATCCGGGAAGACAGCGGCTTCAACAACCTCAATCCCGAAATGGTCAAAGAGCTCAAGGACATATTATCCAAACTCCTTGCCCTGGTCCAGGAGACGTTATCAGCCCCACCCATGAAAGGGGCACTCAAGGGACTTCCTCCAGAACGCTGTGTGCCCGTGTTATGGGCGCTGATCCAGGGCCTTGTTCAGATCACTATTCCAGCTCCGACACCCGAGGACACTTTTTTTGATTTTGACCAGCTGCTGGAGGATGTCACCCATATTCTCATCTGATGACCCCTGCCCGGGTTCAGGAATATAACTACTTGAATGAACAGACAGATTCATTTCTTTCTTCCTATTGGTGATACACCTGCCTTTTGTTCTGTCATATCTTTTAAGAAAGACACCCTGTTTCTTACCATTTTTTCTTGACAATCGTAAAAAACTGACATATCAGTTCTTATTATATGCGTCAAAACTATAAACGCCGATCAACGTTATAAACATGGCTTTTCACGCCATAATCGTCCAGACCCGGGTTGGATGGATTCACGTTCCGGTTAGTTGTAAAAACACATTGTATAAGATAGATATAACTGATCCGGGGGGGATACGAATGTCGAAATTTTTATCACAATTTCCACACAAACGGTCCGATAATCAGATATGAGTCCCTTTTCTCGATTGCAAACTGGCTTTCTTAACCTTGATGAGCTTGTCAAAAATCGACAGATGGATGGCTATGAAAAAAGGTCCATAGGCAAGGCATAGTGTTTGGCCGGGCGTGAAGTCATACTTGGTCGTATGTCGAACGTCCGGCCAAACACTATAACGCCGCATATGGGACTTTTTACGACGCCATCAACCTTATCACCAAAGGCTATGTGAGAATGAAATTGATTGAAACAACCAAATTAATAGGGCATCTTGTCAAATACAAGCTCACCCAAAAAAAATATGACATCGACTACTGCCCATCAGATCTTGGGTCGGAAAAATTCATCAGCGCAAGACAAGCCGCCATGCAGATTGAGAATAACGCCACTGTCATTTCAACGGGTATGGCCTCCCATGGCCGTTGTGCCATATTCTACTGGGCGGTCCGTGATGTGTTCAATCAAAAGAAGCACCCGGCAAACCTCACCTGGATCACAGTCAGTGCCCAGGGCGGTCGTGGTAAAGCCCCCGGAACCATTGAGGAGATAGCCATCCCCGGCCTTATCCGTAAATACATCTGCGGTCATGTTGAAACGGCCAAAGCCCTTCTGGCCATGGGCGACAAAGGACAAATCGAAATCCATACACTCCCCCAGGGCGAAATCACGGCCCTTCTGGTGGCCCAGGCCCAGGGCCTGAATCAGGTGGAAAGCAAAACAGGTCTTGGAACGTTTTATGACCCGGCTCTGGGAGGAACAACCGCCATCACACCCGGTTCCCAGACAAGCTTCATCCGCCGAAAAAACGGGAATATGCTGTTTACCATGCCCAAGGTCCAAGTGGCATTTATGATGGCACCCTATGCAGACAGGGAAGGCAATATCTATTTCAAACACGCGGCCACCATCACGGAAAACTATGAAGCGGCCATGGCCGCACATGCCAATGGGGGCAAGGTGTTCGTCACCGTCGCGTCTATTATCGAAAAAAATGAGAAAGAAATCAGTATACCCAAGGACGTGGTCAGTGGCATTGTGGTCAATCCCTGGAATGAACAATCCGGAGCGGTCAGACAAACAAACTATTGGCCCCTTTTTACCGAAGGATCCAAGGAAAATACCCAAAACGCGGTTAAAAAACTTAAACTGATCAATACGCTTGCCCGAATAACACCTCACCGTGGCCCCGTGGAAAACACCATGGCCCGAATGGCGGCATCCCTGTTCACCCGTGAAGCTAAAAAAGGGGCTCTCATCAACCTGGGTATCGGGCTTCCCGAGGAAGTGGGGCGCCTGATCTACGAAGGGGGGCTCCACCAGGATCTGACATTCAGTTCCGAAACCGGAGCCCTGGGGGGCATCCCCACGGCCGGGCTTTATTTCGGCGGTTCCATCAACCCCCTCAAATTGAACAGTTCGGCATGGATGTTCAACCATTACAAAGAGAACCTGGACATGACCGTGCTGGGAATCCTCCAGGTGGATTCAGACGGCAACGTCAATGTATCCAAACGGGGCAAGCGCGTCTATGATTACGTGGGCCCAGGCGGTTTTATGAATATATCGTCCAGTGCCAAAAAAATCATTTTTCTGGGCAGCTTCATGGCCAAGGCGGATTTCAGGATTAAAAACGGGAAACTCAAAATCAAAAAAACAGGCATACCGAAATTCGTGGATTCATTGAGCGAAGTGACATTCAACGCCAAAGAAGCGTTGAAGGCCGGGAAAAAAGTATTTTATGTCACCACTGTTGGCATTTTCAGGCTTACTGAAAAGGGTGTTGAGCTTTACAGAGTCATGCCTGGCGTTGACATTGAAAAGGACATTCTCCAAAACGCAACAGCTAAAATCCTTGTGGCTGACAAGCTGGAAACAGTTCCCCCTGAGGTTGTCACAGGCATCAATTTCAAGCTCAGGTGGCCGGACTGAGGTTTTAGCCACGGTTCTTGATGGCGTCGTAAAAAGTCCCATATGCGGCGTTATAGTGTTTGGCCGGACGTTCGACATACGGCCCAGTATGCCGTAACGCCCGGCCAAACACTATGCCTTGCCTATGGACCTTTTTCCATAGCCATCCGTCGACTTTTTACGAGTTCATCATTCTTTATTAAACAAAAAAACCGGAACGCGACTAATCGCCTTCCGGTTTTTTTGTTCTCACAAAGGACAAATTCACGTTTCATTCCGTCTAATCTTCGTGTCAGCGAGCCATGCATGTGCGTGGTTTATATTTTATAAGGGTGAAATCACAATGGCCCTATTGATTTTGACATTTTTTTCTATGGTTTTTTGAGCCTTGTGATATGAAATTAGAGATCGTTGTCGAAAACCCAAGAACACCGACATGGTCTGCAATATATGGATGGGCACTAACACGTGTCTATCCAGAAAGGGTAGATCGCGGCTCAGGCCACGAGCCCGCCATAGCCTTTGGCGATGGAGGAAGGCCGCAAGGTTTTCGAAACAGCGCTACGCCCACGGATTTCGAAAACCTGAGAACGCCGGCATGGACCGTGAGATGCCATTTATCGATGGGCACTAAAATACAAGGACACGACTATGACTCCTTCAGAACTGCTTACCCACCTGATCCGGTTTGACACCTCCAATCCCCCTGGCAATGAAAAGGCATGTATCCTTTGGATCAAAGAGCTTCTGGACAAGGCCGGTTTTGCAACGGCCCTTTTTGCCAAAGATCCGGAACGACCCAATCTGGTGGCCAGATTGAAAGGACAAGGACAAGCCCCCCCACTTCTTTTATACGGCCATGTGGATGTGGTCCCTGCCAGGGAAAAGGGCTGGACGCACCCGCCTTTTTCAGGAGACACTGTGGGCGGCTTCATATGGGGCCGGGGAGCCCTGGATATGAAAGGCGGAATTGCCATCATGCTATCGGCCCTCCTTTCCATCGCAGAGCAGCACCTTGTCCCCAGAGGGGATATCATTTTTACCGCATTGAGTGACGAAGAAGCCGGTGGTGATTTCGGTGCGGGATTTATGATCACCCATCATCCGGAGCAGTTTTCAGGGGTACGTTACGCCATCGGTGAATTCGGTGCCTTTCCTTTTTATGTGGGCAAAACATGTTTCTACCCCATTCAGACCGGGGAAAAACAGGTCTGCTGGATGAAGGGCCGCCTGAACGGTATCGGAGGACATGGATCCCAGCGAATCAGGGGTGGAGCCATGGCCAAACTGGGCCAAATATTACATCGTCTTGATCGGAAAGGTCTTCCGGTTCATATTACGGATATTCCAAAAGCCATGATCGAAAAAATTGCCGAACAGATGCCCCTGCCCGGCCGTTTTGTCATTAAACAGCTTTTGAATCCCCTGTTAACGAACCGGGTGCTCAGTCTTTTGGGAGAACGGGGAAGCATGTTTGACCCCCTCTTGCATCATACGATAAATGTGACCAAGATTCATGCAGGGGATACGGTGAATGTGGTTCCCTCACACATTGATATTGAAATGGATGGCCGTATCCTGCCGGGGTTCACTGCAGAGGATTTTATAAAAGAATTGAGGGGGCTTACCGGGCCGGACCTGGATATTGAAATTACCCGGCATGAGCCATGCCCCGGAGCCCCGGACATGGGTCTCTTTTCCATGCTCAGCACCATTCTTAAAGAACATCATCCGGGTTGTATCCCCATTCCCATGCTGCTTTCGGGGATTACGGATGCCCGGTATTTTTCAAGGCTTGGGATCCAGACCTATGGTTTTCTCCCCATGAATCTTCCCCGGGATTTCAATTTTTCTGCCCTGATTCATACGGTGGATGAACGTGTGCCTGTTGCCTGCCTTGATTTTGGGGCAGGGGCCATGGAGGATTTGATTTTGCGGTATTCAGGATAAATGAAGGGTAAAAACGAGCAGGGTTGAGACAAACAAAGATGGGTCCCATACAAGTCGTATGGGACTCATGGGACCTATGAACGTCGTTATTCCTTGCCCTAAGCTTTTCTTCCTCGCAGAATCTTTTTTTGTTTGGGTGTGAGTTTTTTCCAGAGTTTGAGGCGCCGGATCACATCCTGACGTTTTTCTGGAGATAGTGTTTGAATCTCTTTGAAAATCTCCCTTAATCTCTGTTTTTCTTCAAGCGGGAGCCTCTGCCATTTCTTAAAACGATTGATCAGCAGGGTCCGTTTCTCAGGATTTAATTGACGGAAACGGGAAAAATTATCACTGAGCCTTTGTTTTTCAGATTGGGGCAGACGTTTAAACCGTTCAAATTTTTCCTTGAGCTCCGCTTTCCGGCTGTCCGGAAGGGCCTTCCATTTTTTATAAAGTTCCCGGTACATGTCTTTTTCCCCGGAGCTGAGAGATTCCCAGACCGCTTTATCTTGGGAGATCTCCTGGCATGTGGCCGCTGGAATCCCAATCATCAAAACCAGGAAAAACAGAATCAGGCATTGTGTTATCGTGGCTTTCATTTTTCCCCTCCCCCCTCAATCATCTCCATATCATCCACAAGATCGAAATGTTCAAGCATATCCATAAATTCCAGCATCTCCATCTGAGATGCAATGTCCCTGTCCTCGTTGTTTAGCTCCCCATCCGTTTCCGTGCCACGGTCCTGATGCTTGAGATCCCCAGGCCCTTTATCATCATTGTTATTTTGATCTGAAGCCCCCATGGCAAGGGGGCCTTTAAAACAGAAAAACACAAGGATCATAATCGCCATCAGATATTTCCTCATCAACTGTCTTCTTTCATCTGATTCATGGCAACCCAGTCTTCAAGGAGATCCAGGTTATTGACCACATCAAAATCATCAAGAAGATCCATCTGATCCGACAGGGACAGTTCCTCCACCTTATTCCCCATGGTTTGGACACTCACATAAAGGCCGGCAGCCATGATAATGGCTGCAAGAAGGGGCGCAAACGCTATGCGCCACCTTCCTGCAGACCGTCCCCCAAAAAAGGAAAATAGTCCTTTCCCGTTGTATTCATCCACGCGCATCCAAAATGTCCGGTCAAAATCAGGTGGAACCTCCTGGTCGTCAAGCTCACTTAAAACCCGTGACAAGGCGTTCATTGAGTCCCATTCATCCTGGCATGGCTCACACTCCCTGAGATGTTCTTTGACCCGATCCGCCGCTTCCTTTTCAAGAGCATTGTCTTTCAATAGCTGGAGACGAACACTCTGCTCACATGTCTTTTTCATAACCCCTCCCCAAATTCGCCGCAAAGGGTCTGCTTGAGATGGTCCCGCCCCCTGAAAATAAGGGCCTTGACACTGCTTTCGGACTGGCCCAACTGGAATGCGATTTCCTTGTAGGAAAAACCATGGTACTCCCTCAATAGAACAGCCGCCCTCTGCTTTCCGGGAAGTGCACGAATGGCTGACGTAATCTTTTTTTTCCTCTCCCGACCTTCCATGACAGCAAGAATTTCTGGTGAAGGGTCTGCCAGCTGGTTTGCAACAGAACCTTCCTCGGAATCCAGAGAAACGAACCAGTTTTTGTATCGTTTCTTTCTCAATTCGTTGAGGCAGAGATGGGTGGCAATTTTAAAAAGCCAGGTTGAAAATTCAGCCTCCGGCCGGTACCGAGACCCTGCTTTGTAAACCCTCATGAAAACCTCCTGGCTCAATTCCTCTGCCGTACCAAGGTCGAAAAAAAACCGGTAACAGTAATTTATGATCTTTTTGCGATAGGTCATATAAAGACTCCGGAAGGCTGTTTCATCCCCTTGTCCAAACCTCAGCATCAGATCTATATCCGTGTCTTTTCCCATTACTTATATCAAACCCCTGTTCATGAAAAAAGTTTCGTAAAAATAAAAAATACTTGCCAGACCGGTCATTATTTTTTTATTTTAGTCACACGATTTCGAAACCAAGACCCGGAATCATGATTAGGCCTGCGGCAGCATTATCACACTTTTTTTGTTGACGAACAAACAAATACCTTTTAAGCCTTTTATCAAACACTCTCTTTTTATTGAAAAGGATACTATCATGAGCGACTGTCTGTTCTGCAAAATCATACAGGGGGATATTCCCGGTGATAAAGTCTACGAAGACGAAAACTACTATGCGTTCAACGATATAAACCCTCAGGCCCCCACCCATTTTCTGGTGGTTCCTAAAAAACATATCGATAAAATATCGTCCATGGGAAAGGCCGATCAGGAGCTGATCGGTGGACTTTTCACCATTGCGGCCCGGATCTGTAAACAGAAATCAATAAGTGATTTCCGCCTTGTCATCAACAACGGGGCTGGTGTTGGCCAGAGTGTCTTTCATATCCACCTGCATGTTCTTGCCGGCCGAGCCATGGGATGGCCTCCGGGCTGATTCAAGGTTGATGGCGTCGTAAAAAGTCCCATATGCGGCGTTATAGTGTTTAGCCGGACGTTCGGCATACGCCCGTGTATGCCGTCACGCCCAGCCAAACACGATGCCTTGCCTATGGACCTTTTTCCATAGCCATCCGTCGACTTTTTACGAGTTCATCACGGTTGATGGCGTCGTAAAATGCCACATGGCCCGCTACCATGGCTTTCTTTTTTCAGATTTTCTGTTATAATTAATTTAAAGATGAAAGACCTTGGCCTGACATTGCAGCCCTTTTCACTCACCCGATATATTTGAATTTTCATCTCAAAACATGACCGATTGCTTATCCCAAGGACCGTTTACTGGGCCTCACCTCCTTTTTTCCATGGCATATGGGACGACGTATGAACGACACATTGAACCCGATGGACCCTGCAGGTCTTTACCATGACCAGATGGTTGTAAAGCTTGCCCTGGCCTACAAAATGATCACCAACCAGCAGTACCTTGAAGCCATGGATATCCAGAAGCAGGTAAAACCAGACGAACCCCAGCAGCTTCTGAGCGATATCCTTCAGAGTTTGGGTTTTCTGAATTCGGAAAAATTCAGGATTCTCGGCCAGGCCAAGGAAATGCTCACCCACAAGAGAATGGAAAAACGGTTCGGCACCCTGGCTGTCAACAAAGGATATGTCACAGAACAGCAGCTGGCCGAAGCCTTGCGCATCCAGAAAACAGAAAAAAAAGAAATCGGTGAAATTCTGATAAACCTGGGGAAGATGACCCTTGACCAGCAGCAGGAAATTTTGGAAGCTCAGAAAAACATTCTGGTCAACATCCCTTCCTTTGATGACGTCTGCCGAATGGCCAAAAAAAAGACGATCCTTGAACGGTCCAGGCCGGAAAGCATGACGCTCAATGTGTCCCAGGATGCCCTCACCGCTGTTCTGGTCATGCCCGAAAACAAAAAAGACATCAGCATCAAGGATATCCAGGCCTTTCTGGAAACCCGGGGTATCCAATTCGGTATCATTGATGGGGAAACCATCCAAAAATACCTTCAGTGCCGGGATCTTGGACTCCATGCATTTATCGCTGCCCAAGGGCAGAAAAGCACCCCCCCGGTAACAGGCCCCGTGACCGTCCATTTTGAGAACCCCTCCCTCAGCCTGGGGCCAGAGAAAACGATTCCCTCAGGGGTTCAGGCAGACAGCCTTCTGGCTGACAGGGAAATTTTCCAAAAGGGGACACCCCTAACCACGGTTTATGGCATTGAATTTGAGGACAAAGACCAAGACGATAAAATATTCATCCCCGGAAACGGTGCCAAAATCAATGAGACCAGCAGCCAGATCATCGCCGCCATGGACGGAGAACCTTTCATACACCCGGACGGTGCTATCTGTGTCCTTCAAAGCCTTGAACTCGATGAGGTCACTGAAGATTCAAGTCCCATTGACATTGATGGACGAATTATCATTTCAGGCCAGGTCGGCCCGAACTCGGTCATCCATGGGGCTCATATCCTTGCAGCCCGGATTGATGGGGCCACCATTCGATCTGACGGTGATCTCTGGGTTGAAAACGATCTCATCAACTCAACGGTGGTAGCGGCAGGAACCGTGCGAGCCACCGTCATCACGAACTGCCGGATTTCCAGCATCGGTGATGTGCTTTCAGAAACAGATATCAAGGAGTCACAGATCAACACCCAGGGCATATGCCTGGTGGGTAAACGTATCCATCAGTCTCACATCAAGGCCGTCCGTGGCCTTGAAGCCCAGGATATTTTTTCCTTGCCGGGAAATCCCACTCGGATCGAATTCGGAAAAGCCTTTGTGCCCGAATTCATCGCCGACGACGTTCACATGGCCGAAAAAATGGAGATAGGATTAAACGACATGCTGGCCCAAATCCAGTCCAGGGAAAGCATGACACAAATCACCCAGCAGATCATTCAGGAAATCAGCCGTGATCTGGCTAAAAACGAACAGGAGCAAGACCTTCTGACCAAAAGCGTGGACAGGATGGAACAAAAAAGCCAACGAACAATCGCCAGCGGAAGAAACCGCATCATGACCTTGGCGCAGGAAATCACGGCGGCCAGGGACACCATGGAAACCCTTAGGGCCGATGGCCAGCATACAAAAGACGAACTAGTCTCCTTGAAAAAAGTGTTCCAGGTCAAACTGAAAGAATATAAAGAAATGAAAGGAAGGATCAACCGGGAAATCACGGTGATGAAACAACGCCTTAAAGGTCATCCTAAAATCGACGGGATTCACGTCAGGGATCTTGCCCAGGCAGGAACCCTTATTCATGGCCCCCATTCTGAAATCACCCTTGGGGAAGACCAGCATGGAGTGTCCATCATGGAAATTCTTGTTACTGACGAGAACCCGAAGGGACCCATAGCCCATAGCCTTAGAATCAGCCCCCTTTCCGCAGAAACATCCTCCTAAGGCCTTATGGGCAAAACAAGGGCCGGTTATTCCTCTTTATCCGGCGTGACAGAAGGTGGCGCACTCTTGGCTCCTCTCTTGCCCACCGGAGCTGATGAAATGGCTTTATTGATAATAATATCCGGATTCAGCGAACGAATATGCAGATCCCTCTGGGGAAAGGAAATTTCAATCTTTCGTTCCCGAAACAGACGGTCAATCTCAAAACGCACGGTCGACTCAACCGAAATAAAATACTCTACCCGTGTCCAGAGCCTCAGTACCATAATCAATGCATTATCCCCGAAATCTCTGAAAACGACATCAGGTTTGGGCAACTTGAGAACGCGAGGCGTTTTATCCGCCGCTTCAAGCATACTTTTCCTGACCAGGTCCAGATCCGAGCCATAGGCGACCCCCACAACAATATTTCGACGAAGCCGTTTGTCCTTAAAGCTCCAGTTGGTCACCTGATTGCTGATAAAATCCGAGTTGGGTATGATCAATGTGGCATTATCATAGGTCTGGACCACCGTGGATCGTACGTTGATTTTTTTGACAATGGCCCAGGTACCGTTGACTTCCACATCGTCCCCCACCTGGATGGGGCGTTCGAACAACAGGATGATACCGCTCAGAAAATTGTTGAAAATATTCTGAAGTCCAAAACCCAGCCCAATACCCAAGGCACCCAGAACAACGGTGATGGATGTCATGTTCAAACCGAACACATTCAGAGCCATGAGAATGCCCGCAGCCCAGATCAGGTAAACGCTGATGGTGGTGATGGAATCCTGAACCCCGATATCCATGCCGCTGTCATTTAAAAGTTTTTTTTGAAAAAGTTCACGCCATACCCTGGCCACGGCATGGGTGATCAGGAGAAAAACAAGGGCTACGGTAAACCCCATGAGGCTAAAGCTCATGTTCCCCACATGGATGGGCGTGGTGTAGCCGGTATAAACACCCTGGGATACGGCCTGTTTTCCTCCCCATACATAAATAATTCCAATCAGGGAAAGAACAAACCAAGCCAGGGTACTGACCAGGGACAAAAACCAATGGGCATTCAATGCAGGCATCCCCATCTCATCACTTTCGCTTTTTTCCCTGGGCGTCCCGTTCCGTTTGAAGTCCATGAGAATCCGAAAAAAAAGTCCGCTCCACACAACCATCACAAGGGTTTCCCCCAGAGAGACCGCCATAAATAACGCCAATTGGGCATAACCGCTCAGGTCCATGATCAAACCCACAAACATGAGCACATAACCTACCAGGGGAAGGGGGGACATGATGTTTTTCAATCGGGGAGAAATGTCAGGGGTGTCCATGCACAAAGCCAGACTTTTGCCCAAACGGAAAAGCCCGAAATAAAACAAGCCGGCAAAAACCATACGCACCATCACAAGGACACTATTTTCTGCCTCAAGCATCCAGGTCGCCACAATGTAAATCAATGCAAAATAACGGGTCATACGGACCAGTTTATTCATCCTGTACAGAACGTTTTTTCCGGGGAAGGCCTTACCCAAAGAAGGATACTGGTCCAGGAGGTCAATCAGCCATCGGGTCAGAAGCACTGCGGTGAGGGCTTGTTCAATAACCACCACCAGTGGAACTTTCAGCCGGACATGAAAAAAATAATCACATACCACCAGAAAGAGGATATTCCCTGTAAGAAACAAGGATTTCGTGATGATTGAAAGTGTAATTTTCGACCAGGACGATTGCTGGAAAAAGGGCTTGGAGCCCATATGGCCAAGCCCTTTGAACGTTTTAAAAAGCACATACTGGAGAAAAACAAACAAAAGGACAATGTTCACCAGACTTGAATAGTCAGGGCCTGTATCGATGCCAAGGGTCTTACTCCAGTAGTCTCTGGTGAAAAAAGCCCTGGGAAGGATCAGTACTACCCCTATATCCTCAAGCATCTGCAGGGGTGTTCTCGTAAAAAGGGCATTGGTCTTCCGCTGGAACAGGTCCTGCTTTTTACGAATTTTGATCTCACGATCAAAGGTTGCGGACAAGTCGCCGAACTGTTTATCCATGTCCGAGTAATTGGTGAAGTAGACTTCATACAGATCCACAAGCTTCACAAGAATGTCTTTCTTTTTATTCAGAAGTTCCAGCAGATCTTTGAGCTTTTCAACCAGCTTAAGGGAGTCCTTTCCCTGGTTTTTTTCCGCCACGATCCCATTGAGCTGATTTGAATTAAGACTGATTTGATCTTCAAGCTGACTCAGCAGAACCTTTACCCGGTCCCGTTTGTCCTTGAAATCGGACAATTCCGAACTGACAACCATCCGCGCTGACAAGTTCCCGGAGAAAGCATGTTCAAGGCTTTTTACCTGGGTTTCAGGCATGCCCAGAATATTGGAATAAATCGAATATTGAACCTTCAGTGCGGCCAGGCCGGAGTTGATTATTTTCTCTCGCTCGCTGGCTTGGACCAGTTCTTTACTGAAGTTGTTCAGAGTTTCTTTTTCCTTGAGCACAGCCTGATCAATGGACTCACCAAGATTCATGAAATTGACTCGCGCATCAGGGCCTATGGTTACAGAATCTGCAGAAAATGCCCCGGGTGTTCCCCAGAGTATAAGCACACTGAACAAAAGAATCAGACTGTTTTTCGGGTATCGCCATGTATGTTTTATTTTCATCATTCGATCCGCTCGTTTGTCATGGGCCGAAGCCGTAGTCGAAAGGATTGTCCGGGAACAGGCCCCGTTTCGTAAATCTTCAAGGGCCGTAATGTATCACAGATGCTCATCATTGTTCAATACATAACCCTCTTATTCCAAAAGCATAAATACCTGTGATCAGGAACCCTTGTTTGACTTTTCCCATGAAAATTTCTATAATTACGCACACGTTTCAAATTCCATGGGGTCACACGTTTATTTCTGTTTAAACCTTTGCCGAACAACACACGATTATTTTAAGTATCCTTGTTTTTGTCACTCTACTTCGTTCAATTGAAGGATGTCTATGCCTGACACGAATGTCCTTTTAACCCAAGAACAAAAAATCCGTGAACTTGAGGCGGAAAGGGATCTCTACAAACAAAGAGAGGAACGATACAGAGCCATCCTTGAAGGCATCGAAGACGGCTATTATGAAGTGGATTTACAGGGAAATACGACCTTTTTTAATGATTCTTATCTTTTACTTCTTGGGTATTCGGCCCAGGAAATGATCACCATGAATTACAAAGATTACGTCTCAAAAGAGACTGCGGCGATGATATTTAAGACATTTAACCACGTCTACAGGACAGCCGTTCCAACCAAGGCCCTGGACTGGCCCTTGATTCGCAAAGACGGGTCAATATGTTATGTGGAGATTTCCGTTTCTCTGATGAAGGACGCACATGGCAAGGGCATCGGTTTCAGGGGCATCATGCGGGATATTTCAAAACGAAAAACCGTTGAAGAGCACCTCCGAAAGGCCATGATCAAAGCCGAAGAGGCCAATATTGCCAAAAACGAATTCCTGGCCAATATGAGTCATGAGATCAGAACCCCCATGAATGCGGTCATCGGATTCTGTGACATTCTTATGGATACCCCTCTTACGGAGAACCAGCAGGATTATACGGATTGCATTCGTAAAAACGGTGAAATACTCCTTTATCTTCTCAGCGATATACTGGATTTTTCAAAAATTGAATCAGGGGAATACGACTTCGAAACCATTGATTTTGACCCTGAATTGATTATTTACGATGTATTCGACCTGATCAGGCACAAAATCGGGGACAAGGACATTGAACTTTTATGCCGCATCGACGATAACCTGCCACCCCTGGTCAATGGAGACCCGACCCGCTTACGACAGATTCTCACAAACCTCATCGACAATGCAGCAAAGTTTACATCCCAGGGAGAAATTGAACTTTCTCTCGATCTTGTGGCAATCACCAATAATAAATTTGATCTTCATGTTAAGGTCCGTGACTCGGGTATCGGGATACGTCCTGAACAGGTGAAACTCATTTTCGAACCGTTCAGGCAAGCGGATGGATCAACCACTCGGAAATACGGTGGAACCGGACTTGGACTGTCCATTTGCAAAAAACTTTCACAGGCCATGGGTGGTAACATCTGGGCTGAAAGCACCTGGGGTTCAGGGACCACCTTCAACCTGGCCCTTTCCTTTGGCAAGGCCAGGGAAGACCATGTCCAGATACCCCATTTTGTGTCCATTTCCGGAAAAAACATTTTAATTGTGGATGACAACAGCACCAACCTCACAATCTTAAAATACCTCCTTGAAAAAGAAGGCATGCGGGTCACGGCCCTTGATAAAAGCACAGATACACTGGCTGTGATGGAGGAAGCCACCAAAAAGAAAGACCCCTTTGATCTGGCCATCATTGACATTCAAATGCCCGATATGAGCGGCTTCCAGCTCGCATCGCTGATTAAATTATCAAAAGGTCCAAACAGTTCCGTTCCCTTGCTGGCCCTGTCCTCCCTCATGGAAAAGGAAGCCTCGGCCTGCCATAGGTCCGGGTTCGACGGCTTTCTCAGTAAACCCGTCAACCGGTTGAAACTCTACAGGATGATCGAAGGGCTCCTTAGCAAGGGTCAGGTTCGGAAAAAAAAGAAAGACGACTCAAAAGACGCCTTGTTAACCCAGTATTCCATCCGTGAAAACCTTAAACACTCCATTCGGATTCTCCTTGCCGAAGATAACCCGGTGAACCAGAAAATGGCCACGATCCTTTTAACAAAAGCAGGCTACCACGTGGACATAGCCGCAACAGGCAAAGAAGCTGTTGAAAAATTCACAAAGGCTCCCTCCTGTTTCGACGTGATTTTCATGGATATCCAGATGCCTGAGTTAGATGGCCTGAAAGCCACACGCATGATTCGCGAACAAGGATTCCACACGATTCCCATTATCGCCATGACAGCAAACGCCATGAAAGGTGACAGGGAAAAATGCCTTGGGGCAGGCATGAACGACTATATAGCAAAACCCATACGTCGTGAAAAAGTGTTTGAAATACTCGAAAAATGGTGTTTCAGACTCAGGGTTTCTTAACTGACGTTGTGGGTTTATGGTTTCCGTTAACCAGCTCATAGGACAGTTCAAAGGGTAATTTGAATGTATAGACAAAGGCATCGAGAATCCCCGATGACATGGCCGAGATGGGTTTGGGCAGAATCCGGGTCCTGGGATCATCCAGGTGGCCCTCCACCTTCACCGGCACGGACAGGATGCTTTTATTTTTCCCCCCCAGAATCTTCCCGATCACGGGAATGTAGCCCACCAGACTGTCCACGGTTTTAAAGGGAGATGCCAGGACAAGAAGGTCCAGGGACTTGTTTTCCAAATCAATATACCCGTTTCCGAATAAATTGATTCCAGCCCCGATAACCTGGGCCCGGGTCACGTGAATGTTGTTCCCTGCAATGGTCCCTGTGATGTCAATGGAATCGTATCTGAAGCCATCGGCCATGAAATTCTTGACCGGATTGGCGGAAAACAGCTCTGTCAGATCAAGCAGGGACAGAATCTTGGACATGATTATTGCTTTATGGACAACACCGTTGGTGGCCCTGAGAGTGAACGAGCCATGGGCAATCATGCTGGGAGTTCCTTTGAATGATCCATCAAAGGACAGATCCCCGCTGATCTGGTCGGTGCTGATCCCCAGGCAGCCGAACAGATCCTTTAAGGAAAGTGTTTTATTATTTTCCGTATTCAGATGAATATCCATGCCCAGTTCAGGCAGGTTCACCTGGCCTGCCCCATGAACACCGCAAGCGTTCCCGGAGGCAATGGTCAACCTGGATTTCCCGGCAGGCAAAAAGGTGATTTTCCCTTTTATACCGGGAAAGGTCACACGGTCCAAAAACGTGCTTTTTGTGGATTGTGGACGGGAAAATGACAGGTCGCTCAGGTCATATGTCACAGAATCTGTTTTACCTGTCATGGAGCCATGGGACAGGCTCACATCCCCGTGTGCTCCCAGATTCAGTTTTAGCCCTGAGATGTCCGCCCCACCGTCCAGGTGAATAATTCCTTGACTGTCAAGGGGATACGCCAGGTCAAACGCACCTTCAATATCAACCACCGGATGATTGTTTTGTTCAAACATGCTATCCAGGGTCCGGGCTTTGAGCCTGCCCTTAAATCCCGCCATAAGTTTTTCGGTCCCTTGTTTTTTGGGTATGGTGGCCGTGAATTCCGCCCTATCCTGACCATCGTCAATGGAAAGCTGTTTCACCTGAATTTTATCCGTGGAAATATCCACATCGGCATGTGTAAGGATCTGGCGGCCCTGCTCATTTTTATGACGAATCATCCCCGAAAGTGTCAGGGTGTTCTTGTTCCAGCCCATGGACAGGGGAGATACATCACACGGCAACTTCGGAAAAAGGGGCTCGGGAATCCAGCCTTGCTTTTTAAGCCAGTGTTCGGAAGACGGGATCACCGTCCCGTAAACGCTCACGTCCCAGGAGGGATCTTTTCCCAGGGGATCATCCACTGTGCCTGACAGTGTCAGTGTCTGTTCGCCCATGCGGGCGGTCAAAACCCTGGCACTGATCTTTTCCTTTGAAACAGATAGTCCCGGAATGATCAATGACAGGGACTGGGGTAGCCGGGGGGAGTCAAGGCTCACACCGGTGGAGGAAACCATGCCCTGCCATGAAAGGGTGTCCGGCTGATTTATATAGCCCTTCACACTGAAATCATGAATATCAAGGGGACCTGCCAAATTCGACATCAGGGATTGAACCCTGGGGCCCATGTTCTTGTCCAATAAAAGATGATGATACACATTGGAGCTGTCCATGGACGCATCAAGACGTTTCACAGTTAGAAAAAAACCCTTTTCCCAGATGATAGAACCCGATGTGCCACGAATCACATGGGGGCCCAATTTTCCCCCAAGGTTTTTCCAAAAAAGAGATTCAGGCCCTATCTCAAAGGCTCCGCCAAGAATCTCCACAGGTTCCTGGATCCGCGTGTAAAAGAACGATGCCAAAAGGGACCTGACCGAAAGATGGGCCTTGATATCATGGAGGTCCTCCCCAAGTTTGAGATGGACAACCGCCTTCCCCTTAAGGCCCTCGACCATGGCCAGTTCCTGTTTCAACTCGGATCGTGGAATGAATTCATCCAGAACCCCGGGAAGTTCGGACAGATCTGCGTCCAGATCAACATCCAGACCAAATCGGGAATCGTTTTTTCCAAGGTTCAGTAAAAAGGCTCCGTTTTGACCCGACGACTTGCCTAAAGATAGAGAGAGATGCCTTCCTGTCAGCAGCGAGTTTTCAATGCGGATATTGCCAGAGGCCTGGTCAAAAAGCAGTTTTGTTTTAGGGATATGGATGGTGGCCGTTTTCAGGTCAGCATCCACAATCATCCGGTTCAGGTCCGACCATTGGGAGGTATTCCCCTTGAAACGGAATTCCCCTGCCGTGATATGCCCGGCACGAACAATATCCCCGCAGACCAGGTCAATGGTTTTATTGGTTTTAAAAAGACTTAGAAGAATGCCACGAATTGGGTCAATTTTCACATCCTTTAAACGGACGGAAAGATCCCACAACAATTCACTGCCCGGAACAGGTTCAAGAAAGAGGTCCAAAACGCATTCGTCCATATAAGGGGACTGGAAGCTGCCGCTGACGTGTAACCCTTGCCGGGTTGATGAAAAGGTCAGTCCAATGTCAGACACAGTCAGAGCCGGTATGGTTTTTTCGGGTGAAGAAAGGGAGCTGTCCAAGGGCAGGGTCACCCGCCCCTTTTCCACGGTCAGGATGATGTTTGGAAAAGAAAAGGACTTTTTCCGGGTTTCGTCTTTTTGAGGTTTCTTGCTTATCAAGTCCCCAAGAGCATCCAGGGATCTGACCTTAATATCAGGGTTTATAATCCGAAGCGAACCGATCTGAAGGTCCCCCTTAAACAAAGCCTCCATATCAGGATATACTTCCATTTCCCCAATCCTGAGCTCACCGGCAGCATGCCCCATACGTGAGGACAGCACAGAAACATGGGGCTGGGGGAACCAGTTCCAGGAAAGTCGACCTATGCTGGATTCAAGTGCCCCGGCTTGACGAATTTTTACCTCAACCTTATCACTGAAAAAACGGAGATTCACCAGATAAGGGGCACAAAAAACAATGAGTACAAGTCCCAGAAAAGCCCATAGTATTTTTTTCCGATTTTTCATGAAACTGTGGACCATTTACGCCTGTCCTTTTTGATGACGCTCCCAATAACGGTGTCCATGAGACTTCTTTAATGGCTCGTATAACAGTGTTGAGCCAGCCGGGAACGTTTTTTTAAACCTCTGCAGAGCCAATCTATGCGTCTTCCATACGTGTCATGATTGATGAACATATCCTGACAGTCAACGAAATGTGACAGGATATTAGCATGAAGCAGGTTATAACTAAAAGTGTTTTCACATATCATTCATCATCGCTGAAAAAAAGATTTGACATTTGTCTGTCATGGGCTATATTAATTCGAAAGTTATCAAAGTATAAAATAAACGGAATTGGAATTATGGACACGGCGCAGTTGTCAAAAATCATGAAGGCCCTTTCAAATCAGAACCGGCTTGAGCTATACCTGGAAATTGCAAAAACTCATGAGGCGGGTTTCAAGGCCGGAAAGGGCTGTTTTATTTCCGATATTGCATGTTCCTTTACCATTGGAGCGCCCACCATGTCCCATCATTTAAAGGAGCTGAGCAATGCGGGCCTCATCACCACCGAGCGCCAGGGTAAATTTCTGATTGCCCGTATCGTTGAAAAAACCATTGCCGAGGTGAGAGAAATTCTCAATCTGGACCTGGGAATCCTGCACTGAGAACAAGCCATGGTAAATCCATGGGACTATAGATCATGTCTAAATTGCGGACAAACACTTCGACACTTGTCGAATTTATAAACATTTAAATACAACACAGGAGTCTTGTATGATGACACAACCACCTGCACATGAGCTGATCCAGAAAAGGGTCTCATGCCGGAGTTACACGGGAGAGACCCTTGAACACGGCCTTCGAGAGGCGATGGACACGGTTGTATCCACTGAAGGCCCGGGCCTGTTCGGCAGCAACCTGCGGTTCAAACTTGCCACGGCAGCCCCTAATGATACAGACAGCCTTAAAGGGCTGGGGACCTATGGATTTATCAAAGGGGCCTCGGCTTTTATCATCGGGGCCGTGGCCCCGTCTGAAAAAAACCTGGAAGATTATGGCTATGCCATGGAAAAAATCATCCTCCATGCCACCGGCCTTGGCCTGGGAACATGCTGGCTGGGAGGAAGCTTTGATAGAAGCCGTTTTGCCCAAAAAATAAACTGCAAACCGGATGAGCGTGTTCCGGCTGTGGCGGCCCTGGGCCACAAGGCTGACAAACGAAGGCTCTTTGATAAAACAGTTCGACTGATTGCACGATCCACCAAACGAAAAGCATTTCAGGAACTGTTCTTTGACCGGGATTTCGGGCGCCCCCTTGCCCCTGACCAGTGTGGCCCCTTTGCCTTGCCCCTTGACATGGTCAGACTGGGCCCTTCCGCATCAAACAAACAACCCTGGCGAATCATCCGGGATGCGGATCCGAATGTGTTCCACCTCTTCCTTGAACGTACAAAAAACTATTATGAAAACAACCGGCGCATGTTCGGATTGATGGATATCCAGAGAATCGACATGGGCATTGCCATGTGTCATTTCGACATGGCCTGCAAGGATGCGGACATCCCCGGAGCCTGGAAAATTGATCCGCCCACGGGATTGAACCTTCCCCGCAGGGCCAGCTATGTTTCCACCTGGGGGGCGGCCTGATGAAGACAAACAGCCTGGACTCCTCAGGAGAAACCAGACGTTCCTTTATCATCAGAGGTACGGCTTCCATAGCGGCCCTTTCATTACCCCTTATTGGAATCCCAAGTCTCACAGTCTACGGAGGACAGATGATGACACCGCCAAAAAATGCCCTGGTGCTCTGGTACAGCCAGACCGGAAACACCCAACGATGCGGCCGCGTTATTGCACAAACACTTGAAGACAAAGGGATTTTGACCCGTGCCTCGGATTACAGGGATCTTGAGCCTTCGGATGTGTCAAACTATGACATGATTGTGGCCGGATCACCGGTCTATTATTACGAGGTGCCATCCAATTTCAGACGCTGGCTTGCAACCATTCCATCCCTTGTCCAAAAACCCGTGGCATCCTTTGTCACCTTTGGCGGTGAAGGAGGAAACCAGTTCAACACGGCCCTGAGCCTTCTGGAACTGCTGGCTGACAAAGGGGGCATCCCCCTTTGCATGGACATGTTCGGCAACATGTCCACCTTTGCCATCACATGGTCCACAGGCAATGTAAACCGGGTTCTCAAGCACAGTCACAAGCCTGATTGTGAATCTTTCAAGCGCATCCGTCATTTTGCCGAGTCCCTCACAGAAGCTGCCAGTGAGGAACGGCCCCATGTGTTCCACAAAAAAACGGATTTCAGGGAATGGATTAAAGGGGGGCCCTCCATCTGGGGCACCAAACTGATGATCAACCAGCACACCATCGACAAATCCCTGTGTGTGGAATGTGGGATCTGTACAGATCAATGCCCGACTTCCGCCATTGATCTGTCAACAGGTGCCATCGACTCAAAGGCCTGCATTGCCTGCCTGGCCTGTGTGAACAATTGCCCGGAACAGGCCGTTATCATGGAGTTCATGCACAAAAGGGTCTACGGGTACAAAACATTTATCAAACAACAGGGCATACATATCCAAGAGCCCGATGAATGCCCGGCCAATGCCTGACCCCGCGCCGGTCACAACAACGACTCTGTTTTTTATGGTGTTCATCCCTGGCATATGACACGCCTTGTTTGACAGGGCAGACCTTTAAAAAAGGCCTGCCCGTTTCATCGTTTGATCATGCCTGCCCATGAAAAAACATCAGGCTACAACTCTGAAAAACTCTGGTAGAAAAAGACCGTTGCAGGGCTCGTCACGGTGGGGTCTGTCATGACATTGATACAGGCTGGCTTTCCCGAGGCCACCGCACGCTTAATGGCAGGAATGATTTCCGCATCGATGGTCACCAGTTCCCCGTATCCCCCAAGGCCTTCCACGACTTTTTCATAGTGCCGCATGCCCAGCTCGGAACAGGTTAACCGGTTTGCCCCCAAACTGACTTCCTGGGAATGTTTGATCATTCCCCAGGCGCAATCATTATTGATGATGCAGATAATCGGAATGTTATGCCGTATGGCCGTGTCGAATTCCATGCCGTTAAATCCAAAAGAACCATCGCCTTGAAGCACGATCACCGGCTTGTCCGGATGGGCCAGCTTGGCTGCAAGGGCAAAGGGGATGCCTGTACCCAAACATCCCAGAAGACCGCCTGCAGGTGTCTGAACACCCCCTTGGTGCTTGGACGCAAATCCGGAAAGACCGTAATAGCTGGTGTCGCCGCCATCAGCCACATAAAAGGCATCATCTCCGAACACGGTCATGATCTGCTCAACAAGCCGAATGGGATGAATGGGATCTGAGGGGGTTTTACGTTTTTCAAGCTCACTTGTCATAAAGGCGGAATAGGCGTTTTTAAATGATTTAAGCCAGGGGCTGTGATCCCGTTTTTCCACCAACGGGAGGAGCTGCCCAAGGACCTGGCCCACATCACCTGCAAGGCCGACATCTGCATGACGGTTCCGGTCAATTTCATGGGGATCAATATCGATTCGAATGACCTTTGCATCGGGAAACAACTGGCCGCATTGCAAAAGCCAGTTGAATCTCACGCCCGCTGCGATAATCACATCCACAACAGGAAGACCGGCATTGAGACCGGTGAAGCCCCCACCATTCACGGAGAGGGGATGATTATCCGAAAGCACTCCCCGGCCATAATTCACGAGGGATATGGGAACACCTGTTTTTTCAATGAATTTTTCAAGGATATCACCGCACCCGCTCATGCCCACACCACTGCCACCGAGAAATATGGGTTTTTTTGCCTGATTGATAAGCCTGGCTGCCTCTTCCAGCTCATTTTTCCCGGGCTGGGTCACTGTTTTATGTGTTCGACGTTTGGGTATGACCACGGTTTTTTCATCCACCTCTTCAAACAGAATATCCGGTGGGAGTTCAAGAAAAACAGGGCCGGGACGTCCCATGGTTGCCTGACGGAAGGCAATGGAAAGGTACTCTGGAATGCGTTTTGTTTCATAGCAGGTTGCACACCATTTGGTCACGGGCTTAACCATGTCTATCTGATTCATTTCCTGCAACGCCCCTTTTAAATCATCACGAAGGGGATGCCTTCCACAAAGAACCACAAGGGGGACATTTTCCAGATGGGCATTGACGATTCCGGTCAGGGCATTGGTAAAGCCCGGCCCGGCCGTCACAAGGCAGACACCGGGCTTGTTCGTGTAAACAGACCAGGCATGGGCCATCATCGCAGCGACTTGTTCGTGTCTGACATCAATGGTTTTAATCTTATATTCTGTCAAACCATCCAGGATATTTTCAATATGCCCTCCCGAAAGAGTAAAGACCATATCCACATGTTCCACTTCTTTCAAATACTTTGCCGCAAGATGTCCGCCGTATATCTTTGACATAATACCTCCGTTTTTAGTTTTTTATATTACAGGATATGGCTTGTGGCCTTATCAAACCACAGTGCAAAAACACTCATGCCTTCAATTTTCAATTTACCTTCCGCAGCCGCATTAAACACAGCCACCTGATTTTTTTTAAGCATAACCGAAAAAGCTATTTTCGGGTCCTTCCACACAAGGGCGGCATCAAACGCATGATCCGGCCCCGTTGCCGTTGACACCCTGCCTTGATCAAACACAAAGAGTCTTGCGTATTTTCCGTCTTCGGTTTTAATCAGAAACCGCACCTTGGCCTTGCTGATGAATTTCTTAAACGCCCGATTGGTTTTGGACGAGATCCACACCAGTTGATACAACGCAAAAAGCAATATTGACAGCCTCATTCACACCTCCTTATCCGAATTTTCAGAATCTCAGTCCTGAAACGAAACAATAGTTTTCACAGCCTTATATTTCACCTTGTTCATATTTACCCGTATCATATGCCGGTAATCTTCAAGTCGAAACGTATGCGTAATCAATTCTGCCGCCTTTATTTTATCCTCTTTCATAAATTCCATGGCCATGTCAAAGACATGGTGTTTTTTCCCATTGTTTTCAACAAGGCCATACCCATAAACCCCTTTAATGGTTTGAAGTTTAAGCCAGAGAGTGGTGGGATCAATTTTAAGGTCCGAGCCGATACCCACAATGCTTAAGGTCCCCATGGTGTTTAACAGCCTGAGAGAAAGGTTGACAGTGGAGGAATTCCCCACAGTATCATACACCCGATGAAACCCTCCCCTGGGAACGGGAAGGCCAAGAACAGGCTTATACAGTTTCGCTCCGGTGATCGCAGCGGTTCGTAAAAATGCCTGATCAGGACGTATGATTTCATCTGCACCGAATTGTAGGGCGAATTCCCCGGCAAAGGGTGATGGATCCACGACAGAAATATGGCAGCCGCATCCAAGAGCCCGGATAGACTGGACGATCAGATTCCCGATAACGCCCCCCCCCATGATCAGAATTTTCTCATGGTCTGACGGCCTGTTTTCAAGGACTGTCTGTAGGGCCACAGAAACCGGTTCCGTCATGACAGCTGATTTGGGACTCACGCATTCTGGTATGCGAAACAACTGGCTTTTATGGGCAACAACAAAGGGAGCAAAGCCGCCGTTCAAATCTTTTGTAATTCCCAAAAACATACCCGGTGAAAATTTTCCTTCCGCATGATTTTCACACTGGCTCGTTCGGCCTGATTGGCACCAAGGGCATAATGGGGTGATCCCCCTGGCCTCGCATCCGATCACCGGATTCACGGCAACCCGGTCACCCTGTTTAAAATGATCGACATGTGCCCCTGTTTCAACGATCTCCCCGATAAACTCATGGCCCAGAATGCAGGGGAAGGAGGTAAAGGGCTGGGCACCCGGAGCGTCGTGTAAGGTAATTAAATTAAGATCGCTGCCACAAAAACCGCAGTAATGTGTCCGGATTTTTACCCAGTCATCTGACGGTAATACCGGTTCGGGAATATCAACAAGTCTGATTGTTTTCCCTGGGCCTTGAAGGTAAGATGTTTTACCTAAAATTGCGGCACATGTTTTTGCTGCAGCAAACCTTAATGGCCTGGCATCCATTTGAAGGGCTTTCATAAAAACCTCCATATTAAAGTTATGACGTTAGGGGATAATATGAACTTTTATTCATATTGTCAATATATTTTATTTCATATATTTTCAGTACGTTTTATTCTTTACATGAAAGAATAATCATATTAATAAACAGGTATGTATTTTAAAATAAAACAGGGCATCATACCTGCACTATACAAAAAAATAAGGTTGCCATCACAAAGTAAACTGATACTATTAACAATCAGGATTCGGCCAAAGCATCAGGTGAGCATAAAAGCCTCAGACATTCCGGACAGGCTGTTGTGCATCACATAACATAGTCATTTCAAAAGTAGATAATATATATGACAGCAACACGCATACCACGGCAACCCCGAAGCAAGAACACAAAGACACGCATTACAAAAGCGGCATTCACACTTTTTTCACAAAAAGGGATTCATGGGACAAATACAAAGGAAATTACTGAAAAAGCTGGCGTGGCCACAGGAAGTTTTTATGCCTATTACAAAAATAAAAAACAGCTTCTCCTCGAAATACTCGAAGATTTTTTAAACAACACCTATCTTTTGATATGGAAAGATCTGCACAAATATGACATCCGCAACATTAGCCTGGATGATGTAAAATCGATTATTGAAAATGTTTTCCTGGCTTATGATGTGGCCCCGCAGTTCCTCAGCCAGACCCATGCCTTAAGGTACTCAGACCCTGAAATCAACCGCATATATGAAAGAGAACGGCAAAGGGAAGTCGATCAGATTCTAAAACTGATAGAAACCAATCGGGATCGGCTGACCATCAACGACCCTTTTGCCGCGGCGATTATTCTGCACAACGCGGTGGAGCATGTCGCCCATACGGCAAAGTTTATCGGGTCTGAAATCGAAGAATCGCGTCTTATAAATGAACTTTCAAATATTATCTATTATTACTTTGTCCCTCGAAACAACTCTAAATAATAAACCTGTGAGCGCATACCTATTTTTTATGACTCGGACTGGATTCTCTTGAGATTGGAATGAACGAGCTGGCGGGTTTTTTTGCGGTAGAATTCCTTGAGGAACAGGACCTGGAGGCCCGGTTCATCCTGGTTGAGGATGTTGGCATTGATACTCATGACCAGGCAGTCTGTTTCAGCCCTGACCTTGGCCTGGCGGGGTTTCTGGAAAAGGATGGCCGATTCGCCGAAGCAGTCACCCGGTGAAAATGTATCAATGATCTCCTCCTTGATGATCAATGTGGCCCTCCCGCTGATCAGGATATAGATATTGCTGTCATGGTCACTTTCCTCAATGATAAAACTCTCTTTTTTATGAAAATGCCATCCCGATATTTCCATGATTCGTTGCATGTCCGAATCCTGGAAATGCTGAAAAAAAATCAGGCGTCGCAAGGCATTGACCTTGCGCTTATCCTCGCTGGAAAGGGCTTTGGAATCCTTGCCGCGAATCACCGGCAACAGGGTATCGGCAAATTCCCGGGCAGTTTTAAACCGTTTATCAGGATCTTTTTCCATAGCCTTACTCACAGCAGTGGACAATGCCTGGGGAATGTTCGGGAAACGATCACACAGGTCAAGGGGTTTCTCATTGAGAATGCTGTACATGATCTGGTAGGGACTCTCCCCTGAAAAAGGCCTCTCACCACTGAGCAATTCATAGAGAACCACGCCCAGGGAAAAAATATCACTTCGGTGATCGTTATCAAACGTTGCACCGGTCTGTTCCGGCGACATGTAGGGGACAGAGCCTGAAATGCCATTACTCTGACCGCTGTCTTTCATCAGTCGGGCAATGCCGAAGTCCATCAATTTCACCTCACCCAGGCGCGTCAGCATAATGTTGGCCGGCTTAATATCAAGGTGAACCAGACCTTTGGTATGGATATATTCCAGGGCATGGCAGATATTGAATGCAATTTCAGCCGCCTTTAAAGGGTCCATAGCCACGTTTTTCCCAGAAGGGTGGTCAAGACCCTGGCCCTCAATAAACTCCAGAGCCATGTAGAAAAGGTTTTTTTCAAATCCCGCATCATAGGTGATCACAATATTGGGATGGATCAATTGGGAGGAAAGGCGGGCTTCGGTCAGACAGCGGGTTATGTGGTCGTTTCCTTTGGGATCACCGGTTTTCATGGCCATGGAAATCGCCTTCAGGGCCACATTCCGGCCCAAAACAGGATCAAGGGCTCGGTATACCGTTCCCATTCCCCCTTTCCCAATCAGAGATTTGATCTGATATCGACCGATTTTTTCCATGTTTATCCTGTCCGGATTGCCTTATATGTGAGGGGAATCAGTTTAGATTTTTTTTTATTCGAATGGCTTTTTCAGCAAGGTTCCTCAGTCTTTTCATATTTTTTTGTTCTTCAAAAGAAGAGAATTCCGACGCCGTTTCCCTGTCGGCGTAAAAAAAACCAATGGCCACATGATCGATCACAATGACATAGAGGTCAAATCCCGAAGCCATGTGGAGCATCCGGAACCAGGATGGAACAAGTGCCTTGTATTTTGGATCATTAATATCAGGAACACTGTAATCCCTTTCCCGCACCAGACTCAGATGAAAAATATCCTGGGTTTTATCAATGGGAAAATGAAAATCCCGACGAAAGGCATCAATGTCCTTGCCCAGGCCATGGCGCACAGCCATGGTATTGTTTGCCACGTCCTTGATACATATGGCAATGCGGTCAAAATCAAATTCCCGGGACATAACATTCAAAATATCATTCAAAATATCACTGATCACAAAATCCTTTGTCAAAAGGGTGTCGATGCGCCGGATATCTTCGTGGATCCTTTTACGGATCTCAACCTGGTTTTTTTTGTCCCCCCGTGCAGCCACCCGAACCGTCTCGCCATCTCCATTATCTTTTCCCATGTTCTTGATCAGGCGGATTTTACCGATATTGATATTCAACTGGTTGGCATGGACCTTAATTTTTTCCGAAACTCGGTTGAGAAGTGCCTCAATATCTTCGGTTTTTAAATCTATGACGCCTTTAAACTGTTCAAGAAGCCGGGTGACCGCCTCTCCCCTTGCACGTTGATCCGGCCCCTGAAAAATCCGGCACAAGGAATTACTGAACGATGAAATTAAACCTAAGTAATCATCCCGGGAAAGCTTACGGCCTGGAAGCGGAGCCTGGCTTATGGGATCACAGGCCATGCTTTTGATGATATTTCCAGGGATTCCCCATTTCTTGGCCACCCCAATGCCCAGATCTCTGAAGGTAATGGACAGAATTTTCCTGGAAGCCTCTTCCCGACTCATGTCATGGCGTTTTTCAAAATCTTGAACCCTTTGATATTTTTCCGGGAAATAAAACGCAATCAAATTTTCCCCCAGATTATGGAACATGGCGCAGACCTGGAATTCCTCGGTCTCCTGGATCAGCGCAAGACCCGCCAAATCTTTAGCCATAAGCCCACTCATGAATGTGCTGACAGCAATTTCCTTGAGGTCCTGATTCTGGGCGTTGGCCTGCATATGTTCGAAAAGCATCAGACTTGCCGCTGCCTGCTGGATCTGATCCGCACCCAGGATGATCATGGCACTTGATACGGACGAAATTCCGTTTTTACTGAACTGACCGTAAAACGAGGAGTTCACAAGTTTGAGCAGTTTATTGGACAGGGAGAAGTCCTTCATAATCACATCGGCAATATCCTTGGCCGACGAATATTTCAACTTAAGGATCTTGTTAACCTCGAGGATCTGCTTGGAAAAAGAAGGGAAATCTCCTTTTTTCCGCATTTTCTGAAACAGGCTATCAATAATCTGATCGATTCGCTCATAGTCACCCAGAGGCGCCTGTGGCCCACGATGCATCCCAGGGAGCACACGCGTTGATTCCTTTTGATCTAATCCGTTTGACGCCTTAGGCGGTAGCAGACCGGTCAGATCAATGGGATCAAAATCAAACCCTTTCTTATCGTTCCTTTGTGTCATCAAAAATATGATACCTGTTTATTGTTAATAACGATTCGGATAAAAGTACCTGCTCCTATTCAATGAATTATGCGCGGAACTATTCATGATATTTTTCAAGATCCCGTTTCAAGGTGTTTTGCAGGTTTAACTGATAGAGCCCGAATTGACGTTCAGAGAGTAGACGCAATACCCTGTTTTGCGAATCCATAGTATCACCATGATTCCATGGACCTTACAGCGGAACCCAGGGGATAATTTACTTTACTATTCTGCATTAAGCATTATAATTCTGTGGCATTCTTACGTGATGGCGTTATAAAAAGTCTTCATCGACTCTCGTTATCGTGTGTGGCCAGACGTTCGACACATGCTCGAGTAACCTTCACACCCTGCCAAACACGATGTCTTGTATCTGAAGTTTTTTCATTAGCCATCGGGTATACGTTATACGAGTTCATCATAATTGGGCACAAACGTTCTTAGTATTCTTATCGGCAATTAAGGA
Organism: Pseudomonadota bacterium; assembly: GCA_018818835.1. GTDB lineage: Bacteria > Desulfobacterota > Desulfobacteria > Desulfobacterales > Desulfolunaceae > JAHIRD01. The sequence continues at coordinate 33,048 of JAHIRD010000038.1, forward strand.
GATAATATGAAAATAAAAATTTCTGAACTTGAGGATCTCACCGCCAGGGCATTAAAACAAAACGGATATGCAAACCATGAAATCCCGCTCATAAAAGGTGCCCTCCTCTATGCCCAGTTAAGGGGCAACAACCAGGGCGTCGTTAAATTGATTGGGAAAGGCATGCCCAAAGACCTCCAGGCTGGAGATATTATCGTTGAAAAGGAAAGCCCTTTATCAGCCCGTTTAAACGGAAACAAAAACCACGCCATGCTTGTGATGAACAAAGCCGTGGGCATCGTCCTTGAAAAAGTAAAACAACTCGGTTTTGCCATGGTTGGAACCTTCAACACCAACACCTCATCCGGTGCCATCGGCCACTACACCTCAGCCATCGCTGAAAATGGGTATATCGCCTTTGCCTTTGCACGATCCCCGGAGCGCGTGGCCTTCCACGGGTCCTATGAGCCTGTGTTCGGGACAGACCCTCTGTCCATCGCCATTCCATCCAAACCCTTTCCCATTGTTTTTGACATGTCCACGGCCGCCATTTCCTTTTACGGTCTGGTGGAAGCCCAGACAGCAGGGCAAAGCATTCCCCATGACATGGCCTACGATGAAAAGGGCCAGCCCACCACCGATCCTGGCCAGGGCATCAAAGGCGCCATCCGTTCCTTTGACCGGAGCTACAAAGGTTCCGGCCTTGCCATGATGGCCGAAATTCTGGCCGGTCCCCTGGTGGGTGCGGCATTTTGCGGCATTGGAGACAGCAAAAATAACTGGGGCCACCTGATCTTCGCCATCAACCCCGACCTTCTGGGCAGCAAAGACACCTTTATCGAGCACGTGCTCCAAATCAAAGAGAAGATCAAATCAGGGAAAAAACTTGAAGGCGTCTCCGACATTTTCCTGCCCGGCGAACGCGGATCCAAAAAAGCCCAGGCCTGCCTTGAAAGCGGCGAAATAGACCTGGAAGACAACCTATATCACCAACTAAAAAAAGCCGCCGCCCTTTAACCCTATCCCCGGACGGCCACAGCCCCCACCGTGTCAGTCCGTGTCTGTCCGTGTTCGTCTGTGCCAGTCCGTGTTCGTCCGTGCCAGTCCGTGTTCGTCCGTGTTCGTCCGTGCCCCCCCCCCCTCACCGAAACAACACCGAAACCCCCGTATAAAAAGCCACATCAGGCTCCAACCCGTAACCCAACCCCGGGATATCTTCATTGAAGCTCATGAACCACTCAATGACCCGTCCCTGTTTTTCCCGGAAACGATAAACCGGCCCGAAGTGGGTCACCACGGCGGCCGCGGCCGAATCGGAATTCTGTATGTAGGAAACCCGTTTTGACGCGTAGCGCATTCCAGCCTGGGCATACCATCCTCCCGGTCGCCCCATATCCCAGACAAGGCCGGCAAACACATCGTATACCCATGATGCCACATCCAGATTATTCGCGTCAAAATCCTTTGCATCGAGATCCTGAAATACCAGCCCCCCTGATCCGATGGCTCTCAGGTGAGGACCCATCTGCTTTGAAAAACCTGCGGATAATGCAATACCCCGCTTGTCAAAGGATTTCCCACTCAGGGGCACCCGGATCGACAATTTAAGGGCGCTATCCATAAAACCGGTCGTTTCCCTGCAAAGTTGATATTTTGCGTAAAGTTGGAGGGTATTCAGATAAAACTCGCGACTTTCACCGATCACGGCTGTTTCATTGTCTCCCACGGCTCCATAGTACTGGCCCTCCGGGGGAACATGACCAAATCCATCAGACGGAAAAGCCTCATGATATCGCTTGACCAGAGAAGAGCCCAACGTTGAACGCATATCCTGATGGGACCGAAAGATTCCGCCCATTTCAACCCGTCTGCCGACCATATCCATAGACCGGGCCAGTGAGAGGGTATATATATTTGTGTTGACCGTCAGTTCCTTGTCGCCAGGGGTTTCAATAAAATTGACATTGTAATCGGTGGAAGATCCAAAATTCAAACAGATCTCTGCATGATCCGTGACCCTATCATCATGTATGCCCAAGGGCTGGAGCCAAATTCGTCCCCCCAAAGGATTGGGGTTATAAAGATCCGGAAAGCGGTAGGACTCATCCATGGGCTCGGCCCACAGAGGGTGGGCTGGAAAAAAAAGACACACCATCAGAGCGACTATAAAAACAACCTGTTTCATCAATACCTTTGCCCCGGAATCTTATCTCTCTCTATGCTTGAGAATAAAGTGCTCACCCACCAAAAACAACCTTTAAATCATGGTTGAAACCAGAATAGCTGTCAAGGATATTCGAAGATAAAGGCAAAGGGTTTGCGGGCTTAATCATTTTTACTGTGGATTTTTGATGAAAACGTTGGTATAAGACAAATTATTTCAAGATATTAACGAATTAGAATAGATAGATGGATAGAGAAGAACATTCATAGTGATGATCATGCGTTCCAAATCTTTATTACTTATCGTAGCCCTGATCTGGAGCTTCAGCATGCCGTGCGTGGCAAGAGCTGTTGGCCTGTCCAACGAATTCCCCCGAAATATTGATTCATGGTTTACCCAATCCTATCTTGGCCACAATTCCATTAAGGGCTATTTGGAAGGATATAATGTCACTGATTTTACTGGGGATTCGGTTCTCTTATCACCCTATTCAATTTTTCTTCCCCAATCGGATATTCTGTTTGTTCAGGCGGGCTTAAATGACACAAATTCATTGGACCAAAAGAACCTGATGTCCCAGATCACCAGTGATTCCGGATCAATCCTGGCCATGGCCGTGGGCACCATCGCCTTTTTGTATGTTATGCCCGAAAGTTTTTCCAAATGGCCCCAGGAAAAAAAGGATCTGTCGCCCAACAAGCTCTGGGAGCGATATGACGACAGCATTTCAGGTGGACCGGTCTGGGACCATGACGAACCCGAGGTTAATTACCTTGGTCATCCCTATTTCGGTGCGGCCTATTACACCCATGCCATGAGCAAGAACTTCACACGGCTGGAATCCTTGTCCTATTCATTCATGATGTCCACCTGTGTCTATGAATATGGACTTGAAGCCTTTTTCGAAGATCCGTCCATCCAGGACCTCTTTGTCACCCCCCTTGCCGGTGCCCTGTTCGGGGAAGCCTTTATCACCATGTCCGACGGCATTCGTTCCAACGGTGACATGGTTCTGGGCTCCAAATCCCTGGGCGCCATATGTCTTTTTATGTTGGACCCCATCAGTGCCACCCTCACACCCATCAATAAGTTTAACGAGCGTTATTCAAAGCTCCACATGGATGCCAACTACTATTCCCGAAGCACAATCGCCGATAATACCAGTAACGCCGAAACATTTTACGACCACAGGGTGGGTGTTGAAATTTCCATATACACCGACGCATTTTTCAGATAGTTCCCAGCCAGGATTTTGTTGATCTGTTTTTTTAACTCTGGACACCCATAATTTTTCTTTGTTAATGGCATCACCTCGCCCCAGCCTTAAAAATTTTTAGTTTTAAAAATTATTCAACCATGATAAAATTAATTTAAATTGACCATGCTTCTCATGGCTTCCCAGGGTTTTCCGGCAACACGATTTTTTTCTTCATCTCTAAGGTTCTATAGAATTTATAGCATTATACCGGTCCATTATTCAAACCGCAACGACATGTCACAAGGAGATATGACCTATGAAACACGTGTTATCCAGTCTTTTATTGATGATTGCCTGCCTTTTCATTGCCACACCGGTTTCAGCCGAGGATATGGCCACCAAAGACGAATGCCTGGCCATGTGCAAAAAAGCAGCCCAGCTTGCCGCTGATAAGGGCACCGATGAAATGATCAAGCAGGTCAATGACCCCAAAGGGCCCTTTGTATGGAAAGACAGCTACATCTATATTGTGGATCTGAACACTAAAATGGTGGTGGCCCATCCCATCAAACCCGGCCTGATCGGTAAAGATCTTTCAGGTATCAAGGACATCAAGGGAAAAATGTTTTTCGTTGAAATCACGAATCTTGCTTCTGAAAAAGGTGAAGGATGGGTGGATTATATGTGGCCCAAACCCGGTGAAAAAACCCCGGTGCCTAAATCATCCTATGTATATCGCGTCCCCAATCAACCCTATGCGCTCATCGCGGGAATTTATTACTAAACTTTTTATGAGTACAAACGTCAGGGATTTTTATGGCCTTTCAACACATACATGAACTAAACATCAGGAAAAGACTTATTATTCTTTCGTTTACCGGCATTATCGGGATGATCCTGATCACAGGGATCACCCGATACCTGGACAATTCGAAAGCACGCACCATTGAACTCGAACGTCTTGGTCAGCAAATTTCCAATAATTTTCTAGAACTCATGGGCTTAGAGGGGACGTACATCCTCACCATGGACCCGGCCATCCTTTCCCAACACGACAACCTCCTCAACACCATTGAGTTGAATATTCAGAGCCTTAAAAAATCAGCCGATGGAGGCATGATAAACGTGGTCAAAAGCATCATGGCTTCCGAAGAGGAGCACAGCCGTATTTTCGACGCCATTGTCGAGAATGTCACCATCCTGAACCGATCCAAAGATGAACTTGTGGGAACCCTGGCAAAAATCAACGATCTTTTCAGTACAATCATCCATCACATTGATGAAGAGGAGGCCATGCTCATGATGGATGGAGAGAGCTTGTCCTCTCTCAAGATTGCATCACGAAAGGAAACCGTTGATTTCAAGTCATTTGGGAATGAGCGGATGCTGAATCTTTTCCAAAATCTTCTACTTTATAACACGGAAAAAACCTATCTTGACCGAAAAGACGCTCTGGATAAAAAAATCGCTCTGGCCCAAAAAAACATTATTAATGTTTATAAGGCCACGGCCAACGAAGAATTGCTAAAGGTCTGGGAAAAGGCCAGCCTTCTTTTCAAGGACATTGACTCAACCCAGGAAGACATCTTTACCCAGTGGAAAACCAATAGAGGACTCAGCCAGGACCTGAACCGTACCGTCACGGAGATCAAGGGCTTCGCAAAAGATGTCGCAACCCACACCCGCCTTGCCATGGAAAAAATCAGTACCTGGTCCTCCATGATCAGCCTCATGGTCACAGGCTTAAGCATCATTGTTCTATCCATCCTGGGTTTTATCACATACAAGGCCGTGGCGTCCCCCATCGCCGATGCGGTGTCCATGATCAAGGATATTGCGGAAGGTGAAGGGGATCTGACCAAGCGCCTTTCCATTAAATCCAAAGATGAGATTGGAGAGTTGGCCTTATGGTTCAACATGTTTATTGAAAAACTTCAAACCCTGATTGCAGATATATCCAAAAAGTCAAAAACCCTGGACGACTCATCCGAGACCCTCTCCAACCTTTCAGGTGACATGACCACTGAAATTGAGGCACTATCACGGAATGCTGCCACCGTGGCTTCATCCGCCGATGATATGAGTGACACTATGACAAACATCGCCATTGCCAGTGAAGAATCCGCAACCAACATAAATATGCTGGCGGCCGCGGCCGAAGAGATGTCCGCAACCATCCAGGAAATCGCAAACAATACGGAAAAAGCACATCTCGTGTCACGCGACGCTGTAGCCAAAGCAGAAAGCACCCTTTCCAATATCCGCGAACTCGGCAACGCCGCCTCGAAAATCAACACAGTAACGGAAGTGATAACAGATATCTCCGAGCAGACCAATCTTCTTGCTCTGAACGCCACCATTGAGGCAGCACGGGCTGGAGAGGCAGGGAAAGGGTTTGCCGTTGTGGCCAACGAAATCAAGGAACTGGCACGGCAGACCGCAGAAGCCACCCGGGGAATCAAGGTTATTGTCAACGATATTCAGGTGTCCACCTCCGGAACCATGGGTGACATCGAACAGATCGCAGGGGTTGTGGGAAACATCAACGACATCGTCACCACCATCGCCTCGTCCGTGGAAGAACAGACGGCTACCACCAAGGAAATAGCCAACAATGTGTCCCAGGCCTCCACAGGAATTCAAGATATCAGTTACGGTGTAACACGCAGCTCCCAGGCATCCCAGGGAATCGCAACAGACATTTCTGAAGTCAACCGATCCGCCACACAGGTCTCCGATAACAGCATCCTCTTGGACACACGGTCATCGGAACTATCTGAACTGTCTGCCGCACTTAAAAAGTTGGTCGGGAAATTCATCGTCTAATGGTAAAAACGGCACTTTCCCATCGCTATCTTTAATACGTTTCTTTTTTTATCCTTTCAGGGTATTGAACTCCAATATCTTTTCAGAGATTTGTCGAACCTTTGGGTTTGAAATTTTAAGGCAAACCTGATAGAAACAATCTGTTTTTATCTCAATCAAATCAAAGGGGACACGATGAACCAGAAGGAACTCCATTTTGAAGTCCAAGTATACTACGAAGATACGGATCATTCCGGCGTGGTCTATCACGCCAATTATCTGAAATATTTCGAGCGGGCCAGGGAACATGCCATAGGAACCAAAGAACTTTCACGGATGTGGCACGAAGAAGGCATTGGTTTTGCCGTCTATAAAATCGAAATCGGATATTTCGAAGGGGCCGTATTTGGTGATTCTCTGGACATTCGATCCACCTGCCGAAAAGACGGAGATTATAAAATCGTCTGGACCCATGAGGCTTGGCGACCCGGAAGCAAAAAGGCGGCTGTCAAGGCAACCCTTGAGCTGGTCTGCCTTGACAAGGGAAAGCGATTGATACCCATCCCCAAATACGAGCCCTCACAGGGATAGAAAGGACAGATCCTCACACGCCAGCTTGTTCATCCATGGCGTAAAAACGAGTCATGTCACGCGATAACCTTCCAGGTAACTTTCACGATCAATCTGTGAACCCCAGTCGCCGACCCTTTTCCATCGTTTTCGACGTTCGCTTTCCTTTCGTCTGTCGCTGGCGTTACGCCGTTCCAATGCCATGTCAAGAAGGCATTGCCTCCGTCTTTCCGACCAGGACCTGCGGGGGTTGGCCAGACGGTTCGACGTTGCATCCGGCCTGATTTCAAGCAGGATCTCCCACATATTTTTCTCCTTTGTCATAAGCCCCTCCAAACCCTTGGATCGAATCCCAAGGTATTCATAAAAAAACGAGTGCCAAAGTAAAAACAGTATCGTTTCCGACAAAAAAAAGAAAAGGGGGGCGAGAATCAAACCCGAATAAAAAGATGCAGGTCAAACAAAACAGCACATCTGAATGAGATGAAAATGATGTTTCCAGAGGATTTCAAACATGGTAAACTGTAAATCGAACAAGTCGATATCCGTTCATACTGATTCTATTTTATGCCACACAGAATCGAAAATCAATGAAACATTTCACCCCCCTTTTCAGCCCCTTATCAATGGCTCGGATATAAACGAAAACAAGAACAAAGCGAGGCACCATGGCGACATCACAACCCGGAAACACCTTACAAACAGCCGATGTGATCATTGTGGGCGGAGGTCCTGCCGGGCTTTTCGCAGCGTACTATCTGTGTGAAAATAGCGATCTTGATGTGCTTCTTATTGAAAAGGGTTCTAAGGCCCTTAAACGCACATGCCCCATTGCCAAAACAGGAAAATGCATATCCTGCAATCCATGCAACATCCTTTCAGGGATCGGCGGTGCCGGTCTTTTTTCCGATGGCAAGCTCAACTACATCCACAAACTTGGGAAAACCGATCTCACCCAGTTTATGCCCCGGAGCGAGGCAGAGGCCCTGATTGATGAGACTGAAATGATATTCAACCGGTTCAATATGGATGGGGACGTATACCCCACCAACATGCAGAGGGCAAAAAACATCCGCAAGAAAGCCAAGCAGAACGGAATCAATCTTTTACTGATCAAACAGAAACATTTGGGCAGCGACCACCTGCCTGGGCATATCTCCCGGTTTTACGATTATCTTATTTCAAAGAATGTCCGCATTCACACGGGTGAAGAGGTGCGTGATGTCCGGGTGGAAAAGGGTCAAATCCAGGGGGTTTCAACAGATAAAGGCAATTATCAGGCAAAGCACCTCATCCTTGCGCCGGGTAGAGTGGGAGCGGATTGGGTGTCAAAACTTGCCCAGTCCCTGGGGTTGAACCTCAGTCAAAGGGGCATAGAAATCGGTGTGCGTGTCGAGGTCCACAACGACATTATGCATGACATCTGCCGCATCATCTACGACCCCACCTTTTTTATCCGAACACCCAAATACGATGATGAGACACGGACCTTCTGCACCAACCAAGGCGGCTTTGTTTCCGTGGAAAATTATAAGAATTTCGTGTGCGTCAATGGACACGCCTATATGGATCATAAATCGGACAATACCAATTTCGCTTTCTTATCCAAGGTGATTCTCACCGAGCCTGTGACCGACAACACGGCTTATGGCGAATCCATCGGTTATCTGGCATCCCTCATTGGCGGAGGCAAGCCCATCCTTCAACGTTTCGGCGACCTCAAACGGGGACGGCGAAGCACCTGGTCCCGCATCCGCAACAGTTACATTGAGCCCACCCTTCCCGATGTCACCTGCGGAGATATTGCCATGACCCTGCCCGAGCGGATTCTCACCAACATCGTCCAGGGTCTTGAAAAACTCGACCGGGTGATTCCGGGAGTGACCAACGACGAAACCCTGCTCTATGCTCCTGAGATCAAATTTTTTGCCACCCAGATTGAAAGCTCAAACACCCTTGAAACAAAAATTAAAGGCATGTATATCGCCGGGGATGGTCCTGGCGTGGCCGGGAATATCGTGTCTGCGGCTGCAACGGGGTTGATTCCGGCTAAGGCTATTTTGGCATCGATTAAGGTGTAAGGGTGGACTGACACGGACGGGCAGGGACAGGCACGGACGAACACGATGAGGATAACAGCCTGTACTCAGTGTTTCTTCCATTCAAAAAAGAGGGACCCCAGAGCCAGAAACACAAGGGACATGATAAGAAGGACCAGGAGGTGAATTCGGATATCCCAGAAACCGGCTCCGTCGTTCATGATCTGCCGGGCACCTTCAATGAGATGGGTCAGGGGAAAGGCCTGGGCCAAGGTCTTTACCCAGGGTTTGGAGCCTTCAAGGGAAAACCAGACTCCGGAGAGAAACATCATGGGCCAGGCAATCATATTCAAAAGGCCGCTTGCAAGTTCTTCACTGCTGAGCCTGGCCGCAACCAGAAGCCCCATGGCGACCATGGAAATGGCGCCCAGGAAAAATATCAATAGAAGAAGCAGATAGGAGCCCCTGCAGGTAAAGTGATATAAAAAGCTGCAGCCCCCATACACGACAGCAGTTGTCAGGAGCATGGTGAATACGCGTGACAGGACCTGACTGACCAGGTATTCATGGGCTCGTATGGGAGTGGCACTCAGGCGTTTGAGCATCCCGTTTTTCCGGTATCGAACCACCACAAAGCCCACACCGAACAAACCGGCAAACATCATATTCATCCCCAGAATACCGGGAAACAACCATTCGACATAGGGCACTTCCCGCCCTTTGATCACCCTTTTCGCAAACCCTTTTCCAGGCTCACCGGGGTTGGACAAGAGCATTTTTTCAACGATATAAGACGAAGGTGAAGACTCACTGATCCAGTATTCGCCGGATTCAGGGCTTAATATCATATCCAGGCCGTGATGTTTGAGTTTATCGATGGCTGTGTCAAAATCGTCAAAGGGAACAAGGACAAGGAAGCGGGTTTTTTGAAAACGCTGGAGCTGATCTTCGATCCCGGGGTCATTCGACATGGTTTTCCCAAGGATACCCACTGTGTACATGCCCCGGGAATTTTCTGTGAACATCAGGGAAAAACCGGCAATGACAAGAAAAGGAAAAAGGATACTCCAGCCCAGGGACGATCTGTCCCTGAGAAATTCTTTGTTTCTGGCCACAAACAAGGCCCATATGCGGATAAACACCACGAAAATTACCCCTTTTTTAATTTCTAAGCGCCTGGCCTGTGAGTTTAATGTACAGGTCCTCCAGATTCCGGGGCCGGACAATAAGCCCCGTCAGGTCAATATGCCGTGACATCAACTCGGCCAGACAAGAGCTTACATCCTGTGTCTGGATCTCGATGTTGTTTTCCCTGACGATAAACCAGGGCCAGGGAAACCCCTCAAGATTCGCTTGATCCTTAACGGCTGACGGCAAAATCAACGAGGCTCCGGAAAGGTGCTCTTCAAGAAGATCATGGGGAGAACCTTCGGCAATGAACATTCCATGATCCATGATGGCAATGGTGTCACAAAGAATTTGTGCCTCATCCATGTAATGGGTGGTCAGGACAATACTCTTGTTTTTGGATTTGAGCTGAAACACAATGTCCCAGAGGTGGCGCCGGGCCTGGGGGTCCAGTCCTGTGGTGGGTTCATCCAGAAAGAGCAGTTCCGGATCATTGGCAATGGCCATGGCCAGAAGGAGTCTCTGCTTCTGGCCCCCTGAAATTTTACGGTTATCCTGATGAAGAATATCTTCAAGTTTACACAAAGAGATCAATTCATCCAGATCCATTTTCCGCTGGTAAAGATTTCTAAACGTTATCAGGGTTTCCCGAACCGTCAGATAATGGGGCAACTCCGTATTCTGGAACTGAATCCCCACTTCCTCGTAAAACCGCCTGCCCCTTTTTTCCTGTTTGTATAGAATATCGCCCGAATCCTGGCTGAGAAGTCCCTCCACCATTTCAATGGTGGTCGTTTTACCAGCTCCGTTGGGGCCGAGCAGACCGTAACAAGCGCCTTTTTCAATGGAAAAACTCACGTGATCCACGGCTTTGAAATGTCCGAATGTTTTCACAATCTGCTTAACGTTCAGGATCCCTTGGGTGGCCTCAAAAATAGTCATATCCCCCTACTCGGAAATCAGTTTTTTTCTGTGCTGAATATAAAAGTCACGAATCATCATATAGGGATCCATGGAAGCCGATTTAAGGGATTCATAATCCCCGATTCGAAACGATGCCCCGTTGATTGTATCCCAAAACCCCAAACCCAGGGCCAGCTCATTGGGTTCCACATAATAAAGGGGATTCAAAAACATATCACCGGTCATTCCCACGGAATCCCTCAAGGTGGACGGTCCCAGAAAAGGCCATACAATATAAAAGCCATTGCCGATTTTGTATGTCCCAAGTGTCTGCCCCAGATCTTCTTTATAGGGTTTCAGCCCCAGATATTTGTCGGCAGGGTCCCATACGCCCCCGATCCCCACGGTGGTGTTGATGATAAAACGGCTGAGTTCAACCCCCGCCCCTTTTATTTTCAACTGAAGCAGGGAACTCACAAAACGAATGGGCATACCGATATTCAGAAATGCATTTTTGACCCCTTTTCTAAAAAACAAGGGGGTCACGGCCTTATAGCCCTGGGCCAGGGGTTTAAGACCCCAGAAATACAATTTATCATTCACCTTGAACATCAGGCGGTTGAAGGGTTCCAGGGGGTCAGGAACAAGGATTTCGGGTGCCAGATCAACAGAGGCTCCCCCGATGGGTTCATCGTCGAAAAAATCATCACCCGTGTCTTCTTCAAAGAAAGGGTCATCATCTGAAGCAGGGGGAAGGGACTCATCCTTCTGACTGTCCATGGGGATCTGGGGTCCATTGGACAGGGTCTTATCCGAAACGACCTTACCCGTATTCCCATGGGCACAGCCCCAAAAACCCTGAAGCAAAATGAGTACGGCGAGCAGATATTTAAGGCTTGATTTTTTTGGCGGCTTCATGTTCGGCAATTTTATCTTTCAGCATCCGGATCAACACAACCGGTTTATCCTTTAGAAGAATCGTTTTATACTCGTTTCGGAACGCCGAGACAAGGCTTCGCCCTTCCACTTTGATATCATAGACCTTCCATGCCTTGCCCTCATTGAGAAGCATATAATCGATGGGGGTCTTTGAATTGATCATGGTTCCGGCCTGGGCACGCTTGATCCCTTTTTTGGGCTCTAGTATTTCAGCAGGCTTGAGTTGTATGTCCACGTCCACATTTTTAAAATCCAGACGATCCAGATAATTATTACCCAGGTGCTTGGTGAAAAGCTCTCGGAATTCAGCCTGCTGTTCTTTTGAAAAGCGACGATCCGCATACTCACCCAAATTGGATGTGGCGTTGTAGCTGAACTGCCCCAATGTGAATTCCGTTATTTTTTCAAAATCAAAGGTCCTGAGTACCACCTGCCACAACTCTTTTCGTTTCTGTTCATCTGGGGTATCCGGGTGTTTGGCAATGGCCAGAACATCGTTCATGGACGTCTTGATCAAGGTGTCCACATCCGCCGCATCATCTGAAAAGGCTGGTGTTCCCAAAAAAACAAGGTGACATCCAAGCAGCATCAGAAACAGTATCTTTTTCATGAGAACCTCATAATTTTATTTGTTTTTTTTATCACCAAACACGTATTTGCTGACAAGATCTTCGATATCCAGGGCAGATTCCGTCTCGGTGATCGTACCGCCCGGTTCAAGGATATCACCTGACCCACCGGATGTGATCAGAATAAATTTATCACCGATCAGGCCCGATGTCTTCACCGAAGCAATGGAATCGTCATCAAGCTCAATCCCTTTCTCAATTTTCAAGGTAACCTTGGCGATTTTCATCACGGGCTCCAGGATGACATCCTCCACCTGGCCGACTCGGACGCCTGCAATCTCGACATTGGAGCCTGGCTTCAGGCCTGTGGCCGAATTAAATTTAGCGTAAAGGGTATAATAGTTATCCCCCAGGAGCTCCATCTGCCCCAGTTTAATGGTCAGATATCCCACGCATAAAAGACCGATAATCACAAAGACACCCACGGCCATTTCAAGCGACGATTTTTTCATGACTCCTCCGATAGGCTGCAGAATCACAGCGCCTTTGATAATGCATCATCAATAATATCCATTCACATCAGATCCGTTGCCCTGCCAATCCATGGGACGCAGGAAATCCTTGACCCTGGGGTCTGTTTCCTTTTCGATTTCCTGGGGTGTCCCTTCAAAAATAATCTCTCCGTCACTGAGCATGGCGACCCGCTGGCTGATGGAAAACACATCCGGGATTTCATGACTGACCACCACCCCGGTGAATCCAAACCGTTTCTGGTAATCGGAGATCATACGGTGAACCGATTGTTTCCGTATGGGATCAAGGCCGGTTGTGGGCTCATCAAAAAGAACAATCTCAGGGTCCGTGACCAGAGCCCGTGCAAGGGCCACCCTTTTTTTCATTCCTCCGGACAGCTGCCCGGGGTACTTCCCATCAATCCCTGCAATATCGAGTTGTTCCATTCGGTTCCCCACCTTCTCCCGAATCTGTTTTGCCGTCAATTTCGTCCCTTCCCTCAAGGGGAGGGCGATATTGTCATAAACAGTCATGGAGTCAAACAAAGCCGAATCCTGGAACATGTAGCTGAATTTTTCCCGCAATGCCTTTTGCTCACTCCGTTTCCGCGCAAACAGTGTTTTTCCGTCAAAATAAATGGTGCCGGAATCCGGTTTAACAAGGCCTATAATATGCTTGAGAAGAACGCTTTTGCCCCCACCACTCTTACCGATCACCGTGGTGATCTCCCCACGATAAATGGACAGATTCACACGTTTGAGAACCTGGTTTTCACCAAAGCTCTTGCACACATTCTCAAAAAGGATCAAGGGCTTATCCATGGTCTCCTACAGCAGAAAAGATGTTATCACATAATCGACAATTAAAATGATCACACAGGACTGGACAACAGCCGTTGTGGTTGACAGGCTCACCCCTTTGGCACCGAAGCCCTCTTTTCTCAGATGGGTGAAATAACCATGGAAACAACTGACAGTGATCACGATAAGGGCAAAAAAGACGGATTTGATAAAGCCCTCTTTCACATCGGACATCTGAACACTGGACTGAACCCTGTAAAAATAAATCCCGGAATTCATGCCCAGCAACTTGGACCCGGTCAGGTATCCACCAAAGATACCCACCGTATCAAAAAGCGCCGTCAGCAAGGGAAAGCTCACCAGCCCGGCCACCAGCCTAGGGCTGACCAGGAACCTTATGGGATTGATACTCATGGTCTTCAGGGCATCAATCTGCTCTGATATCCGCATGATTCCGATCTCGGCTGCCATGGCCGAACCCGCACGGGCGACAATCATGATTGCGGTCAAGGTGGGACCGAGTTCCTTGATCAAGGTCAAGGCCACAGCCGAACCCAAAAGGCCTTCCGACCCGAATTTGGACAAGGTATAGTAACCTTGAAGGCCGAGAACCATACCGGTGAAGCCTCCGGTCAGACAAATGACCACAACCGACTTCATACCAATAAAATAAATCTGTTCAAGGGTTCGTTTCCATTGAAAGGGCAGATAGAAAACACATAAAACACTCCGAACAAAAAAAACACCGGCGCGTCCCAGGGTGGCCACAAGAGAAAGACTGGCTCGACCTGTGACTCTCACAATATTATCTTCTGATACGAATGAAGTCATTGTTTCATTTCCTAAACCCGTGCTGTTTTATGGATCAGGTCAACCCAAAGCCATGATAATGTGAAGAAACTAATAACTTTTTATCAGGGTGTCAAGGCTGAAGAGCCCTTCATCCCATGATTCAAGTTCACGGACCGAATCGTTGTTCAAGGGTAGCCATGGGTTAATGGCCCGTCAATACAGTATCAACCGAAAGTCCCTTGCCCCAGGTGGTCATGAGAATAGCCCCACCCAAATCAGTACGGTAAATATCTATACCCTGTTCCGTCAGACGTTTCAATACAGCTTTATGGGGCATTTTAAATCTGTTTTTATATCCTGCCGATATCACAGCTATTTCAGGCTTTACTTTTTCTATAAATAAATCACTGCTGGAGCTTTTACTCCCATGATGTGGAACGATAAGCGCCTTGCATTCAAGTTCATCTCCAAGACGTTTCACCATGGCTTTTTCAGCCTTTTTCTTGATATCTCCGGTAAACAGAAAGGAATCCTCTCCATAACTGAGCTTCAGAACCAAGGAAGCATTATTGATATCCTTCATGTATGCCAAACCAGCCTCACTCTCGTCAGGAGGCCATAAAACCTGGATTCGTACCCCATTCATATCCCAGTGATCCGGAAAGTCCTTTACAGAAAGAACCGTGATGTTGTTCTTTTCCACGATGGATTTAAGAAGGTCACAGCTTTTCGACGGCTTCCATATGCCGTTGAACCAGAACGCCTTGACCTTGAAGTGTTTGAGGATATATAAAAGCCCGTTCAAATGGTCACTTTCAGCATGGGACAAGACCACCGTATCAATGCATGCAATTTTTCTGGACCATAAAAATGGGGCCACCACCCGTTCCCCCACATCAAAGGCATTATTATCCGTAAAACCGCCCCCATCAATCAGCATACACTGCCCCCCAGGGAATTCCACAAGATTCGAAGTCCCCTGGCCAACATCCAGCGCCGTCACCCTTAAGTCTGCATGAAAAAAACGGGCATGGGTCCAATAAAAGATGTCTCCGATAAAAATCAGCGCAAGGATCCCGGTTAGGATAAGGGCTCCCTTCATCAACCCGGCCTGGTCTTTTTTCTTGGCTGATACAAAAATTAAGCACAGACAAAATAATAAATAGTAGCAGGCCATTTCAAACCATGAGGGGCTGACAGTCATGACACTTGCATATGGCAGACTTGCAAAACCATGGATCAGATCAAGGGCCAGGCCAAGAAACATACCGGCCAATCGGATCAGGGCCCCCGCAGCTATGGAACAAAACGGATAAACGAACATGGCCCCAAGACCCAGGGGCACCACCATAAAGCCCATCAAAGGAACCAGAATCATATTGGCCACAAGACCGACCACAGATATCTGGTTAAAATAGTGCATCAAGAGCGGCAGGGTTCCCATATAGGCCAACAAGGATACCAAGGCATAGG
Organism: Pseudomonadota bacterium; assembly: GCA_018818835.1. Lineage (GTDB taxonomy): Bacteria > Desulfobacterota > Desulfobacteria > Desulfobacterales > Desulfolunaceae > JAHIRD01. The sequence goes on from JAHIRD010000038.1 coordinate 48,920, forward strand.
ATTTCAAACTCTTTTTCAGTAAAAATGCCCTTGATTTAAGGATATCAGAGTCTTCATTCCCCAGGCATCCCATGCCCAGAATGATAAAAAATACTGCTGCAAATGAGAGTTGAAAGGAAACCCCGTAAAGAGCGCCCGGTGAAATCGCAAGAATTGCAAGGGCTGCAAGGGCAAGTGAGTTGATGATGTCATGCTCGGCTCCAAGGCCCCAGGTGAGAAGAATCACGGTGACCATGACCACGGCCCGCTGGGTTGATGGCGCCATTCCCGCAAGGAGCCCGTAAACAAGAACAGGAAAAAGGGTAAGGATTCCTGCGTAGGTTTTAACCCGGGCATGCCAGAGCAAGGCTGGAATCCAGGTCAGGGTAAAGGAGAATATCAAAAAGAAAAGGCCTGCCACGATCCCCACATGAAGTCCTGAAATCGCAAGAAGATGAGCCGTGCCTGTCTGTTTGAATTCATCATTCAAATCGGGGCTTATCTGATCTCTGTTTCCAACGAGAAGGGCCTTGAATACCGATGCCTGGGATGATGACTTTATGTATTCATCAATAAACCGTTCCAGGGCAGTCCTCGCCTTGTCCAGAAAACCAGTCTGTCCGGATTCAAGCAATCGAACCGTCCCACGTTTCCCATAGGCCCTGGCCCAGGTGTCCTGAAAAGCCATATGACGCTTATAATTATACCCGTCAGTGTTATTGAAATTTCTGAACGGCTTGATCCTGCTGACAAATTCGATTACATCGCCTTTATGGACCACCAAATCATTGCAATGAACCGTGACACGAAGATTTCCCTGTATCTTTCTGGCCTGTTCCCCAGGAGCCTCGATGGTGGAAACATCCAGACTGAAGGTTTGCCTTCCATGATTCATTCCAGGCGATGTGACAAGGCGTCCCTTTATTTTGCACAAGCCCTTTTCAGTAAAACAAACCGGATAATCCGGTTTGTTTTCCCGCACAAGGGCGGTTTGCATGGCAAGAAGGCCCAGGGCGATGAAAAGAATCAGAGGGACAAGGTGTTGAGTCTGTTTTCGAAAGATACCATATCCCGTGAATGACAGACAGGCAATCACCGTCACCCAGATAATAAACGGAGGAATAAAAACGTGGCCACCCAGGACAAGCCCCAGGATGTAACTGAAAAGGAGGGGAATGATGGGCCTTTTGTAAACATCGTTTTTGAAAATATCCATAATCATCCCGAGGCCATATCAACTCTCAATTTTTTGATTTTCTTTTTTTAAAAAAGTCTAAAGTCATTTTTTTATCAGTCCGATAACAAAAGTAAACATATTTCATCCACATGCTGTTCCATTTTGTTCAGTGAACAGACTGGAACGATGCTTACATTAAAGAAATATCTTTTCAAACATAGAGGCCAGCCATGACACTCAACTGGATTCACCAAAAAAGAAGACATAAACGGTATGACGTATTATGGAAAGCACTGCTTGAAATCGATTCTCCGGATTTCAATGATTTCATGCTTGTACCCATCGTCAATATATCCCGCTCTGGCGCCCTGATCCACTCGTCACAGATCTATATGCATAACTACCATATTGCGGAAGCCGCACGGAACGACGAGCTCAACCTGATCATCCACTCCCCGAAAAGTGAACTTGACTCAAAAGTCATGGTCAAGCGATACGATTGGAACGAAAAAATCCAAGGGTTTCACATTGGTGTCGAGTTCAAGGACATATGCTCCAAAAATCAGGAGTTCATTGATGATATCGTCAAACGTATTCCACAGTTCGATGCCAAGGATTTAAAGGAATGCAGCGGGGCACACAGCCTTCAATAAGACTGTCGTGCGGACAGGATTTAAAATTGATGAAAACGAGGGGTTGTCTTTTTTCATTTTTCGGGGCTTAGGTGCAAATGCACCTAAACCCTTCTTACTTAGTCCTTTTCCCGTCGAACAGCGCCTCCCAGCATTTCAAATTTTCTCTCAAGGGATTCATATCCCCGATCCAGATGATACACCCTGCTGACCACCGTGGTGCCCTGGGCGATCAGACCTGCGAGAATCAACGATGCACTGGCCCTGAGGTCAGATGCCATCACAGGGGCCGATGATAATCGTGCAACCCCTTTGACCGTGGCCACATTCCCACCGGACAAAGAAATATCTGCGCCCATGCGTATCAACTCCGAGACATGGATGAACCGATTTTCAAAAATGGTTTCCCTGAAGACACTGGTTCCTTTAGCCACGGTCATCATGGCCATAAACTGAGCCTGCATATCCGTTGGGAACCCCGGATAGGGAAGGGTTTGAATATCAAGACTCTTGATTTCATCAGATCCGATGACCTGGATGCTGCTCCCGTTGACCAAAACCGTTGCCCCGGACAGTTTCAATTTATGAATAATTCCACCCATATGATCCGGCGTGCAATCAGTGATCGTTACATCCCCCCCGGTCATGGCCGAAGCCACCATGAATGTCCCGGCTTCAATTCTGTCCGGAATGATTTGCACCTCCACGGGTTTGAGGGAGGTCACCCCCGTTATTTTGATCACCGAGGTTCCGGCGCCTTCGATCTGGGCACCCATCTGAATGAGAACATCGGCCAGGGCCGTGATTTCAGGTTCACGTGCCGCATTTCGGAGAAGAGTTACGCCCGTTGCCAGCACAGCTGTCATCATCATATTTTCAGTAGCACCCACGGATACCACATCAAAATAAATATCATTTCCAACCAGGGCATCTGCATGGGCCTCAACATATCCATGTTCAAGGGTGATGGTCGCCCCCAGATTTTCCATGCCTTTGAGATGGAGATTAATTGGCCGTGCACCGATGGCACATCCCCCCGGAAGGGACACTCTGGCCTTTTTCTGGCGGGCCAGTAAGGGACCGAGGACAAGAATCGACGCCCTCATTTTCCGAACAAGATCATAGGATGCTTCGAATTTATGAACGGTTGACGCATCAATCATCACGGTATCACCGTTTGTTTCAACCCGGGCACCCAGATCTTCCAGAAGTAGCTTGATGCTTTTGATATCCACCAGATCCGGCACATTGTGAAACACGCATTCCCCGTCAACCAGAAGTGATGAAACAAGCACGGGAAGAGCCGCATTTTTCGATCCACTGATCCTCACATTTCCTTTGAGGCGACGACCGCCCTCAACAACAATTCTATCCATTGATTCCCCATATTCATATATTTATTGAGGCCCCATTGTCAGGTTAACATTCACGACTCTGGACAAGAGGTCTGCCTGTGACACCATACGCAGATAAAAAACGAACGGGTCCGTAATGATTTGAAATTAAACTCTGCTTGCGCAAGTCCCAGAGAACTTGTATGACAGATTTTTAATAAAAGGAAGGATTTTGAAACAAAAACATTAGTGATTAATGATCTCATCCGTCGAGTTGTTCGCCCACTCATTTATTTTTTTACAGATAGGTACTTCTACAAAAAGACGTGTTCCCGAACCAGGGCACGATTTTAAACGAATGCGCCCCCCCATGAGATTGACACGTTCCTCCATGCTTCTAAGCCCCATGTGTTTATTTTTAAGCCCGATGGTGGACTGGAGATCTGCCTCAAAGCCTATCCCGTTGTCATCAATTCTCAATATAACATGGGGATAAGAGGCGACAAGGCGTATGGTGGCGTTGTTTGCTTTTGAATGTTTCCTTATATTATTCAGCGCTTCTTGAACAAGACGATATAGATTGATTTCCGAATCAGGATCAATGCGGAACTGCTCCAGACCTGCTGAAAAAAAATCCACATGAATTCCTGACCGTGTGCTGAACTCCTCACAATACCGATAAAGTGTGATGGACAAACCCAGTTCATCCAAACACGGGGGTCTCAACTCATAAGCGATATCACGTATCGCATTAATGGACCCATGAAGAACATGTGAGATACCCTTGATCTTTTTCCGAACATCCATTGAACTTTCAGAGTTGCCATCAAAAAAAGTTTCGCATGAAATACGCAACGATGAAAGGTCCTGGGCAACACTATCATGGAGATCCCTGGCAATACGTTTTCGCTCATTTTCCTGAACACGCATGATTTCCCGGGTCAAGGTCTGAATCTGTTCTTCGGCACGTTTTGTTTTTGTGATATCAAGTGACGTTATAATTGCACCTCCACTATAAGGAGATATTCGAATATGAAGAAATCGTTCATTATATTTCTGTTCCGGGAACTCTTTTTGGCGACCGGTTTCAATGCAATCCATCAGTTCTTCAAACATATTATTCTTATGCTTTGACCCGTAGTCTTTGTACATGATATCGCCAATTTCAGGAACGCGGCCAAGGGATCGTGCTTTAGCAGAGTTATATCCGGTAATTCGTGCATTATGATCCACAATTATTGTCTCTATGGGATTGTTCTGAAAAAGAGTCCGGTAACGCTCCTCACTTCGCCTTAAAGCCTTTTCCATATTTTTTCTGTAAAGGATTTCACTTTCAAGCTCCTTATTGATTTTAACAAGTTCGGATGTCCTTTGATTGAAGCACTCCATTGTCGATTCTTTTTCATAAATCATTTTCTTATCACGACGGATGACAATAAATTGCAACACTGTCAGAAATAGAAGGAAAAAACCCATACGACTTTGAGAAAATGCGCCCCAAATACCCATAGGTGCGATCAAAATCAGAACATAGGTTCTAACGGGTGAGCATATGGGAACCATCATGGAAAGAGATATACTGACAAGGCTTGCGGATATCATTAAAACTAGTATTCCAGGCAAGGACATCCCAAAAAGGAATAAGGTGGTCAAGGCAAAAACACTCCAAATGATCACCGCAACATGGATATCCTTTATAATAAGCCAATTCCGAAAACGTGTATGCTCTTTAATTCTACCTTGTACCAATTGAGCTATGTATTTTTGATACACGACAACCCCCAGTTCAAGGAGAAAAAAACTTATTACAATCCTTGGGTATTCATTGTAAAAAGGGGTCACAACAGCGATCAAAAGAATAAAAAAAAGATATCCATGGTTCCAATGGTGAATACGGCCTGTAAATCCGCATGTGTTTTTGAATAATTTTTTACCTGAATATTTTAGCATAACAACCGCCTTCCTCATCGAAATACAGTGTCACAAAGCCAATAATACATGGGTTAAATCATTTCCCGCGCAATGGAAAACAAATAAATGTTTTATATTCAAGAACAAGCATAAAAAAGACACCCGCATGTATTTTATAAAAATAGCTTCACGACGGGCAAATCCGAAGAAATAAATACGTAAGAAATAAGTATTCCGGGGTTAAATCTATCTATCTGGTGATGTTGATACGAAAATAACACAATGAAAGATTATTCTCACCTTCATAATTTTTTTTCAATTCAATTGTCAAACATTTTATTCCGATTTCACATAAAATAAATTAATCTTAAGTGTATAATTATGAAGAATGTCTTTTACCAAGGCTTTCCAAGGCATCATGAATGGAATCGATAATATCGGGGTTTGTCGTTTGCGTGATAATGCAATTAAGCTCCCGGATATAGGTTCGTCCACCGACTTCACCGGCCAGATAAATCATATCCCCTTTAACAGGATCAGAAACATACGGGAGTTTTGCCCATAATACATTCATGAGATGTTCGGTCAAGCAAGCATTGCCTTGACTGAGTATTTCCACAGCGACCATGGCACCCAATCTCACCGGCCATTTCTCGTGGATCAAAAGATCATAAAAGGCAGGGAATATCTTGTTTTCCTTGATCATTAATTCAGCCAGAGACGATGCCTTGCCATTTTCGACCATGGAACGCAAAGAATCGACACCAAGTTCTTCGGGTTTACGTTTACATATGGTATCCAGAATTTCCGCGCACGAGACAGGGCCAGTCCACCGGTATGTCCCATCACAGACAACCGTGGGAGCCGAAAGAATATTATGACGCTTCGCGTGGTCATCAAAAAGAGTACCATCAATGATTTCCAGCGTTATAAAGTCACAGTTTATGGGAAGTCGGGCGATGTCTTTGACAACCGACGGGCAATGGGCACAAAACGGTGCAACAAACAGTTTCAATAAAACAGGGGCAACGACATCTTTATCATTAAGGATCGTCTGTTGTTCTAAAATAACAGATGAGAGGAGATCCAAAAACACATTCAACATTTTGCCCTGGGGAAGCGCCTTAAACAAAAGATTCTTCCTTATAAGAATACAAGACTCCCCCTGATCCCTATTTTTTTTCTTCTTTACATGAATATGCGGTTCACTTAAAGCCACAACATCCAAAGCCGCCTCAAGCAACGCCCCCTGATGATCCCCCGCCATAACCAGTTCAACCCAAATATCCTCACCAATCATTCTCGCCCCCGAAGCGATAGTCCGTGCCCGTCCACACAAGTCCGTGTTCGTCCGTGCTGTGTTCGTCCGTGCAGGTCCGTGCCAGTCCGTGCTCGTCCGTGTTTTTTTTGTTGCCCTTCCCCAAACAAAAAAACCCCCTGATTCAAAGAATCAGAGGGTTTTTAAAAAAGAATCCGGCGGCGACCTACTCTCCCACACAGCTGCCCATGCAGTACCATCGGCGCTAAA
>JAHIRD010000312.1 GCA_018818835.1 Pseudomonadota bacterium
AGGGATAAAATGACGATGGGAAATAAGCTTCTGTTTTTGGCCTTTTTTGAGATAGAGGAGGCCGAAAAGGCATGAAAAATGGGTATAAATGGGACAAATATCAGTATTTCCAGGAAAAAGAGAATGAAAAAAATATCCCACTTTTTAAGGTGAGTTAAGTTGTTTAGAATGAGATACATGAGCCTTACGTCAGATAATAGTTATTATGTAAACCCCACAATCTGCATAAGCATAATAAGCCGCGATCGAGCAGTGCGGTCTTGGTATTACCGGGACGGGAGAGCGGGTTCGCAAGCTAAGGATAGAGGCTGCGACCCGCCTCCCAGGATTATACAGGAGGTAAAAGACATGGTAGAAAAACGAAAACTTCTCCAAGTTTTTACGCTACTTGGTGAAAACCTATCCGAAGGGAATCCGATCCTAAAGGCACGTGAAGAAAAGATTTTGTTTAATCTTTTCTTGCGTGAAAAAAAGCTACGTGGAGAACTTGAAAAAAAGGGCATGCTTCCTAAGCCGAAGGAGGGAAAATGACAGACGGTAGAATACCGATTGATTTGATAGGCGCGACTGCCCGGGGACTTGCCGACGGCCGCGAAGACATTGTCATCTTAGTCCGGGAAAAGCTGGAAATCGAAACGCGGCCAGGTGGCGCTGATCCGATTGTCAAAGCGGACGGACGAATCTATGAGATCAAAGACCTGCCTGCTGAAATAGAGCAAGAAATCTTGGTAAAAGCGCAAGAACACCGGGAAGTAATCGAAGGGCTGAGGGCGAGTAAGTATCTCGATCCTTCGATAAATCCATTAATAAAAACAGGAGAATAAACATGAAGAGAGTTATTAAAACTACTGACCTTCGTAAAAGAAAAAAGGATGACAGGCTAAGGCCAGGCGGCGGCTTTATCGCAACAGGAAGGCCGCGAGGCTTGACCGGGACTCAGTATATCGAGAAATACGGACTACCGGAGGAGATCGAAGAGTTTGCGAGCCTGATCGCCGCACGACGGAACAAGCTGCCGCGCTTTTCGTATTGGCTCTGCGAAAGCTGCGGCTGGAAAGCAAAACTGCTTTATGATGACAGAGACTTTGAGCCGGACCTTAAAAAATATTGTCTGCGGTGTAATCCTCACCTTTATATTGACGGCTCATTTATGAGGCCTATGACAAAAAAAGAGGCCGCTCAGTATGAGAAAGACACTGTAGAAGATTTCAAAAAGGGCGTAGATCGAATGCAGAAGGCGGCTTTCTATACCGAAAATGAAAACCGACAAAAACAGGGATTTGAGCCTTTGACGCGTGCAGAATGGGATGAAAGACGAAGGCAGGCCTGGCAGGCGCAGAAGGCGGCTTATAGGCTACTAAGTTGAGTGAAAACGAATGTCTTTCAATAAAAGTCGATTGCGCACAATAGAAAAAATCTTGAAACCGAAAAAGGAAAGACAACGGTTGAAAATCTGGACTGTTTCATCCTCCAATGAAGATGAAAATAGTGCTCAAATCGAACGAATCACAAGAGGGGAAATCAAACATCCGGACGGCGGCTTTTATTCTGAGACAGACGCAAACTTTTTTATTGACGTGCGATTTTTACCAGTTGAACCCCAGAACGGCCAGAGCGAAATGACGGCGAACCTTGAGGATGAAATCCGAAGGCTTGAACAGAAACGTTTAGAGTTGCGACTTAAACGGCTACAGCAGGATGTTGAAAGACTTGAAAAAGGTGCAAAGTGAAAAAACAAAAAATGGGACATATAGAGACATCCCCTGATAAACGGAGAATCGTCATAAAATCTTTACTTGCTGGTGAATCTCAGGAAGGTGCGGCTAGAGCTGCAGATTTATCAAGGCGCACAATATCGCGCTGGCTGGCCGATCCTGGCTTTACTGATGAACTCGAAGCGGCCAGGACCGCAGCCTTTGCTGAGGCTTTAGGCATGTTGAGGGGTGGCGCGGCCTTTGCTGTCAAAACACTATTAAAAAACTTAAACGAACGAAACGCGGCAGAGCGCAGGCAAGCTGCAAGAGAAATCCTGACATTCGCTTTTAAAGGTATTGAGACTTTGAACTTCGAGGCCCGGCTGACAAAACTAGAACAGTTGATTGAGCAAGGCGCAGTTGGCCTTCTACGCGGCCGCCGCCTAAGTTAATACCATAGGCTTAACCGTTTTGAGATCGCCCGTCCTGGGGCAAATGGTGAAGCCGTTTTTTCTCCGATATGAGGAAAATAGCTTTTGATAAAATGGGGGGGGTATATTCAGGTATTCTTTTAAAAATAAAACCTTACCTACGCTATCCTATGCATGAATAAGGGCATTTAAAGCCTTCTAGGAAACAAGTATAGTTCTACTGGAGGAACTTTACCTTCCCACGTGGGAAGTCAAGTCTTTCAACAGTTCCTAAAACTTCCACTGCGAGAAGTTTTAAGTAACATGGGAGCCGTGGCCCCCACGAGATAGGATTCAAAGAACCTACCTTCCATCTCTCCTCTGGGCAGAGGCAAGACTGGGAGAACTATTGAAAAATCAAACTTCTCACGGTGGAAGCTTGAAATATAAGAGTGGTGCATCTAAATCACTTCTCGCAAAGGAAGTGAGCTACTTCCGGATTTTGCTCTCTTAAAATCTACCGTAGGAAGTCAAAAAGTTAAGTGCCCACGGACGCTTAACTCAGGGGGGGGTAAAAGATATTTTTATTTTACCTATTGACAACCGTAAATAATCGTATTAATCTTAAGAAGAAAACAAGGAGATATTTATTATGAAGGAAAGAAAAATCTTATCACTGCGTGCGCTGCGGAAGGAGCGCGGCTGGACACAACAAAAGGTAGCAGAGAAGGCAGGCGTGAACCTTTCAAACTACAATTCGATTGAAAACGGACGAGGTAAAGGTTTCAAGGTAGCAATGAAACATAGTATAGCGGATGTATTCGGCGTAAATATGCTAGACCTATTCCCGGAAGAGCGCGAGAAGTTGAAGGAAATCTTCGGCAAAAATCATCACCAGTTGCAGATGTTTATCAAAAAAGATTAACGTGTTTATAGAGCCTTTCCGATCTTACGCAGACATTTTTATCCAGAGAATCCCACGCTATGCCGTAAAAACGTCCCGCTCCTGGACTACAAAAAACAAGTCGCTCTCAGACCGTCCAGTTGAGGCTCACTTGGCCGGTCAATATGCTGTGGCTGTCTTGGGCAAGTGGTATCCTGAATTTGGAATCCTGGACATAGACGATAGGCCGCGGGGGACGGTTGATGAAATCCGAGAGAAGCTCGAACTCGATGAAAAAAACTCGATGTTATTTTCTTCTGAAAGCCCTGACTCTTATCATGTTTTGGTGAAACCGGAATATAACGAAAAGCCCCCGACTGTCCGGCTCTTAAATGGTGCATTTCGCAATTTTTGTGATGTTCACAAAATCGAAATCTACCCGCAGTCGGCGCGCCCGATCCGGCTCCCTTTTGGCCCTGTCCAGGTCCCACTCGATCTTGAATATTCACACCTGGGGGATTGGAAAAGTAAGCTCTACTGGTTTCAGAAGTTGAACGGCTTTGACATTCGCGAAGTCCGCGGCCAGCAGTTGATTTTTGACTTCGACATAATCGGCAAGCCGGGACTCCCGAATCTTACTGAAGACGGCTCTTCTCTTCTTCAGTATGGCCTCCAAGCGCCGGCCAGTCGGCATGACTCGCAGTTTAAGGTCTTATATTTTCTATGGCGCCGGAACGTGCCGATAGAGGCGGCTGAAGAGACGACCTTTTCCTGGATTCGGCGTAAACACAACGGCTTTTCAAAGGATATCATCCGACATCCCCAAGCCGTGAGAAAAGAGATCGCGCGCCAGGCCGACCACATCTATGGAAAATACGAGCTGTCGAAAATCTACCCGGATTCGACTCATAATCTTTATAACGGATTCATCTCAAGGCCGGACGTTGAGGATATCATCAGAATCGCGCGCGGTTCGCTCCCGCGGATGCGCTTCCTCTTCCACCTGGTTAAATTCTGCTACCCGCGCCGATTCAGGACCTTCGTCTCAGTCCATACAAATAGACTAATCGAATGGGGAAGCCGAAGAACTTATAATAAATATCTCCAGGAGTTTGAGGCCCAGGGTTTGTTAAAAAGAGGATCCGCCTATCAAACCGGCCTTTTCTCAAAAGCGATTAAATTGGAGTGGCCCTTCAAGAGCTCCTCTGAGGCTGTCCTTTACGATGGCCGGAGTATTGAGACCTTCGAGGGGACGGTCAAAACCGTCTTTAAGCCAGGGGAGATGAGGGGTTTGATTGAGAACGCCGGCCGCAATCGTCAATGGACTTATAAAGTTATTAAGAGAATTTGGGAGGACCCAGGGAGATAATAGTTATATATGTTTATCCTTTTAGCGACAAATTCGACCTCTCAGGAGGAGGGAGATGAGACAGCTTCTCGAGGCCGCCGGGCCGAAGGTAAGATGGTCTTATGAACTAGTGAAGAGAATATGGGAAAATCCTCAGTATTAATAGTTATATATGTTTCTCCATTAGTGCACAGATTTAGAAGGCTTAGGGATAAAATGACGATGGGAAATAAGCTTCTGTTTTTGGCCTTTTTTGAGATAGAGGAGGCCGAAAAGGCATGAAAAATGGGTATAAATGGGACAAATATCAGTATTTCCAGGAAAAAGAGAATGAAAAAAATATCCCAC
>JAHIRD010000039.1 GCA_018818835.1 Pseudomonadota bacterium
CACAGCCGAAGCCAACCAAACGCTTTTGAAAAAACTCCATTATTATCAATCACAGGATTTGCTTGTCTGTGATGAGATCGGTTATCTTCCGCTGGGCAAGCAGGGATCACATCTGTTTTTCCAGGTTATCAGCGCAAGGCACACCAAAAAATCCACCGTGATTACGACAAACCTGCCCTTTGCTGAATGGTCAAACATTTTTGACGGAACCACCGCCGCCACGGCGATTGCCGACCGCCTCATCTACAACTCGGAAATCCTCATCCTGGAGGGCAAAAGCTATAGAACAAAGAGCTGATTGATTTTTAATTCACCATTGAAACCCATTGCCGAGGCTTTTTATTGAATGCCTCGGACATGGACACGTTCGGCCTTAACTTATCGCCGCGATGGATAGCTGCGCCTGGACGACTGAGTGAGGGATTTTATTTTCATGGTTTTGAGGGATTTTTAAATTCATGTTAACAGGTATACCGGCTGCTTTCCGTTATTTTACCTCGCCGCCAGAAAACTGGTCAATGCCAGCTAAAACACGGGTTGAAACCCATTTGAAGAAGCTTCATCTTCAGGAGTTATTTTCACATAATGCTGGAAGCCGACTTTCAGCAATTCGCTTCCGGCTCAATAAACTTCATAAAAAAGGAGGGATTGATTCCGTGCGTGCTCATTTGAATGAAGAATTGGAGAGTATAGAAGCTGACTTCAAAAATTCTTGGGCAGCTGCGATGTATCGTGCCGCTATAGACAGTGATTGGTTTTGCGACGGAGGCTTCAGTGAAACGTAAGTTTTTTATCAATGTGTCAACTTGAAGGTCAGCAAGAGTATAATGCAAATTATATAAAATTTGTTGGTGCATGGAAAGGTGCAAAGGTGTAGATGGTGAAATCAGGTTGGCTCATCACATGGGAATGGATTGGTGACCAGACTGACGTTGAAGATTAGGTCGTATCTTTAATCAATTACAGAAAGTCTGCGGAATATGTGAAAAACTATATGAATCAATTGTACATTGACCTTAATTCGGGAATCGTTTTTAAATACGAAACAGCAAAAAATAGAAAATTCAACTCACATCCAGAACGGTTTTTCACCCTCTAAAGTGGAGCACATTATAAAGGTAGGATTTATTGTGGGCATAATCCATACCTATACGGACGAATGTTGAATAATATAAGAAAACAAAGCACACTGAGTATGAAAGGCTCACTTGGGATGAGATTGATATTCCTGAAACCGTTAAAAAGGAAATGGTCATTAATCGTAAATGACTGTTAAAAAATATTTGGGAAAACAGTCTGGAGCAATCAAAATACCAAGTCCGCCCGCCCATGACCGATAAGCCAGCCATTCCCCAAGGGACAACAGCAGTCTATACCCCCAATAAACATGGTGTGCATGGATTATCAAAACCCGCTCATTATTCTATGAAAAAACGTCACTTCGGGTCAATCTCGGGTTATCTGGGAGCTATGCAACTGCCCCGGCCTTTTGATTTTAAAGGGTTTTTGGCGGGTTGGTCCCTGGCTTTAGGGTTAAAAACGCGAAAACCCGCTTAGATAGCGGGTTTTTGAGGACTTATGAATGTTTTAGAGAAATTATCCTAAAAGTCGCAATTAAGTCTAAGCGTTTGACTTTAAACTTAATTTTTGTGGCGCGCCCGGCAGGATTCGAACCTGCGGCCTACGGATTCGAAGTCCGGCGCTCTATCCAGCTGAGCTACGGGCGCAAAAAAAATGGGGTGAGCGACGGGGCTCGAACCCGCGACGACCGGAACCACAATCCGGTGCTCTACCGACTGAACTACGCTCACCATAAGAACATCGGGGTTTTAGCAGATAAAGTTCCGCTTGACAAGGTATTTTATCTGGGTGATTCAAAATTTTGGGGCATGGGGGGATTGGCCTGGATTTCTTGACAGATCAGGCCATTTCGTTTATCTAAAGATGGCTTTTGGAGATGTTTTTGTATGATGCGGTCGTAAAAATAATAAATTGGATTGAAACGATGATCTTTATTTCAGACTGGTATATTCTTCCGGCAGCGTTTTTGCTGGATTTTCTTTTGGGAGACCCTCTGTGGATGCCCCATCCTGTGCGCTGGATGGGCAAAGCTATTGAGGCTTTTGAGCCGAGGTTCAGGGCAAAAATCAAAAATACCCGGCTTGCCGGTCTTTTCTTTGCCTTTGCCTTGATTTCAATGACCTTTGTCATTGGGCTTATGGTGCTGGGTCTGGCAGGGGCCGTGAACCCCTGTTTTGGCAAAGCGATTGAGATTATGATGCTTTATTTTGCCATATCCGCTTTTTCATTGAAACGGGAAGCCTTGGGCGTCTTGACCACCCTTCAAGGCCAGGGGCTTGTTGCAGCCAAGAAACGTCTGGCCATGATTGTGGGCAGGGATGTGGAGCCTCTGGATGAGGAAGGGGTCACCCGGGCTGCCCTTGAGACTGTGGCTGAAAATTTTGTGGATGGTGTTTTATCGCCTCTTTTCTGGGCGGGAATAGGGGGGGCTCCTCTGGCCATGGCTTATAAAATGGTCAATACCCTGGATTCCATGGTGGGGTATAAGGATGAGACCTATAAGGATTTTGGATGGGCCTCTGCAACGATTGATGATCTGTTTAATTATATCCCGGCACGGCTGTCTTTGCTTGTGATCAGTCTTTCTGTCTGGCTGGGCAAGGGAGATTGGAAACAGGCCTGGGACATTGGCTTGACCCAGGGACGTAACCATAGCAGCCCCAATGCGGGATTCCCGGAGGCTTGCTTTGCCGGAGCCCTGGAGGTTCGTCTGGGCGGGCCCAATATTTATGGCGGGGTCAGTGTTGACAAACCTTATATTGGGTCGGGGTTCGGTCCTGTGACTGGTAAGCACCTTGAACAAGCGTGCACTCTTTTGATTCGCTCATCGTTTGTGGCGGTTTTTGTGGCCATGACTCTGGCACATCTGGTCAGTTTGTTTTAGGATTGATGGCCATGAAGAAAAGCGTTTAAATTGTTAACCACCCGCTCCCTTTGGTCGCTCAAGAACACGAAGAGCACGAAGAAAAACATGCCTCCGGCGACCAGATTTTTGAGATCTGGATTGGTCTTCGCCCCAACACGCAAATGGGTGTGGGTGTTTGGTGCGAATATGATGCATGTGAAGAAAAGTGATATATGTTTGCCTGCTCTTCGGGGATACCTATTGCATTATCTATTGCCCTTCTTCGTGGCCCTTCGTGTTCTTCAGTGAGCCCCGCGAACGGGTGGTTTAAAAAAAGAAAAAACAAGTACATGAAGGCCATGAAGAAAAACATGCCTCCGGCGGCCAGCTTCCCCGCCTTCGCGGGGACAAGCTTAAAAAGCTGGGCAAGTGGGTTGGGGTCTTTCTCTCGTCCATAGGCTATAAATTGAGCACGAGTATATTTTAACTGTGGGGGGATGCTCATAAATTTTTTTCACAGAGGCACAAAGATCACAAAGAAAAAACTATTATCCCCTTTTAGCCCTTCTCTGTGTTCTTTGTGCCTCCGTGAGAGACGAGGCTTTTTGGTTGTGGCTTTGCCGTGCTGCGGTTCTTCATGTGCTTCAGTGAGCTTAGGGAACGGGTTGTGGATAAATATTAAAGAGTACAACGTAAATAATTAGGATCATTATGGAATTACTCGGCCAGTCTTTTAAGAACAGCTACCTTTTTAAACTGGGAACCACATCGTTTATTTATCCGGATCTTTATTCTGTAAATGTGCGGAACCTTGCGCCGTTTCTGGATGAGGTGGAACTTCTTTTTTTTGAAAGCCGTGAGGCGAACAGTCTTCCGGACGACTATGAAATCCGGGAACTGGTGGCATTGAAAAATGAATGGGGGGTCAGCTATAACATTCATATGCCCACGGACGTGGATATTTCAGCGGTTGACCCGGCTGAACGTGAACGGGCGGTTGAAACCTATTGTCGTGTGTTTGATCTGACACGGCCCTTGGAACCGTCCACTCTGACATTGCATGTTCCCTATTCAGCGGAAAAACATGGTGGCCCTGCTTTATGGCAGGCCTATGCCACCAAAGGAATACGATCTGTTCTGGATCATGGGATTGATCCCAGGCTGATTTCCGTGGAGACCCTGGACTATCCCATTGATATGCTCAAACCTTTGATTGAAAAATTCGATCTGTCGGTCTGCCTGGATGTGGGTCATGTGTTTTTGTATGGGGGTGATCCCTTATCGGTTTACAAAGCCTTCAAAAACCGGATTTCCATTATGCATCTTCATGGGGTGTACCAAGGCTGCGACCATGTAAGCCTGGATCTTATGACCCCTTATGATTTCAGGAAGGTCAGAGTGATGCTGGAAGATTTCACCGGGACATTGTCCCTTGAAATTTTTTCATTTGATAACCTGAAACGGTCCCTGGATTATCTAAAAGAAATGCTCTGATAAACCAGCACTATTTAAAACGGTTTTACCATGAAGTCCATGAAGGCCATGAAGAAAAACATGCCTCCGGTAAGACCGCCGGAGTTTCTGTTACTTGCCCTTCTTCGTGGACCTTCGTGTGCTTCAGTGACCAACGGGAACGGGTGGTGGACAAAAAAACAAAAGCAGGTTAACCACGAAGAACACGAAGAGCACGAAGAAAAGAATACAGCGCCAAACCAAACTTCATGCCCTTCATGACCTTTATGGTGAGGATAAACAATCCCATGCCTTGCCTGGGATTGAAAAAAAACGGTTTAACCATGAACATGACGTTCATCAAGAATAACAGGGCCTCCGGCAGGACGGCCGGAGGCCCTGTTACTTGCTCTTCTTCGTGGTTCTTCGTGTCCTTCAGTGAGCCCCGCGAACGGGTGGTGGATAAAAAATCTTACATATAAACATCTAAGGAGCGTCACAGAGCATGTTAAAAGCTGGAATTGATTTTGGATCAAAATATATTCATTATGGTGTGCTCGATGAGAATAACAAACCCTTTTGCATGAAAAGCAAGGAACATAACGGTGATATTGCAGGGGCTTATGATCAGGTGATTTCGGATATTGAGCACCTGTGTCCAGAGTTGCCTGGGACCCTTGGCTTGACCGGTACTATGGATCTTCCGGGTATCTGTGTGTTTGATCCGGTGATTGCCGCTGTTGAAGCAAACCGGCTTTGTGAAACCGGCTGCCGCAATATCCTTTCCATTGGCTGTGAAAGCTTCTATCTGATCCGTCTGGATGAGCATTTGAATTACATGGGCCATGTTGTGAATTCGGACTGCGCGTCGGGCACGGGAAGTTTCATTGACCAGCAGTCGGAACGATTGGGCTTTACCCCGGAGTCCCTTGCTGAAAAATCCTGTGCGTTCAAGGGATCTGTCCCGTCCATTGCCACCCGCTGCGCCGTGTTTGCCAAGTCCGATATCATCCATGCCCAGGCCCAGGGCTTTTCCAAAGAGGCCATTGCCACGGGCCTTTGCAAGGGTGTCACACGAAGTGTGCTTTCCAACACACTCAAAGGGTGCGAGATAACAGGCAAGGTTTTGTTTACCGGAGGCATGAGTCTCAACCGGAAAATTGTGGATGAAATCGCCGAGTCCCTGGATTTGGAGGTTTATGTTCCTGCGGAAAGTGTGTGTTTCAACGCCATTGGAGCGGCCTTGCTCGGTGACATTCCCTTTGAAACAAGCCGGAATCTTGTCCAGGTGATTCGCAAAAAACGGGAGATAAGAAACGAGTTGAGGATCAATCTGCCGGATTATCCTGACTTTACAATGGATGAAACCCATGACTCCCATGGTGTGGAAATCACTGTTTACAACAGGCCCCAAGGTCCGGTCTGTCCGGTTTATATGGGCATTGATGTGGGTTCAACCAGCACGAAAATGATCCTCACGGATACCTCGGGAACCATTCTCTGCGGCTTGTACGGCAGAACACAGGGCGACCCTGTGGATGCGGTGATCCGTCTTTTCAGGGAATTGAAACCTGTTTTTGAAAACACGAACCTGGATGTGAAAGGGGTGGCCACCACGGGGTCGGGCCGGGAGTTGATCCGGTCTTTGATCGGTGCGGATATGGCCGTAAATGAAATCACGGCCCATGCAAGGGGGTCTGTGTTTCTTGATCCTGATGTGGACACCATCATCGAAATAGGGGGCCAGGATTCCAAGTTTACCCGTTTGAAAAATAAAGAGGTCACAAGCGCCACCATGAATTATGTGTGCGCAGCAGGGACCGGGTCTTTTATCGAGGAGCAGGCCCATCGGCTGGACATGAGCCTTGATGATATTTCTCCTTGTGTGGAGGGGAAAACAGCGCCCTATACCTCGGACCGTTGCACGGTTTACATGGAGCGGGACCTGAATATTTTCATGTCCGAAGGATGGGAGCGTGCCCAGATTATGGCAGCCGTGCTTTACAGTGTTCGGGATAATTATCTATCCAAGGTGGTGGGCAAACGTTCACCGGGTAAAAAAATCTGGTTCCAGGGGGCAACGGCACGGAACAAGGCCCTGGTGGCTGTGTTTGAAAATGAATTGCAACAGCCGATCCATGTGTCCCGATACTGTCATCTGACTGGAGCCCTGGGCTGTGCCGTGACCTTGATGGACAAGAATTATCAGGTGTCCACCTTCACGGGCATGGACTTTTCCTGTGAGACCGCATCGGAGATCTGTACCTTGTGCGCCAACCAGTGTGATCTGCGCATCTACACAGTGGGCAACAAGAAAACAGCCTGGGGTCTTAAATGCGGCCGTGATTACGAGGACAGGAACGTGGGGCGAAGAGACGATGTCTCTGATCTTGAGAAAACTTTTGCAGACCATTTTTTTGTGGCCGATCAAAAAAATAAAGGGCTTTCCATCGGAATTCCCGAGACCTTGTTCATGATGGAGTACATTCCCTTGTTCAAGGATTTTTTCCAACAACTGGGGCTCAATGTGGTGGTTGAAAAAAGTTCTTCCAAAAAACTCAGCACCGGGATGAAGATGCTCAATGCTGATTTCTGTGCGCCCATGGGCCTTGCACACGGCCTGGTGGAATCTTTGTCCAAAAAATCCGTGGATTATATCTTCCTTCCCACCCTGATCAACGAGCAGAGTTATGTCAGGCAGCTTGACCATGAGGAACTGTACAGAGATAAAATGACCGATTCCTATTTCTGCTATTATTCATCCTATGCCGCAACCATCATCAACAATCTGCCGGGTTATGATTTCAAAGACAAACTCCTGATGCCCAAGATCAAGTTCAACAATCGCTCTGAAACGGATATCGCCCAGGACATGGCCGATTATTTCGCAAAGCTGCTCAACTTGGACAAGTCGGTTATTTCCAAGGCATTTCTCCAGGCACGGCAGATTTTTCTGGACAAGAAAAAGCGTTGGGCTGAAATGGGGGAGGGCGTTTTGAAAAAGAAAAACGACCGGCTTAAAATCCTGCTTCTGGGACGGCCCTATGCCCTGTTTGACAAACGGGTGAATCTTGGCATTCCAGCCAGGATGGAACACATGGGGTTTGATCTGATCTCCCAGTCCATGCTTGATCTTGATGCCTTGAAAAAAAATGCCGGCCCCCTTATGGACAGCATGCACTGGTACTTTGGCCAGCAGGTCCTTATCGCCCTTGAAGCTGTCAGGCAAAATCCTGATGTCTACCCGGTGCTTCTGACTTGTTTCAGATGCAGTCCGGACGCGTATCTGATGAATTACTTCAGGGATTATATGGAGACCCTTGGCAAGCCCTACCTGATGCTTCAACTGGACGAACACAGCAGTGATGTGGGGTATCTGACCCGCATGGAGGCTGCCGCTGATACGTTTTACAGTGATTTTAAATACCGGCAGAACACCCGGCCTGTTTTGATTGAACACCCCATATCGTTCAGCCCGGATATGTTGAATCCCGGAGATACGGTGCTGATTCCCCTGACCGATGAGCGGATCAACCGATTTCAAAAAGCGGTTTTTGAGGTGGCAGGATATGAGGCTCTGGTTGTTCCCCTTAATCGTGAAATGCTCAACCAGGGATACCGTTATGCAAGTGGTGGGGAGTGTCTTCCCAATGTGGCCATTGCCGGGTCCCTTGTCGAGACCATCAAGCAAAAGGCTCTGGATCTGGATAAATCCATCGTGTACCTGCCCAACCTCTGCTTGTCCTGCAACTTCAACCAGTATGCCAATCTTGTGAAACTTGCCGGTCACAAGGCGGGTTTGGGGAACATCAGGGTGATGAGCACCCATGGTCTTGCAGCTGTTCCGGGAATCCCGGCACGGTCCAATGCCATGCTCCTTTCCGTCAACTTTTTAAGTTCCATACTCACTAAACTCCAATACCGGTTTCAACCCTATGAAACCATATCCGGAACTGTGAGCACGGCTGTCAGGCAGTCCGAAGAGATCATTCTCCGTCAAATCCAAAACAAAAAATCCCTTTTTGTCGCCGCCGAAGAAATTCGCACATTATTTGAGGATTTCCCTAAAGGAGATACACGTAAACCCAGAATCGGCATTCTTGGTGACATGTACGCCAAATATAACACGGTTTTGAACCAGTCTATTTGCGACTACGCAGAACAACTGGGAGGCGAGATTCTTTTACCTTCTTACAACGAGTTGATTCTCCATGCCGCCTATGCAGACCTGGCGGAAAACAAGGCTGATGACAGATTGTGGAAAACCATGTCCGGTTACGAAGAAAAATTCGAGGCCCTGTTTGAGGGGCTCATCAATGAAACCTTTGAGCCGCCCCTGGATCAATGCCACCGCCTCATGGAAACCTTTGGTCTGGATATCTTTATTACAGGTGAAACCGCCGTCAGTGTCGGGCGGCTTCTGTATTACATTGAGCACAAGATGGTGGATGCGGTTATCCACGTGAACCCTCTGTTTTGCTGTCCCGGTGTGATTTCTTCATCCTTGTTCAGAAAGATTCAGGAGGTATACGCCATTCCGGTGATTGATCTCTTTTATGACGGAACCAACAAACCCAACAAAATGATCGATCCGCATCTGTTTTATCTTCGGAAGAAAAATGAGGAATTTAATCGTCAACAATAATGATATTAAAAAAACAATTGACGAATGGCCCCAAAGTTGTTTAAGAAAGAACCGTTGCATCTTGCTATGAAAGCAATGAAACCCTTACAAAGGGTGTGAGACAGGCCCTGACCCAGGGCAAAAACATTGATCGACATTCAGCCATGAAGGCTTGAAAGACGAAATTATTTCGTCTTGTCTTCGTGGCTTTTTTTGTCCCGATGACTGGTTTTCACACACTTTTTGTATGAAACGTTTTTGCTTTCAAGGAGATGAGATGATCACCCGTATATTCCCAACCCTGACCTGTAACGACGACCTCCTGAGACCCCGATTTTCTATCCTGTTCGTTTTGATTTTTGTGATTCTTTTCATTGGTCCGGTTTCTCCAACCTGGGCTGAACAGACTGATGCGGTTCATGACATCGGAGAAGTCCAGGTGAGGGCCCAGGGTGATCAAAAGGACATCCGTCTTTCACCGGTGGAAACGGTGATCCGGGTAGACGATATGAACAGGGCAGGAACCGTGCAAAATGTGACAGACCTTGTCCTGACATTGCCTATGTTTGACAACCGGGGGGCCTCGGATCTGGTCCCTGATGTGGACAGCCTCTATATGCGGGGATTTGACAGCACGCGGTTTTCAACGGCCATCGACGGCATGACCCTTCGTAAAACCGGAGGTCGAAAATCCAGTAATATCGTGGATTACGGCTTGTTGCCGCCCTGGTTGTTCGGTGAGATTCAGGTGTTGCCGGGCCCCTATTCGGCGGTCTATCCAGCCAAGAGCATCGGCGGTGTCCTGAACCTGATCCCCAAAGCACCGGAACAAAGGGACTCACTGATACCCGAAACCCGGATTGATTTCAGCATCGAATCATACGGAACCGTGAATCAAAGCATCAGCACACGGGGAAGTGCAGGGCAGGTCACCTATGATTTTGGCTATCAGAACTACCGGACAGACGGTTACCTGAGACATACAAGCGCTGACATCGGCACCTTTTTTTCTCGCATCGGCTACCTTTTGCCTGCGGACGGCTTTGTCACCTTCAGCTTTTCCCATACAGATACAGACAAGGACACCACGGTCATCAATGATCCTGACAACCCGGACTCAGGCTATGATCCGGGCTATCCTGTGGTTGCCGAAACAACCTTTTACGATTATCAGGAACCCACCTGGGATTCTACGGCGGACAGTTACCGTCTGATTTTCAAGCAGCCCTCATGGCTGGGCACCTGGTCAGCCCAGGCGTATTACAGTGAAGAAAGCCGGGATTACCATTACCTGACCTGGGTGAACACGAGTGACCATTCCCTGGGGAAAACCGATGCATCAGCCTTTGAAACCACCTGGACCCAGCAGGGCGGGAAGATTGAAGATGCCCTGAATCTGGGTCAAAATCACATTCTCACAATAGGCACGGATCTGGAACAGTGCTTTGACGACGGGACCCCGGACAAAGACAAGGAAAAACGGATCGAGGTCATGGGCGCTTATGTTCAGGATTCATGGGCCATTGTCCCGGGGCTGTCATTGAAAACCGGTCTGCGTTACGAGGATGTGGCCATCCGCATCAGCAATATCGCAAAAAGCGGCCATTATATCACCGGTAGAGGCGACTGGATCGACCGGGACTGGAACGAGGTTCTTCCCAAATCCTTTCTCACCTTTGAGTTGGACCACCTGTCCGAATCCTTTCGGGACACCTCGATTTCAGCGGGTGTGAGCAAGGTGTGGCGTGCCCCGGATTACCATGGTGATTACAATCCCCATGGTCGGCCTGCCGGTGCATGGATTGAGCCTGAACATGGCTACGGCTGTGATCTGGTGCTCACCCGGAGGCTCTTCTCGGACATTATTCTCAAACTGGATTACGGGTTCTATGAGATTAAAGATTATATTGCAACCAATTCGGCTTTTGCCCAGTACACACCCAGTGCCGCGAATCCTGTCACTCCGGGTCTGGAATACATGGATTACAAGGTCAACCTGGAAAAAGTAGTTCAACATTCCGTGGACATCCAGATGAACGGCCACCTTCTCGAGACGCTGTCCTTTTATCTGGGCTACGCCTTTTTGGACATGAGCAGCAAGGGCGGCGAACCTGCCGGAGAAATTGCCTGTGATCAGCGTGCCCGGCACCGGATCAATGGGGGATTGACGTATAGCCTGTTCTCCCGGACCAAGCTGATTCTGGATTATACATTTCAGGATCATCAAATCATCGAGGTGTCCGAAGAGGTGGGGGACGATGTGTGGATGTTTACCCAGACGCCGATGGACAACTGGCAGACCGTGGATATGGCTGTTCAGCAGGTGCTGTTCGATCACCTTGGCCCCATAGGCAAGGGAACCGTCAAGGTCTATGTGAAGAACCTGTTCGATGAAACCTATGTGAACAGCTCGGGGTATCCTGCCACGGACAGGAGGTATGGGGCATCGTTGAACCTTATGTTTTGATGGCGGCAAATCTTTTGCCCTTCTTCGTGCTCTTCGTGTCCTTCAGTGAGCTTCGCGAACGGGTGGTGGATAAAAAAGAAAACAACGTTTCATTCCCAGGCAATGCCTGGGAATGAAACAAAAACGATTAAATAGTTTAACCACCCGCTCCCTTTGGTCGCTCAAGAACACGAAGAGCACGAAGAAAAAATGCCTCCGGCGGCCAGCTTCCCCGCCTTCGCGGGGACAAGCTTAAAAAACTGGGCAAATGGGTTGGAAGTACGTCGCCAACCAACAGCTGGAGGATGCTCACAAATTTTTCTCACAGAGGCACAAAGATCATAAAGAGAAACTTTATATTACCAATCTTTTTGATCTTCTCCGTGTTCTTTGTGCCTCCGTGAGAGAGAGGGGGCTTTTGGGTTGTGGCTTTGCCGCGCTGTGCTCGTCGTGTCCTTCAGTGAGCTACGCGAACGGGTGGTGAATAAAAAACAAATAAAGCGGGCAGATATAGATTAACACTTTTATATAGTTTTTAATTTCATAATAAACGGAGGGATACCTATGGATCTTTGCCCGAACAATCCAGAACGATGGGAACGTATTTGGGACTATGCCCAGGAACGATCACCGTTAAAAAAACGGCTGATTCGAAGCGAACAGGACCGCATCACACGGTGGGATCGCATGGCTGAGGATTTTGCACGGAGGACTGACTGCAGTTCGGCCAGTCAAGCCAGGGAAACAATCATGGAAATGTTCAAAGCAGAAGGGGCTCTGAGGCCTGGAATCCGGATTCTTGATGTGGGTGGCGGACCAGGGAACTGGGCCATTCCTTTGTCCAAAACAGCGGGCCACGTCACTGTGGTTGAGCCGTCTTCCAAAATGGTCGAGATTCTGGATAAGCGCATTCAGGAAGAAAACATCCAGAATATCTCGGTTATTCAGCGTCGCTGGGAAGATGTGGATGTGGAGGCCGAAGGACTGAGCAGTCAGTACGATTTGGTGATCGCCGCCATGACACCGGGGGTCCATAACCGGACCACCTTAGACACGCTGATCAAAGCCTCTCGGAAATTCTGCTACATGAGCAGTTTTTCCGGCCTGGGTCGACTGACCGGAGTCAAGGAGCTATGGGAGATCGTTTTCAACGAAATTCTTGAAGAAAACCCCGGTGATATCATCTATCCCTTCAACCTGATTTATGCCATGGGCTACCACCCTAAACTGACCTTTTCATTCCGGGAAAAAGGTCAGGACATGAGCGAAGACGAAGCACAAACTTATTTATTAGAATTTTTCCTGGATTATACGGATGATTCTCAGGAAATTCGGGAAAAGGTCGACGCCTATATAAAAACCCGGTCTGTAAACAACAGGTTCAGCACCCGTCGGGAAATCTGTCAGGGGCACATGCTCTGGAAGGTGGCCTGACCATGAAACCTGAATCCGGCCGGATACATATGACTTGTTTGGTTGGCCTGGTGGCTCTAATCCTGGGCTCCTGCACAGGCCCCCGGACCCCGGACCTGCCTGTCATGGAAAACGGTCGGGTGGAGGTTTTGAGAATGGAGGGTGGAGACTGGGGCTACCCCACGCCTTTTGCCCATTATCCCCGGGGACCGGGGGGGTTCAAAATGGCCCTGATATTCGACAGTCTGCTTGAACGGGATGAAACCGGCCTGATTCCCTGGCTGGCAGAATCCTGGGAGATTTCAGACATGGGGAAGACCTATGTGTTCACGATCCGAAAGGGTGTCATCTGGCATGACGGAAAACCTCTGACACCTGACGATGTTTGTTTTTCCTTTAACTACGCATCCAAACACGCTGCTACTTGGGCCACGGTGTTCGGCGTCATTGAGCAGGTGGAAACCCTTGGGGGCAATCGGGTCAGGGTCCGGGTGAACGAGAAAGGCGCGACTCTGCTCTATGCCCTGGGCACCTGCCGAATCATACCGGCACATGTCTGGCGCGGTATTGAAAATCCAAGAACCTATCTGGCTCCGGAAGCACTGATCGGAACAGGCCCCTATCGACTCACCGATTACAGCCAAGAGCACGGGACCTATCGGTTTGAAGCGTTTGACCGGTTCTGGGGTCCACAACCACGGGTCCGGGTTTTGGAATACCGACCTGTGGGAGAACCGATTCTGGCCTTTGAAAAAGGAGAGATCGATTTAACCTCCGTCCCACCGGATCTTGTGCCCCGTTACGCAGGCAACCCCGAATTCGCCTTGGTAAAAAGCCCGGCATTCTGGGGGTATCGCCTGGTGTTCAATATGGAAAAAAGCCCGCCTTTGAAAAACACCCGGGTCAGGCAAAGTATCTGCCTTGCCATTAATCGTGATGAACTGGTTGAAAAAATCGCACGGGGAGCTGCGGTGCCGGGTGAGGCCGGAATCCTGCCCCCCGGCCATGTGATGTATCATAAACCCAAAATCACCTATGATTTTGATCCGGCCCAAGCTGTCCGCCTTCTTCAGGATCAGGGATTTCATGTTGCGGACGGTCAAGGTGAAATCACGGGTGCTCCGCTCCTTGATTTTCATCTCCTTATAAGCACCCAGGAGGTCCGCATGGCTGAATTAATAAAAGAGCGCCTGGGCCAGGTGGGCATCATGGTTCACCTGATCAGTGTGGACGGAAAAACAAGAGATGCACGGGTCAGGGACGGGGATTATCAGATGGCCATTATCGGTCATGGGGGCTGGGGTCAGGATGCGGATTATCTGTGGTCCAGGTTCAGGGAAAACCCCAGCTTGTCTCCATCAACATCGGGACGTTGCGGGTATCTTAACCCCGGACTCAACGTGCTCCTTGATAAACAGCATGTGGCACTGGATCCGGCCTTGCGCGCCAAACTGGTCGCAGATATCCAGGAGATTCTGGCAGAGGATCTTCCTGAACTGGCCCTTTTCTACACAGCTGATTACACGGTGTATCGTCCTGCTACCTATGATGGCTGGATGGCCATGTTTGATCACCATGCCCTGTCCCACAGCAAGTTGTCGTATCTGGACAGAAAGGATGGGGTTCATTGAAAAAATTGGGTCGCCTGACAGAATATGTCATCACGGTTCTGATTATTTTGAGCATCAATTTTTTTCTACCCCGGATGATGCCCGGTGATCCTTTTTTATTTTTATCCGGCGATCAAGGTGAGCAGATTTCTGCCTATTCCGATGAGCAGATTCGTCAATACAAAGCCTGTTACGGTCTGGACCAACCGATCTTCCGGAGTTACCTCTCCTATCTGGCAGACCTGTTCAGGGGGCGTCTCGGCCAAAGCCTCTACTTTAATGAAAGTGTGGGGCACATTGTGCTGAGACGTCTTCCCTGGACCGTATTTCTGGTGTGCGGGGCCATTTTGTTTTCCACTGTTTTGGGAACCGCCCTGGGATCCTTATCGGCTTTTTATCGAAATCGCCTTCTTGACAATGTTCTGTACGGATTTATGATGTTTTTTTCTGAAATTCCGGCCTTCCTGATAGGGCTTTTTTTCCTGTTCGTGTTTGCGGCCAGTCTGGGCCTTTTCCCCCTGTCCGGTGCCCTGACTTCATTTTCCCCAGACCGATCTGTTGTGCAGGTGCTGAAAGATATAATTCATCACGCGGTCTTACCCGTGGCAGCCTTGTCCCTGACCCGGCTGGGGGGCATGTACCTTCTGGTACGGAACATTATGATAAGCATTATACCCAAGGCATACATGAGAACAGCCAGGGCCAAAGGCCTTTCACGGTATAGAATCTTTATCCGGCATGGCCTTCGGAATGCCTTGCTGCCTTTGACTACACGCATATTCATGAGCTTGGGAACACTGGTGGGTGGGGCTGTTCTCGTTGAAAACGTGTTTGCCTATCCTGGTCTGGGTCTGATGATCAGCCAGGCCGTGATGGTCCATGATTACCCTCTGATCCAGGGAATTTTTCTGGTCATTACACTTCTGGTGCTTTCAGCCAATCTGATGTCAGAGGTCCTTTACCGTGTTCTTGATCCACGGGTAAAGGACGGGGAGGGGTAGTTGTTTTGATCCCAGGATCTGTCTGGCAGCATCTGGGCATGGCTTGAGTCATGCGTTATACACTCCCAGGCAAGAACCTGGGTGCGAGAATGGAACAAATGAACAGATTTACTAAAAACTTACACTATTTCTCTCCCACGGGAAAAGCAGGGCTGATTATTCTCAGTTTGTTTTTTCTGATGGCTGTATTTTCTGCTCGGCTGACGACCCATCCCCATGATGTCTCTTCAGGGAAGGCACTGATGCCACCTTGTTTCGACCATGTTCTGGGGACAGACGACATCGGTGTGGATCTCTGGTCCCAGTTGGTTTATGGGGCACGGATCAGCCTTCTGGTGGGTTTTCTGACGGCTGGAATATCCGGTTGTTTTGGTGCGCTGGTTGGAATGTTTGCCGGATACACGGGCGGGTGGATGGACCGTTTTTTTATGAGGATAATCGACGGCATGATGGTACTGCCTGATCTGCCCGTAATGATCGTTCTGGCTGCTTTTTTCGGACCGGGTCTTGCCCAGGTCATTTTGGTTCTGAGTTTATTCTCCTGGGTGTTTACCGCACGGATTGTGCGTTCCCGTGTTCTTGTGATCAAACAAAAAGAGTATGTGATCTACGCCCGAATCAGTGGAGCCGGGCCTGTCTACCTGATGCGAAAGCACCTTTTCCCCGAGGTTCTTCCCCTGGTCTGGGTGAGCATGATCCGTCTTGCCGGAAAAGCCATCGTGGCAGAGGCAGGGCTGTCTTTTCTTGGGCTGGGTGATCCCACATCCCGGAGTTGGGGCCTGATCATTTACCATGCCACACGATTCCCGGGAATCTATTACACCCGGTTCTGGACCTGGTGGTTGCTTTATCCGTTTCTTGCCTTAAGTGGGATGGTCCTGGCACTGGCCTTTGTCTGCCGGGATCTGGAAACCCTGGCCGATCCACGCATGAACCAGAAGATCTCAGGAGGTGTATGATATGCTGGAGTT
Organism: Pseudomonadota bacterium; assembly: GCA_018818835.1. Lineage (GTDB taxonomy): Bacteria > Desulfobacterota > Desulfobacteria > Desulfobacterales > Desulfolunaceae > JAHIRD01. Next base: position 16,444 of record JAHIRD010000039.1, read on the forward strand.
GAACGACCTGTCCATTGTCTATCCTGAAAATCACGGACCACTGACCGCTGTGGATCATGTGAGTCTCCGGCTTGAACGAGGGGGACGCCTGGGGATTATCGGTGAATCCGGCTGTGGCAAAAGTTCTCTGGCTTTGAGCCTCATGGGTCTGAATCGTAAGGCCCGGACCCACGGTACGATAGTGTACCAGGGCGTTCAATTGAATGGCCAGTCAGACAAAGCGTTTAAGGCTGTCCGTTGGAAGAAAATTGCCATGGTCTTCCAGAACGGTTCCGAGGTTCTGAATCCGGTCCTTAATGTGTTTGAACAGCTCGACGAAGTACTGAAAACCCACAGGCGTTTTTCCACCAAACAACGCCGTGAACTGGTTTTGACCTGGTTGGAACGGGTGGGCCTTGACAGGAACTGGGCCTTTGAATTCCCCCATCGCCTGTCCGGCGGCATGCGGCAGCGGGCTCTTTTGGCCATGGCCCTGTGCTGTGAGCCTGAACTGCTGATATTGGACGAGCCCACCTCGTCATTGGATGCACGCAGTCGTAGCGAGTTGATGGGCCTCATCGACAGTATTCAGGCAGACCAAGGTTATTCCCTGATCCTGATTTCTCACCAATTATCAGTCATCGAAGCCATGACTACCGATTTGTTGACGCTGTATGCCGGACAGATGATGGAATATGGCCCCACACATACCCTGTTGCATCATCCCATGCACCCCTACACCCGGGGCCTGATCAATGCATCGCCGGATTATCAAATCTACAAGGAACTCTGGGGTATGCCCGGTGGCAACCATGAAACACCGGCGTCAAACGGCTGTCCTTTTGCGCCACGTTGTGTGCAAAAAGGCCCCCGCTGCAAAAACTCCCGTCCCCAGGTTCAGATCATTACTGACGGTCGGAGTCTGGCCTGCAATAAAGGCGGCATAGAAATCCTTTTGAAAGGGGAACATCTTCATAAATCCTTCGCTCTGAAAAAGGGGACAGTCCAGGCATTATGCGATGTCAATGTTGAATTAAAAAGTGGAGAAATTCTCGCTGTTCTGGGGAAAACAGGTTCCGGGAAATCCACCCTGGCCCATGTTCTGTCTGGTCTTTACCCATCAGATCAGGGGAGACTCACGTTCTGGGAACCGGGTCTTGATTCACTATCCGCAACCCGGAAACGTGACGGGCTTCAGATTGTTTTCCAGGACCCTTATTCATCCACAAGCCACCGCATGACTGTTTTGGACACGGTCAAAGAGCCCCTGGATATTTTGGGTTGGGGAACGTCAGAATCACGGCGTGACGCAGCCCTTTCTGCCCTGGCTCAGGTTGAACTTCCCAATAAACCGGAGTTTTTAGAAAAACACGGCCATGCCTTAAGCGGTGGCCAGCGCCAACGGCTTTCCCTGGCACGTGCCCTGACCATGAAGCCCCGGATCCTCATTGCCGATGAGATCACCTCCATGCTGGACCCCTCCAGCCGGGCCAATTTGTTGCGGACCCTCATGGGGCTCCAAAATGCCCAGGGCTTTTCCATGATTTTCATCACCCACGACCTGTTTTTAGCCCGAAAAGTGGCGGACCGGGTCATGGTCATGGACAGGGGCCGATGCATCGAACAGGGGTCGTCTGTCCGTGTGTTTCAGAATCCATTTCATCCCCGGACCCGGGAACTGGTGGATACGATGCTTGGAAATGTCAAAAATGAACCTATGTTAGGGATGAAGCAAAACGTTTATAATCTCCTCAAGCCCCGGGAGGCTGAAACCTTTTTTCAAGTAAACCATAATAAAGAGCAAAGGAGAACACCATGAAGACAAATGAATTAATACATGAAGACTTCAAACGATGTGTGGATTTTCACGGTCACATCTGCGGAGGCCTGGCCATTGGCTACCGTGCTGCCCAGGAAGGACTGTTATGGCTCAAGGAACACCGGGCTCTTGATGAAGAACTGGTGACCATTGTGGAAAATGATGCCTGCGGTGTTGATGCTGTCCAGGTGCTCACAGGCTGCACCTTTGGCAAAGGTAATTTCATATACAGGGATTACGGCAAAATGGCCTTCACCTTCTTCAGCCGGAAAACCGGCAAAGGTGTACGCATGGCCCCGGTGGATCGAGGCTTTGCCCCGGACCCCGAACAGAAGGCCTTGTTTGAAAAGGTTCGGTCCAATACCGCAACTGACGAAGATCGGAAAACCTTAAGTGAACTGGGGCGAAAAAAAGCTGAAGCCATTCTCGAAAGCCCCCTTGAAAAACTATTCAAGATCACCCCGGCCCAGGTCCCCATCCCTGAAAAAGCCCGGATCCATCCCTCGATTCTCTGTGACCGCTGCCATGAGCCAACCATGGAAACCCGACTTGAAAACATTGACGGTCAAAAAATCTGTCGGGGGTGTCAGGAACAGGGAGCCCAACATCTGAATAATTAATGTTGAAGAGTCAAAACACTCCTACTTATCCAGAAGGGGCTGTACTCCTACGCGTCCATGAAAGGTTAAATAATGATGGGTGGATATTAGTTTTCTTCGGGTTTAAGGGGAAAGGTCACCGTAAAGCATGACCCTTTGTTTAAATGGCTTTTTACTGTGATTTCACCAGAATGAAGTTCAACAAGCTGGCGGGTGATATGTAACCCAAGGCCATTGCTTTTCTCGCCCATGGTCCCTTTACGGGAGGCTTTGGAGTATCGGTCAAAAATGTTTGGTATCATATCCTCTGGAATACCCATGCCCGTATCCGTGACCGATATGGAGATAAAGCCCGTATTCTTGTTCTCGAAATCAACAGTGACCCGGCCACCGGGTGACGTGAACTTGACGGCATTTGACAAAAGATTGTTAAAAATACGGAACAGGGCATTGGGGTTTCCTTTAAAAAAAGGAAAATCAGTAACAGGATTGATTTGTACGTTGATTTTTTTATTGTCAGCTGTAAATGATATGGTTTTGACACATGTTTCAATAATATCAATCAGATGTAGAGGAATCATGGTGATATCTTCGGGTTTGTTTCCGGCGAGTGAAAAATCGAGGAGTGATTCGATCATATTGTGCAGCTGGTTCCCGGATTCAATGATATTTTTAAGGGAAGAGCGATGGTGGGCGCTAAGGGAGCTGTCATTGATCAAGAGCTCGGTAAAACCCAGTATGCCCTGGAGGGGTGATCTGAAATCATGGGAGCATGCCGCAAGGAAATGATCTTTCATCTTGTTTAATTCACTGAGTTCATTAATGTTTTTTTTAAGGATTTTATGAAGTTTCCGTTGCTCCAAATGGGCTTTTATCCTGGCCACAAGCTCTTCGGCCATAAAGGGTTTGTATAGGTAATCTGTGGCTCCTGCGTTAAAAAGCTTGAGGATGCTGTCCTTGTCGGTCTGAGAACTCAGGATAATAACGGGCAGGTCTTTATGACCAAGCTCATTGCGGATCTTATGGCAAAGCTCATCACCATCCATGGCTTTCATGATCAAATCACTGAGGACAAGATCGACGGATGTGTTTTCCTGCCTTAAAAAAGAAAGGGCCGACATACCGTCATCCGCTTCGTGAATCACAGCATCGATGGCCTGGAGGCTTGTTACAATACTCATTCGTGCCGAAGAACTGTCTTCAACAACCAGGATATGAAGTTTTTTCGATGAATTGTTGTCCAAAATAGTGACCGTCATTTATGGGTTGTAAATTATATAGGACATCGGCAACTATTTACGAAAACTAAAGCTTTTTGGTCTGATATGGCATGAGTGAACATGACAAAATCACGGGATAGATTTTATTAACTCGTAAAAAATTCGACTGTTTTTGCCGGGCCAAGGTTTTATGCATGATAAAGCCCTGCCGAAGCAGGGCTTTAATATTATCGTTCATATATATTTAATAGGCTCTTGGAGGCCATTTTATTGAAAAATTAAAGAATTCGTGTTCGATATTCCTAATAGCCTTTGGGATGATTTTAATTTTTTTAATATTTTTACCCAAACCTTTGCGTAGTGTATTCATTTCGAACCTCCTTCATTGTCATGTTATTAAAACGTCTGTTTAATAACTTATCATTAACATAAGATCAAAATGATGCATTGCAATATTTTTTTCATTTATATGGGTCTTGAACTGATATTTTAGCAAAAATACACGTGATGCATTGCAAAATTTTCAATGCAGGCATAACACACGAATCCCTTGTCATTCAAAAAAAATGATTGCGTATAGAGAACGATCCATTCCAGGAAATGATCCGTTTTTTAATTGTGAATTTTTATAAAATAATGCTATTATGTTTAAATATCAAGATTATCTATACGGTTCTCACGTTTTGTTTCTTAAAACATCTCATCGCTGATAGGCCTTTCATTTCTTTTCATTTGTTTAAATTTTATTGTTATTTAGCTTCTTGCTTATGGAGGAGGTTGTTATTATGTTTATGAATCTTAGTATTCGTGCCAAGCTTTTGATTAGCAGCAGCCTGCTTATCATCATTCCAATGATTATCATTCTTGGTATAACCCTTGTTCAGACAAGAACCATGGCCCGTGAGGCTGAAAATGAGTGCCGAATACTGTCTTTTAATGAACTGGACTCCGTAACCCGGAGTGTATACAGTCTGGCCGAATCCCACCAGGAAGTGATTGAAAAAGACCTTGTCAGCGGTTTGAATCTGGCTCGGGACAGGATTCAGCAAAAGGGGGGGGTTGCTCTTCAGGACAAAAACGCATCTTGGGATGCTGTCGATCAATTGAGTCATGAAAAGAAAACCATCGAGTTACTGAAAATGCATGTTGGCGATACTTGGCTTGGTCAGACCTTTGACTCCGGGACACAGGTCCCTGTTGTGGATTATGTCAAAGATATTTTCGGGGCAACCTGTACGATATTTCAGCGCATGAATGATAGTGGGGATATGCTGAGGGTTGCCACAAACGTAATGACCAAAGAGAATAAACGAGCCATTGGTTCCTATATCCCGGCCATAAATCCTGACGGAAAGAAAAATCCTGTAATTTCAAGTATCATTCAAGGACAGGCCTTCAGGGGAAGAGCCTTTGTGGTCGATGCATGGTATATCACGATCTACGAGCCTATCTACGACGCACAAAAGACCCTGATCGGCATGTTGTATGTGGGCATCAAGATGGAAAATGCAGAAAGTCTTCGGAAAGCCATATTGGATATAGTTATCGGCAAAACCGGTTATGTTGCCATTCTTGACAGTACGGGCACCTATGTGATTTCCCAAAAAGGGCAACGTGATGGTGAGGATGTTTCCCAGACAAAAGATGCTTCAGGCAAATTGTTTATCCGTGAAATCGTGGACCGGGGAATCACCCTCACCGGGCATGAAACGTATAATTACGAATATTACTGGCGTAACCCGGGAGACAACAGACCATTCTTGAAATGCGCGTCCGTGGGTTACTTCCAGCCTTGGGACTGGGTCATTGTGTCAGGTGTCAAAGCAGATGAATTCTTTGATGCTGTCCATCGCATTGAAACCAGGGGAAAAAGAAATTTTAAAATGATTTCCCTTGTGGTATTCCTGACCTTGATCGCCTCTCTTTTGATTGCGGCCAAGGTATCCGGGTCTATCAGTAAGCCCATTCTTGCCATCATTGATTATACAAAAAAAATATCCCAGGGAGACCTCAGGCATACACTTGTCATAAAAGAAAAAAATGAAGTAGGAGACCTGGCACGATCCCTGAGTGAATACAATGGGAAACTTATTTCGATCATTTCAAACATTTTTGACTTTTCATTGAAACTTAATGAGTCTTCTTCAGGGCTGATAAGCTTTTCTGATCAAATGACAAAAAATTCGGCCAATGCATCCAAACAGACCCGCGCTATTTCATCATCAGCTGATTTGATGAGCTCGAACATGAACTCCATTGCCGCCTCGGTTGAAGAAACAGCAACCAATGTCAACATTGTTTCCAGCTCATCTGAAACCATGGCCAAAGATATCCGGGTTCTGGTCGAAGACACCCAAAAGGCAAGAACCATTACCGAAGAGGCCGTGACCATTTCCGGAAATACAGCAACCATTATCAGTACTCTTTCGCACACAGCCCATGAAATAGGCCAGGTGACTGATACCATCACTGAAATATCCGAACAGACGAACCTGTTGGCACTGAACGCAACCATTGAAGCTGCACGAGCCGGTGAAGCAGGAAAGGGCTTTGCTGTCGTGGCATCGGAAATCAAAGAATTGTCCAGGGAAACATCCAGAGCCTCTGAAGAAATCCGGGATAAAATCAATGGAATCCAGAATGCATCACGGGAAACCATCGCCCAGATTGAACAGGTCACAAAGGTAATCAACGATGTGAATGCCATTGTATTTAATATTTTTGAAACCGTAAGCACCCAGGCAGTGACAACAGGAGAGATTTCGGAAAACATGTTCCAGGCTGCCCAGGGAGTAAAAGAAGTGACAGAGAGTATTGCCCATAGCTCCATGTCGGCTGCAGATATTGCAAAAAATATTTCTAATGTCTCCCATGAAGCAGAAGAGATGGATAAAAAAAGCATTATTTTGAAAACAGATGCCCTGGTATTGTCTGGTCTTTCGGAAAATCTGAAGACGATTGTGGAGATATTTAAATTGTAGATTCCACTTGTCGACTTTTTAATTCACCTTGAAGGTCTCAGTCGCACAGCCTCAATCGTACTCTTACTCAGTAAATTTTCATACGGCCTATAGGTCCCATGGGACATATAGGACATATAGGACCTATAGGACTCATGGGATTTTTATCTCGTAATTTATTTGGGTATTGTTTCAGGCCATTAACGACCATGGTGGCGGTGGATCTTTTTTATAGATCGTTACTCATACGAGAGACGATTTCTTAGATAGGTTTTATAATAAAACTCTTCAATATAGAAAACACAGTGTTTCAGCCTGATTTGTTTGAATCTAAATTTCCAAACCTAAGTTGTGCGACATCCCATACAAGTTAATACCCAATTAATCCTTCTCCGTTCTCTTTGTGTCTCCGTGAGAGATGAGGCTTTTGGTTGTAGATTTGCCGAGCTGTGTACTTCATGGTAAATCTGTTCTTCCAACACCTGCTCCCAGTGGTCACTGATGAACACGAAGACGTGCAAAATATGCCTCCGGAGGACCTGCCGAGGGACAACTTTCTTAAAATAAAATGACAAATGGGGGGGTATTGAGAATATATTGTAAACTTCTTATCAATCTGTATATAAATAAATGAGTACCAAAGGAAAAAATGTATACAATTTTAAATAAAACATGCTAAGGAATAATAGTCATTCGATTTTAATCAATTTAACATAAAAATCTCAAAAACATCTATTTTACAGTTGGCTACAGTATTTCAGCAAGGATTCGTTGTCCGATGAGTTTGAAAAAATGGTTTAATGATTTTACTCAAATGGTGCGGGTGAAACGTTCGACCATAAGGCCACGGAATTCGCTCTTGATGCAAAGATACTATAAACAAATCAGTTATATAACAAAAGCATTCACCGGGCGGCAAGATGCGCATCGGCGCCGACGCCTTAAGCTTGGGTGGGCCGCTGGCGATGCATATCGAACCCCGATTTCGAGTTAGAATGTTCCACATTATGTCCTTTTGATGACCATGAAGGTCATCTCTTAATTATGGTTTCTTTTTATATTTAACGCACGACCGGTGAAGGTCAGATTCGGCGCGTGAGGCTCGTCCTAAATGTTCGGCAGAATAGGTTTGCCGGATATAAATTAAATAAAGATGAAAATGGAGGCATCTAAAATGAAAAAGAAATTTTTAGTTGGCTTGGTAACAGGGTTATCTATGGTTTACATGGTTAGTATGGCCAGTGCTACGTCATACGTGGGGTATATGAATAGTGTTACTACTGCAGCAGATGCTATGGTGGCAGCACAAAACAATGATGGAAGTTTTGACTGGGAAAATGATGGGGATCCGACTGACTCGGGTCCAAACAATACCCAAGGGGCAACTGTTCGAGGTCTTTTAGCGGCCTACAAAACAACTGGAAATACGGCCTATTTAGATGCGGCAAATAAAAATGCAGATTGGATTATAGCAAATAACCCATCCGGTATGTACAACAAAGATGTTATTTTTTTGTATGAATTGGCAGCCGCTGGTGGAACTGATTACACGACAGAAGCTGCAGCAAGTGCCATAACATATATCAATGACAATATAAGCCAAACAGGGGCAGTCACTGGAGCTGATGCTGTGTATAAAAGATACGAAGATGCTGGAACTCTTGATGGCCTTAAATACTGGATGATTGGAGAATGGGGCGACGTTGGTCGACTGCTTGGAGACATCGAGATTTACGCTGGATACACGGGGGATGATATGGCCCAAGGTATCGGCACCTTATTGAACGATGACTTTTTAACGTACAGTGCTGATCTCAGTGTTGACCCATATGAAACCGATAGCACTCTCGGTTTTGTGGGGATTTTAGAAGGACTTGAAGCGGGTATTGGCAGTGGGGGCACCTACACAAACACACAAAATGTTATTGATACACTGGCGAATAGAGTCGAAACTGGGATAGGTACGGACGGATGGCAGTCATTAGGATATGCAACCTATGCCTTAAGCCTCTTTGACGATGAGGCCTCTCTAACAGGACGTGATGTTCTGGCTGAGTGGATCACTGATGGTTATTTTTATACTGGCACTGACGCATACCTGGAAAGCATGGGGGAAGCTCTTCTTGGTCTTTCGAGTGCGGCTGCTCCCGTCCCCGAACCGGCAACCATGCTCCTTTTCGGCACAGGCATAGCTGGGCTTGCTGGTGGCTCACGAATCAGACGTAAAAAGAAAGCATCGTCGACTTAAGATACCTCAATCTTTAATAATAAACGGTAAAAATCGCCGGACAAAGCACTCAACACGGAATAAAAGGGCGCTGGCTTTTAGGGCAATGGCAAGGTGTGTGATACCTTGCCATTGCCCTATCCCAGTTACCTCTTTGTCCGATTAGTTCGGCGTTATCCTGGTCCGGATTCAGCCTTTTTCCTTGACAAATGAGGTGTTTTTTTCAAAATCCCTTTATATATACGACGCCATCTTAAACGTGTTTACTTGTTTTTTTGTGACGCACTTCGATCAAGATGCCTGCTCTTTATTGCCAAGATGGACTTTCTCATCCGGATGGACAAGGGGGTGATTTCAACCATTTCATCATCCCTGATAAAGTTGATGGCCTGTTCCAGGGTAAGGGGCTTTACAGGTGTGCAGACCACATGATCATCTTTACCAGAAGCACGAACATTGCTGAGTTTCTTTTCTTTGCAGGCATTGACGTTGAGATCACTGTCCTTGTTATGCTCCCCGATAATCATACCTTCGTAGACCGGCACGCCGGGCGTTATAAACAGTCGCCCCCGGGGTTCCAGATTGAAAAGGGCGTAAGGGACAGCTGAACCTTTTCGATCGCAGACCAGGGAACCGGTAAAACGGCTGGGGAATTCACCCCGGTATTCGTCGTAACCGGCAAACAGGGAATTCATGATTCCAGTCCCACGGGTATCGGTTAAAAATTCATCCCGATAGCCGATCAAGGCTCGTGAGGGAATGGAAAATTCCATATTACCCCGACCCTTTCCATTGTTGACCAGATTGATCATTTTCCCTTTTCTGATGGAAAGCTTTTCCGTGACAATGCCCATGAAGTTTTCGTCACAATCCACATAGAGTCTTTCCATGGGCTCCAAGGTTTTTCCATCTTTGTATTTAAAAATGACCTTGGGTCGTCCCACGCAAAGTTCAAAGCCTTCCCGGCGCATGGTTTCGATGAGAATGGCAAGCTGGAATTCACCACGGCCTTTGACAACGAAACAGTCTTTTTCTTCGGTGAGTTCAAGCTGGACAGCCACATTCAGGAGCGTTTCTTTTTCAAGACGTTCCTGAATTTTTCGAGACTGGACGAGTTTTCCTTCCAGTCCTGCAAAAGGCGAATCATTGATTTTAAAACGCATGGACACGGTGGGCTCATCCACGGTAATACGTCGAAGGGCCTTGGGGTAGAGCTTGTTGCAGATGGTGTCCCCGATGTGAAAGCCGCTGATGCCTGCAACCACGGCAATATCCCCGGGTTCGGCCTCGATGACGTCCACCAGGGAAAGGCCATCATAAACCTGGAGTTTTGTCACTTTTAAGGGAAGATGTTCTTCTTTTCCGTTGATACAAATCAAAGGGTCTTTGGCGGACAGGTTCTTGTTGTATACTTTTCCGATGGCCAGGCGGCCCAGGTAATCCGAATAGCCCAAATCCGAAATCAACATTTGGAGAGGGGCTTCCGGGTCAAGGGTTGGGGCCGGGATCTCTTTTATAATGGTATCGAAAAGGATATCAAGGTTCTCACCTTTTCCATCCAGAGTTTTCTGGGCGATGCCGTCACGTCCGATGGCGTAGAGATATGTGAAATCGAGTTGTTCGTCTGTGGCATCCAGGTCAATAAAAAGATCGTAGACCTCGTCAAGGACTTCAAGTGGCCGTGCATCGGAACGATCAATTTTATTGATAACCACAATGACCCGGAGGCCGGCTTCAAAGGTTTTTTTCAGCACGAAACGTGTCTGGGGCAGGGGACCTTCCGATGCATCCACCAAAAGGATGGCACCATCCACCATGGACAGGGCCCGTTCAACTTCACCGCCGAAATCGGCATGGCCCGGTGTATCGAGGATGTTGATTTTAATATTATTTCGACGAACAGAGCAATTTTTCGCAGAGATGGTGATGCCCCGTTCACGTTCAAGGTCCATACTGTCCATGACTCGTTCTTCCACAGACTGATTTGCCCTGAAAAGCCCGCTCTGTTTGAACATGGCATCCACCAGGGTTGTTTTGCCATGGTCAACATGGGCGATGATGGCTATATTTCGTATGTTTTCGTTTCTTGATATGTTTTTCATGGTGTCCTAATGTGTGAGACTCGAAATTTAAACCTTAGGGATGCAACCAAAGCATCCCTACCTAAATGATTACAAAGGATTCTTTTGTTATAACAAGCCTCTGATCAAAATAATGGAACCCTCTGTTTATCTCTTCCATCATATTATATCAACCGGAATGTGATGATCTGTTTACTTTTTTATAAACATTCTGTTATATTTCCCCAAAATTTATAAATCGGTATATTGACAAAAAGGGTTTAATAAAAACGTGTATAAATTTTTGTATGTGGGCATGGGCGGCTTTTTCGGAGCTGTTTCAAGGTATCTGTCACTGGCCTTAACGGTGCGTTTGTTCGGGGCGCGGACCTTTCCCTATGGTACCATGATCGTCAATATCAGCGGCTGTTTTCTGATCGGCCTGGGCCTGGGTCTTGCAACCAGTCGCGAGGTTCTTTCACCTGAAACACGACTTATGGTTTTTACAGGATTTCTTGGGAGCTACACAACCTATTCCACCTTTGCATACGAAAGCTTTGTCCTTGCAAGGGAAGGCGGTTTTATCGCATCCATGGCCAATATTATTTTTCATATGATTTTGGGGCTTACAGCCGTCTGGGCAGGCGACTTTATCTCAAGGCTGGTCTAAATTTTTATCAGGGACTTGCTCTTGTTACCTGAGGCCCTTATATATGATACGTGTAGAGAGAAATCTAAAAATAATTTAATTCATTAAAGCGTTCATCAGGTGTTATGAAAAGGCCCTCATACAAAGAGCTTGATAAAAAAATAAACGAGTCAAAGCAGGCTGTGACCCTGGGGCAGGTGAGTGTAATCAATCCCGAGGCCATGGCCTCTGATGCAATTCAGCTTGGCTTTCTTCTTGAACACGAGATCAACGATGTGCTTCTTTCACTGTTGGATGATATCAAGCCCTTACAGTACGTTGGGAAACGCCCTCCGTCCAGATCTTATGAAAACAGGATTATCGCAAGTGAGCTTTTCGCGTTCAGAACAAGCTCACGCCGTTTCGGTTGTAAGGTTTACCTGAAATTCACCCTTTTTGATAATGCGTTCTGGCTGATTTCGCTTCATAAAAACAGGAATAAGGGGAACTAAGGATGACCACGAAAAAATGCCCCTGCGGAAAGGGTGAAATGCATTTGAAAACCCGGGAGAAAAAAACCTGTTACAACGGAATGGACCTGAATGTCGAGTCCGAAGCTTATGTCTGTGCCTGTTGCGGCATTGAAGCAGGGACGGTGGTTCAGGCGTCACAGACACAAAGGGCCATTTCCGATGCTTACCGAAGTAAAGCAGGACTTTTGACCGGAGCAGACATCCGTCGTCTTCGTATGGATAAGGGACTGGATCACAAACAATTGGCTGATCTTCTGGGCTTATGCGCCGACAGCGTCCGGAAATGGGAAGAGGGCTTGATCCAGGACCATGTGATCGATCGTTCCCTTCGTAAGGTTTTATGCTGATGATTTTTTTGGATTCTTTTTTTTGATTGGAGATATAATTCTGGAAAAGAAATTCAGCTTAACCTTGTTGCACTGGTACCATGACAACAAACGGCCCATGCCCTGGCGGGAAAGCCGGGACCCCTATCACATATGGCTATCCGAGGTAATGCTCCAGCAGACCCAGGTGGCCACAGTCATTCCCTACTACACTCGGTTTATAGAAAAATACCCGACAATAGAAGATCTTGCCCGGGCAGAGGACCAAGATGTCCTCAAGTTGTGGGAGGGTCTTGGCTATTACAGACGATGCCACCATTTTCTGGCTGCGATCCGTCAGGTCAGGACACACCATAAGGGTAAGGTTCCGGATAATTCGGATGTGTTTTTAAAACTTCCGGGAGTGGGAGCCTACACCACGGCCGCCGTGATGAGCATTGCCTTTGGCCAAGCCCTTCCTGTGGTTGACGGCAACGTCATCCGGGTCATGGCCCGTTACTACTGTCTGGGTGAAGACAGCACAAAAGCATCAACCCGGAAACATATTCTTGAAAAGATGAGTGGCCTTATTCCCAAAGAATCTCCAGGGGATTTCAATCAGGCCGTGATGGAGTTGGGGGCAAGGGTCTGCCTACCGAAAAATCCTATGTGCCCGGCATGTCCCATCCATGAAACCTGTTGTGCCTTCAAAGCCGATACCGTGATTGATTATCCAAACATTCCCAAAAAAAACCGTATCCCTGAATATTTGGTGGGGCTGGCCGTGATTGTTCGTGGGAAAACATTTTTAATTCAGAAACGCCCTGATACTGGCCATCTTGCCGGAATGTGGGAGCTTCCCGGAGGCAAGACTCTAAACAATGAGTCTATGGAACAAGCCCTTCAAAGAAAATGCCTTGAAGAACTCGGAGTTCATGTTCAGATCAAGGAAACACTGGCCTGTGTCAGTCATGTTTATTCCCATTTTAAAATCCGCCTTACCGTGTTCGTGTGCCATGAAGATAAGAAGACCGTCAACGCCTTGAAAAAACAGCCCATACTCTGGATCACGGTGGATGATCTTGGAAACTATCCCTTTCCTTCTGCCAATCACAAGTTTTTTCCTGCCCTGTGTTCTATATTATGACCTAATTGACAATGAAGGAATTTAACTGTAAATTTAGAGTTTCATATAAAGGGATTTATCAGTGTATGGGTTTTTCAGGGTCCTTCTGATATGATAGTCTCAGACGGCTGGAAATGACTGCTCGGCGATGGATAAGGACATCGTCATGGACATCTCGATAGAAAAAATACTGACCGGAAATGCCCACAACAGGTGTCTTTCAACCTACGGCCCCTGGACAACGATGAGCCTTGCACACACCCTGGAAACCATCTCGGTTGAACGTTCTGGAAATCCTCCTTTGGGGATCTCTTTCTTTTTTACCGATTCCTGTTCTTCGACCATGGATCTTGCCTGGCGTCTCATTGAGAATAACATTTTCCCTGAATGGTCATCGGTTCTTTCCTTAGGTCAGCACCATGGAAGAGGACAGTTCCGCCGGGCCTGGATTTCCGATGGGGGCAATCTCTATGCAACGATGCGCCTTCCAAATCACTTGTCTTGTTCAGCCATGACCCCCATGATGCTGGCCATGGCTGTTCATATTACCCTCAGAGATCTGGGCATTTATTCAGAGTTTAAGTGGCCCAACGATATTCTTGTTTCACGAAGAAAAGTGGGGGGCATCCTGGTGGAAAAACGAGATGATAACGTGATTGCCGGGTTCGGGGTCAATCTTTTCACCTCACCGTCCATGGACGAATTGAATGACCCAAGGGCACTCCCCCCCGGTCATCTTGGTGAACTTGGACTGTCCGTGTCACCTCTTGAAATCTGGCCTCGCATGGTTCAGGCTGTCATGGATTGCATGACATCGCTCTCACAGGGCACACAACCCGCCGATCTGCTAAAGGTTCTTGAAAACTCATTGGCATTCATGGGTGAAACAGTGGTCTTCAAACCGCATAGTGCTGAAGAATTTCAGGCTGTGATCCAGGGGCTGACCGAAACCGGCGGCATTCGACTTAAAACAGTGAACGGAGAAAGAACCTGTCATAACGGCAGTCTTATTCCCGTTGTGTATTAATCAATTTTGATGGCGTCGTAAAAAGTCCCATATGCGGCGTTATAGTGTTTTGCCTATGGACCTTTTTCCTTAGCCATCTTTCGATTTTTTACGAGTTTATCAATTATGGAGGACTTTTATGAAAACGTTCGACGATATATGCAGGGAAATCAAAGGGAAAAAAATACTGGTTGCCAACCGGGGAATTGCGGCACGGAGAATCAGCAGGACCATCCGGGAGCTTTTCAAGGCCATCCCCGTGATGACCGTAACCAGTGTGGACAAAACAGCCCCTTTTACCGCGGGTGCCAAAGAGCTCGTGCTTCTGGGAGATAACCCCCGTGCATATCTGGACCTTGACCGGATCATCAGTCTTGCAAAAAAACAAGGCATCATCGCCATCCATCCCGGTTGGGGATTCGCATCAGAAGATTCACGTTTCCCTGGTAAATGTGAAGAAGCGGGAATTCTTTTCATCGGGCCTGCCACCAAGGGCATGGATCTCCTTGGAAACAAAGTCAAAGTCCGGGATCTTGCCCGAAGTCTCGATATTCCCGTGGTACCCGGATCACTTGGGGCTGTTGATGTGGAAACCGCTCGAAGTGTCGCCCTTGACATGGGCCTTCCCGTCATGCTCAAAGCCGAAGGTGGCGGCGGTGGGCGAGGAATCTACGAAGTCCATGATATGGCACAGCTTGAAAGTGCATTTTCAAAAGCATCGGCCCTGGCCCATGCCTCGTTTGGTAATCCCAGGCTCTTTGTGGAAAAACTCCTCACCTCGGTAAGGCACATCGAAATCCAGGTGATCGCAGATCAGTACGGCAATGTGTTTACCTTTGATGAGCGAGATTGTACGGTTCAACGTAATCACCAAAAACTTGTTGAAATAACGCCCTCATCCTGGCCCAAATGGACCGACGATTTGCGGGGACGATTGAAGGAGTATGCAAAAAAGCTGATCACGTCTGTGGGGTATTACTCGTTGGCAACAGTTGAATTTCTAGTGGATGATGATGCCAACGTCTACCTTATTGAAGTGAACACAAGGCTCCAGGTCGAGCACGGCATCACCGAATGCCGTTACGGCATTGATTTAGTGGAGGAACAGATCGCCGTGGCATTCGGAGCAACACTCCGACTCAATGAAGAAAATACCCGTCCTCTCTCCCATGCCATACAGGTGAGAATCAACTGCGAAGATCCCCGCCAAGGATTCACGCCCAACTCAGGCCTTATCACACGCTATCTTTCTCCTGGTGGGCCAGGTATCCGGCTCGATTCCTGTATTTCCGGCGGCTATGAATTCCCGCCTCACTATGATTCGGCGGCAGCCCTTCTGATCGCTTACGGACGAACTTGGGAAAAAACACTGGCTGTCATGAACCGGGCCTTAAAAGAATACGTCATCGGGGGACCGAAAACCACCATTCCATTTCACCAAAGGATCATCACCCATCCCACGTTTCTTTCCGGAGATTATAATACCCGTTTTGTGAGTACAACACCGGAACTCATGTATTACAAGGATCTCGATTCTGAAGCCCTGCGATTGAGCAGACTCGCAGCTGAAATATCGGCCAGGGGATACAACCCTTTTGTGCAACTTGGGGAATACAGGGGCGTGGAAGACAAACGCATGCCAGAGTTTTCACCGGTTCTGCCTGTGCTGGATCGAACCCAGCCTCAACAGATTTATCCCAGGGGGGATCGAAAAGCCCTGCTTGATTATGTGAGGGATTCGGGCCATGTGCATTTTATGGACACCACACCCCGGGACATTACCCAGTCCAACAGCGGGAACCGGTTTCGTTTGGCTGAAGACGCCATCATTGGGCCATACCTTGACCGGTGCGGTTTTTTCTCCATAGAAAACGGTGGCGGGGCTCATTTCCACGTGGCTCTCATGGCCAACATGACCTATCCGTTCAACGAGGCCCGAACCTGGAATCGGTTTGCGCCCACAACCCTCAAACAGATTTTGGTGCGGTCCACCAATCTTCTGGGATACAAACCCCAGCCCCGGAACCTTATGCGGCTCACCGGTGAGATGATCTGCGAACATCATGATGTGGTCCGATGTTTCGATTTTCTGAACCATGTAGAAAACATGGCTCCCCTGGCCGAAGTGGTCATGAACAGTCAGGCCAACGTCTTTGAACCGGCCATTTCTCTGTCCTGGGCCCAGGGCTTTGATGTACCCCATTATATGCACGTGGTGGATGATATTGTGGCCATGATCGCCCGTATTACCGGCCAACCCGCAAAAAAATCCCAAAAGGATTTCATCCTTGGCCTCAAGGATATGGCAGGTGTGTGCCCCCCCAGATTCATCAGCAGTCTGGTTGCCTCCATTAGGAAAAAATATCCTGATATGGTGGTGCATTACCACCGCCATTTCACGGACGGATTGTTTACCCCGGCAGTGGGCGCTGCGGCCAAAGCCGGGGCACATATCGTGGATACGGCACTGGGCGCATCAGTCAGGTGGTACGGCCAGGGCGAAGTGTTGTCCACCGCCGCTTATATCGAAGAAGAAATGGGGCTTAAAACCAATTTAAACAAAGACATGATCCGAACCTGCAATTTTGTGCTCAAACAGATTATGCCCTATTACGATCGCTATACAGCTCCGTATTTCCAGGGAATTGACCATGACGTAATCCACCATGGCATGCCCGGAGGAGCCACGTCCTCATCCCAGGAAGGGGCCATGAAACAGGGCTACATCCATCTTCTACCCTACATGCTGAGATTCCTTTCCGGAACACGAAAAATCGTCCGATACCATGATGTGACACCCGGGTCCCAGATTACCTGGAATACCGCCTTTCTTGCTGTGACCAGCGCGTTCAAGAGGGGCGGGGAAGACGAAGTGAACCATCTTCTCTGGGTAATGGAATCCGTTGCCAATGCACCGGAACATAAACTGACGGATGATCTTAAAAACGATCGGCAGATCCTTTACAGGGAAAGCAACGATGCGTTCAAAGACCTTCTTATGGGGCGTTTTGGTAAGATGCCCCTGGGGTTTCCCCAGGACTGGGTCTATGAAAGTGCCTTTGGACCGGATTATAAAAAATTTCTGGCCCAGAGAACCGAAGATTCCCCACTTAAAGCCCTGGGAACCATTGATATCGAAACGGAAAGGGAATCCCTGACCAGACAAATCGAACGAAAATCCTCACACGAAGAACTGGTTATGTATTTGAATCATCCCGGTGATGCCCTCAAGACTATTATTTTCAGAAATAATTATGGAAACCCCAACCGTCTTCCCCTGGATGTATGGTTTGAAGGCCTCACTGTGGGCCGGGAACTTGATTTTTCAGATTCGGACGACAAACCCCACAGGATTGTTATCATTGACATCGGTCCCGTGGACCTCCAGGGGGTCTGTCTCGTCAGGTACAATCTTGATGATGAAACATTCACCCATCCGGTACAGGTGGCCAAACCCCTTAAAACGGGGCAGGGTGCCATAGAAATGGCCGATAAAGACAATCCCTTTCACATCGCATCCCCCAGCACCGGAGATCTCTGGGTGATGTATGTGAAGCCAGGAGACACTGTGGGCAAAGGAGAAGAACTGTTCAATATCACCATTATGAAACAGGAAAAAGCTGTGATCTCACCCATGGATGGTATGGTGGAACGCGTTCTTAAATCATCGGATTACAAAAGCGACAAGCGGATGACACCGGTGCGCGAAGGCGAACTTCTTGTGGTCCTTGGCCCGGTGCCCAAACGATGCGGAAAATGCCATTGTCCGATCAAGGATGAGGCGTTTAAATTTTGTCCGGATTGCGGTTCAGCCTTGATGGCGTCGTAAAAAGTCCCATATGCGGCGTTATAGTGTTTGGCCAGACGTTCGACATACTACATGTATGCCTTCACGCCTGGCCAAACACTATGCCTTGCCTATGGACCTTTTTCCATAGCCATCCGTCGACTTTTTACGAGATCATCAAACTTCATGCCCTTCATGACCTTCATGGTGAAAAAAAGTTAAGTTTCCAGGCAAAGCCTGGAAACGAAATAAAAAAACAGTTTAACCACGGAGACACGAAGAAGAATGCCTCCGGCAGCTCTCCGAGGGCCAGCTTCCCTGCCTGGGCGGGGACAAGCCTAAAAAGCCGGGCAAATGGGTTGGTGTGTTTGATCCAAGTGTTTATTAAATACCCGAATGAATCAGGGGTATACAGGTAAAAAGGCTTTTATCGGATACTAACTATCCATTTTATCACCATCCGTGATTCATTATTAATATTTATCAGGCTGACATTGAACTGTTCCATGACAATATCTTATAATATCAGTTATATAAAATTTATTTGAATCGTTTTTGGTAGGCTGGCCCGCAGGTTGCAAAACCATATGTCATCATCTTGTCTATGACGTTTAAAAACAAGGAGGCATATGGAATAAACCTTTTTCAGATCACTTTTCTTCATATTGGGGTAAAACCGGGATCGGTCAGTCATTGAAAACGGCCAAGGCCTTTCCCGGTTATTTTCTCCAAGGAGCAGAAAAAACATTATAAAGTAAAAACGCAACAGAGAAAACCCTTCTATTTTACCTACCTTACAACGGGCACTGAAAAGCCGGGAATCCTTCGCGCTTGACTACCAAGCCTTCCCGGCTTTAACCTACAATGCATAAAATTTATTCATGTATCACATCAAGGTTTCCATTTTTTTTAAGCTGGAACGTGATGCATTGCACGGCTGCAAGCGAGATCACTGAAAATATGGCTCCTCAGTAAAAAGGGATTCGGTAGTCGATCATCCATAAAAGACCACCGACCACGGGGAAGACCACCGCGGCGATGTGGTTGATGGTAAAGCCAACGGCCATGCTGGGGGCAATATCTCTGGGGTCTGCGATTTTCTGGAAAAAGGTCCGGATGGCAATGGCGAAATTGAAAAAAATGTGATCAGCTATATACAAAAGGCCAATCAGGAATTTATCGTCCACCATGGCATAGGCCAGGAAAATAAAGAACAGGCTGGCATATTCCAGAGAAAGAACCTTGCGTTCCCCAAAACGGATAATGGCTTTGCCGATCATGGGGCTTAAGAAATAATTGATAATATTGTTCACAAGGAACAAGAGGGTGATGTCCTGGACGGAAAATGAGAATTTCTTGACAATGATGAATTCATACCAGGAATTTCCAAAAAAATTTAAACGTTTGACACGCATATATTATTGAGGGCAGGACATCCAGAATTCAAGGCGGTTGCCTTCGGGGTCATACAGATAAAAAACCCGGGCATGCCAGGGATGATTCCTAATGGGGGAGGGGGCCAGACCTGATTTTTGCATATGACTATGGCTGTCCTCGATGGAGGGCACTTCAAAACTGAGTGTGATACCTTGTCCCCCTGCGCTTGGAATGGTTGTTTTATTCTCGTTGGCGATACTCAGTCTGGCATCTTTATTCAGAATGAATTCAACAAACCAGGCCTTTGAAAGGCTAATCTCAAGGCAAAGTCTGTCACGGTAAAAGACCAGGGTTTCTTCCCACTTCTTACAGTAAAGAATCGTATTTGCTGTTTTGATGTTCATGGATACCCCATCTTTAAAAAATTATGTTTTGTCAGTGGTGTTTCACTGGTTTTTTTTATAATATAGGCCTTCAGACTACAGCTTTTTTATCAATCTGTCATGAAAAAACTCCGGGGCATACATGACTGTACTTAAAAAAAAATATCGGTATATCCAGACATTTCATGATGATTATGTGGTTCATGAACGCTGCCATCTGGGTTTTTACAGGGTGGCAGCGTGTGATCATAACACACGGTACCTGAGGTCTCATATGTCCGGGGCGCTGTTTCCCCATTTTGGTTTTTCATTTTATGATGATCCGCCAGGCCGGATCATTCGAAAAGGGAAAGGGGATATTCCCTCGCTTTTTCAGTCCAACCGTTTGCTCACCATGGGCCTTCACAGTCTAATGAAGCAGGTGAACGCATGTGATATATTCACGGATCAAGGACTTGCATCTTACAGGGGTATATCCTTTTTGATGATGATGGGAACTTCGGATCAGCTGTTAGAGGACCTGGGCTGCCTTTACGACCCCTTGCTTTCCTTGGATGGTGACGAAAACAAGACCGAGATAAGTCGGGCACTGGAACGTATGTGCGGGACACCATACGGTCATCGTCAAGACGTTTATGAACGGATTCATGAAAATAAGGAGATTTATGAAGAGGTTTTTCATCTGGATATTCAAAAGGATACCGGTTATCTTGACTTTATCTATCTGACGGCACAGACCATGACGTCCATTGAGCTGTCTCACAAAACCGTGCTGAACCTCATTCGGGAAGGGGGCGGAAAGCTTAGAACTCTGTTTCAAGCCCCCCTTTGCCCTGACTTGGATAAGACTCTGCTTTCAAGCATATTTTCATTTGATGAATCAAAGACAAGGCAGATGGTCTGGAATGAAAATAATCATCTTCTTTTTGGTGTTTTTCCGGGAATGTTCGGATTTGAAGGGGCGATCTTTGATGTGACCACAGGGATTGTCAGCGGTAAGCGAAAGGATCTGGTTCGTTTTCTTCTTTTTTTGAATGGGACAGGCATACTGGCTGAAAGGGATCTTCGTTATCTGGTCTGACACGGGGGTAAATAAAAAACCACGTCCGCATTAAAACCTTCTGCGAACGTGGTTTAAAAATAGCAAATTATTCCAAGGTTATGCAGCTTGCAGGGCAGGCATCAATGGCTTCTTGGATGGCGTCTTTGTCCCCACCTTCTGCTTTGATGACGATGGCTTTTTCTTCATCATCATTAAATTCAAAAATATCCGGTGCAATCTCAACACATGCTTCACAACCCATACATTCTTCTTCATCGATAACAACTTTTTTACCCATTTCCTTGTCTCCATTGTTAAATGTTTTCAGTCAATTTCCCGGTCATATGAAATGATTTGACCGGATTATTAATTCATCCATTTGTTCAAATTATCGGGGTTAGAACTTGGCTTGTCTTGGTATCCCTTGTTGGGTGCCAGCTTTAACGTGATAATCTTGCATTCAATTGAATCTCAGATACCGGACCATAAAACAGGGCTTTGGGGTTCCATGAAAAAATTGATGAGACAGTATAGCAATCCTGTCTCCTTTTTTGCAAAACAATTTTATGAAAAAAAAATGATTTATTGATTAAAATTCGATATAATTAAATTCTTTTCCATGTAAATCTTATCTTTCAAGGAGACACGAGGCATGAAGGCACTTATCACAGGAGGTACAGGTTTTGTGGGATCCTGCTTAACAGGACGATTGCTTGATCTGGGTTGGGATGTGACCATCACCGGACGATCATCAAAGAGCAGCTATGCTGGAAGAAAAGGTTTCAGCCAGATTGTTTGTGACACCACGATCAAAGGAGACTGGCAGACCCGGGTCGCTGATATGGATGTGGTGATCAATCTGGCAGGCAAGAACATTTTTACCCGCTGGAATGCAGGGAATAAACTTGAAATCAAGGAAAGTCGTTTTTTGACCACCATCAACCTTGTGGAGGCGATGTCCAAAGGGAATGTTCGTGTTTTTCTAAGCACATCAGCCTCGGGGTTCTACGGTGATCGAAAGGATGACATTCTGACCGAAAAGTCATCAAAGGGTGACGGTTTTTTATCCGATGTGTGTATGGTCTGGGAAAACCAGGCACTTAAAGCTGAAGCAAACGGTATTCGAACGGTATTGATGCGTTTCGGTATGATTCTCGGAAAAGAGGGCGGGGCTTTGAAAATGATGGTGACCCCATTCAAGCTTGGCCTTGGAGGCAAACTTGGGGCAGGAGACCATTGGATGTCCTGGATGCACATTGATGATCTGGTCTCGGCCATTTTATTATTAATTAAGCATGAGGGTGCACGTGGCCCCATCAACTTTTGTTCGCCATATGCCATTCGAAACAATGATTTTACACGCGCCATGGCCCATGCCCTTGGTCGTCCGGCCTTTTTCACCATTCCTTCCTGGGCACTTAAGGGGGTCATGGGGGAACTTGCAGATGCTTTATTGAGCAGTCAGAGAATGGTTGCTGGAGAATTAAACAGTCTGGGCCATCATTTTTCATATCCGGAAATCGATATGGCCTTGACTCATCTACTCGGATAACAAGGAGATTTATAACCGTGGGAAAATACACCGGCATTCACCATCTGGCCTTGATTACCGATGATATGGACAAAACCATCCGTTTCTGGCGGGATCTTCTGGGCATGAAGATGCTTGCGGCCACAGGAGATGGGCAAAACAAACAGTATTATTTCGAGATCTGTGAAAACACCATGATTTCATTTTTTGAATGGCCCGAGTCAACGAATCCTGAAAAAAAGCATCATGGTGTTCCCACCATAAAGCCATTGGCCTTTGATCATGTGGCCATTGGTGTTGAAAATGACGTGGAACTCAGCCGCTTAAAAAAGCTTCTTGAATCAGCAGGATTCAAGGCGTCCCATGTGGTGGACCATGGCTATTTCCATTCTGTTTATGCCTTTGACCCCAATTCCATCCCCATCGAATTCACAACGGATGTGAAGGGGAAAAGCTTAAGGGAAATACCGCGAATGAGTGATAGGAACATCGGGGACATCGCCCTGGAAGGGCATGACCCCCAACCGGATAAATGGCCGCTTTCTGAGTAAAATCCTATGACACGACCTTAACAATCGCCCGGCCTGTTCGCTGATGGTTCAACAGCTTGTCGATTTCCTTGTCCAGGGATTCCAGGTTCGGAAGCTCCTTTGCTATGGTGTTTAATTGAGGGATTTTCCATTCCCCCGCAAGTTTTCCCCAGATAATACAGCGAAGATCCATGGGGGTTGTGGCTGAATCAATGCCTGCAAGGGTGATTCCCCTTAAAATGAATGGATAGACGGTTGTTGCAAGATCTGCACTGCCGACATTTCCGCAGGTGGTAACAATTCCGTGGCGCTGAACAGATCGAAGGGCCGTTGCAAGAAGGTTCCCCCCCACCGCATCAACAACCCCAGCCCATTTTTGTTCAAGCAGAGGCCTGGAACTATTATCCATCGCATCTTCAATGGATATGACGCTTGAGGCCCCAATGGATTTTAAATAGTCTGTGCGGTCATGGTGTCCATTGACGGCCGTTACCTGAAACCCCATTTTTGCAAGAATGGCTACCGCGATACTCCCTACCCCGCCAGTGGCACCACTGACAAGAATACGGCCTTGGTCCGATGTCAGACCGTGATTTATAAGACGATGACAGGATAAACCTGCAGTAAAACCGGCCGTTCCATACATCATGCTCTCCCTTAATGCCAGATTCACGGGCAGGGGGACCACCCATGTTTCGGGCACACGGATATATTCGGCAAACCCCCCTGAGGTGTTCATACCCAGGTCATAGCCTGTGACCAGAACCGAATCACCCGTCCGGAATGCCTTGCTCGTACTTTCTTCAACAATGCCCGCCGCATCAATGCCCGGAGTGTGTGGGAACGACCGCGTAACACCCCGGTTCCCCTGGGTGGAAAGCACATCCTTGTAATTCAGTGATGAATAATGGACTCGGATCAGCACATCACCCAGGGGAAGGTCATCCAGGGTCTTTTGGCTGATGATTTTTGTATAGTGTCCCGTGTCGGTTTCTTGGACAATCATGGTCTTGAATGATTTTGAACTCATAAAACACCTCATTTATATAGGGGTCAAGAAGAGAAGACGTATGAAATTGGATCACGATCTTCTTAAACTATCACACGGACATATTTATTAAAACATCACGCAAATAAAAATATTTATCGTGAGGCCATCAAATTTAACAGTGTTAAGATTTATGACCAGCCTTAAGAGCTGGTATGATTTTTGTATTGGTCTTATGTGATTCATAATAAGATAGGATCCATAGACAATATTCAAACAGGTCGCTTGTCATTGGCAAGGTCTTTTGGATCACATCGTCTATGAAATACATGGAGTCAACAGTTAATGAATAAAAGACGAATATCCGTCAATCTGATTGTTTTTTTGGTGATTATTCACTTTTTAGGATGTAATGGCACCAATTCATCAAATCATGCCAACGTCCTGGTTATGGATGATGATTTTAATATCACTGCCCGCCAACCCTATGAAAACAAGGGGCACTGGGAATGGAATGCCCCGATTGAAGGTCCTGGTTACTGTGGCCCCGCATCGTTATATCATATCATTGCGTATTATGATGATCAGGGGTCTTATTACTATAGGGTTCAATCCCTTTTCAGTTCAACCTGGGGTGACGGTATGCTCGATATCCCTGTCATAACGTCCGACCATCCCACCCCGATTGGTGAAACAGAGTTCGGTCAGTTTATTCAGCCTGACAATTACGGCTCCGGCTGGGATCTTCTGGATAATATAACCCATCTTTATTATACTCTTGATTTGAACGATAATGTCTATGATGCGTTTGTCTGCTCGTCATACACCGAACCCGATGCTGTTGAAGTACGGCAAAATCGGCTGGATAACATCCTTGAAAATGTCTTAGAAAAAGATGTCCCTGTGGTTATCCATCTTTCAAGTGCCTATCCGGGTTATGGGCATTATGTGACCCTTATCGGATATGACCCTGTTAAGGGCTATGTCTATTATGTCGACTCTCTGAAAAATGATTCAGGGATTATCAGCGTACCGGTCAGTGATTTTCTTTCGTCCAACTTCTATAATGGCGGCCTTCTTTATAGCGCTCGATGGGATGGAGAGTGGATGGCCTTCTGGCATCGGGGAAAAAATATTGTCTGTACACCCTGCGTTGAGTCCAAAGGGGATGAATGATCTCTGATGTCGGAGTCGAAAATTTACATGTCGGCCATCGTTTTACGAAGAAGTAAGGCCGACCGTCTCTACGGAAGACCCTTGCACCGTGAAAATCTGTGAAAATCTGAAAACGCCGCTATGGACCCTGAGATGCCATTTTGGGATGGGCACTATTTAAGGACAGCAAATATATGCCTGTTTTCCTGAATAAACGCCTCAGCTTCCATGGCAATGGGTTCAATTTCATCCTGGACAATCCCTGGGAAAACCTCTTTGATAATATGCCAGTGGCCGTAGGTCAGGCATGGAGAATAGGGGGTGACCATCTGGGATAATTCATCTGTAGGGCCGGTCTTGTGATAAAGATAATCAGCAAAACCGATGATGGCGGCAAGCCGTGTGTGTTCGGTTGCAAAAAATGGCTGGTGGTGATAGGCCGCCGCCTGGATGAGGGGTTCCGGAAGGTTCCAGTATGAAGCGATATATTTTCCGATAATTGCATGGTTGATCCCGAAACATTCCTCCTCAAGTTCGTAAAGGGGAATGTCGAATTCCGCAGCGTCAAGATGAAGTTTGTCATAGGCTTCGGGGTAATTCTCAACAAGAAAAATCTTTCCGAAATCGTGGAGAAGGCCAGCAGTAAAAAGGCCTGGCTCATCTTTTTTTCGGTATTTTTTATAAAGATAACGGCAGATCAGGGCGGTTCCCATCAGGTGGTGCCACAAGGCTTTGGGTTTGTAGAGGCCTTTGGTGGGCAGGACATCAATGGCCCGTGACGCTCCAAGGCCCAATGCCAGGTTCACCAGCTCTTCCCGTCCCAGAATAATGACTGCCCGTTCGATGGTTTCGATTTTCTGTGGGAAACCATAAAACGCCGAATTGACAATTTTTAAGAGGGTCAGAGTCAGGGATGGATCATTTTTGATAAGCGTGGTCAGTTCATCAATCCCTGAATCAGGATTTCTGGCAATATTGACAATGGCGATGGCGACCTTGGAAAGGGTCGGAAATGAGGTGACTTTTTTTAATTTTTCAGGGATTTCCTGTCTCATGTGCACGAAACGGTCATCATTGTCAAAGCCGCTCATTTTGATCAGAAGTTCCTCGACCCGTTGCCTGGCCCCAGCGTTTGAAACCGGTTTTCTCCTGTTCATGATGGCTTTTTCAAGTCCCTTGATCAGGGGTGACGTAAGGGGCATCCGATAAAGAAATTCCCATTGCCGAACCTGGGGCATGTTTCCCAATCCCATCCATAGTGAATCAAGGTCTTGTTCCCCAAGCCATTTGAATTTTTTCCCACGGGCACTGATCAGCATCTGCTGGAACATGTCCATGGCCGATTCACTGTCTTTGAGAATTTTTCCAAGGGACAGTCGCCCTTCATGATCTTCCGGGCATTCCTCTGACAGAGTCGGGCCTGCCATGGCCATGGATTTTTTTTCAGCGTACTGAAGAAGATCCCATGGATCCTGACCGTTTTTCGGGTACACAGCAAGACCCCTGAATATTTTCGCAGAATCGCCCATTAAGGGACCAAGTATACCATCAAGCTGCTCGAGAGTATGGATGCCTTTGGCCGTATCTGAGAAATAATCAAGAATCACAAGCCGCGAATCATCAACCGGCAGAACTGTCACGGATTTTTTTAAGCCGTCTTCAATTTTGTCTTCAAATCCTTGCAGCAAGGATGGGAAAATGGCTTGATCCGAATCCGGCACACGTCTCACACTGATCAGCAAAAAAGGATATTTGCCCTGGGCTGCTTTGGTTATTTCATGATGAATACGTTTATAGGCTTTTTGACTGATGGGAAACGGACATTGCGAATTATCTTCCATGGTGTCGATATGGGCTCGTCCCCCTGCATCTTCGATCTGGTCTCGAATGGTTTTAATCTGTTCTTCATCATGGGAAAGGGTAAGGACACGCGGTGGTGACGTAAAAATAGCCCGGATTTTTCCTTCGGAATAATTCAATGTTTCTTTAAGGTAATATACAATTTTATCCGGGGGAATATTATTTCTTAAACCAGTAAAAATAAGCCTGTAATAGGAGCTGTCCATGGGGGGTACCTTCAATTTGATAATTAAAAGATGATAGCATTGGCTTTTCTAAGAAGGAGACGATTTCGTATTATACGAAACTCTTAAGGGCTTGTCAATCACCACACATATCTCAACGATTTTGTTTTACGTTACAACCAAGGCTGATGAACTCGCGAAAAGTCCATGGATGGCTTTGGAAAAAGATTCATCGTCAAGGCATCGTGTTTGAACGGGGTTACGGGATCATCCAAACTCTATAACGCTGCATATAGGCCTTTTTTTCCCACGCTATCAAGGCTTGACAGCATAGCAGTCCTTTGTTATCGTACATAAAAATGTCCGTGATAGACGAACCACAGGTTTTTAAAAAATCCCTAAAAAGTTTTATTTCATGCCTTTAATTAAGGAGATTCCTTTTTCTCATTTTTGAATCTCTCAATCTGGGATAACACGAGCCAGAGGCAAAAAAACGATTGAAAATCAATGGACGTGAATCCATGAAGAAATATTACAAACAGATCATGATTCTTTGTTTCGGCGGCGTTCTTGGCATGTCTTTTCTTATGATGAGCAACATCGCCATGCTGATGACGTCCACCCCGGAATTCTGCTCTTCATGCCATGAAATTCAACCGGCCTATAACGAGTGGAAAACATCCAGCCATGCCAATAACGATAAGGGTGTGGTTGCTGTGTGTATGGATTGTCATCTGCCTCGTCCTGAGGATACGGTGCGTTTTTTTTATACCAAAACCCTGCATGGTCTCAAAGATGTGGTGGGCCACATGGTGGGTGGAGAGTATGACCGACTTGAAAATCGTAAGGCAGCCTATGGCAGCATTGACAACAGCTATTGCATGAAGTGCCATAAAAATCTTCTTTATATTTCCGATAAACGGGGAGCCATGCTGGCACATCGGACAGTGTTGTATCCTATGAAGGGATATGAAAAAAAATGCACGGATTGCCATCAGAATCTTGTTCATAAACCAGCCGCTTCTTTTTCAATGAAATGATGTAATAGACGTGTTTCATCCCAACGAGGATGAGAAAACAATAAACCATAGAAATAGAACAGGAACCAAAGGGGATACGCACAATGAAAAAAATCATGCTTTTGACACTGGCAGGATGTGTGCTTTCATCAGCCATGGCTTGGCTGATTGTTCCGGCCGAGGCCCAGGAACACGTGAACAATGCCGCCAAGGAAAAAGAATTCAGAATTGAGCGCAGCATGCCCAAAGAAGCCATTGCCTGTATTCAGTGCCATAAAACGGAAAATCCCGGATTGTTTGTGGATTGGACCCACAGTCGTCATGCCAGTGCCAATATCACCTGTTATGACTGCCATAAAGCCGATTCCACGGACCCGGATGTGAGCACCAAACATTACAAGCAATACGAACGCTCAGACAATCCTTTTGGGACCAAAGAATACAGAACCCCCATATCAGGGGTTGTGACACCCAAGGATTGTTCCAGATGTCATCCGGATGAGGCCAAACAGTACAATTTAAGCAAGCACGCCAATACACTTGAGATCATATGGAAAATCGATCCCTGGCTGAACAATGGCATGAACAGCGAGATGGAACGTCAGTCCGGGTGTTATTACTGTCACGGAACCATCTTAACCATGAAGGACGGCGAGATTGATCCGGCAACCTGGCCCAATGTGGGCGTGGGCAGGGTCAATCTGGATGGGAGCAAGGGGAGTTGTACGAGTTGCCATACCCGTCACAGGTTCTCGGTCATGGAAGCACGAAAGCCCGAAGCCTGCGGCCAGTGCCACCTGGGTCCGGACCACCCCCAGATCGAAATCTATACAGAATCCAAACATGGGGATATTTATAATACTTTTGGTGATGAATTCAATTTCAACGCAGCACCGGGAACCTGGACGCCTGGGGTGGACTATCGGACACCCACCTGTGCAGCCTGCCATATGTCCGGTGCAGGAACCGTGATGACCACCCATGACGTGACCGAACGGCTGTCCTGGGAAACCCAGGCCCCCAAAACTGTCCGGCCTTCGGACTTTGCAGCCTTCCCGGCCAAGACCAACTGGCAGGTGGAGCGAGACAAAATGAAAACCATCTGTCTCCAGTGCCATGGCAATAAATGGGTAGATGATCATTATACCAAGTTGGACAAGGTTGTGGCAGAATACAACGATGTGTATTACACCCCGGCCAAAGCCATGCTGGACAACCTTTATGCGAAAAAACTTCTGGATCCCGTGAAATTTTTTGATGAAAATATAGAAGTGGAATTCTATGAATTATGGCACCATGAAGGACGACGGGCACGGATGGGAACCGCCATGATGGCCCCGGATTACGCCTGGTGGCATGGATTCTACGAATGCAAAAAACGGTTTAATAATTTTATGAAAGACTCCAACGAACTGATCGACAGCAACACCAAGGAGTTTGTATTCCCCAGCTATCCCAACGCAACGGGCAATACCGAAAAACCCAAGGTCCTTTTCCCCTGATAAAGAGCCACCATCTGACACGACAGCTTCGGGGATTTTTCCCCGAAGCTTTCCCTAAGAAAGCCTCCACCCCGTCCACAAAGTCCACAGTCCACGTCGTCCACTTCATCGTCCACAACGTCCACCAAGGGATTTAATTGCCTCAGGCAGCAGCCCCAAACAAAAAACCTGCTCCTGATGTCAATGCCATGGCCAGGGCACCCCAGAACATCACACGAACAGCTGCCTTTATCATGGAGGCTCCGCCAACCCGTCCAGCAAGTGCTCCCAATACGGCAAGAAATACAAGCGAGCTGCATGAAACCGTCCATATGAGTGAGGAAACAGGAGTCATCAGGACCATGAGGAGGGGCAGAGCTGCGCCCACGGCAAAGGTTCCGGCCGAAGCCATTGCGGCGATCACCGGCCGTGCCGTCATGATCTCGGATATGCCGAGCTCTTCCCGTGCATGGGCTCCCAGGGCATCATGGGCCATTAACTGGGTCGCAACCTGTGATGCAAGGTCTGAGTCAAGGCCACGATCAATGTAAATAGCCGTCATTTCTTCATGTTCGTGTACCGGGTCAGCCGCTAACTCCTTGCGCTCCCGGTCCAGATCAGCGCGTTCCGTGTCTGATTGGGAACTCACCGAAACGTACTCACCGGCAGCCATGGACATGGCCCCTGCCACGAGACCGGCCACACCTGCGACCAGAATATTCTTTGCGCCAGCATCTGCGGCAGCAACGCCCAGAATCAGGCTGGCCGTTGAAACAATACCGTCGTTTGCACCAAGAACAGCAGCCCGAAGCCATCCGATGTGCTGGGTTCTATGCCCTTCAATGTGTCTGGCCATGGTCGTCCTTTCGCCTAATGGTTGTATATTGTTTCCTTCATGGTATTGATTTCCGGATTATCAAGATAGTCTTCAAAGGTCATCATTCTGTCAATAACACCATGGGTGCCAAGTTCAATAATCCTGTTGGCCAGGGTTGATACGAGCTGGTGGTCATGGGATGAAAAAAGAACCACTTCGGGAAAATCCATAAGGCCATCGTTCAGTGCTGTGATGGATTCCAGGTCCAGATGGTTGGTCGGTTCATCCAGAATAAGGGTATTGGCACCTGTCAGCATCATGCGGGACAGCATGCAACGGACTTTTTCTCCTCCGGAAAGGACAGAAACTTTTTTCATGGCCTCATCCCCGGAAAAAAGCATCCTGCCGAGAAAACCCCGTGCAAAACTCTCACCTTCTTCAGGCGAAAACTGTCCAAGCCAGTCAATGAGGCTCAGTTCCACATTGAAATAGGCACTGTTTTCCATGGGGAAATAGGCTGTTGAAATAGTGGCCCCCCATCTGAAATGGCCGCTGTCCGGTTCAAGCTCACCTGAAAGAATCTGGAACAAGGTTGTTTTAGCCAGACTGTTTCCTCCCACAAAAGCGATTTTATCCCCTTTGTTTACTGTCATTGTGAGGTTTTTTAAAATCTGGACACCGTCAATTTTTTTTGTCAGATTATGGACTTCAAGGATGATGTTTCCGCAGGGTCGTTCCGGTTTAAAATTGACAAAAGGGTATTTCCTTGATGATACAGGCATGTCTTCAATGGTTAGTTTTTCCAGGAGTTTTTTTCGTGAGGTGGCTTGTCTGGATTTGGATGCATTTGAACTGAATCTCTGGATAAATGCTTTGAGATCGTTTGCTTTTTCAGCTGTTTTTTTGTTTTCGTTTTGTTTCTGTTTCAGGACAAGCTGGCTGGCCTGATACCAGAAATCATAATTACCCACATAAATCTGTATTTTACCAAAATCAATGTCGGCAATGTGGGTGCAAACCTGATTCAAAAAATGACGATCATGGGAAACCACGATCACCGTGTTTTGAAATCTAAATAAAAATTCCTGGAGCCAGACAACGGATTTATGATCCAGATGGTTGGTGGGTTCATCAAGGAGAAGCACCTCGGGGTTTCCGAAAAGGGCCTGGGCCAGGAGAACCCGGACTTTGTCTCCCCCTTCAAGCTCTTTCATTTTTTTCTGTCGGAGAGCCTCCGGGATACCAAGACCATTTAATAGAACCGCCACCTCGGATTCCGTATCATACCCGTTCATTTCAGAAAATTGTTCTTCAAGTTCACCGGAACGGATGCCGTCCTCTTCGGTGAATTCTTCTTTGGCATAGATCAGATCCCTCTCACGCATCACCTCAATCAAGGTCTTGTGCCCCATGACAACTGTGTCGAATACGGTCTCTTCGTCAAAGGCGAACTGATCCTGTCGAAGAACGGCGATTCTCTCGTTGGGGTCAACAAAAATATCCCCTTTGTCAGCATCGATCTCTCCGGATAAAATTTTGAGAAAGGTCGATTTTCCGGACCCATTGGCTCCGATGAGGCCATAGCAGTTCCCCGGAGTGAATTTTATGTTGACGTCTTTGAATAAAATCCTCTTTCCATATGAAAGAGTGACGTTTGACGCATTAATCATGTTTTTTTCCTTTAGAACATCTTTAAAAAATAAAAAGCCACAGAAGTGATACCTGTGGCTCACGCAACGCGAGTTTATATCCCATTGATCAGGTAAGCACAATGATTTTTATCTTTTGATATGAAATAGAACCACGTCCCTGCGGAGAATAAATATCCCGTAATGCAATGATTTCAGTTCGTTTTTTGATCTAACAAAAAGGGCTCGTTCACGGGTGATCTTTTGGCTAACTCTTTGTTTCAAGGTCGTTAAGAACGACTTACATCCCATATACCCCATCTGTCATATTTTTACTGTTTATGTTTTTTTTTACACCATGGGAGCGAAAAAACAAGGGGTCATTTAATTTTGGCAAACTAACAAAAATTCAAAAAACATTATTACAAAAATTATTCATAATTATAAGTTGGTTACATCTATTGACGTCTGAATTTTCAACACTGATTTCAAAGTATTATATGGACATATGAACTGATTAATAATCCTTGACAATATTTAAATTCAGCTGATAAGAAAGTGATCTATTCCTTACAAATAGAATAATGTTGATCGTTAAAGCGCTGCTTGAATTTTTAATTATATCTTACTGTTTTAATTAAATTTAGCATTCTTATGCGGCTTTTCGAGACTAAGCCGGTTATTGTGGTTCAAGAAAAAAAAGGGGTATCCTGATGCATATGTTGAGCAAGAGGGGAATGACTCTGTCATCTTATATAATAATGATGATTTGCGTTTTTTTAGTGATGGCAAGCACTGGAGCCATGGGTGGTGTGCCCACCATTTCCGACTTGTCGGACAATACCATAGCGGTTGGTGCACCCGAAACCATCTATGACGAAGATATAACATTTACAGGGGGTGAAAATTATGCGGATGGTTTTCTTCGCTTTTCAATTTCACAAGCAACTGAAAACGATATATTTTCCCTTACCGGTGATGAAGATACCAATGCCAGTGGAGCCATATCGATCAGCGACGGTTTGATTTATCTGGGTTATGGTTCAGGCAGGGATGCCATCGGAATCATCGATGAAACGGAAAATGGACAAAACGGAAAGCCCTTAAAAATTCTTTTTTATAAAATCATTGAAAATGGTGGATTTGAATCAGGTACAACCTCGGGATGGGCTGAGCACCGCTCTCTGTATCATACAAATTTGACCGGCAAAGAGATTGAATACAGTTTTTCCGATGGAGCCATCACAGGGACAGGGACGATTGTATTTGAGAGGGTCGTTGGGATATCCACCTATTCTATTCAGATCGAGAGAGATACTGTACGTAGTGGTTCCTATTCCCTTCGGCTGAGAAACCGTGGTGGCATCTCCGGGCCCAATACACGAACTGATCAACCTGACGGCAATGGGTCACTCCACGGACCTTATGTGGTCAGCAGCGCGTTCACTGCGTCCCAAGGAGACCAGTTGTCTCTTGACTGGTCAGCACAAAATGGAGCGGATGCTTATGAAGTATTCGGATTTCTGATTAATGCAGCAGATGATTCACGAACAGAACTTTTTTCAAAACGGGGTGATGTACACGCATGGACAACAACCTCGTCAACCATTCCTTTGGATGGTTCTTATCGCTTTGAATTTGTCTGCGGATCATATGACAAGACCGGGAAACTTCTTACGGGAGCCGAACTTTACATTGACAACATTCGTATTGTTAAGGGCTCAGGGGTCGACGATACACTTTTGACCAACGTTGCACGCCATGTAAGCTATGTGAATTCACGAATATTCTATTCGGATATAACGAGGCCCATTCAGGTTGACGTTGAAACAAACGATAAAAACACAGGATCTGCCTCTGCGAGTCTTTGTATCACACGGCTCAGTGGCAGTATTCCCACGGTCAGTACGAATAATGGCTTAACCCTTGTGGAGGGATCAACTGAGGAGATCACCCCATCGGTTTTGAAAGCCACAGATACGGATACCTATGATGAATCCCTTGATTTTATCATCACGACCTCAACGGCATATGGCCGGATCGAACGTAAGGACAATCCGGGCACGGAAATTCAGTCGTTTACCCAGCAGGATCTTATTGATGAAATGATTCACTATGTTCATGATGGCAGCAATGTCCCCGAAGACAATTTTGAGTTTTCGGTATCGGACGGGGAAAACACCCTTTCCGGCCAGATCTTCTCCATGACCATGACGTCTGTGGATGATATGCCTTCTCTTGCCATCAATGCCGGCATGGCTGTTTTAGAAGGTTCGACTGAAACGATAAGGCCATCGGTATTGATGGCTGTGGATGAGGAAACGGATGATGAAACGCTTGTGTTCACCCTAATCGCTGCTGCTGAACATGGGCAGCTTGAAAACACAGACACTCCCGGTGCCTCTTTGACGTCGTTTACCCAGGCCGATCTTTCTGCGGATAAAATCATCTATGTTCATGATGGAAGTCAGGCCTTAACGGATTCATTCGAATTCACGGTCAGTGACGGAACCAACCTTCTATCAGGGCAATTCTTTTTAATTACCGTGACCCAGGGGAATTTCTGGATCGGCGAAAGTGGTGACTGGAACGATTCATCACACTGGTCCAGGGGTGTTGCCCCTGAACCCAACGATTATGTTTATTTTGAATTGAACCCAGATTTGGGTGATATCACCATCACGGTGAACCAGGATGTCAGTATTGGTAAGATTTCCATGGCGCCATCCTTTGAAGGGACTGTCGTGATAGGCGAAGGTCACTCCTTTACAACAAGAGATTATCTCCAGGAAGCAGGGACTTTTGACTGTGGTCAAGGCCCTGTGGATATCAACGGTGATTTTATCCATACCGGTGGCGTTTTTATCGCCCCATCCGGTTCCATGACCGTGGAAGGGGACTTTGTAAACACAGGTGGAACCTTTGATCATCATTCCGGAACCGTGAACCTGGACGGCAGTAATCAGTCCTTGGCTGGAGATACCGTATTTTACAATCTTGTCAAAGAGGTTTCCCAAGCCGATTCATTGACCATCGGTAGTGGTACCGTGACAACTATCCAAGGAAAAATTGATTTCAATGGGGGCAGCACTGACGCCCCCCTGACACTTGACTGTTCTGAATCGGGATCAACCGTGATGATCCTGGTTGAATACGATTCCGAGATCAGTAACACGGTCCCAGGGGACTGTGTCCAGTTGGTTTACAAAAGCGGCAGTATTGACCCTGACTTGCCCCTTGCAACGCTTACAAATACGCCCCAGTCCCTTACCAATGCCCGGTCATATACCATCCAGGTTGGGGGGATCGGAGTGACCGCTTATCGTTATAAACTGGATGAGGGACTCTTTAGTGATGAATATGGCATTGAACAACCCATTGAATTGACAATGCTGTCTGAAGGTAATCACATTCTTTCTGTGGTGGGCAAGGACAACTCAGATGCGTGGCAACTCCTTGAAAATCCGACAACCCATGCATGGACCATTGATATAACACCTCCTGTGGCAGAAATCGACAATTGTCCTGAAGGAATTGTGGGCCCCATAGATCTTGAACTGATGGTTCGTGGAGAAAGCGAGGCCATTTCAGCCTATCGATACAGAATCGATGGCGGCCCCTGGGGTGCAGCCGTATCATCTGATTCCCCAATCGTCCTTGAAGATCTGGGAGAGGGTAGTCATATTCTGAATGTGGCAGCAAAAGATATGGCTGAAAACTGGCAGGATCTTGAAACCCCAACCGTAAAAACATGGACCGTTGACTTGGACATTCTTAGGGTGGATTTGATCGGGGTGCCCGATGCTGTTACCACTGATAATGATGCCATCATAACGGTTGCGGGTGACCATGTTGTTGCCTATATGTATCGTTTGGACGAGGGTCTTTGGACCTACGGTGTTATTGAAGATGATATTACATTATCGGATCTTGAAGACGGACACCACACCCTTTCCGTGAGAGGACTTTCCGAGTACGGAGATGTGGGTGATACAGGGGATGGTGCAGTTAGCCAGTCCTGGACAGTGGATACGACGGCATCCCATGCCCCTGTTCTGGCGGCATCCTCAGGACGTCCCTCGTCAACATCGGTTAACCTGTCATGGACATGGTCTTCGGAAAGTGGAAATGACTCGGTAAGCAGATACCGGGTTTTTATGTCAACCCAGGCCATCAGTGAAACCACCCTTGCACACTCGACCGAACTCTGGTGTGACCTGATACCTGGTCCTGAAGGCCATGTGGAGACTTACGCCGTATCCGGGCTCTTACCAGGGACACTGTATCACTTTGCCGTGAAAACAGTTGACAGTGCAGGCAATGTATCCCTGCTTAGTAACGATGCTGAGATAACAACACAATCAAACCGTCCAGAAATTACGGATCTTGTCCTTGCCCAGGGAGGTACCAGCGCCGATAATTCCCAGTCCAGGGAAATTCTTCTGACCGGCAATAACTTTGTGGGGTCTCCGGCAAGCAACCTGATTCGATTTGAAAGCGGATCGGTTGTGTTTGATATTATCAATACCACCGCAACCCTTACAGAGATGGTCGCCAGTGTGCCCATCGGGGCACCGATGGGCACGTATGATGTCCGTGTTATCAATAAAAATGGTGTGTCTTTGAAGGATGAAGACGCCTATACCGTCACCCAGGCGACAGTGTCGGTCCCTGAGGTAACAAACGTCTCCCCCATGATTATACCCACAGGAACCACGGCATCCCTCACCATAACAGGACAGAATTTCATGAACTCTGTTCTCAGTGTCCGGATCGTGCTCAACAGTACGGTGATTGATGCATATGATATTCACTGGGTGGATTATACCACACTTAGGGCAACTATTGCTGTTCCTGGTGATGCCGTACTGGGAAATTATACGGTTGCCGTTGAAAATGGAAACGGAATCATCAACACGGTCAGTTCAGTGATGGTCCGTCTGGTTTCATCGGTGGATCTTGAAACATCTCCAGGTTCGGTGGATACCAGCGGTATCATTCAGGTTACCGCTGGTGACGTCCCTGTGACGGTTGTTCTCTTAACCGATAATAGGTATGAAGCGGATGCCGTCAGTTCATATCCCCTTCGTGTGACCTTGCGAATCAATGCAGGGTCCACGTTCGAAGCATTGTCCGGCGGAACATGGATGGATTTTACAGGCCCCATCACCGCCCCTGTCCAGGTCCCCCTTTCCCATGGAGTGTCATCGGCTCTGGGCAATTACGCCTCACAGTTCACCATGGGAGCTGAAAATCCTATCAGACTTAAAAACGGCGATCCCATGATAGTTACTGTGGATGTTACCGTGCCTTCAGGGGCTCCTGTTCCTTCGTTGTACCATATGGCCGATGACGGAGTCATCAGCCTGGCCGGTATCGCAGGAGCAGAGGATGGTGTTTCCTATACTCCCGGAGGAACCATTCTTACAGTGCGTGAAAATGTACCGGAACCGGGGATGGTCACGTACACCCTCGGTGCCTTGTTAAATGAACTGGATAGCACCTATGCCTTGGGAGCAGAGGCTTCCGGCGAGGAATACGGACCTTGTTTCATTGGATCATCCTCCATGGCCATACAGGTCGGTCCTCGCGTTTTAGCAGTGTTTGTTCTTGTTTTTTTAGGGTGTATGATTTCATTTTTCAAAAAAACGTCCGGACGTCGAGCGGGAGTGATACTCAGCCTTGCACTTTTATTGGGGGCAGGCTCGGCCATTGCGGAAGAGTCCAGGGATGAAACATGGTATATCCTTGCCGGTGGAGGATTCCAGCAAATCAGTGAAAGCAACAATGCTGTTTATTTCGGGACAAACCAGGCCCTTAAGGTGGATAATGACCTTTATCCGGTGCTAAGGGCCGGATACAATATAACCGACCGCATCGCCATAGAAGCCGGGTTTCGATATGACATTCTGAGCGGGCGCATGGAGGGTACCCAGTTGGAGGGGGATGACTATATTAAAGGCTATACTCTCCTTTTGGGCCCCGTGTACCGATTAAAGGAAAGAGATTCATGGCTGATCGGTAAATGGCAGCCCTTCCTCAAAGGGGATATCGGCTACAGGAAAATGAACAACGGCCTTGCCTACGCTGTCAAGAGTTATGACCCTGCATTTGGCTGTGAGGTGGCTGTGGGCATGGAAAAAGGTCCGGTGGATATTCGTTTTGGATATGCCTATTATAAACTCAAACAAAAAGAAAATGTCATCGGGTTCAATCCCGCAGGCTCCAGTTCTGACCTTGGTCTTTCCGGTTTGTTTTGTGAAGTGACCTACAGGTTCTCTTTTGGTAAACATAAAACAGATGAGATTAAAGAACCTGAAACAAAGGCCCCTGAAATTAAGGAAAATGATTCGGATCATGATGGTGTTCCCGACTCACAGGACACCTGTCCACAGACCCCTGTGGGCCTCACGGTTGATTCCAAGGGCTGTCCCCTTGATGAGGATCATGACGGTGTACCCGACTCCCTGGACACCTGTCCACAAACGCCTGCAGATCTCACGGTCGATTCCAAGGGCTGTCCCCTTGACGATGATCATGACGGTGTGCCCGACGCCCTGGACACCTGCCCACAAACGCCTGTGGGTTTTAAAGTCGATTCCAAGGGATGTCCCTTTGATGATGATAATGACTATGTAATCAATGAAGTGGATGAATGCCCGGATACACCGGCAGGAATTGGTGTGGACAGCAAGGGTTGTCCTGCGGATGCTGATAAAGATGGCGTGAGTGATGGTCGGGATGCCTGTCCGGATACACCTGCCGGAGTTAAGGTGGATGACCAAGGATGCCCTGTGGATAGCGACAAAGACGGCATAGCCGATTATCTGGACCAATGCCCTGACACACCTGAAGCCGCAATAGTTGACCCGAGAGGTTGCTGGCGGCTGGAAGGTGTTTCCTTTGATTCAGGACGCTTTGACATTAAGCCTGACATGTATGGAAAGCTGGACGCCCTTATTATCGTTCTTGCTAAAAATCCGGGAATAAAGGTTCAAATCCAGGGCTATACTGACGATCAAGGCAATGCCGAGATGAACCGGATTTTATCATTGAATCGGGCCAATGCAATCCGTGACTATCTGGTGAAACAGGGGATTGCCAAGGAGAGGCTGACCGCAAAAGGCTTTGGCAAAGACATGCCGGCTGCAACAAACGATACGCCCGAAGGCCGTTTGAAAAACAGGCGTGTTGAATTAAAACCGGTTCCATAGTCAGGGATAATCTTTTTTCCTTCTTCGTGGTTAAACCGTTTTTTTATTTCGTTTCCAGGTGTTGCCTGGAAACGAAAAAAACGGTTTAACCACGAAGATAAACGCCTCCGGCATTGTTCCATGAACCACCCCATCGTAGGCCGGGTTGAGGGACGAAACCCGACAAATTGGCACACATCCCCATAAAAGAATTCACCGTTCAAAAATCGATAACAAGAAAACCAGGGACAACAAACCGACCGCACAAAGAGAACGTCCGCCCATGCACATGCCGTATATTTTTGTATTTTCTTTCTTTCGTATTTTATAAGGAGTCGGCCACATTGATAGGCACGCGTTGCTTTGCCCATCCTACGATGGGGTGAGAATTTTGCGGGGTTTCCGGACCTTTTTACAACGCCATCAAAGATAGTCTTCGATGATCAGCTGGGGTGATTTGGAATTATTCCATCGATTCCACTGGAGCCTGAAAACCAGGTGATTGAAATGGCCGGGGTAGGGCGTTGTTGTGTCAACATTGAAATGCATGGCAAGAAGACTGGTGTCGTTATGGCATTTCTCTGACCGCAGAATGAGTCGCCGGTGCTGGGTCCCAACCGGGTTGGATGATACAATGGAAATGTCATCGGCAATAAATAGGGGGACGGGGTTGTGATTCCCAAAGGGCTCAAGCATTTCAAGATCATCAATAAGCGTGGGGCAGATGTCGTCAAAATCAAGACGGCAATCAATATCAAGCTGTTGAATAAGGGGGGCTTTCAAGGTGATCCCCTCCACATAGCGGTTAAATTCGGTCTTGAAATCGTTCAGCTTACGGGTATGGATTTCAAGGCCGGCTGCCATGGCATGTCCGCCAAAGCCCACAAGAGACTGTGATGAGGCTGAAAGGGCCTGGTACAGGTCAATGCCAGGGATGCTCCGGCCTGAGCCTTTGCCTGTATCTCCGTCCAGGGCGATCAGGACCACAGGCTTGTAATACTTTTTGGAGATTCTGGATGCCACGATTCCAAGAACGCCGAGATGCCATCCCTGGCGATGAAGAATAATAGCCGGTTGCTCGAGTCCCTTGGCATTGTTTGACAGATGATCCTCAATTTCTTTAAGCATCTGCTGTTCAACGGATTGTCGTCGGCTGTTCAGTTTATCCAGAGAAATGGCTGCTTGTTTTGCTGATTTTATATTTTTCGATGATAAAAGGCCAAAGGCAAGGTTTGCATGGTCAATACGACCTGCAGCATTAAGACGAGGGGCAATTCTAAAGGCAATATCCTCTGAGTTTAATTGCTCCTTATTGATTTTGCTCACATCAATAAGGGCTTTGATCCCGGCACTGGGATGGCTGTTGATGATATCCAGTCCCGTTTGAGTCAGAATTCTGTTTTCACCAATCAGGGGAACAATGTCAGCAATGGTACCCAGAGCAACCAGATCACAGTATGCCTTGAGGTTGGGTTCGGGAATGGTTTTCCAGAACTGCATATCCCGCAGGGTTTTTCTTAATGCCACAAGCAGATAAAAGACAACCCCCACGCCAGCCAGATGCTTCAGGCCGGATGGGCAGTCTTTCTGTTTGGGATTGACGATGGATATGGCCGGAGGCGGTATGTCCGGAAGGCTGTGATGATCGGTGATGACCACATCAATACCCTGTTCTGCCGCCATTTCCACAGCGGCAACACTGTCTGAACCGCAATCAACCGTAATGACAAGATTGATGCTTCGGGGGACAAGAACCTCATGCACATGCCTTGGTTTGAAACTGTATCCTTCGTTGACCCGGTGGGGAATGTAATAGACAACCTGTGCGCCAGCATAGACCAGGAATGAATAAAGCAGGGATGTCCCGGTGATCCCATCCACAT
The DNA here is from genome assembly GCA_018818835.1 of Pseudomonadota bacterium. Taxonomy (GTDB): domain Bacteria; phylum Desulfobacterota; class Desulfobacteria; order Desulfobacterales; family Desulfolunaceae; genus JAHIRD01. The sequence continues at coordinate 57,744 of JAHIRD010000039.1, forward strand.
CATAATCCCCGAACACAAGGATATTTTCTTTTTTTTCGATGGCCTGGACAATACGCTCCACAGCCCGGGTCATTCCCTTCATGAGAAAAGGAGACCTCAAGGCAGCCAGCGAGGGATTTAAAAACCCGGCGGCTGATTCAGGAGATACCATCCCCCTCTGGGCCAGCAAACTGGCCAGAATGGGACTTTTTTTTGATGTGTGCGCAATCGCTGATACGATTTCGGGATCTGTTTCATGGATGTTCCATTCTGCTTTCATTCAAGGAGATATATGCCATCTTTTGGTTACATACAACAGGAAAAAGCTGTGTTCGATCGTGATTTCAGTTCACACGCCATGAGCTTTGAATTTCAATCCCCTTGTCCATCATTACAACGGCAGCTTTATCAAGTTGGATGTCCAACGGTGGACCATTTTTCTTGTTTTGTAATTGAACAAGCTCGGTGAGATCAACCGGTTCAATGGGCTGTTTGTCCAGGTATAGTTCCTGAAGAAGATGAGCCATACCGATATCGACCATGGGGGCTGTCCCGTCAATGTCCAGACCCACACATCTGACCCGCGTTTCAAGAATCAGTTTCCCCTGTTTGTTTTTTTTACAAACAGGGGCCAATTCAAATTCTGCGTTTTTAAGGGTAAGCTTGCCACCAACCCCTGCATAGGAATTATCCAGTTGAAGAATCCCTCCCAGAATATACACATGCAGGATATTTCGTTTGATATCGGGCTTGACCACAAGTTTGTCTGCACGAATGCTGTTTCCGGTATTATCTGATTTATGTCCCAGGGGAATGGGGTGTTTTAAATAGGCTGCAAGTATGGTGTTCAGGTGTTTCTGGCTGATAAATATTCTGATGCCAGGGTTCTCGATCACAGGTGCAGGATTGACTGCAAACCGGGGTGGAAACTCGGCATCTCCGGAAAACATGGCATTGAATACCGATGTTAAATCGTTACTGGAGACTTCTGCTGCATCACACCAGGATAATTGACAAAACGATACTATTGCCAGGATTGGAATTATACGGAAAAAGACCATTTTTTTCATGGAGCCTCCAGTTATTTTTTATGGGTATCTGTTTTCGGGATATACGTCACATTCGGTTGATCTTTAAGGTCCGCGTCCGAGGTGATGATTCTGCAGTGATGGGTGCGTGATACTGCCACGATAATCGCGTCGGCCATGGCGAGTTTTTCTTGCAGCGCAATATCTGCCGCTGCCATGGCAAGTGTTTCATCAAGGGCGATGACCTGGGAGCCTTTCATATACCCAACAGCAAGCAGGGCTTTTTCTTCACTGACGTTCATTTTGAGAATTTTATAGACTTCATAGATAATAATCACAGGGACAAGAAGCTTGTCCTGCTGAGCCAGGTACTCTTTGAACGAGTCTGCAAGCTCTCCATCTGCAAACCATTCCAACCACCCGCAGGAATCAACGATCATCATTGGAGTCGGTCCTTTTTATCCCTATAATCATTCGTGTCAATGCCTGCAGCGATTCCCCTCAGGTCATCAAGGGATACCTGGGGAATGAGAATGAGCATCCTGTCCTTTTCAATGACGGTCAGTTTTTGTTTGGGCTTCAAATTTAAATGCTCTCGAACCTGTTTTGGAATCACGACTTGATATTTGCTTGATATGGTTGTTTCCATTATTTTCTCCTTTTTTTCTATCGATGACGTCATTGTAAGAATTTTATGGCGGGCAGTCAAGTGGAATCGGGTTATTCGTTAGGCAATGTATCCAAGACCTAAAAAGAAACTTTTTTAATTGACATCAAATCATACGGGCGATATAAACCAAAAAATTACAACCAAAACGTTTCTCTAATAATCACATTCCGATCGTCGGCAAAATTCATTCACAGGTCTTTTTAGATCTTGCTGGGTTCCGGATACTTACATTTTTTAAAATATTAATTTATTGACGATCCAAAATAATCCTACGCGTACGAGAACGAGTACGAATAATTCGGACGTACGTCACACCTTTTATCACCTAAACGTACTCAAGGGACAAGGATTGCGCCAATGACTCTTATCCTCAATGATACCCAATCCCGAAATAACACGATGGAACAATGGCTGGCATCCAAACCGGATTCCCTTTTTTCTTTTTCCGTTTCCACCGCTGAATTAGGTGAAGGGATGACAGCCCAACTGATACCCCAAAGCAGCCATGCCAACCAGGTGATCTGGCAGGATGGAGAATCCCAGGTCATTGTTCATGCAGGCCGTTTAAACGTGGCGATCACGGATGGCTTTGTCATTTTTGATGTCCCCCTGGAAACGGATCAGACGGAAACGGGGCATCTGGTGGTTCCGTTACGAATGGCTAACGATCTGAAAACGGCATCATTGACTATGAGCACCGAAGAACTGCCCCGTGGGGACGGAACCCTTGCCCTGCGATGGGGCACGATTGTTCAGGAACAGCTTTGGTACGGCCTGCTCAATCTGGGGGAATACTGCAGCAAGACTCACCTTCAAACCGACCAACTTACCTTAAACGGCATATACTGCAAGCCTGATACCCTGACCTTTGTGTACGGGCGTCCGGTGTTTATGGACGAAATGAAATCGTACATCGAAAAGGTGCAAACCCAAGGATTTGATCCGGGAAAAGACAATTTTGAACCGGAGACCGTGGACATGGGAAGCCCCGGATCTGTCACCCCTTTTGGTGAACCGGATGAGTGCAGGCAAGTGCTTGGGGACCTGTGCCATCTTATCAGACAACTGTGCCGGGTCATCCTGAAAGCCTTCCGGATGATTCAATCTTACATAAAAAAACGACTTGGATAAAAAGTCCCTAAAAAAAGGACGAAGGCCATGAGTGCGTTTCTCAATTTCGGAGACCTCGACCCCACAATTGAAAAGCTCCTGAAGTTTTTCGGAGTTGTAACGGATAATGGAAACCTGAATTCAGAATGGCTTAAACAACCCTTGGAAAGACTCAGGGAGTCAGTGTATGAGCGTCATGCTTTGTTTTTTGAGCTATTGGATGATTTGCTGGATTCCACCGACGGCCAGCGACAGGGCATGGCAGGTCCCAATACCGGAGATACCTGGTACCCCGTTCCCGGCCTGAACGTCCCCGTGCTTTTTATCACCACCCGTGAGGCAAACGGTCACCTGTTCATCGGACTGGGCCTGAACTGGAGTCCAACCGGTGGAGATAATGATTTCAGCGCCAATGTATTTGCCAATCTGCCCCTGATTGATGTTGACTTGGCAGGCGACATTGATTTTGCCCTGGGGAAAAACGATTCACCTGTTCAACTGGCCTTCAATGTGAGCCATAAGGACGGGTTCGGCCATGATATCATCTTTGCAGGCGTGAAACTGTCCGCACAGATCTATTTCACGAAAAGTCCCGAGGTGTCCTTTCAGGTTCAGCAGCTTGAACTTCCCGGCAAAGATCCCCAGGATATCAACCTGGCCCAGATGGATATGAACGACCCGGAACAGTGGGTTCAGTTGATTCTGTCCCTGGTTCAAGCAAAAATGATGGGGGAGGGGGGAGAAATCGAGCGCATTGCCGCCCACCTCTTACCTATTTTCGGACTGACGGGCCTTGGCCCAAAAATCGATTGGTGGGATGTGCCAAGCCAGGGCACAGGCGTGATTACCCAATGGCTCAGGAGCCTGTTGGAGAGTTCGGATGATCTTGATGATTGGCTGGAGCACTGGCTTCAACTGATCAATGCCCCGAATATCACTATCCAAGGCACAGGGACTCGAATCGATCCTAAAAAAATCAAAATAAGCCTTGCCCCGGTTCTTGATCTCTACTTCACCATGGGACAGACCCGGAACGCCCAGGGCCACCTGATGTGTTACCCCGGATTGATTCTGGCCACGGCGGGCAAGACCATCGGGAACGATGATGCGACCTTGAATGTTCAGTGCCGCTGTGAACTGGCTGAAATCCCCTTAGGTGGGGGCGGAGAGGTCGAACCCTTGTCCGGCTTTGATCTGTGCGCCCGTCTTTACAGGGACGGTGACGATCTTGTGGATACGGATTTTACGGCATCGCCCCAACCCTTGAACATCCTGGGACAATTCAAGGTGAAGGAACTCAAGGCAGGCTTGGCCCTGAACACTTCAGGACAGATGATCCCCATACTTGAATTAGTAAATGTGACCAGTGCCCAAGGTAACTGGCCCTCCCTTGACCTGACCTCAGGCAAGGCGTTTCTTCAACCCTTGGCCGATCTTGCAGACAGCCTGATACGGCAGGAAATCCAGTCTCTGTTAGGCACCGATTCCCCGGCCGTTCATACCGGCAAGCACTTAGCGGCTCTTCTCGGCATCATCCCCCCCACCGATCCCAATACTCCAGCCCCCTGGCCGGTGAAAACAGTGATCGATGTAAGCAAGCTGGCCGCCTTTCTGGGCAATCCCCTGGGGGCCATCGCGTGTTACCATGGGGACTGTATTGCCCAGGAGAACAATCAGGCCCCGTTATGGCGGTTTCTTGTAAGCGACCTTATTGGGCTTTTGAAACAGGCATCCATTGCCGCCCCTGCCGTGACGGGCACGGGAGATATCACGGATCCCTGGACCGTTGAAATTTATTCCGGAGCCGAGGGCAACGCCTATCTGACCGTATGGGCCGAGGTGGATCAACAGAGTCTGCGGCCCCAGCTGGATGTGGCCCTGATGCTCGAACCGTCATTGATCGGTCTGGGCACTCACGCTGATCTCCGGTTGCGAACCTGCCTGCATGTCCTCCATCTGTCCATTCCTCCCACAGCCCAGTGTCCGGGGCCGGTGAACGCCACGTGGCTGGAGTCGGTGTCCTCCACGGTGCGGGTAATGGGAAAACCCGAACTCACTGTGCAAACCGGCCTGGGATTGACGGTCAGTGTGGATTGGATCGAGCTTTCCTGTGTCTGGAAACAGCAGAATAATTTTGACTGGGCAGTGGCTCTTCAAAACCTTTCCGCAAGCTGCAATCTTGCAGGACTTGCCCCCATCACCCTTCCGAGCCTGAAATTTGGAGGTGGGTTTGATCTGACCTGGAACTTCCCGAGTCTGGATATTGACCTGAATATCGATCTGCCGGATTTCGGAGCCCTGCTGAAACTCTGCCTGGGATCCTGGCTCATCGAACGTTGCGGATCCTTTGGGTTTGGCCTGGCCGGGCTGCTGGGTCTTTTCCCGTCCATCAATTTTCAGTGGCCTGAACTGCCGGCTTTTCCCAATATCAATCTTCCGGATTGGAACAGCGGTCCCTTTTCCTTTCCCCTGGACTGGCCCAAGTTTCATGTGGGTGACTGGAACCTCTTTTTCGGCAATCCCTGGCCTTTGATCTGCAATCATCTGAAGCTTCTGTTCAGCAAACCGTCCTGGGCCTTTCCCTCGTTGAAATTTTTGGGCGGGTCCCTATTCGGATCATTCCCTGACTTTTCCCTGCCCGACTGGGGCTGGGGATCGGGTGGCACATTTGAGATCCCCTCCTTGGGCAGTCTGCCCTTCAGCATCACCGGGGACGGGACCTATGAAATCCCCTGGGCCTTGATGCTTGATTTTGATCAGATGCCTCCGGTTGAGCTTCTGGTCTGGCTTGATCCCGATGGGCCGCCTATCGATGACTGGGCCAGCGTAATGATCTCCTTGGTGCCGGATTCATGGCAGGACATCCCGGCCTTGATGGGTAACCCGGCATTCAGCCTTTCAAATCTGGGTGATCTTCTTAAACACCTGGAAGACCTGAGTCCCATCGTCCGCCGTATGATGAAAAGCGTGGGCGGAGAGGATTTCGGCCATCATCTGACCGCTCTTTTTGAACGGCTGCGCCTGTCCGACGGCCTGGTGCCGTACATCAGCCAGATGCCGGCTTCGGATTTGCCCAATTGGGAACGGCCCTTCAGCCTGAATACCCTTCCCGAAGAGAACCATTTTGCCCAGCTGGATCAAACCGACATCGTGGATTGCATCGAAGCCCGGATCAACACGTATTCGGGCGCGGACTCTCTGCCGGTTCTGCTGCTTGGGGCGGCCTGGGAATCGGCCGGTGCCTTTCAGACTGTACTCGGACGCTTCGGCAATCCCGATACCGTTCATTTTGACATGCGCCAGATCGGTGTGGACCCGGATCAGATCGGATTGGCTGAGGTGAGCATCGGCACCGAGCGGTTTTTTATCGGCGATATCGGCGTGTTTAATACGGCTCCCAGCCTGGGCACCCAGGACCGGCTCCTTCCAGTGGAAGGGGATACGCCAGGTGATAATTCCCAGGCCAAACAGGTCACCCGCATGGTGGAACGCATGGCGTCCCATACAGGGAAAAAGATCATCCTACTGGCCCATTCCCATTCGGGGCTGGCAGCCCTGGCCGCCGTTCAACGTGAGCATGGTCTGGCCGCTGCACAGAAAAAAATCGCCGGGCTGATCATCGTGGGCACGCCGTTAATCAATACGCCCCTGGTCTTTGCCCCTGAGCAGGTGGCGATCATCGGAAACGATGTGCCTGACCTTCCCGCTGACCTGGATATCAAAAAAGCCTTTGATGAGGGCATGGCCTTTCTGGACCGTCTCAAGATCGGGGATCTCCCAGGCAGTTCCCGTGTCAAGGATGCGCTGGCGAAACTGTTGAAGGCATTGAACAGTGATCTTGGCCTTCCTGCGGTGGTGAATGGGGCCTTTCCGGTTCATGCCTTTAACGTCCCTGACGACCTGACCGTGGATATTCCGGCCTGTGCCATTGGCAGCCGACTGCCCGTATTTCAATTGAAGGACATGGTCCTGGGCTGGCTGGACACCCATCTGAACCAGTTGGGCGGGGCACATGCCGACTACACCGCCCCCACCCATGTGGGGTTCGGGATTCGTTATACCGATAAGCAGACCCTGTCCGATCTTCGCCTGACTCCGTCGCTCAGGCTGGATCTCTGCCGCTTGGATCTGGGTGGCGGCCATGATGAAACAGGCCTTGCACCTCTGCCCAGGCTCCGCCTTGAAACGGACATCCACCGGGTCAACGGTTGGCTGGTCGGCGGATTGGGTGAAAACCCCCGTATGCGATGGGCCCAACTGGGCATCAGTGCCGATCCCCAGCGGGTCGTTCCCACGGTGGTTTTGCATGATACCTTCCTGGATTCAGTGTCTTATGCCAAAGCCGCCCTGACCGATGTGCTGGGGCCGGTTCCGGGTGATGCTTTTGAACTCAAGGCGACCATGCAGCGGTTGATGCATGAGTTGATTGAAAACCTGGGTAATTCAAGCCTTCATTTTGATGCGTTTCAGCATGTTTGCGCTCTGTTGGAGCACCTGGATCTTGTGGACAGGACCGGGGGTGAATACGGTTTCAAACTGGACGGATGGCAGGCCTTGTTGGCCGATGCGGAACATTATCTGATCAATCGGCTCCAGGCCGTGGCAAACAATGCCTCACTTCGGAATGACCTGTTTCAGACCGTATCCGATGCCTGGGGACTTGATTTAAGGGACTTCCCGGCCCATGTGATTAATGGGTTTTCCGGCCTTCCCGATGCCCAGGCCCTCCCGTTTAAAGCCCTTTTTTCCTCCATGAATCTCCTTATGGATGCCGCAGACGGCTATGCCCTTGACCCGGGGGCCTGGCTGGATCTTCTGACCAACCCCAAGGGCTGTCTGGAATATCTGCTGGCCGATGTGTTGAACGATTCAACCCAAACCACTCCGCTTATGATGGCCATCAACAGTTGGCTGGGGCTTGATGATGTCACTCTACCCAAAACCACGGTCAGCTATTCGTCCTGCGTAAAAGGATGTTTCACAAGCCAGGGGGTGTATGACCTGAACCTGACCCTGCCAGCCGCCAGCCTGGGGGGACAGGTGTCACTGGGTGCAAGCCTTTGCATGGATGTGCCGTCAAAGACCTTCTCTGTCAGGATTTCTTTGGGCCCTGCAGCGTTTGGCCTTTCCATGGTGTTTGATCTGACCTTTTCCTTGGACTATACGCTGGCCCTGATCACAGAAAATCGGATGCTTTTGCGTTTTGGAGACGCCTCCTTGCCCTATGGTTACGATGATCTTTGCCTGTTACCGGCCCCTGTGGGAATGGCCGACAAACTGGGACAGCTTTTGCCCCGGTTTGTTTTAAACACGGCCCTGGCCGCCCTCATGGAAAACAAGGTGTTCATACCCCATCCGGATTGGGCCCAGGTGATGGTGGCGTTGGGGCTTGCCCGTCAGACTCGTGCTGATGCATGTGTTCTTATGCGCCCCCTGGACGGACTGATCCAAAACCCCAAGACCTGGCTGTTATCGTCCCTTTCTTTGGGCTCAAACCTTCCCGGTGTTTCCCTGGATTCGCTCAAAGTGACCCAACTCATCTCACGCCTGGCTGATGCCTTCAATCTGATTGATGGCGGCGGTGTGATCCGTTTGCCTTACGGCTTAAATCTGTCCTGCACTGAAAATGCCGGTGTGAAATGGATCTTTGAAACAGAAACGCCCCTTGCCTTGGGTGATCAGGCAACGGCGGATATCTCCCTTTCCCTGACCCTGAGCCAGACCCTTAGTGTGGGGGTGACCGGTGATCTGGATCTGGTTTTCACGTTGGATGATTCTCCTGGAAACGACGGTTTATGGAACAGCATTCGGGTCCAGGCCGGTTATGAATCCGAATCATTCACCTTGAGTGTGGGGGTGGATGATGTACTGTTGAACCTGATTCCCTTTGGCGGATGGTCTGATTTGGCAGATCTGGCGGCCCAGGGGGGTGTCCGTTTATTAAACACAGCCCTTGACGGGCTGATGACCCATCTGGAAAGCGATGCTGCAAATTTTGTCACGGCTGCCCGGAACCTGTTGACCGCCTTTGATCTGGACACGGTGGCCAAAATCGACACCATGCTCGACAGCCCGTTGACCTGGCTGAACACACGGATGGGAGTCGGTCAGGCAGCTACCACACTGTCCGGTTTGCAGCAGATGCTGGCCATCCCCCTGGGACCCGGGATCACCATCTCCGGAAGTACCCTGACGTTTTCGGACAATGACCTGGCCCTGTCCCTGGGCCGGGACAATACAAAGATAGGGGTCTGGTTGACCCTTGATCCCCTGACCTTGGGACCCATTGAATTGGAATTATCACTGGGTGTGGAAACGCCAGATTTGTCAACCCTGCCGGACATATCCCTCACCTTGGATCTGACCACGGCAAACGACCTGATCACCGGCCTTCCCATCAAACCCAGCCTGTCCTTGGGTTTGGAATCGTCACCCTTTCTCCACATTTACCCCTTGGGTGATATGTTTACCAATCACCAGTTCAGGCTGTCCCTGTTGGGCGGTGTGAATTTTTCCGCGGACCCTGGGATCATTCCCGAGCTGATCAAAAACGTGCTGCTGCCCCTTGCCTTGGAACTTGTCATCGACAGTCAGGCCGTGGTGAATTTTCTGTCCAATACCATATCGGCCACCGTGCCGGTCAAACCCGGAGATATCCTGGTTTCCGCCGGGCTTTTAGAGTTGCAGGGTGGCAGTTACAACCTGACGATTCCCCAAACATTTTCAGCGCAAAACCTGGTGTACAGCTTGCTGGCATCGGCCATGCGGGCCTTCAGCAATCAGCAGTTCATGGACGGCGTTGTGTCCATTGTCAGCAAGAACCGGGGGGCCAATGTCATGCATTATGGCCTCAAGGTGAGCCTGCCCGACATCACTGTGTCCGATGACCCCGAACTGGTCATGCATCTGGGCTCGGACGATGCCGACTGGATTAAACGCGCAGGAGGACCTGATTACGATGAAGGGGGACTGGTCTTTTATCTTCCCACGGTGGATGAATCCGGGGATGGTATTTCCCTTGGGGATATCGGCCTGCTGGCTGAAATCGAGTTGGTTAATCTGGGAATCGACATCAGCGGCAAGCAGGATGACCCTATTGTGGACGCCGGGGGATTCCGGTTGGGGGGCGTGGACATCAGGATCTGCCTGGTCATGACCTTTGGCAATACCGTTGATGTCCATCTGGGTGGCTCGGTACTGATCGATCAGATCGGACTTCCCCTGGGCAGTTCCAGCGGAAACGTGATCGCACAAAACATGTTGTCGTCGGATTCGGGAGGCACTGGGGATAATACCCCGGTCAATCCGTCGTTCAGCATTGAGTTAAGTTATTACAATGACCTGGATGTACGCCTTTTGGGACGCAATGCCGGTGAAGCGGAAATCTGGTTTCCCATTCAGAAAACCTTCGGTCCCATCCATGTGGGGCAGGTGGGTGTGAAATGGTACAACACGCCGAAAGCCATCGAATTATTGCTCGACGGTGGTGTAAGCCTGGCTGGATTAAATGTTAACGTGGATGACCTGGGTGTGAAAATCCCCATTTTAAAAGCGGCTGATTTCAGTGCATGGACACTGGGACTCCGGGGGCTCGGGATCTCATACAACGAAGGCGGCGTCAAGATTGCCGGTGCTCTTTTGCGTGACAATGACGAGGGTACCAGCTACAGCGGAGCCTGCCTGGTGGAAGTGTCCGGCAAAACCTTCACGGCCATCGGCTCTTATTCCAAAAGTGAATTTACATCCATGTTCGTGTTTGTGCTTTTGCCCATTCCCATCGGGGGCCCGCCCTATCTGTTTATCACAGGCCTTGCGGGCGGATTCGGCTACAACAGGGGCCTTACCGTGCCCGGGGTGGAATCCGTGCCCAATTTCCCACTGGTGGAAGCGGCCAGGGGAAGCAGCGCCTTTACAAACGATCCCTTGTCAGCATTACAACAACTGGGTACCAGTGTCCCGATCCAGCGTGGCTCTTACTGGGTCTGCGGCGGTATCCGGTTTACCAGTTTCGAGTTGGCCAAATCCGTGGCTCTGGTCTATGTGATGCTGATCAACTCCGCAAGCCAGAAGGGCGTGGAGGTGGGGCTGATCGGCATGTCCCAGATGTCCCTGCCCGAAAACAAACCCCTGGTGAATCTGGAAATGGCCTTAAAGGCACGATTCTCCACCATTGACGGAGTCTTTTCCGTGGAGGCGCGGCTTTCCGACAATTCCTGGTTGTTGAACAGGGATTGCCGATTGACAGGCGGTTTCGCCTTTTATATTTGGTTCGACGGTCCGTACCGGGGTGATTTTGTCATCACCATGGGTGGGTATCACCCGCGATTTGCCATTAAATCCTACTATCCGGACGTGCCCCGTCTGGGGTTCAACTGGCGGGTGACGTCCAAGGTAACGATCAAAGGGGAATCCTACTTTGCCCTTACCGCATCGGCGGTGATGGCCGGGGGCCTTCTGGAAGCCTCCTACAAATCCGGGAACCTCAAGGCCTGGTACAAGGCCTGGGCTAACTTTTTAATCGCCTGGAAACCCTTTGCCTACGATATTGAGATGGGGATCAGCATCGGCGTGTCCTACCGCTTGAAAATCAACCTCCTGTTCGGCACCATCACCAAAACCTTCAAGGTGGAACTGGGCGCCGAGGTCTGGATCTGGGGTCCCCGTTTCAGCGGAAAGGCCAAAGTGACCTGGTATATTATTTCATTCACAGTCAGGTTCGGGGCAGGGGATAGCGCCTCGGGCAAGGAAGCCCTCTCCTGGGCCGCGTTCCGCGAGACATTCCTGCCCGCCGATGAAAAAATGTTCAACGCCGATGTGGTCACCGGCATGCTCACCCAGGAAAAGGATTCCGATGATACCGGCCAGGTCCGTCCCTGGTTGCTTCAACCGGAATTCACGTTCAAAACGGAAACGGTCCTGGGTACGAACGCGGTAAGCCTGTTCGGCCTGGATGAGGTATCATGGGGAAACCCCATCGATATTCGTCCCATGCACCTGGATAATATTGATTCGAGTCATATCATCACAATTCAGTCCAAAGGTGGGCTCCCTTCAGCCATTCAGGGTGTTTACAATTTATCCGGTCATGAATTCAAAACAAACACGGATGGTTATGTCAGAGTTTCCATCCATCAGGCCTATGCACCGGCGGCTTTGTGGGAATTCGATGGCACAGGGGAAAAACCGGACGCCAAGGTGGTGGACAGCATCATCGGGGTCACAATCATTGCCGAAGTCAAGGAAGATGATATCCGGGTGGACAAAACCGGTGAAATCCCGGTTATGGAGCTGTTTGAACGCGGTTACCACCCCTTGCCATTCACCCGGGAGTTGGATGAACGAACGGATCTTCTGAGTTTCAGTCAGGCTGCTGAACTGGTCTGGCCTGATGCAGAAGACTCGTTGTCCATCCTGGTGGCGGCCGGAAAAGTTCTGGGATTTCCATGGAATACACGGCGCTCAGAGGTTCTGGACGCACTGGAGGCCCATGGGGCCCGTGTTGTTCGTGGGGAAACCCAGCGGGCCACGGCGGAGATTCTGGGCCGTCATTATGTAGCGCCTCCCAAATTGGCCAGCCTTTATGAAAACATGTCCCTTGACGCCATTCTCGGACCCGATCTGACAGTGGTCCCGGTTGATCCCGGCGTCGTTGTGGTCAAAACTCCGAGAAAACCCGCCATCGCCGCTGTTTTAAGGCAAAGGCCCGAGGCCTTGAAAGAGGCATCGGGACGAATCAGGACCAGTATCGACACGGTCCTTAAAGACCGGACCATTCCAAGGGTCACCATACGGACAAGATGGAGCGACAACGTGGCCGGTGCTCGCCTGAACCGGGTGCCCCTTCCCACAAAAACCGCTGCAACCCGGGTGGCCCTGACACGGTCCGAATTTGTATGCGATGCCCATCGCACGGCAGGCCTTGCCAAGCAGTACATCGAGATCGAATCCAAGGCCATCCAGCTCCGCATGCCAGGAGCCGTCGCGGCTTTAAGGTTCTTGGGCGAAGAGTCCCAAGGCGTTGCGGTACAATCCGGAACCACACAGATCTGGACCCTTCCGGTTAAAAACGTTGCCGGTCCCATGCCGGTGATTCATTTTTCAGGGAATCAGGCTATCCGGGTCACGGCCATGACCAAAAGTGGGGCACTGATCGAGGACAGGGAATATGGCAGTGGCCAGGGCCAATGGGAACTTCCTGCCTTGACCGGCCGGATTGCCCTAACAGGCCTTGGAAAATGTCATGGAAAATACCCGTCCACTTCAGGTTGTATGGGGCAGGTGGCCCTGTCTGAATCGGTCAGGGGTCTTGCCGTGATCGGCTGGCAGGTTCACAGCCAATTCATCCAGACAGGTCGCCTGAGTTTCCTGGGTCGCGGTTGCATGATCCGAACCGGTGCGGCACAGCTCACCCGAAGACGGGGGAAGATTGCGGATTACGCTGTCATCAATGCATCCGAGCTTCTTGGGGCCCAAACCACATTGACCACCTTCCTGCCCTGTGATGCGTCCCTTGTGGCGGTTCATGTGACCATGGCATCCTCCACACCGGTAAGGGACATTACAAGGGGCCTGGGACTGTCGGTCAAAGGATTTGATCTGGATGAGCCCCCCACCATCTTTGTCAATGATCGATCCGCACTTTTGGTCTACACGGTCAAGGGCTTCAAGGGTGGGGAAAACCTACCGACCCACGGAAGCATCGGGACCACCACCGGTGAAGGATGGCAGGTTGCTGGTGTCCTGGCCATGAAAGGACATGTCGACAAATGGCTGAGCCGTTTGTCCAAAGGATTGACATCACCTTTGGTGGAAAACGGCCCCTTGTCGGCCGCAGGGGTGTCACGAATTCTGTTTGAGGTGGAAGCATCCGCTGATAACGCTGATAATAAACAAAGCCATAGGAGTGAGTTGCCATGAGTAATCAACCGGAAAGCGGTAAGGTGATTTTTTACGATAAATGTTTGCCGCCTTTTTTGGCCGGAGATTATGATCTAAAGGTCCGTCAGACAATGACCAAGGACGGCGGTGTGACCCCGGTGGATGACGAGGCACCCTCAGGTAAAAAAATACCGACCCAAAAAATCTATCCGTTCACGGTGACAGGCCCCCGGTTTACCCTGCAACCCGATGAAATCCATGCGGCCTATCCGCCGCCCAACAGCGACGGGCCCTATGAAGCGCGCCTTCCCTGTGTTGTTCTGAAGCGCCGGACCCTCCCCTGGGAACGGGTGGCAGGGCAGGTGGGTGGGGAAAAGCTTCCCTGGCTGGCCCTGATGATTTTTGAAGAATCCGAGGTCACCTTACTTGATCCCCCGTCCTGCACAGTGGGCAGTGTGTTGACCCATATGCCGTCTCTGATAATGGGCGGTGGAGCCCCATGGCCTTCGAACATCCTTGCCGCCACCTTGACAGATGCGGAACGTGCCAAACCCTGCCTGGGAATTGAAGTGAAAAAAAGTATTTTTGACCAGGTGGCTCCCAATAAGAAGGAACTCCGTTTGCTGACCCATGTGCGCCAGGTCAACACCCAGGACAAGGAACTGCTCGGCCAGGATAAAGACGGCTGGTTTTCCGTGGTGGTGGGCAACCGTCTGCCTGTCAGCGGGAAAAAGTACGTGGCCTGTCTCGTTTCCCTGGAACAGCAGGCCGGTATTCTTCCTGATAATCATGAACCCTTGACAACACCCCGGGGCACGGGCATGGGTTATGTGGTATCCCCCGAGATGGCCTACCGGACTGCCGTCAACCTGTATTTGAGAGAGCTTCAGACCACACCGGACGGTCCGGATATGGCCGTACTCAACCGGGACCCGAAAACACGTAAGGTTCTGCTTGAACGTTACATGGGGGCAGCGGCCTTACAGGACCAGAATCTGGCCGCATCCCTTTACCAGGGCACCCTTGCACCGGGACAGTTTACCTACAACACCGATGAACTCAGCTTTGTTTTGCCCGAGCCCACCATCCGGATGATCTGTCTTGCGCGCTGGACCTTTCAATGCGTTGGCAAGGGGGATTTCCAGGGCCTGATGGAATCCCTCCCTGAAAGCGGGGGAATAGGTATGCTGGGCATGCATCCCGATCAAACCACCAACAGTGCAACCACGCCATCCACGTCGTACCGGCTGGCCTTGGACAGCGGGCATGTGCCCCTGAAACACCTGACCCGGAACGGTGAGAATAAAATCAGTTTCTACAGGGGGCCCTTTACTCCTGTGGGGATTTATCGAAATCTCAATGAAGGCCCCTACCATGATGCGGATCAGGCCCGACGGGTGGACCCCCTGACCGGTCTTGAAAACGTGGGCTATGCCGCAGCCTTTGAAATTGGACGACTGATGGCTCTGGCAGACCCCAAGTTTGCCCTGGATCTTTTAAAATGGCGCCGTAGCGGTCACAGAAACGTGGGCGACCGACTGATTGGAAACCGAATCAAGGACCGGCTGATAAAGTACCTCGATATGTTAGACCCCAGACAATTTTTAGATGACCGGTGTCTGGCGTCCGCCCTTTTGGACCGAGTGGGACCCAGGATTCTGAACGAAGAGATACTGGGGGCTCTCACCGATCCCACTGGATTGAAGGGCCTCCGGGACATGCTGCCGGGACTGGACCCGGCCCGTGTCATGGAATCCATGAATCTGAACCAGGCCCAGGTGGAGTCCATGCTGGGTGTGGCCATGGATACGGGCCTGACCCATGGGAGCATCCAGGGCAGTGGATCACTTTTCGATCAGGTCGGTGTGGCCGGTGCTGGCCTGGCCATGGATTTTGACTCTGTGGTGGCCCGTGTGGGAACGGAGTTCGGTCATGTGTCATTGAACCATGACCGGGAAATGGACCAGGTTTTTGATCAATTCAAGCAAGGAGCGAAAATGCCATGATAAGCTGGTACTCCCAAAAGGCGTATATTCAAGATTTGACCGCCGTGTCCCTGGATGAATACAAAACGGCCCTGAACGTGAACGAAGAGGATTTCCTCCCGTCGAGCCTCAAGGACTGGTTGTCCCGGCTGAGACTGTTTTATGGTCTTCCCTTTGAATACCTGGTTCCCGATGAACGACTGCTTCCTGTTGAGTCGATTCGGTTTTTCTATGTTGACCGGAACTGGTCCGATCGAATGGTGGATGGGGCCTTGAGTGTGGGCAAGACCACCAGCCGGGAATACGCCCATCACCATGCCGTGTTTGATGCCGTGGTCACCACACTGGATAATGAAGAACGGCGTATCCGGGGACGGCTGAAAAAAAATCCCCAAATCACCGTGACCGGCCGGGCCGCGGACATGACCGGTTTTTTGTTGCGGTCACAGGCTGTGGCCAATTATCCAGGCATTGAGGTCCTGGCTTATCAGGGCGAGGAAAACATGAACAACCGGACTCCGCTACGCCTGCTGCGCATGGATCGACCCGGACCGGATGTGCTGCTCTGCCTGTTCGACGGGGTGCCTGATATCGTGGATATTGAAGAACCCCGCGAGGGAATCCAGTTTGGGGTTGAAATGAATCTTGACGGGAACAAGAACATTGAAGGGACGGTGGATTGCCCCAGCGGTTTAAGCATGAGAATCAGGCATATGCATGGGACCCATACCGGTTATGAAGTGGGATGGATCAACCGGGATACGTCGGATGATTCCATTGACGGGAGTAAGAAGACCTATACCGTTCCGGTCCCCGTGCGAAAAGGCAATCCCCAGGTCATCCATGTGGAAAAATTGCAACAGGCCATTGAAGATGTCATGACTGAGATTTCCAATGAGCCCGATGTGGAGTTCATCCCTCCCGGCCAATTTGGTCCGGCGGAGCTGGCCGTGCAGATGCTTCAATTCCCTTTTCACCAGCGATTTATCGGAGACGGGCAGCCCCGGCCATTGGATATCATGCCCGAATTCACGTTGATGACCCAGTACAGCGGGGCTACCGTGGGGATCACCACTGCCATCAGCGTCCTTTCCCAGGAGGAACTGGAAGACCTGAACATCAACCCCGTGCATGATCACGGCCATGGAGGAGGGGACAAATGAAACGCAACTATCAGGTGGAGATGGCCCTGCGTAATGCGGCTCTGGCAGAAAAGCTTTCTGTGGAAACCCTCACCATGTATGACCCCGAACTGTGGCGGGGCCCCCGTCTGCTCGTTCCGGTTGAAATCGACGCCCTGGTGGTCAACCCACAAGAGGGCGACCAGACCTGGGCCAATGTCCGTTTTCGGCCAGAGGCCCTTGAAGGGTATGCCAAAGAAAAAACCGATTATTTCGGAGGGGATGTCCCTCCTGAAAACCTTGATGATGAGGATTTATCAAGCTCCAAAGGGGGGCGAATCCCCTTTGATGAGTTCACAGGCCGCAATCCAGGGGTCTATCTCCACTGGTCCCTGCCCGATGGATTGACCCAGGCCCATACGGTGAGCAGCAGTGATGAGGAAGATGACACGGAAGGGTCCGATGTTGAAAAGGAAGTTGAAGACACAGAAATCAGCGAAGATCATGAATTCCCTCTTATTCCGGACCGGTGGCTTGTGGTGCGGTTTTATCCCGGACCTCAATCCACGGCCAAACGCCGGATTAAAGGATGGGTGATTCGGGCCGAAGAGCCTGACCCGTCAAAACGTGTGGTTCCCCTGAACCAGTTCTCAGAAAACCGCGATCAGGATAATGACCGTTGGTTGACAGCCATCGGCGAAGGTGACCCGTCCTATTCGGCCTATTATGACAATGTGGAAAACCGGTTGGGATTTTATGATTCCCTGGACGATGTGGCCAAAGGGCCGGTCACCTATCTTATATCAGGCTGGTACAGCGACAAAACAGATGATCCCCTGTACGGCCCCCTGACCCGGGATGCCTGGCTTGATAAACTTGGTGAACTGGGCTGGACCCTGGGAAAAGGCCGGGAAGATGACGTCAGGCTGGCCAAGGCCGAAGAAGCGGCCAAGAAGCGATGGGGCCAATTGGGTGCTATTCGGGCAGAAGATACATCCCTTACCTCGGAGGCCTATCAGGATTCAACGGTGTCTGTCTCCCCCCCCATGAATTTGGCCATGGCCGATGCCAACCGGGCATCGGGGTACACCGGGGCTGCCCCAACCGGAACCTCACTGTCCGGAAGCCTGGATGTCATGACAACGGTACAGGCTAAGCAAATGGAGTATTTTCACACCGAGATTCAGGGCCTTTCCATGGCTGACGCCCGCACATGGGTTCTGGAAGACGCTGATTTTAAACGATACTGGCCCCGTCAGGTCATGTGCCATGCCATGACCTATTCTGTGCCCTGGAACGGCCGAGGGGGACACTACGACGGTCCTGACTCGGGCAAACCCGATCCGGCCGTCATCACGGTGGCTGTGGCTAATACGGGCATTGAAGCCTTATCGGCGCTCATGGCCCAAACCACAGGGGACCATGATGCCGAGAGGATTTACAATGCCTATCATTATGGCATGCTGCCAGAATTGCGGCAGCAGGACGGATTGGCCTTGGTTGAATCCCTGCTCCATGCCGAGGATTTTGAATCAAGGCCCGGCGGGTATGTGACCGAAAAAATTGACCAGGGTGATCTTTTTCCCAGCCTGTCTTCCCGTCAGGCCAACCGGGTGACTCACAAGGACAACCCCTATGCCCGGGAAACAAAAGAAAATATTCAGACCCTGAAGAGTGCCGCCGAAGAAAAGCTCACAAAAAAGGCCCCTGATGTCAAACGGGAATTTCGGACAAGCAGGAACGACATCACACGTGTCCGTGACCGGATGCAGTGGGTCGACAATCAAGACCTATCCGGCCATGTGGTCAACACCAGGAAGTCCATCGGTGTCAGGCGGGCCATGCCCCGGTATTTTGAACCCAAGGATCCTGTGCTGCTATTTTCCCGGGCCAATCGGGCCTATAAACACGGTGAAGACGCCCATCGCAGTTCCGAGGACATGCTGATGTGCCGGATTAGCAGTGAAACCATTTGTACAGCCAAGGTAACGGTTGGCTCCGTGTTGGTTGAAGCCGGAGCGGTGGGTGGAAATGTCTTTGATGATGTGAGCCCCTCCCAGATTGGCGAGACCATTCCCCTTAACGGATATATACCCCCTGACGTGCGGGACCTTATCAATGAAACCCTGCTTCTTGACCTTGACAACGCCTCCATTGCAGCGGCTGCCTTTATGGCCAAAAAAAAGAACGGGACCCATGCAACAACATTTCCTGCAAACCTCTATATCCTGGATGACCTGGACGAGGAGAGCTTTGCAAAGCGATACCAAGTGCAGATGACCATTGATAAAAACATGATCTTAAACGAGGAATTGGACGCCCAGGTTCTGGCTTATTTTTCAGGGAAAGAGGGACTGTCGCCCGTGGAGTTTGCTCAAAAACCCTGGCGTAAACCCTGGATTCCCCTTCATTTTGACTGGGAAGCGGAGTGGTTGCCCGGTAAAAATAGAAAAACCGACTGGAGCTTAGGTGAACACGACTACGAGGCGGTCTCTCCCGTGAATGAGGACGGTCCGAATCTTTTGTATCAGGGCACCTGTTTGCTGACCCCCGGGGTCACCCGTACTGTTCATGACCGGCTGACCAAGTTTCTTGAGGAAGAAACCTTGGAAACCCAGGATCTGGCATCGGCGGATCAGGAATACACCCTGGGAGATATTTCCAAGGCAATGGACAAACTAGATATTTTATCCGGGTCCATGTCAGGGTTTCACGACTATCTTTTAGGCCAGGTGGATGATTTCCGGTTTATTCCCCATGTGGATGAAAACGGGCAGCCCGCCAAGGAGAAGTCCCTGGATGATCTGGAAAAGGAAAAAAGGCGCCTGGCTCATGTGCCTGTCTATCCGGTGAGGTCCGGTTTTATGAAACTTACGCGTTTGCGCCTTGTGGATGCCTTTGGCCAGTTTGTGGATATTCCCCCTGCCATCATTAACAATGCGGTGAAAGCCGAGGATGTGAACGCAGGTTTAGATGCCCCGGACTGTATCACCATGCCCCCGCGGATCAACCAGCCCAGCCGCTTAATGTTCCGGCTGGTTCAGGCAGATAATGACAACGGGGACGCCACAAAAAACAAAAGTCCCATTTGCGGATGGATTCTTCCCGACCATCTGGATGAGGCCCTTGAGGTCTATGACGCTAAGGGAGATAACCTGGGTCAGGTCCAGCGGTCCCGGCCCTTGTCCGGGAGTATCCTGGCATCTTCACTCGAATGGCAGGGCGTTCCCGGGAATCCGGGTTCCTTTGGCAAACCCCCGTCATTGACCAATGCCCACATGAGGAGCATGGTCAAGGGACTTCTGGCCCAAGGCGAGCAGGATGCCCTGCGGGCTGAAGAGCAAGGTTCGGTGGAAACGGCACTGGGGGCCATGCTCAGGATGATCGACTCCACCTTGTGGACGGTGGATCCCCTGGGCCGTGAGGGAAACGAACACCTGTCCGTTCTTGTGGGTCGCCCATTGGCTGTGGTCCGGGCCAGTCTGCGCCTTGAAACCATGGATCTGGATGAAGACAGCGACCTGGCACGCATGGCCTTTGATGTGAGGCTGGGGGATCTGACCCGGATGGGTGACGGTCTGATCGGTTATTTTGTCAATGATGATTACTCCCAGTTCTATCCTGTGCATGAATCCATCGCAAATGAAACACGGCCCACCCGTCCCCATCAGGGCTACCTGGGGGCAATCCAGACAGTGCCCCAATATGTCTCTTCTTTTTCAGAACGTGCCGAGCCTGTGACCCATCCCTTTATCAATACAGCCCCCTTTGTTTCGGTCCGTCCTGTGAAGCCCTTGAAAGACGAGCCCGCGTCCAAATCCGTGATGCTGACCCTGTTGGTGGACCCCCGTGGCGGGGTTCATGCCACCAGCGGAATTCTTCCGAAAAAAAAGATCGAATTGATGCGGGAACATATCGCTCCGGCCCTTGAAGCCATGGCCATTACCTTTCGTATTGGTCCGATTCTGTCCGATCCCACCACCATCCGGATGCCTCTTCCCGCGGAAATCAGGGGCAAATGGACCTGGGTGAGAAAAACCGGTCTGACCGTATGGGATGAAACCGCCGTGGTGGATGCCGTGCCTGAACCCAAACTGCCCCCAACGCCGTCCCAAATCAACGAAGGCTGGCTGAAACTCAGCGAGTTCCAGTCTGCGTCACGGGAGACAGTATCTGATGAAAAAAAGGGGTAAGGCTTACGGGATTGATGGCGTTTGGCCTGGCGTTTTAACCGTTTCTGTTCATAGGCTTGGAGCCTGGAAACTAAACTTTTTTATTCACCATGAAGTTCATGAAGGACATGAAGTTTAGGGTTGAGATGCTTTCTTTTTTTAAACCACCCGTTCGCGTGGCTCACTGAAGGACACGAAGAAATTGCCTCGGTTGGCCATTGATCAGATCGGAAAAAGACGACCTGGACACTATATCGACTGGAACGATGTCGAGACAGATCAAATAGGGGACCAAATAGGACCAAATAGGGGACGAGCAAATAGTGCGGCCGGGCAAGGTCGTGTAATCGAGCGGGTGAGAATCCCGTCCCGGAAGGAAGGCCATCCACCGGGTAGCGAGTCTTTGGAGGCGATGTGGTAACACAGCGCTTTAAGCGTAGGACAGCGAGCAGATAGGC
>JAHIRD010000040.1 GCA_018818835.1 Pseudomonadota bacterium
ATTGAACAAGCTGTTAATCAATATTATATATTCGGACTTAGTATACTATTCTCCTTTTTCTTTGCGTATATTGCAAAACGAAGAAAAAATAATTTATCCCGCACCCTTTTTCACCCGCCTTTGGCGGGAGTTGTGCGGGACACCAAAATCCTGAAAAATAAACATGAAACAAAAAGAAGCGTTTAAAATATTGAAACAAGGAGAGAATGTATTTATTACCGGTGCGGCCGGATCCGGTAAAACTTTTTTGGTTAACAAATTTATCAAATGGGCCAAGGGGGAAGGCAGGGCCGTCGCCGTTACTGCCTCTACAGGCATTGCCTCAACTCATATTGACGGCATTACAGTACACTCGTGGTCCGGTATTCAACTGAAAACAGCATTATCTGACAAAGATATTGTGAAGATGATGAAGAAGGATTATCTACGTGAGCATATTATTCATAATGATATATTGGTTATAGATGAAATATCCATGCTTCACTCCAACCAGCTCGATTTGATTAATAAGGTTTGTAGATATTTCAGAAAAAATGTTCGGCCATTCGGAGGATTGCAAGTTATTTTATGCGGTGATTTTTTTCAGTTGCAGCCAGTCAGGGGAATGGGCTACAAAAGTTTCGCGGTTAATTCACATGCTTGGCCGGAATTGGATTTACAAATTTGTTATTTATCAGATCAATACCGTCACCAGGATACCAGATTTCTAAAAATACTTAAGAATATCCGATCACAGAGCTATACCTCGGCTGACATTGCTTTATTGCAGAGCAGGGTGGGCGCCAAGCTTAAAGGCAAAATTAAGCCGGTAAAAATTTATACCCATAATATTGATGTAGATTCGTTGAATTCCAGGGAGCTGGCCAAGATCGATAAAAAACCAAAAATATATCAGATGAATTCAAACGGACTGGAACATCTGGTAAAGACGCTGAAAAAGAACTGTCTGGCCCCGGAAAATTTGATACTGAAAAAAGGCGCGGTGGTTATGTTTGTAAAAAATAATTTCAGCGAAAACTATATCAATGGAACAATGGGGAGAGTAGAGGATTTTGATGATGACGATTTTCCCATAGTACAAACAGTTAATGGCAAAACTATTCACGTTAAGCCCGTCTCCTGGACTATAGATGAGCATGACAAGGTTGTAGCCGAGATTATGCAAATACCACTGCGTCTGGCCTGGGCGATAACTGTCCATAAAAGCCAGGGCATGAGTTTGGATTTGACGGAGATTGACCTAAGCAAGTCGTTTGAATATGGGATGGGCTATGTTGCCCTATCAAGAGTTAGATCCTTGGAGGGGATGAGGTTAATAGGCTTTAATCAAAAATCGTTAGAAGTAGATCCAAAAGTCATACAATTAGATAAGAATTTTTCTAGGTAATAAGATATTTAGTGAAACTGATGTTACTGAATTAATTGAAAAGCTGCAAAAATAAATTGAACAACACCCCCCCTAATTCTAGGAGAGGGGAAGAAGGGCTCGGCACAAGTGCCGGCTTTTTGCTATACTTATCCTAAGGCAGACGTTAGTACTATCCTGACGGCTGCTTTAAGAATCGGTTTTTTATCTATTTTCTAACGTAATTCATATTTCACATGCTCAAAGATAATGTAGTTCTCAGTTTCTCTGATGTTACCTTCGCCTATAGCGGGGGAAAGCCATTGCTTGAGGAGGTAAGCTTCTCTGTCCGTGCCGGGAGCCGAATTACCCTGATGGGCCAGAATGGAGCGGGGAAAAGTTCAATTTTTAAACTGATCACCAGCGAACTGAAACCGACTGACGGCCGGGTATCCCGTACTCCGCCGAATGCCAGTGTCGCCATAGCCCGTCAGGTCATGCCTAAGGAGGCGCTTGATTTCACTGTTCGGGAATATTTTGCCAGCGCGTTTACTGATGTACAGCACAAGCTGGATAAAATGATTCAGGAAGTGTTTGATATCGTTCATATCTCACTGCCATTGGACCGCATCATCCGCCAACTGTCCGGCGGACAGCAGGCCCGGCTGCTTTTAGCGCATGCTTTGATCCAGAAGCCCGACATCCTGTTGCTCGACGAGCCGACGAACAATCTCGACCAGTACGGTATCGACCACCTGACCGGTTTTCTCGTCATGTACGAAAAAACATGTCTCGTCATTTCCCATGATGCCGATTTCTTAAATGCATTTACAGATGGCGTGCTTTATCTCGATGTTCACACTGAGAAGGTAGAACAATATATGGGAAATTACACGGATGTCGTGGAGGAGATTACCAAGCGTATTGAACGCGAGAATTTACAGAACGCGCGGATGCAGAGGCAGATCAGAGAAAAGCGTGCACAGGCTGAGGTGTTTGCCCATAAAGGCGGCAAACTCCGTGGCGTAGCCAAACGTATGCGTGAGTCTGCGGAGAAAGCTGAGGAGAATATAGTCAGTGTGCGGAGAGAAGACAAGCCTATTCGGAAGTTTACTATCCCCAGTCAGGACTTCGGTCCGCATTTTAGCGGGATTGTCGTCCAACTGCACGCGGCTACCGTAATCCGCGACCACAAAGCTAAGGAGCGGAAGCTCGACGTTACTGTCCGTAAAGGTGATCACGTGGTTATAGCAGGACCGAATGGTATCGGCCAAAGCACCCTGCTTGCAAAAATTGCCGGAGGATCATCCGCTTTTGCTACTGTGGCACCGGAGGCTTTAGTCGGGTACTACCAGCAAGATTTCGGCAACCTCGACGGCGACCAACTTGCTTTCGATGCGTTGAAGGCGGTCATGTTTGAGGATGATGAGCACCTGTTGAGATCAACAGCGGCCGGATTCTTACTTGACGGTAAATTGCTCACTCAACCTATCGGCGCATTGTCTGAAGGGCAAAAAGGTCTGCTGTCATTGTGCCGGTTTGTCCTGCAAAAGTCAGGCTTGCTCATTCTCGATGAGCCGACGAACCATATCAATTTCCGCCACCTGCCGATCTTAGCCAAAGCTCTCGACGATTACAGTGGTGCGTTGATCATGGTGTCCCATATCCCAGAGTTCGTCAGTCAGATACGGATTGATACTGTTGTGGACATGGATCGTTGATCGGGAAAAAGGGTCGGGCACAAGTGCAGGGCTTTTTGGTATACTACCCCCATGCCCAAACCCCGAAAGATAATCCCTCCCACACCCCCCCCACACCAATAACCATAAATTACTAGACATGTTTTTTAATAATTTTATTGGTGTGGGGGTTATTGGTGTGAGGGCAAGCCCCAAATCCTGGAACATAAAAAATGTGAAAGATATATTAGTAGAAAAAGAAAAGCGCACCCGAACGAGTTGAGTGCGCTGATTAATTTCGAAAATGATCTTAGTCCATCTGGACTGTGATGTGTCCACATCTCTTTATGGTATGGAAGTAGGCCTTGAACTTCCTATGTGGACGCCCGGCATCATTTGCTTCCGGCAGTTTAG
>JAHIRD010000041.1 GCA_018818835.1 Pseudomonadota bacterium
CCCAACTTAAGGATTCTGTCCTATGAACTTTACACCAACAGTTTTGAACTGCCCACAGCCGAGCCCATTGCCGATGTTGTGCCCGAGCAGTACGACCTCAGTTTGAATCTGGAGGTCGAGTCCATGGCCAAGGATACCACCTTGCCCGTGGACATCACCTTTGATCTGGTCATCGGAGGAACCACCTATCCCATGACCTTTTCTGAGCCCAATGAATACAACCTGCTCAGGAAAAAGGCCAAACAGACCTATGAAGTCACATGCCGGCCCGAGGACCGGGATGGATATCCAGTAGGCGACCGCTGTGCCTCCTTGTACCGCCAGCAACAAACCGGAAAAACCTACAGTCTGCTCATGAACAAAGATGCCTATGATGCACTGAAAACCCGGACAACGGATACTGCGTGTTCGCTGGTCGTGACCATGGACCCGGCCCTGACCATCGAGGAGTATAACGATAATCTGGCGGACAATACCGTGACACTTCCGGTGATGTTTCTGGCACCGGAAGCACCCTCAAGCAAATCAAAAATGATCGATCAACCCGGATCATCAGAAGTGAACCTGTTTAATCTGCGCGGTGGAAACAGTTACGGGAATAGTGATTTCGGAATCGATTATACAATAGGGCCCAAGATGGATTACCGGAAAGTCACTCTGGACGGGTATGAAGCGCCTTATGCCGTGAAATTTGATGGTACGGGTGTTGTCAATGCAAACGTGTTCGGCCTTTCAGTCACCCCCCTAAATGCAGGACCGGAATTTGATTTTGACTTCAGCACCGGAGGCCTGGAACAATCCTATTTCAAATGCGGCTTATATGTCTTCGGATACAGCATCTGGGCCGTTGAGGCCACCATGCCGGACGATTTCGTGGCAAAGGGAAGTGTCTCCCTGTGGAACACCCAGGACGATGACGGGAATGAAAAGTACGTCAAACGCGCGGAAAAGAAAAAGTCCAAGACATTTATTGTCGGTGTGGTCCCGATCACTGTGGAGGGCGGTGTGGTCGGCGAAATCGGCCTTCGTGGGGATCTCAGTTTTGAAACAGGAAACAAGCTGACCCTGGCTGCCGGCCCCTTTGTCAGTCTCACCGGAATGGTGGAAGGCGGGGTCGGTGTTCCCGGATTCTCCGTGGGTGCCGGGGTGGAACTGTTGCTCATCGACCTGTCATTGGCCTTCAGTCCCAGTCTCATGCTCAAACCCGAGGTCCCCATCGGCATCTTCGAACTCAAGGTACCCATCATATTGACCACCCTTGACGGACGTGCCTATCTGTTTGCCCGGGCCTTTTTCTGGGAATACGACTACACCATCATTGAATGGGAAGGATACACCTATGAAATAAATCTCTTTCCCTTGTTCTACAAAGGATTCGGCGCCACGGACTTGTATAATGTCAGTTATTACACCACAACCCAATTTGGCGGCCCATCAATTGCCGGGGGCCGGGAAGGGCTTCTGTCCCATGATTGGGGGACAGGAGGTCCTGCGGAGCTAAACGGACAGGTGGATAATTTTTCAGCCGTCTTTGAAGGGTACTTTGAATTCTCCGGCACGGATAATTACATTTGGGGTGATACGGGCTCAAGCTATGGCAGTGATTACACCTTCTATGTCATCGGTGACGATCATCTAACCATCAAAATGGACGATAAGGCCATCCGGTCTCAGGCTTTCTACGGAGAGACTCATTTTGTGGAGACCATTCCTGCTGGTTTTCATAAACTTACCGTGAACTACGTCGAGTGGGAGAATTTGGCAAAGCTCCAGCTTTATTGGACATCCGCCAATCAGTTCGCCACGTTCTACTATAACAATACGGACTTTTCAGGTGACCCTGTCCTGTTTGAAACAACAAATACCATCGATATGAGCTGGGGGGATCAAAGCCCAAAACCCGGCGTGGTGAACTCAGATTATTTCAGCGTTCGGTACCAAGGCGATTTTACATTCCCCGAGTCAACCGATTACCTGTTCAATGCCTATGGGGATGACCTTGTCAGAATTTACGTGGACGGCGAACTGATCCTGAGCGGAGACTATTCGGCGCCTGTAAACGCGACAAAATATCTGACCGAAGGGATCCACAATGTGAAAGTTGAGCATGTCGAGACTTACGGTGGGGCGGGTCTCCGGGTGTCCTGGGCTCCGAAGAATACCTTTGTGGGAGCCTATTACAACGAACGCACCTGCAAGAGCAGGGCTATCAAAGTTCGAAACGATGGCGATTATCTCAAGGCCGATCCCGGATTGTGGGAGCACCATTTCCTGGCCGACTTCGGTTATGACAGACCCTCCTCCGAGGTGAACTATGACAACTTTGCCGCCAAATGGGAGGGGGCCTTCTACTTTGACGGAGGAGACTATGACTTTGTCATGACACGGGATGATGAGATTTCCGTGTGGGTGGATGATAAACTGATCGGGTCCTATGGAACAAGCAAGCGGGCCGACCTTGTCACTTCACCGATCACTCCGGGATGGCATATCGTTCGTATTCAGTATGTCGAGTATACCGGAAATGCCGTGGCTTCTGTGAAATGGGGAAAAAAGCAAAAAGATATCGTGACGGAATTTTACGGAACCGATTTTGATGAATTCGACAATCTGATCCCCAGAGCCATCAACAGGCGCAGCGACATGGAACAAGACTGGGGTAATGATGCCCCCACAACCGATGAATGGGCACTGGACAGCAATAATTTCACCATCATCTGGGAAGGTGATTTTGATTTTGAGGCAGCGCCCTACCTGTTTGAAGTGGGTGGTGACGACAACGCCCAATTGTATGTTGATCATGTCCCCATCGTAAAAACCACCTGGAAGGACTGGAAGGCCTTTACCACTGAATCACTCGCCATGAACCAGGGCACGCATCATATCAAGGCTGTGATCAAGGAAGGTGGCGGCAGTGCTTTGGGGCAGGTCAGATGGGGACAAATGACACCGAATACATTATACGGATTGAAATACGATAGTGCCTATACCCAATCCAGCGCCTCATTTCAAACCTTTGCACTTGACTTTGATTATAACTTTGGCAACGGACCTGCGTTGGGAGTCACAGACAATTTCATGATTGAATGGGTCGGCGTGTTCACGCTCACTGAGGATGGGTCCTATTATTTCGATGGCGTTGCGGATGATAAAATCGAGCTGTTGGTTGATAATGTGGTTTTGCAGACGTACATTACTCCTGGCTGGAACTACACAACCTTTATCGATAACGTTCTCTTCCGTGAGTTAACCCTATTAAAGCTTAAAAAAGGGACGCACTCCATTAAGATTCGTTACTGGGAATACACCGGTAATTCAATGGTGTCCTTTCAGATGCATAAACGATAGCCCGTGTTCACATTCCCAGGGCAATCCTGTGTTGCCCTGGGAAAAACACCTTAGACAGCTGTTCGTGGCATCGGAAGGTCATTGGATTATATTGGGGATGGCTTTGATAACCGTGACACGAACGGCAGATTAAATGAGAGAAATACGTCTTGGATAAGAAAAGATGACCTGACCATGTTAACGGTGATTATGGCCAGGTATCCAGCGTTTTTGTAAAAATTTTGATTATTTTCCCGTTTAAAAGGCTTTGGGTAGAAATCATAAACAAGATAAAAAACAGTGTCCATTGGAATAGGGTAACAATTTATATACTACCTAATTTATTTAATATTCCATATAATTTATTTGCCTGCGCCTGTATTTGAAAATAACTGAAAGAATTATTTTACCAGTGTATTATTTGATACAATATCCAATAATATCCTTGAAGATCCTGGGATATGCCCTATAATAAAGTTAAATAAACAATTTTACTCCTAAAGTTTTTAACTATAGCGCCGATCTAATGAGTAAGTTACCGGATTGTTATAATCACTCGAAAGGAGGCTTGGGATGAAATACGGTGAAATCAAATGGAAGGTAGAAAAAGTCGTTTTTCAGATTCATGGGGGGGTAATTACCCGAAAATCCGAAGTTGATGAAGGCCGGACACTCATAAAAAAAGTCTCCGAACAAACTGACTGCACAGAACATTCAGAAGCTTCTGCCTGTTAGTTTTAGTCATAAAAATAGTATAGTAATAAAGGGCTTCTCCTTAGAGGGAAGCCCTTTTTTTATCGATCCTCACGATGTACACCATTGAAAAGCTTCTGACCCACAAAGATCCGCGTATGGCTCAACGATATGCCCACCTGAGAGACGAAACCCTATCATACCGGATAAGCATCCTGGCACCCGTTAAGTCAAAACAACAAGAGGGGGTCAATAGAGTTGCAATTCTCAAATTTGTAACTGTTCTGTACTACTAATATCAACCCATTTTTTGCATATTGCATCTTTTCCCGCAGTGACAGCGGCTTCAGTGTATGTTCAGAGTTCTGGATATTCTGATGTGTTTTCAAGGTGGCGGTACGTTCGACTATGCATAGGCCTTCGGGGCATACGCCAGGAAGAAAAATATCTGCACCTGTGAACCTTGCAAAACATCATACGTTGTGGGGAATGATTTTTTTAAGCCAATAAAAAAGGCCCTTGAATTTCTTCAAGAGCCTTTATTATCGAGTTGGCGGGAGCGACGGGACTCGAACCCGCGACCTCCGGCGTGACAGGCCGGCGTTCTAACCAACTGAACTACACCCCCTAAACTTTTTTTTGATGGAGTGGTGGGCGATGCAGGGCTTGAACCTGCGACTTCAACCTTGTAAGGGTTGCACTCTCCCAACTGAGTTAATCGCCCGAGTGCTTTGAATTTCGTTTATTTTCGATTTCCAAAACGGATGAATATTTAACAGGATAAGACTGACGAGTCAAGGGAATAATCATCGATTATTCCCTTTTTTTTTACCATTCTACGGCTCAATTTCAAAATCTTTGAATAAGGGTTCATTATCTTTCACAATAAGAGACAATTGGAGAACTTCATCCATGCTTTCCACAAACAGGATTTCCATCTCTTTGGTAATGAAGGCTGGTATTTCAGCAATGTCCTTTTCATTATCCTTGGGTGCGATAACACGTTTAATTCCGCCCCGGTGGGCAGCCAGGATTTTTTCTTTCAGACCGCCAATGGGAAGGACTCGTCCTCTCAATGTAATTTCACCGGTCATGGCTACCTGCCGGTTAACCGGTCTCTTTGTCAGAGAGGAAACCAGGGCCGTGCACATGGCAATACCGGCTGAAGGTCCGTCTTTGGGGATGGCTCCTTCAGGAACATGGATGTGGATATCGTTTTCACCGTAAAAATCCTTGTTGATATTCAGACGTTCTGACCGTGACCGAACATAGCTCATGGCAGCCCGTGCCGATTCTTTCATCACGTCCCCCAGCTTTCCTGTGACAATCAGGTTGCCTTTCCCGGGCATGGGGACCGTTTCGATGCATAACAGCTCTCCACCCACCGGCGTCCAGGCAAGACCCGTGACAATGCCAATCTGGTCTTTCTCTTCAAGTTGGGCATAACGAAACCTATCCGGACCGAGATGCTTTTGAATCGTTTTTGAGGAAATAATGACTTTTCCGTTGTTCTTTTTCTTGACAATCTCAAGGGCGGTCTTCCTGCAGATGGCGGAAATTTCACGTTCAAGGTTCCGGACACCGGCCTCCCGGGTATAATTTCTTATGATCGTATAGATGGAATTCTTGGAAAAAGAGACGTTCTCCATGGATAAACCGTTCATCTTCACCTGTTTGGGGACCAGATAATCCTTTGCAATCTGGTATTTTTCAATTTCCGTATAACCTGCAATCCGAATAACCTCCATTCTGTCCTGCAAGGGCAGAGGAATATCGGAAAGGGTATTGGCTGTGGTGATGAACATGATATCGGACAAATCATAATCCAGATCCAGAAAATGATCGTTGAATTTGTTGTTCTGTTCGGGGTCGAGTACCTCAAGAAGGGCCGAGGAAGGATCCCCCCTGAAATCCATACTCATCTTGTCAACTTCATCCAGACAGAATACGGGATTGTTCACACCCGCCTTTTTAAGGTTCTGGATGACTTTTCCCGGAAGGGCTCCCACGTATGTCCGCCTGTGCCCCCGGATTTCCGCTTCGTCCCTGACTCCACCCAGTGAAATGCGGATAAAGCGGCGACCCGTTGCCCGGGCAACGGATTTGGCCAGGGATGTTTTTCCCACACCAGGCGGCCCTACAAGACAAAGAATGGGGCCTCTGATCTTATTGACGAGACATTGAACCGCCAGGTATTCCAATATCCTCTGTTTTGGTTTTTCAAGGCCAAAATGGTCATCGTTGAGGATTTGCTCGGCCCGGTCCAGATCGTTGCTGGTCTTGCTCCTGTTATACCAGGGAAGGTCAAGAATCCAGTCAATGTAATTTCTGACAACACTGGCTTCAGCGGACATGGGCGACATCATCTTGAGTTTTTTGAACTCCTGCCTGATCTTATATGCCGCCTCTTTGGTCAGTTTCTTGGCACCGATCCGTTTATCGAGTTCCTGGAGCTCATCATCAGCAGAGTCATCCGCCCCCATTTCCCGTTTGATGGCTCGCATCTGTTCATTCAGGTAATAATTTTTCTGGGTCTGCTCAATCTGATCCCGTACCCGTCCCTTGATTTTCTGACCCATGGAATAAATCTCGCCTTCACGTTTGACAAGTTTAAGAAGAAGGGTCAGGCGTTCCGATGGATCAACCGCTTCAAGGAGCTGTTGCTTTTCTGTCACCTTGAATGAAATATGGGAGGAAATCGTATCCGCAAGTTTTGACGGATTGGAAATGGTGGACACTTTGGTGATAATATCTTTGGAAATGCTCTTGTTGATCTTGCTGTAAGATTCAAAGGCACTTGTCACTGCACGGACCAACGCTTCTAACTCAGGTGTCATCGTGTCATCTTCGATCACGGGCTCCAGCTCAACCCGAAAAAAATCTTCATTGCTGATGAATTTAATGATCCGTGCGCGTGCTTTACCTTCCACCAGAGCCTTGACGGTCCCGTCTGGAAGCCTGAGCAATTGAAGAATGGTCCCCACGGTTCCTGTGGCATTGATGTCTTTTTCCTTAGGGGAATCAACGCCTGCAGCCTTCTGGGTCGCAAGAAAAATAGTTTTATTCTTGTTCATGGCTTCTGCGAGGGCATTAACAGACTTTGTCCTTCCCACAAATAGGGGAACCACCATATGGGGGAATACGACGATGTCTCTTAGGGGCAGAATGGGAAGAATGATACTTGAATCGTCAGAATCATCCGGTTTAAAAATCTTGGGTATATTTATCATATCAGCAACTAAATAAGTTAAGGAATGGATGAGTACTTGACATTGGGTTCGTCACACCATCAAGCACGGGATGAAAACCGTTGATGACAGTTAACACTATTCGAATACTGCATGGTAATAAACCGGAGGACCTTGGGCCTCCCGGTTTATTCTACCATGGGTATTAAGCTTGTTTTTTTGAAGAAGCATAAATAAGTAGGGGTTCTTCTTCGTTTAATATAACATCCTCACTGATCACGCATTCTTCCACGTTCTCAAGGGAAGGAATATCATACATGATATCCAGCATGGAGTTTTCAAGGATGGCACGAAGGCCCCTGGCCCCTGATTTCCGTTTCACAGCAAGCTTCGCAACAGCCCGGAGTGCATCCTCAGTCAAGCGCAGCCTGACACCTTCATACTCGAATAATTTCTGAAACTGCTTGGCCAGGGCGTTCTTGGGTTCCGTTAAAATCCTTACCAGTGATTCTTCGTTCAACTCACCAAGTGTCGCCACAACGGGCAATCTGCCCAGAAATTCGGGAATCAGGCCGTATTTCACCAGATCTTCGGTCTGAACATGTTTGAGCAGTTCACCCAGGCTTTTCTCGGTCTGTTTCTGGACATTGGCACCGAAGCCCATGGCTTTTTTCCCGGTTCTCCGCTGAACAACCTTTTCCAAGCCGTTAAAGGTCCCGCCGCATATGAACAGAATATTGCTGGTGTTCACTTTGACAAAATCCTGCTGGGGATGCTTTCGGCCCCCTTTGGGAGGTACGCTGGCCGTGGTTCCTTCGATGATTTTCAAAAGAGCCTGTTGAACACCTTCACCTGAGACATCCCGAGTAATGGAGGGATTGTCCGATTTCATGGCGATTTTATCGATTTCATCGATATAAACTATGCCGCGTTCAGCTTTTTCCACATCGTAATCGGCATTCTGCAACAGTGACAGAATGATGTTTTCAACATCCTCTCCCACATAACCTGCTTCTGTCAAGGTTGTTGCATCAGCAATGGTAAAAGGAACGTCCAGAAAACGTGCCAGGGTCTGGGCCAGCAATGTTTTACCACACCCTGTCGGACCAATCAGAAGAATATTACTTTTCTGAATTTCCACATCATCTGTTCGTACCGTTGAATCAAGTCGTTTGTAATGATTCCTCACAGCAACGGCGAGGATCTTTTTTGCATGATCCTGTTCAATCACGTATTCATCAAGCATTTTCTTAATTTCACGGGGCGTTAAAAGCTTTTCCGGATGCTCAATGGACCGATTGCTTTCATCATCGATAATTTCTCCGCAAAGCTGAATACATTCATCACAAATATAAACATTAGGCCCGGCTATGAGTTTTTTGACTTCTCTCTGATTTTTTCCGCAAAATGAGCAGAAAAGTTTATCATTTCCTTCTCCAGGATCTGTCATATTACTCCTCCGTTTTCTCCAGAGTTTCCAACTCGCCTCTGTTTGTAACAACGTGGTCAATCAATCCGTAAGATTTTGCTTCTTCACCGGACATGAAATAATCCCTATCCGTATCTTTTCTAATTTTTTTGATGTCCTGATTTGTGTGGAAAGCCAACATCTGGTTCAGGGTTTCCTTCATCCGAATGATTTCTTTGGCTTGAATTTCAATATCAGACGCCTGCCCTTGGGCACCACCCAGGGGCTGGTGAATCATAATTCTTGAATTGGGAAGGGAAAAGCGTTTCCCCTGTGTTCCCGCAGTAAGAAGAAGAGATCCCATGCTTGCTGCCTGTCCTATGCACACGGTTGAAATATCAGGTTTGATATAGCGCATGGTGTCATAGATGGCCATTCCCGCCGTCACGGAACCTCCGGGTGAATTGATATAAAAATTGATATCCTTTTCAGGGTCATCGGATTCAAGAAACAGCAATTGAGCAACAATCAGATTCGCAACATCATCATTCACGGCCGTTCCAAGAAAAATTATTCTGTCTTTCAGAAGTCGAGAGTAAATATCATAAGAACGCTCACCACGGCTCGTCTGCTCGATCACATATGGCATGGGTATATATGTCACGTTTATCCTCCTTTATGAACCCTTGTTGCCTTGCCCAGAATCATTTGGCCAGATTTACCAACGGATCATGTGCAAGGCCAAGAACTTGACCCCAAGAACTTGTTTTATACTAACATAGTCGAATAAAAAATTTACAGTTTTTTTTATTCCTGTGATGCATCCTCTAACTCGGGTTTGATTTCTTCAATAACACTATTATCAATAATAAGCTTTAATGCCTTTTTTTCAAGCAGGGTATGTTTGAAATATTCAATTTTGTCCGGATTTGATTTGTAAAAGGCACGAATCCCTTCCACTGGCTGATGAATGGCCTTGGCTGTTTCCTCGAAGCCTGCCTCCATTTCTTCATCGGTCAGATCGATTTTCTCCTGTTTAATGAGGGCACCCAGGATCAGGTGACGCCGGACTTGTTTTTCAGCAAGGCCGCCGTATTCCTTTTCAAGATCCTCACGGGTCTTGCCAATCTGTTCAAGGCTTATTCCGTTCATCATAAAGGCTTTTTCTGCCTCTGCGATGATGCTTGCAAGTTCGTACTGAACCATAAGGTCAGGCACTTCAAAGCTGACTTTTTCAATCAGGTTGGTGTGGACCTGCTCATTGAGCTCCTGTTCCATTCGTTTGTCGTATCCGCTTTTGAGGTTATCCATAATCGCGTCTCGAAGGGCATCAAGAGTTTCAAAGTCACCGACTCGTTTTGCAAATTCATCATCAAGTTCCGGCAGGACTTCGTGCTGAATGGCATTCAATTTAACCGTAAAGGATAAGGTATTGCCAGCTAAAGCCTTGTTGACATATGTATCGGCATAAACCACGTCAAACACTTTAACTTCGCCGGGTTGCATGCCCACAAGCTGATCGTCAAAATCATTTGAAAAAACAGCCGAACCGATTTTATGGCTCGTATTTTCGACCTTGGGGGTTGCATCAAACGGTTGCCCGTCTTTCAACCCTTCGTAATCAATAAGGACATAATCATTCTGCTGGGCAGCTCTTACTTCGTCAAGAGCAACCCGTTTGGCCAGATTCTTCCGAATCATTTCAAGCTGGGCATCAACTTCGTTTTCAGACGGCTCGTACATGGTTTTTTTGATTTGAATCCCTGAAAAGTCAATGGGGCCAAGTTCAGGCATCAGTTCAAGGGTGGCACTGAATTTATATGCGCTTTTGGGATCAAAGTCAGGCATATCCACCACAGGTTCACCGATATATTTCAGCTTGTTCTCCTGGATGGCTTCAAAAAGAGTTGTCTGGACCAGATGACTTACCACATCGGCATGCACATCACTCTTGAATTTTCTTTCCAGAACCGCTCTGGGTGCCTTGCCTGTTCTGAAACCATTGACCTTTGCCGTTTTTTTGAGTTTGTTGTAAGCGGCATCCACATCACTGACGACTTTTTCTTCCGGTACTTCAATATGCAGAATTTTCTTAACGGTATTTACGTCTTCAATCGATACTTGCATTATTTTTCCTCTTTTTGGCGGAGCCCCCGACGCTGTGGCCCCTTGTCTCTTGTTATTAACATGTTAAAACTCTGCACAGGGGCTCAAAAAAAGGCCCTCCATCTCGTGCCAGGGGCGATCAAGACCGGCAGAATAATCTAAAAAAAACTGTTCAAACTTTCTTTTATTCATTATATTACGCCCTATGGTTCACGTCGCAACATGAATAATAAGAATATATTCGTTCAATGTATTGGCCATTTTATATGTATTACACCAATATGAAAGCAAAGCCAATTTATGAAAGTAATATCAAAAGAAATGGCTGTCAAGAAAATTGAGACAAGAAATTTCGTGTGATAATCACTAATTATTCTTAACAAGGCCCATCACCCTATATTATGAAAAGTAATACGTTTTTTTTTGGATTGATCTTTTTTTTGGTCCTGGCCGGGATACCGTCCCAGGTTTCGCCCCAAGTCCCTCTGTTTTCAGGGTTAAAAAAAACCATTGTCATTGACCCGGGGCACGGGGGCAATGACACCGGGGCCAGGGGAACCGATAAGGCCCTTGAGAAGGACGTGACACTTTCCTTTGCAAAAACCATGAAAGCGGCCCTTCATAAAACATACCATGTTACCCTCACTCGGACCGATGATTATTCCATTGATAATCAGAGCCGAACAGAAACAGCGAACCGGTCCGGTGCCGATCTGTTTATCAGCCTCCATGCCGGTGGGAACTTCATCCATGAGAGCCAGGGCATAGGGATCTATTATTACGAAAGGGGACCGGGGCCTGATTTTAATCCTAACACTGATCAAGACGCATTGAACAAAAACATCCCCCCTGCGTCTTGGACCAGAACACAGGAGAAATATTCGCCAATAAGCCATGCCCTGGCCCAGTCACTTGCTGAGCATTTTGCCAAGGGCTCTTTGCATCGGAATATACATGTGGAGTCTCTGGCTTTGGTCGTCCTTTCCGGGGCAAGCATGCCCGCCGTTCTCATCGAGCTTGGCTATATCACCAGCCCCTTTGATGAGAAGCGCATGGCTAATCCCGACTATATATCTGATTTTTCGAAAGAATTCTGTACGGCCATTGATGAATATTTCAGCATATATTCCAAATAGTTTTTTTGACATTAAAATAACAGCGCCACCCAAATCTATCCGACCCTATAAAAGGACCTTTAACCCGGGTACAAAACGCCTGAATTTTGATGATTTATGGCTTGCAAGTTATATGAAAGAGTGGTAAATTGCGTTCTCTTCTGAGTTGGATAAGTGGAATAGCGGGGCGTAGCGCAGTCTGGTAGCGCGCTTGCTTTGGGAGCAAGATGTCGCAGGTTCGAATCCTGCCGCCCCGACCATTGCTATTGCCTTTGTCCTTACCATGAACCTTTCAGCCGCCTGTTTTGGTCAGCTTGCTTTTTCAACCGTAAAATGACGGTCCAGCCGCATTGTGCTGAACAAACCATATATGTCTTCTGCAATGTTGATGACCTTGAGTTTTCCACCCTTCTGATCAAGGGAATTATGTGTGGCAATGATAACACCAATTCCCACTGAATCAACCATTTCAACTCCAGACAGATCAATCACAAGCTCAGACGGGGATTCTTGGATCTGAGAATTTAATTCCGCTCTAAATTCATTGGCCATGGAAGCGACAACATCTCGACCCGGTTTTACAGTAACTTGGTTTCCGTCTTTATTGATTATGCTCATAAAACACCCCATGTAATAATAAATGATTCGTTGAAAAAAGTGTCACACACCAAAAGCTCATCATTATCCCATAAATAACACATGTAATTTATATGTTTATATTGAATTATCTGCTCATTTTTCGCAGTGTGAAATGAATAATGCACATAAATTGAGGAAGGAGGATCTCGTCACTCCATATTATTAATCGTAATTATTTTTACCATATTCATTCTCAAATCTCAAACGAATTGTTTACCCGATTATTTTTCTTCCGTTCCTTTCAGATAAAATCATTTCAACAAAAAGATCAAAAAACTGGTTGACACCGTCCGTAGTCATGCCGGATAAGTGGACAACGATCACGTGATTTTCTCCGAATCAGGACCTTATTTATAAAATAATGTTGATTGAAAACTCATAATCTCTACAAGCTCAACCATGAAGGAATAGGCATGTTGCCAAAAATTAGTTATGCAGATCTTAGAATAATGTTTTTCTCAGGCCTTTCAGGCCTTTTCATGTCCATGTCCTTTCCAAAAGCTGATTTGAACTGGCTTTCCTGGTTTGCCTTTATCCCTCTTTTTTACGTGATCAATAATATAAAGCCAAAGAAGGCCTTCCTTGCCGGCCTCAGCTTTGGCCTGGTCCACTTTCTTTCCCTCTTATACTGGATCATCACTGTTCTTAATATCTACGGGTATATTCCATTTGCCCTATGTCTCCCCATTCTGGGGCTTCTGACCCTTTATCTGGCCCTGTACCCAGCATTTTTTTCCTGGTTTCTTTTAAAATTTTGTAAAAAACCAGGTTTCCTTATACTTCTTGCTCCTCCCTTGTGGGTCTGCCTGGAGTTGATTCGGACCTATGCCTTTTCCGGTTTTCCCTGGGAACTTCTGGGCTATTCACAGCACAATTACATCAAAATTATTCAAATAGCTGATATAACAGGAGTATACGGCCTTTCCTTCCTGATTATGCTTGTAAATTGCAGCCTTTTTAGTCTTCTTCTCTTTCTTTCAAAAAAACCATGGCAGGGCCATCGTGTCACGCCGGGCATTGCCCTTGCCCATGTGGCGGCAGCAAGCGTTCTTTTTGCCCTTTGCCTTATTTACGGGGATTTCAGGATAAAACAGATTGATCAATGGGTATCAAAGGCACCCGGTTTGACTGTTTCCGTGATTCAGGGGAATATCGATCAATCACTGAAATGGACGCCGGCCTACCAACAACAGACCATTTTGAAATACAACCGCTTATCATCCCTTGCATCGGCAGATTCGCCCGACCTGGTGATCTGGCCCGAAACAGCAGCCCCTTTTTATTATGGAAATGACAAAGCCTTGACCCATCTCCTCATGCAAGGGCTTTCGAGTACAGGCAGGGATTTTATCATCGGCTTTCCCTCATTTGTCCAAAAACAAAACCATTTTGACTTTTACAATAGTGCCATACTTCTGGATCGGGATGGTGCCATCAAAGACACTTACAGTAAAGTTAAGCTGGTGCCTTTCGGCGAGTATGTTCCCCTGCAGAAATACATCCCCTTCATTCATAAACTAACGGAGCAATCCGGTGATTTTTATTCGGGACAAATGGGGGAAACCCTTGATCTTGACAAGGCTGTGGCCGGTGTTCAAATTTGTTTTGAGGTGATTTTTCAAAACCTGAGCCGGGCCATGGTAAACAACAAGGCAACATTCCTGATCAATATCACCAATGATGCTTGGTTTGGGAAAAGTTCTGCCCCTTACCAGCACTTTTCCATGGTAAAATTCCGGGCCGTTGAAAACCGGAGATCCGTTGCCCGGGCAGCCAATACAGGAATAAGCGGATTCATCGACCCGTCGGGCAGAGAACTATCCCTAACCGAGCTTTACACCGACGCCTATGTGACCCAGACGATTCCGCTTTTAGATCAACTGACGGTTTATACCCGCTTCGGGGACTGGTTCGCTTTTTTGTGTTTTCCCATGCTTCTTTTTGCCTTTTTGGCCAGGGATGGAAATGATCGTTTCACCTGTGAAAAAGGGCCCGTTAAATAAATATTTACATCTCATTCTTGATCCATTATGAATAAACGGATATATTTATACCAAGAATTTTAATCCCCTTCCCATGACAACCGGGATGATTGAAACACTATTTATGTGGAGGAAAAACAATGTCTTTAGAACCGAAAAGTGCACTCAAAGAGTTTCATGCCAAATTAAACCAGTTAGAAGGCTGTCTTTGACCTTGCTGGCAAAGAACACCGATTAAAAGAACTCGAAGCCCAGATCGCCCACAAGGATTTCTGGAACAACCCCGACGCCACCGCAGCCGTTCTCAAAGAACGCACAAACCTGACCCAAACCGTAGATAACTGGAAAGATTTAAACACCCTTGTGGAGGATTCGGAAATTCTCCTCGAACTTGCCATGGATGAAGCAGATGAGGCGGCCCTCAAGGAGGTTGAAAATCAGATAAGGGACATTGACAAACGCCTGTCCCGGATGTCCATGCAGATGATGCTGAACGGAACGGAAGACGGCAACAATGCCATTGTATCTATCAATGCAGGAGCCGGCGGCACCGATTCCCAGGATTGGGCTGAAATGCTGTTCCGCATGTATTCCAGGTGGTGTGATCAGAAAGGGTTCAAGGAGAACATGATTGATTACCAGCCGGGAGATGAGGCCGGTATCAAAGGGGTCACGTTTTCCGTATCCGGCGAGAATGCATACGGATATCTAAAGGTTGAAAGCGGCGTCCACCGCCTGGTGAGGATTTCTCCGTTTAACGCCAATGGAAAACGCCAGACATCCTTTAGCTCGGTGTTTGTCTGTCCGGAACTCAACGATGAAATCGTTGTGGATGTGGAGGAAAAAGACCTCCGTGTGGACGTGTTCCGTGCCAGCGGTTCCGGTGGTCAGCATGTCAATAAGACCAGCAGTGCCATTCGAATCACCCATTTCCCGTCGGGAATCGTTGTGCAGTGCCAGCAGGAGTCTTCACAACATCGAAACCGTGATATTGCCATGAAGGTACTCAAATCCCGTCTTTATCAGATGGAAAGACAGAAACGTGATGAAAAACTTCAGGCCATGCATGACGGAAAGGACGACATCAATTTCGGCAGCCAGATCCGATCCTACATCCTTCACCCTTACCAGATGGTTAAGGATCACCGAACCCTTCACGAAACCGGCAATGTAAAAGGCGTCCTTGACGGGGATTTGGACCTTTTCATCGAAGCAGCCCTCCTTGCCGGGACCTCCTGATTGCCATGGTAAACACCGAAGACATCATCCGAACTGTGTATAAGCCGGATTCCCAGGCCTTCCGGATTATCATGGAACACAGCCGGTGTGTGGCGGACAAGGCCCTTGGGGCAGCCCGAAACCTGGCCCACCTTGGGCCTGATCTGGTGTTCATCGAAGAAGCCGCCCTTCTCCATGACATCGGAATCATCCGGACCCATGCCCCGAAGATTGGCTGCCATGGCAACCTGCCTTACGTGTTCCATGGGGTTCAGGGGCGGGAAATCCTTGAGGGCATTGGCTTACCCGGACACGGGCTGGTTGCAGAAAGGCATACGGTGGCAGGTATCACAAAAGAGACCATTCTTTCAAAAGGCCTTGGACTTCCCGCAAGGGATATGATCCCCATCAGTCTGGAAGAAGAGATCATCTGTTATGCTGACAAGTTCTTTTCAAAAACCCCCGGTAAACTGACCAATGAAAAGACCATGGAAGAGATTCTCGACCAGTTGTCACGATATGGAGAAGACCAGGTCCGCACGTTCAAACAGTGGCATGAGCGATTCGGGTATTCGCATGGGCAATGAATTTGATCTGATCAAAAAAATCCAGCAGAAAATCAGTGGGATAAATCGCAACCATTCTGCTCTGATCGTACCGCCAGGGGATGATGCGGCTCTTTTATCCAGTCTTGTCCGACCGGTGATCACCACAGACTGTCAACGTCAGAATGTCCATTTCCGGCTGGACTGGCAAAGCCCCGAGGAAATCGGTTTCAAGGCTGCAGTGGTCACCCTCAGTGATCTTGCCGCATCCTATGCCCAGCCGGTCTGTTTGTTCGTGAACCTGACCATCCCCGAAGGAATCTCTGAGCTGACCCTTCTCCAGCTTTATGATGGCCTCTGCGAGGCCCTGACCCTTTACCCTTGCGCTCTTGGCGGGGGTAATATTTCATCGGGGTCGGAGCTTTCCCTGGATCTCTTTGCCATGGGAGAAGGGAGCTCCCTCTTGTTTCCCTTACGATCCAAGGCCCTTTTGGGCCAGGGACTTTATGTAACTGGCCCCCTGGGCCTGGCCCGGGCTGGCCTGGATGCCCTTGAACGGGGCCTGACAG
The DNA here is from genome assembly GCA_018818835.1 of Pseudomonadota bacterium. GTDB lineage: Bacteria > Desulfobacterota > Desulfobacteria > Desulfobacterales > Desulfolunaceae > JAHIRD01. The sequence goes on from JAHIRD010000041.1 coordinate 16,791, forward strand.
ATGTTCCGGATCTAATCCGGTTCTTCAAGCGACCCAGACCCCGGTTTGATGCCGCCGATATACTGTTAAAAAAGCATATCTCCTGTGTCATGGATATCAGCGACGGCCTTGCCGGTGATGCCCATCACCTGGCCGAAGCCTCCAATATTGCCATTCGCTTCGAAATCCAAACGTCTTTTATGCCTGATATCCTGAAAGAGTATTGCCAGCGATTCAATCTTTCACCCCTGGAGATGACACTGGCTGGAGGCGAAGATTATGAACTGCTATTTACCTGTGAGGAGTCTGTGTTTCAAACCATAAATAAAGACCTTCCAGGTGCCTTCAAGGTTGGGACCTGTCTTGAATTTCAGGGCACCCGGATCCTGAATCCTCCCCTCAGTGCCCATTCGTTTGTTCATACCGTGGGGGACTGATTTTTTGCTGTCTTCGACAACGTCCATCATTATTCAATGGTTTCGCCGGTTGAGCGGTGATGTTGGGTTTCGTGGCCTCAACCCAACCTACGGACTCATCCCAAAATGCATGTTTGGCAACCTTTTTAAAAGGTTGGCCCCCGGCAGGAATAATCTTTTGCCCTTCTTTGTGCTCTTCGTGTGCTTGTGGTTAAAATACGTTTATTTCGTTTCCAGGCAAAGCCTGAAAACTTAACTTTAATCTTACAAGTCATGAAGGACACGAAGAGTACGAAGAAAAACAAATAATTTTACAGGTATTGTTTTTCTTCATATTGGATGTATTTTACAGATTAAATTTTGAAAATCTTCCGATAAAGACAAAATGATTGCTCATCTTCCGTTCAGATGATAAACGCAGGGTTATTTTTTGAATTTATTAAAGGAGTGTTATACCCATGAAATTATTTGACAGTCATTGCCATCTGGATGACTCGTCCTATTATAAGGATATGGACCTGGTTATGGAACGCGCCCGGACAGCCGGAGTTGAGGCCATTATGCTGGTGGGCATCACGGAAAAAAATTCTGCCCGGCTGGTTGACATGGCTGAAGCAAACCCCATGTTTTATTGCTCGGTGGGCATTCATCCCCACGATGCATCACAGGCAACGGACCAGGCCCTTTTAAATCTGAAGGCATGTGCAAAAAATCCCAAGGTCAAAGCCTGGGGAGAAACCGGACTTGATTTTGCCAGGATGCATTCACCCCGGGAAACCCAGGAATTCTGGTTTGAAAAGCAGATGGCGGCAGCGGCCGACCTTAATCTCCCCTTGATTTTCCACGAACGGGATTCCCAGGGACGTTTTCTTGAAATGGTCACAACCCACAGCAAGACTCACGATTTAAAGGGAGTCGTTCACTGTTTCAGCGGCAACCTCACCGAAATGAACGCCTATCTCGATCTGGGATTATACATCGGAATTACGGGGATTCTCACCTTGAAGGGACGAGGCGTGGATTTACGGGAACAGGTGCTCCAGATACCCGAAGACAGACTCCTCGTCGAAACCGATGCCCCCTACCTGACCCCGGCCCCGGAAAAAAACAAAAGCCGTCGGAACGAACCGGCCTTTGTTCGCTCGACATTTCTGAAGCTGGCTGAATTAAGACAGGATGATCCGGAACGTTTGTCCGAGGTGATCTGGAATAATACCTTGAGACTCTATAATATCGATGCCACCACCGGCCGTTGAATTACAGAGAATGCAATCTGCATACTTGGACGTGTTCCCTTCTCTTAGCAAGGAACTATTTCAAATAGTGCTCCGGGACGTTGCCAAACTGGTTCTCTGCCATTCGTGTTTAAGAATACTCATGACAATTTTATCATGGTATTTGTTATCTCGAAAACAAGCTTTCCTCATTCGTCCTTCCACGATATAGCCAACTTTCGTATAAGAGCGAATTGCGGCGTTATTAGTTTCGGACACAGAACGTTTCTTTGGAAGACGTCTACCCGTATTTTTTCAGTGATAGTCTGTGATTTCGTCTTCATAGGCATGGCCTTCCTGCCAAATAAAACAAATACGGTATTGCGGCTTGTCCGCAGGATGTTAGCTCCTAATCGCTTTCCTTTGCCATAGTAGGTGCGTTGTGAGACAGTCATAAGATTAATATCCGCTCTTTCGAGCTTTGAACAAATAGAATGCAGGTATAAGCTTTTCAAATTGAATCTCATTAAATCCCGCATCATAAAGTTGATCACACACATTGTCTGGAGTAGGTAAAGGGCCAAAGCCATCTGTCATTGAGGACCAAAGATTCATCAGTTGTATTGAAGGATCATTTGCCGGACATAATGTAGTCAATATCAATGTGCCGCCCGGACTTAATAAATTACCAAGATTACGGAGCAATTCGGTCCTTTCATCTTCAGGGAAATAGTAAATAAGATTGAAAAAAGTTACTATATTAAATTGGTTATCACTTTGAAAGTGCCGCACATCGATATGTTCGATTGTAACGCGATTATTTATCTGCCAAATAATTGTATTCTCTCTTGCAAAATCAGCCACTGGCTTTTGCAATTCCAGGCCTATTACTGTAAGGTTTGGATTTCGGTCACATGCGCGTTTGATGTATATACCTGATCCACAACCCGCTTCCAATAAACGGCATGCGCCATTTGATGGGATAATTTTATCAACCACATCGATTAATAACGGTTCAACCGTTCTAGAGGACTTGGCAAACAACTCACCATATGAATGACTGAAATCAAATTTCTTGTTTTGTTTCAGTAAAGCTGGCGTATTTTTAATATAGTCATAAAAAATCTCAACGCGCGCTTGAAAAAAAGCCTTCCAGGTATCATTGGCAGGCTTTAATATTTTTTTTGAAAATGAACTTTTAATACTGTAGCCACCGTTCTTTTTATCCAGTTCACCTATAGCTACACCCAAGTCAAGCCAGGCTTTCAGACCTTCCTTATCTATACCAGTTCCTATATTTCTTTGCATATCTTCAATGCTTTCTGGACCGTTAGACAATACATCATAAATTCCCTCAGAAATTGCAGTTGAAATAAAACCGGCTCTGTAAAATTCATTCAGAGTCTTATTCATTCACAATATTAATGAAATTGGATTTTTCATAATGAATTTTATCAAAGTATTAATAGCCATTTTATCCTCTATCTGAAGAAATACATTTAAAATGAGCCTGTGTTTAATTCACACCATGCGAAAGCATAACGTGCAAATCCCGCGCTGTTTTTCGAGTCCGATGAATTTGCCTGGTTATACGCTTTGCAAGCTCTTTTTTAAGAACCTATTTTTTAGCCTCACTATTTTTCTTATTACGGTTTACAGTGGCTGTTACCAGACACCGCACAAGACTCGATAATCGATGTGCCGGGTGTACTTTCGATGCATTCGCCTTCATATCACTTCGTGGCGCACCGCGGCCTTTTGCGCGTCCCACACCAGCGGAATGTTATGCGCTTGCGGCTTTCATTAGCGCATCAAAATATTCGGGTCGCCCCGTTTTATAAAGTCCATACCAAGCGTCCAACACTTGCAGAGAATAGAAATCAAGACGCCGAAAAATGTGGTATGCAAAATCGATGGGTGCGATTCCGGATGCTGTTATCACATTGTCGTCAGTAACGGCAGGCGCGTTTTCATAAAATTCCGCACCGCAGTACTGAGTCGCAGCCAGATATTCAGGTGCATTGCTTGTATGTCGACGACAATCCAGTAACCCTCCACGGGCAAGCCCAGCAGTAGCGCCACAAATCGCAGCCACTGGTACGCCTAAGCCAAGAAATGCAGCGGCGACCTCGACAGTTTCCATATTCTTGCCTTCATCCCAAGCTATTCCGCCCGGTAATATCAACATAGAGCTGTCCTTTGGAGATAGCATATCGAGTGCCATGTCAGGAATAATATGAATTCCACCCATTGTCATAACCGGGTTTTTTCCTAACGCCACAGTACGGATTCGACTGTTACCCGGATTTTTTTGAAACTGCGGACTATTTATCCCAGCAACTGCAAAACCTATTTCCCAATCTGATAAACTATCAAATACAAAAAGATGTACGTCGTGTTGTTTCACTTTATGTCTCCTACGCAACAATTTTATTTGAGCAACAAAACTCTCAATATATATTTTATGATAATCTAACAAGAATACACTTAATCTACGAAGATAAAAACATACAACATACCATTTTATCAGCAAATATTGATGACACACTCACGTTTAGACTTACGATCTTCAGCATATATCCAGTGTATGAAATCAGGCCGATTGTCAATGAATTATATGCCTGAGTCTGCATGAATCAGATCGCAATATTCCTGAAAAACAAGAATATTGAGTGGCTTCATACGGCACTAATGAAAGAGATTCCCTTGACTTAACCGCCTATAAATTCTTTAACCATTTACTTACCATATGTCCAGAATATTTTGATTTGTTTCTAAACGTAAAATTCCGTAAAAGGGAATTCCCGGTTTCGAAAGAAAAGAATTTTGATCTTCCCTCCGGTATTTATTCACGGGTACTATCGTCTATGTCAAGACACATGAATGGCAAAGTCTCACCCTTAGCTATGTCATTCCGGGCGGGACTTCTTCTGTTTCTGACGTTTAAATCGTCTATAGACTCATCCGGGCCCTTCAGACGGGAATGCGAAGCCGACCCGGAATCCATGGTCTTGGGTCAGGGAGGATGAAATTGAATAGAACGGTTATGCGTTTACGGATATGGATTCCGGGTCACAAAAAGCCGTGCCCGCACCGTCAGAGCCCTTCCCCCATAATTCGGCAATCGTTTATGCTATTCGATGCATGATTTTATAGGGGCAGGCACTTGGCCTGGCCGAACAGCAACATCTTCCGAAAAATAACCAACACCATTGATATGCGAACAAGGGCAACCACAGGGGGATTGCCCCCACGGGTTGCGGGATTTCGAACGAAGGGAACATTTATCAGACGGCAGGATGCGGGGTAATTATCCTGTGAAAATATACACCCGATGGGGTGAGGTCGTTCATGGTTTTATTTCTGTTGGAGTCCCATGAATTTCTTTCTTCTTTGCCGTGCGGACTGAGGAGAACAGCATCAAAAGATGGATTGGTCAGTGACCTTTCAGAGATGGTAGATTAGAGTTCAGGTCACGTGTCCGGCATAGCCTTGGCGACGACGGAAACCCGAGAACGCAGACATAGGCTGCAAGATTCGTTTCCACTATGAGCAAGATTGATGAACTCGTAAAAGTCAACGGATGGCTATGGAAAAAGGTTCATAGGCAAGGCATAGTGTTTGGCCGGGCGTGAAGGCATACTTGTTCGTATGTCGAACGTCTGGCCAAACACTATAACGCCGCATATGGGACTTTTTACGACGCCATCACATTAGCCTTTGCCGTAGCTATGAAGCCCGGGAAGATAATTAACCCCAAAATAGGTGAACATCACCGCCATGAATCCGATAATGGAAATCATGGCGATTTTTGTCCCGTTCCAGCCCCGAACATGACGCAGGTGGAGAAAAATGGCATAGACAAACCAGGTGATCAGGGACCAGGTTTCTTTGGGATCCCAGGTCCAGTATGAGCCCCAGGCTGAATTGGCCCAGACCGATCCGGTGATAATCCCCAGGGAAAGAAACAGAAATCCGAACATGACGGTCTGCTGGGTCAGTTCATCAAGGAGGTCATAATCAGGCAGTCGGCCCATCAGGCCTTTCCCGTTGTTTGACAGTGCTTTTTTTGCCAGATACATGATGCTGATGCCAAAGGCAATGGCAAAACCGGCATAGCCCAGAAAACAGGTCATGACATGGACCGTGAGCCAGTTACTTTTGAGGGCCGGAATCAGGGGTTGAATGTCCCCTGCACCCTGACCGGCTTTGAGTGAGGCATAGGCAAAAATCAAAAACGCAAGGGATATGGAAAAGGCATTGATATGGCTGTTTTTATATTTCCATTCGAGAAACAGGCATACCACGGCAATGGTCAAAGCAAAGAAAACCAGGGATTCGTACAGATTGGACAAAGGGATATGACCGTATCCATGGCCATAGGACTCCACCCATCTTAAGATAAAGCCTGCAATATTACCGAAAATGGCCACCACAGCAAGGGCCGCCCCGATTCGTGCCAGGATTTTTTTATTAAAAATCCAGGATGATATATAAAAAACTGAGGAAAAACCATACACGAAGGTCACGATAGCCAGAATAAGTGAGCTTGTCATAAACTGAGTTCCTTTATGCCTATCATACGTCTTTGATCAACGACGCAATGCGCTTGATTTTAAGGGCCATGCCCATTCTATTCTTGTTGGCACTGCCAGAAACCATAACACGGCACCCTGTGTCACCCATGGTCTGACATTCAACGCAGAGGCTCTGGTGGGACATGAAAAAGGCCACCCAGCAGCCGATGATCATCAGGATGAATCCAAGATATACCAGCCACACCCCCGGATCTTTGGTCACCTGCAAACCTGTATAGTATCTCTTTTCATAATCCACAACCGCAACAGACACAGCGCCTTTTCTCATTTTGTCAAAGCCGTTGAAACGGATGGGAAGGATCACCTCCTGGGGTTCTTGTTCGCCATGGGTCAGTTTTCCGATGAAACACTCGCCCAGATCATGACCCATATAGCCATAGGAGTTCGAATGGTGATTCAGGGTAAAGGTGCCAAGGTTTTCAGGGAGCTCAAGGCTTTCACCCATGGCTATTTTCCTTTCGTAGACCATGCCCGAATCCTTGCTGGTGAACGCCAGGGTGGCCCCATTTCCGGCAAGAGTGCCGAAGCTGGATTGAAAAACATTGATTCCTTTGTAGCGCAAGGGATCATTGACGATGATCCTTTTTTTGAAAATCTCTTTATCGTTTTCAAAAACGGTCAGATCCGAGCGGTACTCCTTGGGTGCTCCGTTATCATAATGGGACATATCAAAATCGTCACATCGTATGCTGAAATCAAGTTGCCTTGCTTCATTTGTATTTCTGAGAATCACCTGGCTGCTCGTTTCACCTTCGGGAATCATCATGGAGCCTTCGAATCCACGCAGTGACCCCAACATGCCCCCCATCAAAAGCAGAAGGATACTGGAATGGACCACATAGACCCCCATTCTGCTGTAGCGGCCTTTCTCGCTGAACAAAATGAAACCGCCGTCTTTTTGCTCAACCACACAGTGTCCGAATGTCTTACGGACCAGGGCAATAACCAGATTTTCCTTTTCCTGTGCAGATCCTTTGATTTTAAAGGTCTGGGTGTCTTTGTTCCGTCTGAATTTTTCCACATCAAAGGACGGCTTTTTCCTCACGATTTTCCAGACATGGGGCAGTCTGTCAAAGGAGCAGATCGTAATATTCATGGAAAGAACAAGAATCAGGAAGCGGAACCACCAGGAATGGTACATGTCAAACATATTCAAGGTTGTAAACACCCTGAAAAGAACCTCGCCGTATTTATGAAAATAAAAGTCGGGGAGCTGGTTTTGGGGAATCACGGTTCCGATGATGGATGTGGCGGCAAGAAGAAGAAGCACAAGTACCGAAAGCCTCACCGATGAGAAGATGTCCCAGATCTTATCGAAGAGTCCTTTCGGCTTTTTTTTCCGGCTCATGGCATGGCGTCCTTACATTAAAGTTTATCACTCACAAAGGTTCCTGGCCAGCTTGACCAAGGAGGATTTTATAACGACAAGCCATAAACTATAGGCTTATTTCAATGAAAGCAAGAGGGTACCTTAGTCTTTTTGAAAAAAAAACCGGACAGGCCACATGGGCTCTGTCCGGAAAGGGTCTAAATCTGAGTCGGGCTATTTGATTTCGCCCATGACAATCTGGGCGATATTGAACACCTGGTCACCGGTTTTTTCCAGGTTGTTCAGGATATCAATGTAGAGAATGCCGTTTTCAACGGTGCAGGAACCGTCATGAAGCCGGTCGATGTGTTTCATCCGGAGTTGTTTTCTCAGGGAGTCGATCAGGTCCTCGTCATCGGTGTTGACCTTTTTGGGCATGCCCCCTTTGTTGTATGCTTTGATGATCTCTTCGGCGAAACGAATGGCCACATCAAAAAGTTCTCCGATTTCGGTCATGGCAGGTTCGGAGAAAACCACATTCCCATCGATGATTTTTTCGGTGTATTTGGCAATATTCTCAGCGTAGTCTCCGATTTTTTCGAGGTCGTGAAGCACATTGAGCATGCTGTTGATATCTTGTGACGTTTGTTCACTGATGGGCTGTTGATTGAGTTTTACAAGAAATTTGGTAATATCCCTTTCCAGAAGATCCACGGTTTTCTCATGCTGGAAAATGGCGTTTATTTTTTTCCGGTCCCGTTCAAAAAAACATTCCTTGGACAATTTAAGCATATCAATGGAGACTCCCGACATGCGCTTTACCTCTTTTATGGCCTGAGAGACCCCAAAGGAAGGTGTTTCGATCAGGCGATCGTCCAGAAACAGGAGTTTGTGTTCGATACTGTCCTTTCCCGGAATGATTTTCTCGCAGAGCTTGGCCAAAAGGTGGAGTATGGGCAGAAAAACGATCACGTTGAGGATATTAAAGCCTGTGTGGAGATTGGCGATGTGCCGATCGATGTCGGGCCGGATACCCTCGGCGTTGATGAAATTGGGATCTCCCGGGGTGAACCAGTCCACTCCGGCGATAAACAGCTTCAGGAAAAAAAGCATGTATGCAACACCCAGGACGTTGATCAGAAAATGCCCAAAGGCTGCCCGCCGTGCTGTGGGACTTGTCCCGATGGCCGCAAGGTTTGCCGTGATGGTGGTACCTATGTTTTCACCCAGGACCAGGGCACAGGCCGCATAAAAATCAATCAATCCTGTGGATGCCAGGGCAATGGTAATACCGATGGTGGCTGAACTGCTTTGAACAACCATGGTCAGAATGGCACCGGCAAAAACCGCCATCAATGGATTGGTTGAAAAATAAACAAAGGCATGCCTGAATGCCTCATTGTGCTTCAACGGTACAAAGCTGTCTTTCATGACATCCAGGCCGGTGAACAAAAGACCGAATCCAATGAGAACTTCGCCGTAATAATGGATTTTCTTTTCATGGGTGAACATGCGCAGAACCACACCGAGACCAATGGCAGGATAGGCCAGAGCACCAACCTTAAAGGAGATCAGCTGGGCCGTGATGGTGGTGCCCACATTGGCACCCAAAACAACGCTTAAGGCCTGCATCAGATCCATTAATCCGGCATTGACAAAGCCAACCACCATGACGGTGGTGGCGGAACTGCTTTGGATAATGGCCGTGACAATGGCACCGGCCATGGTCCCGACAACCCTGTTCATGGTCAGTTTTTCCAGAAAACCCCTTAAACCGTTTCCAGCTACTTTTTGAAGGCCCTCGGACATCATCTTCATGCCGTACAAAAATAGCCCCAGGCCTCCAGCCAGCCCACTCATCAATCCAAGCCAGTTAATTGAATTCACAGTTTTCTCCTGCGCTTCTGATTATCTTTGATCGTCTTTTAAGTTCTTGGCACTGTCTTTTATAAACATCACTATTCTGATGATTTATTGCTGTTTTAAACCTGATTTCTACAGAGCTTTAAGGGCATGTTCAACACCTGGCAAAGACCTGGTGTCACATCATGGGCATCCCGACAACCGCTGTTACAAGTAAGCCTCATATAGAGGAATGACAGGTGGATGTCAACACTTGAATGCATGCATAAATCCTATCATTCGACTATGAAATGATGAAAACAAAGGCCGAGGAATAATTCACCGGCACAGCCCAAATTTTTTATTTCTCCGGTAGAATCGTCAGGATTGCTGCATTTTGATTATCAAGATACTGCCCTGCTACGGTTTGAATATCGACGGCGGTGATGGAACCGTAATCTTTTTCCATGGTCCGTGTCCATTCGAATTTATCAGGGTACCGTCCTGATCCTGAAAGGACGCTGTTCAGCCAGTATCCGTTTGTTCTCCTCATGTCCCGGATGCTGGTCAGGATGGGGTCCACTGATCGTTTGAGCTCATCATCCGTAATGCCATTTTGGATAAGCTCCTGGGATATCTTTTCAATTTTTCCGGCCACCAGACCTGCCAAGGCCGGATCCAGGGTGACCACGGCCTGAAAAACCCCGTATCCCGGAAAGGCTATACTCGATTGGTTGTAGGCATAAGGGGAATAGGCCGCCCCCAGCTCTTCCCGGATGGTATTTCTCAATTTCTCTGAAAAAACCGCCCCCAAAACCGAAAGACGACGGGTTCGTGATATATCCCAGAAATCATCGGTGGGGTAGGCGACTTTGACAAGGCCCTTGGGAATGACCGTTTTAACAGAAAGGGTCAATGTTTTTGAGCGGGGCAGGCAAGGAACAATATCCTTCCCTTTTATTAAAGGAACATATGGTTTTCGACCAGATGGAAGGCTTCCCAGATAGATGGCCGTAAGGTCTATCACGGCTTCAGGATCAAAATCTCCCACCAGTGAAAGCTCAAGACCTTCGTCCTTGAACACCTTGCCCATCCAGTCTTCGACATCCTTGATCGTATTTTTGCGATAGATATTAAACGGGGGCAGACCGAATCTCGGGTCATTCCCGGCCAGAAAAGCTTCTCCATACATGGAATCCATGCCGGAAACAGTTGTCTCCATTTCTTCGTAATTCTGTTTCATCCTCTCCATGGTCAGAAAATAGGCGTCTTCATGGAATCCCGGATCAAGAAGCTGGGTCCGGAGCAATTGGAATATCAGAGCTGTTTCATTGGGAACACTGCTTCCGGATATGACAAAACTATCCTCGGAAACGGAAAAATACATCTGGGTGTTCTTTCCTGCAAGGGCTCGGTTCAGGTCTTCTTTGTCCAGTGTTTTAAAGCCGCTTTCATTGATGAGATTCATGGCAAGGGATGCGAGCCCGGGTTTGTCCAGCGGTTCGCAGGCTTTGCCCCCCCCTGCGATAAGCTTGAACAGGATTTGGTTTGCATCGAAATCGGTTTTTTTGAGGTTCAGTCTCACCCCGTTTTTAAATTCAACCGTGGTAACCCCAAGGTCCTGAATATCTTTCCGATAGCTAATCTCTCCTGCATATTTCGGTTCCTCAAGGTAAGGAAAGGTCACCTTGGCATCTTCGGTCCTTTTGACCACAGTCACGTTTTTGCTTTCCTCGTATACCTGACGAATTTTTTCATCGGGTGATGGTTTTGACATGGTCAAATCCGTGTTTCCTGTCACAAGAACCAGCCGATGGTTTTTTTCCCATATATCCTTAAACGCTGTATTGACCTCTTTGAGACTGATGCTTCTGACAAAAGGCCCCAGAAGGACAAGGGTGTCCTGGGGAGACAGGATGGTCTTTCCATTGGCCAAAGCTTGAATGATCTCACTGCTGAGCATATTACTGTTTCGAGTGGTTGCGGCTTTTACGTTCTGCTCCATTTCGGACAATGTATCCTGCCTGATCCGATTCAATTCCTGCTGGCTGAATCCGAAAACAAGGGCCTGCCTCAGGTTTTGCTCAACAAAAGCCAGGGCCTTTTCCCAGTTCTCCGGACTGCAGTCGGCTGAAATGGCTGCGTATTCCACATGCCGGAGGAAAACACCTGCACTGGTTGATACGGACGTAACCGGGCTATCACTTTTTCGGGTCAGGACATCCAGGCGGTTTTGAATCATACCGGTGGCTATTCTTTTAATCAGCTCATCCTGTCTAAGGCCAAGGGAATCTTCTTCAGTTGGAATTTTGTTCAGAACCTCCAGAGCAACGGTTGTCTTACCGATCTCTTTTTCATAATGGGAAAATGTTTTTAATCCCTTATGCCTGATATCTCCGGGTTCGGGGTCCTTTGCAGCCCCATCCCGTGCCTTCATGAAGGAAAATGTTTCGGTGAGCATCGGAAGAGCCAGTTGTTCATCAAAATCTCCAACCACAACCAGGATCATTCGATCGGGCCTATACCAGGTATCATAATATTGTTTGAGCCCATCTTGATTAGTATTCCTTATGACCTCTTCATCACCGATGGGCAAGCGCTTGGCCAGCCTCATGTCCGGCAGTTCAAATTTCAAGGTCGATTCAAACATGCGGTAATCCGCTGAATCCCTATCTCTTTTTTCCGAAAGAATCACATTTTTCTCTTTCTGGACCTCTGCTTCGGGAAGAAGGGCTCCATCGGCAAAATCATAGAGCACACGCATACCATCCGTGAGATTTTTCTTATCACCACGGGGCAGAACAACATCGTAGACTGTTTCATAAAAACCCGTATGAGCATTGGCATCACCGCCGAACTGCATGCCGATACTCTGAAAATACTTAACCAGTTCACCAGGAGGAAAATGACGGGTGCCGTTAAACATCATGTGTTCGAGAAAATGGGCCAGGCCCCTTTGGGAATCTTCTTCATGAATTGATCCGGCGAGAATCACCAGGTGCATACTCACCCGTTGTTTGGGCTCTTGATTTTTTTTTAAGACATAGCGGAATCCGTTTTCAAAGGTTCCCTGGATAAGCGTGGGGTCATTTTTAAACAGGGGATTGGGTTCCTTGTTTTTAAGGGGCCTATGAGACGGGCAAGCCGCTATGGACAATAGTAAAAATGAAAAAACAAGGGCGAATCCAATGCTTAAGGCAGATTGGATCCTGGGCTGTGTTGATGTCATAATGTCTCCAAAGTGGTCTGGCTCTTGTCCTATTCACAGGACCTTAAGCATTAAAATCAGAGCTGCACGCGTGACGTTGGGTCATGGGGAAAGCGCATTGTGCAAGCCCATGGCCCAATCGAAAGAAATTCTTTAATTTAACATAATCATTGTTAAACCATAAGAGAAATCATAACCGGCACTTTTTTATTTTTGTTGCTTTGAATCGTATGCCGTGCTATCAGCCGAAGAATTGAATTATGACCCCCAAGAATGGGTTGTAGAGAGAGTCAATATAAGGAGGTTACATGCGGATTCCACTGATTTCACAACCAAAACGGACACCCCTCGACACGGTTGAGGTTCATATAAAAAAAATCAAGGAGTGTACATGGGCGTTTCAACAAGCCCTTGAATGCCATCACAGCAAAAAATGCGAGTCCTATGAAGATCACAAAAACGACGTCGTCCGTCTGGCCAATGAGGCACACTCACTCAAAGACCAGATTCTGTCCCAGATCTCCGGGATGAAGCGCTCCCATGTCACCATGTTTTTGCTTTTAAGCTACCTGAAAGAGCAGTCCCGGATTGTGAGAGCCGTTGAATCAGCTCTCGAGTGGATATCCTTCCGAAGCGGAGTTCTGGTGCCCGAGATTATTGAAAAAGACTTTTTCCTTTTGTTTGATTCGGTCATCGACCCCATAGAAGAGCTGGTGAAACTGGTGACAGAAGCCCGTAAGCTGCTCATTACCCCTTCTTCAAAACAGCGGGCCCTTGTCTTAAAAATTATTTCAGGTATATCAAACATGGAATCTGAAGCCAACAGGGTGGAGGAGAGACTGAAACGTAAAATCTTTTCTTCAATAGACAATACGGCAGAACTCTACCACCTGGTCCGGCTCACTGAAATCATCGCATCCATTTCAGACCAGGCAGAAAACTCAGCCGATATCATGCGGGCCATTGTTCATGTTTAACGACACCTCGGGAAAATGAATTCATGGGTTCATGAGGCTGACCAGGGTATGTCTAACCTGAGTCAGACATAAAACGACCAATAAACACCTTCCAGATATATATACCTAAAAGAACCAGCCAGAGAAGAGACGCCAGATAGGCTTTTATACTGATGGGTTTTTTTGCCAGACCATATTTATCAATCTTCCCCACTTTCATTCTGCATTCAATACAGTGAGTGGCATTTAAACGAAGGTGGGTATAACAGTATGGGCACCGTTTTGAGGTCAAGGGACGGTTACTGTGTTCGAAGTCAGGGAGCATAGAACAATTCTCGCCATGAGATGGGGGGCAGGCCCCGGAACGATCGCGTATTCAAGCAGAGGGTCCTCCCCCCTGCAAAAACATGCTCTTAAGTCGCATCAGATCCGATCACACACAGGACCACCCCTGTCATAAAATGACGATCGGATAATGGTGGTCCCATAAGTCTTTTATATTATGAATTATATCTTTAAAAAGCTCCCTCCGCAACCCTTTTTTTAGTCACTCAGGTTAATGTTTTTTTCAATGGTGCTTTTGGCCTTCAACTGATTCAGCCAGCGGCTGTAGGCCTGGGATTGTTTCTTTTCTGTCAATTCGGATTGAATGCGTTCTTTTTCCTTGTCAAATAAGGCTGCATCGGGTTCTTTCTTTTCCTTGAGTCGGATTACATAATAGCCGTTCCGACCTTTAACCGGTTTCTCGGACATATTTTTTTCAAGGCTCAAACCAAAGGACTCCTTGATCACATTGTCGTCAAATCCAAGCTCGGTCCCTTTGCTGTCCCTTGTGAACACAGCTGTCTCTTTGAGATCTTTCACGTCATCGAATTTGACCGTACCCGCGTTTATAGAGGCAATCAGGCTGGCTGCTTCTTCTTTTGCCTTGTTATCCTGCATTTCTTTAATCAGATTTGATACAACCCGTGTCCGGACCTCAGAAAGCGGTTGAATATCCGCCCCTGTTTTTCCTGTGACCTGGATGATAAAATAATCCCCCCCCAGCTCCAGGAGATCGCTGATGCCGTTTTCTGTTAATTCAAAGGCCGTCTTTGTGAATGAGCGGCGGATAGCGGTATTAATATTCAAGGGCCCTGCCTGGGTAAACCATTCTGTTTCAATGACCTTTCCCTTTGACGTCTGGGCAGCCTGATCAAGTGTGCTTCCGGAAATGATGTCGTCATAGATCGCATAGGCATTGTCATAGGCCATATTTTCGGACCTTCCCTTGGTCAGACTTTTCTCAATCTCTGGTTTCACGTCCGACAGCGTGGGTTTGAAAGCCTCATTGATTTTATCGACCTTGATCACATGGAAACCATACTGTGTTCTAACAGGCTCGCTGATTTCCCCTGCTTTCATGGAAAAGGCTTTGTCTGAAAAAGGTTGAATCATCTGACCTTCTTCAAACGCCCCCAGGTCACCGCCATTGTCTTTGGACCCGTCCTCGGAATAGAGGCGGGCCAGCTCGGAAAAATCCTGGCCGTCCTTGATAGCCAGATCATAAACTTCCTGGGCTTTGAGTCGTTTTTCTTCAACAAGGGCGGCCGGAGCATTTTCATCTACCTTGATCAAAATATGTTTGGCTTCCACGGTTTTTGGACGTGAAAACGTGTCCTCATTGGTCTTGAAATAATCTTCAATTTCCTTGTCCGAAAGGGATAGGCTGCCACTGTATTCGTCCGGGCTGAAACGGAGGTATTTGACCTTGGCTTTGGGTTCGGCCCGATAGCCATCCACATTTTTCTCATAGTAAGCCTTGATTTCGTCATCCGTAGGCGTTAGATCTTTGAACGTGGATGTTTCAAAAAGGACATAATCAATCCGGATGCCCATTTTTTCCCAGTTGAACCAGGCCCTGGTCTCATCATCCGACACGGTGGCCGTATCAAAAATCAGCCCCTGAAATTTTCTGATCAGGAGCTCTTCCCGCTGCATGGATTCAAAAAGATCCGGTGACTGGCGAGAGTACTTGATATAGTTGGAATATTTACCGGGACTGAAAGCCCCGTTTTCCTGGAAATAACTGATCCCGCTAATCAGGTTCTTGACTTCCTCGTCGGTGACTTTGATGCCGTTTTTTTCAGCCTCCTGGGAAATCAACTCCCGATCGATAAGGCTTTCCAGCGTATTTTCCTTGATCCGCAGCATTTTGATGAATTCATCGTTCATCGTATCACCAAACTGGCTTCGGTAACGTTGAATCACGTTATCATAAGCATTTCTGAACTCATCCATGGAGATGGCTTTTTTATTAACAACTGCAGCGGTATCCTGATTATTTGTTCTGTCCGGTCCGATTCCCAGAAAGATAAAAACAAGCACAACCACACCCAGAAGAATTTTGATAATCCATGAGCCGGCATTTTCACGCATTAATTTAAGCATTACCCTTGCCTCTGTCCTTTAAATAAATGAATAATAAATAGTGATGATTCCATGAT
Source organism: Pseudomonadota bacterium (assembly GCA_018818835.1). Lineage (GTDB taxonomy): Bacteria > Desulfobacterota > Desulfobacteria > Desulfobacterales > Desulfolunaceae > JAHIRD01. The sequence goes on from JAHIRD010000041.1 coordinate 32,799, forward strand.
CGACGCATGGTTGTCGAACTATATAGGAGTCTAAACCTATTTCCAACATGTTTTTTTGTCAATACTTTCAGGTAAAAATCTTGATATCAACATTGAGTCGGAGTATAATTAAATAAACATGGGGTATTTCTGCTTTTTTCTGCATCCTATCCCAACTGATGTGACGACTGATTTTCCTTATATCTTTATTTAAAATTCTGTCTGTCTCCATTCCTGCTTTTCATATCAGCCATGGCCCCGTAAAAAATGGTAATCCAAACGTCATACCAAGGAGGAAGGCTATGCAAACGACACATTATAAGAATACAACCCCGGATACGACCTCATCGCTCCACCCTACAAAGTGGCGGCGTAGGGGAAAAGAGCGCCGTTTGACGGCCGACGGTTCGTCAAAGAGCCAGAGTGATTATTCAGAAAAAAGGACCTCCAGTGACAGGCGATTTCATTTTCTGGAATTTTTCTCAAAAATTATTTTCCCCCGGGGCCACGACGGGTTTGATCATTAAATTTACAGCCATGCCCGTGGTGGGTTATTTATTAAAATTAGACGGATGAACGGGCATGGTTCCCTCACCTTTGATTTTTCATCCCTTTCAAACCCCATTAAATTTCAAACTATCTTGGCCCATCCTATCAGAAGTCTCATCAGATTCTCATCAGATTCTAACACGACAGCTCTAATTTCCCTGTTGAATGAATTTAACTTTCAACATATTATGAACTCTAACCTGATCCTTATAAAACAAAAGGAAAAAAATGCCCGTTAAATATATTATGGTTGTTGATGATGAAGAAGATATCCTTGAGCTGGTCAGCTACAACTTAATAAGGGAAGGGTACCGTGTCAGTTGCTTTGAAACCGGTGAAAAAGCCATGAAAGCAGCTCTTTTTGAAAACCCCGATCTGATTGTTCTCGATCTGATGCTGCCGGGCCTGAGCGGCCTTGAAGTGACTCGCCAGCTCAGGCGGGACAAAAAAAGCGCCCATATCCCCATTATCATGCTTACAGCCAAGGGTGAGGAAGCAGATGTTGTGGCCGGTCTTGACATGGGAGCCGATGACTATGTGACCAAGCCCTTCAGCCCAAAAATTCTTAATGCACGGATCAAAGCCCTTATACGACGAAAGGCGGATGAGGCCCATGACCAGGAGTCCGATGAGATCGTCATCGGTGATCTGTCTGTACACACGGGCCGCCATCAGGTGATCGCCGCCGGACAGGTGGTTGACCTGACGTACTCGGAATTCCAACTGCTGCTTCTTTTGTGCAAACGGCCGGGCTGGGTATTTACCCGGAACCAGATCGTCGATGCCATCCATGGAGAAAATTACGCCGTAACGGACAGGAGTGTGGATGTGCTGGTGGTGGGGCTTAGAAAAAAACTCGGAACCTGTGGACCTGCCATCGAAACCGTCCGGGGTATCGGATACAGGTTCAAGGAAAATTAAATGAAAAAGAAACGTCTACTCTGGCAGCTTTATCCATCCTATCTGTTTATTACCCTTGCGGCCCTTTTAGCTGTAAGTCTTTTCACACTGAGTTCCCTGTCTCATTTTTTCCACAAGCAATACTCCAGTGACCTGGAAGCCCGGGCTCAGCTGTTTAAAAGCAGAATCGCAGACCTTTTACTTGGGGGCAGCTACCCTGCGCTGGATTTGGAATGCAGGGAATCGGGCAGGACATCAGGAACCCGACTGACTGTGATTCTGCCTTCGGGGATTGTGGTGGGGGACTCAGAAGAAAATCCCCAGGGAATGGACACTCACAATGATAGGCCCGAGGTGGCCAGGGCTCTTACCGGAAAAACAGGCACTTCGGTTCGTTTCAGCAGTACCCTCAATCAGAATATGATGTATGTAGCCATTCCGGTCTTCCATGACAATGACGTCCTTGCAGTTCTAAGAGCCTCAGTGGCGTTGTCGTCCATTGAATCCGAACTGAGACGCATCAGAATGAGAATCATCAGCGTGGGTTTTTTTGCCGCCATTCTCGCTGCCGCCATCAGCCTCCTTGTGTCCCGACGTATCGCAAATCCCATCGAAGAGATGACTCGGGGGGTGGGCCATTTTGAAAAAGGCGACCTTGGCTACCGTCTTTTTGTCACGGACTCGTTTGAACTCGGTGGACTGGCAGAGGCCATGAACAGCATGGCCACCCAGTTGGATGAGAGAATAAAAATCGAAACACGCCAGAAAAACGAACTAAAAGCCGTATTATCAGGAATGGCCGAAGGGGTCATCGCCATAGATAATGATAAAAACATCATCAGCATCAATGAGGCCGCAGCCCGTTTTTTTAAAACCGATCCTGCTTCAGCCCCGGGCAGAACCCTTTCTGAAATCGTCCGCAACATCACCTTTCTTGATTTTGTAAAAATCTCTGTTAAAGATCAGCAAAACCATGAACAGGATATCCTTTTAGACGACTGCGAAAACCGGACCCTTCACACCCGAACCTCCTGCCTGCATGATGAAAAAGACAGTCAGACTGGCATTCTCATTGTATTTAATGATGTGACGACCCTGAGGCGTCTTGAAACCATGCGAAAGGATTTTGCGGCCAACGTGTCCCATGAAATCAAGACCCCGTTGACCTCCATTCGGGGCTTTGTGGAAACACTTCTGAGCGATTGCAGTTCATTTTCCGAAAAACAGATTCATTTTTTGGGAATTATTGAAAAAAATGTCAATCGTCTCATGGCCATCATTGAGGATCTGCTCAAGCTCTCCCGGATTGAAACAGAACGCCCTGAGGATCTTCATTTTATCAAATCCAATATCCACAAGGTCCTTTCATCGGCCATAACCACCCTGAAACCCGAAGCGGATAAAAAAAACATTGTGATTAGTCTGGACTGTGATCGGGATCTTACGGCACCCATGGACAGCTCCATGATTGAGCAGGCAGTCATCAATCTGATCGATAACGCCGTCAAATATTGCGGCAGCAACAGCCGGGTTGACATCCGGGTTGAAATAAAGGGCCAACAGGTTAATATTCATGTGACCGACACGGGATTCGGCATTGAACGAGAGCACCTGCCCAGACTTTTTGAACGGTTCTACCGGACAGACAAAGCCCGGAGCAGACAATTGGGAGGGACAGGCCTGGGCCTGGCCATTGTGAAACATATCATGCTGGCCCATAAAGGCGATGTTTCCGTGGAAAGCACCCTTGGCAAGGGCAGTGTGTTTACCATGCATTTGCCAGGATAATAGCGACGATGGTCATCAATTTACTTCCGGCCAATCCCGGATGGAAAGCTCATTTTTCAAAAGGCTTTGATACGCCCCGCCTTGAGGTCCGGCCGTTCTCCGACACGGACCTTGAATCGGCGAACGCCATCTTGATGGAAAGAGACATTTACCGGTATGTTGAGGACCTTGAAAACGGAAACCAGGGAAGAGCTTGGTTTGATCGCGTTCGGAGCAAGCGGAACTATCTTTTCCTCACCATGAAAGACCGTATTCTTCATGGTATGGTTGGCCTTGCCGTGTTGGACATGTGCCCGGATACGTCTTTGCGACTGGGTGGATTTCTCGGGGAAAGCCACTGGCAAAAGGGATACGCCACTGATTTTCTTTTGGGGCTCAAAACATTTCTGGATTCATCACATCCGTCCTTTATGGTATTCGCACATGTCCATGAGAATAATCTGGGGGCAAGACGTGCCCTTGAAAAAGCCGGGTTTAGGATATCGCCCGAGTCTCAATCAGATGGTCGAATAAAATATCTTATGCGTTGAAGGGGTGAATCATGCATTTATTGGGATTTAGTTCCTTCGGGATCGAACGGAGATAAGGCTAAAAGCTTGGTAATGATAGTTTTTTCTTCGTGCTCTTCGTGTTCTTGAACGACCAAAGGGAGTGGGTGGTTAAACTATTGAATCGTTTTTCTTCATGACCTTCATGGTGATTATAAAAATCCCAGGCCATGCCTGGGATTAAAAAAAAGCAGTTTAACCTTGCAACACCGTCTGCGGAACATGTCCGTGTTTGTCTGTGACAGTCCGTGTTTGTCCAGGCTATTTCTTTCGTGGACGAACACAGACGACCACGGACTGGTTCGGACATTGGAACACTGTCTACCGCACGGTGCTCTTCGTGTCCTTCAGAGAGCAAGGCGAACGGGTGGTGAATAAAAAGTGTCACGTCGGCTCCTTCAGCTTTGGATTGGCGTGATGCCGATCCCGGTCCCGGTTTGTTTTTTTATCAAGATTCCAGTAAAGGGCCGGGACCAGATCAATGCCTGTCTGGTTGGCAATGCATACAGCCACAAAAAGAACATCGGCAAGTTCATCGGCAAGATCCTTCTTGTTTTCGGGATTTTTGAAGCTCTGATCCCCATAGGTCCGGGTCATGATACGGGCCACTTCCCCCACCTCTTCCATGAGAATTCCCAGATTGGTCAATTCTGAAAAATACCTGACGCCGAATGTTTTCACCCAGTGATCAACCTTACTCTGATATTCCCTGATCCCCATCTCGTTCATTGTTGCCCTCCTTGATATCGGTTCCATGGGATGCGTTGGCTGGATTGAAACATAGCACAAAACATTGCAAATGATCACACCCTTTGATACATTTCGTGATTCTGACAATGCTGTTAATGAAATGGACCGATATGACCACAACGATTAATAAAATAGAGCTTCTGGCCCCTGCCGGAAACAGAGAAAAACTTGAAATCGCCATTCATTATGGTGCCGATGCCGTCTATCTGGCAGGGAAAGATTTTTCCTTACGGAATTTTTCCGGTAATTTTACACCTGGGGAGATGGAAGACGCCATTTCATTTGCACACAACCGGGGAGTCAAAGTATTTGTGGCCTGCAATATCTACTCCCGGAATGATGAACAAATCGCCATTTCCGAATATCTGGAGTCCCTTGGCCGAATCAACCCGGATGCCCTTATCGTTGCCGACCCCGGTATTCTTTCAATGGCCAGGACCATAATTCCACATATTGACATTCATCTGAGTACCCAGTCCAATACCACCAACATCAATACCTGCCTTTTCTGGGAGAAATTCGGTGTCAAACGGGTGAACCTGGCCCGTGAACTTCCTTTGTCCGACATCCGGCAGATTGCAACGGGCACGTCCCTTGAAATCGAAACCTTTATTCATGGGGCCATGTGCATCTCCTATTCCGGCAGATGCCTTCTGAGCAGCTTCCTGACTGACCGGGACAGCAACAGGGGACAATGCAGCCACCCCTGCCGATGGAAATACGCGGTCATTGAGGAACAGCGCCCAGCGGACAGCCACCCCTTCATGGAAGATGAACGGGGGTCGTATATATTTAACTCCAAGGATTTGTGCATGATCGGACATATCCCCGAACTGATTTCCTCTGGCATCACCTCCCTTAAAATCGAAGGGCGTATGAAAGGGATCAATTATCTGGCATCTGTGGTTAAAGTTTACAGGGAGGCCATTGATGATTACTACCATTCACCGGATACATACGTGACACGGCCCGAATGGCTTGAAGAACTGTCCCGGATCAACAGCAGGGAATACTGCACAGGATTTTATTTTGGACATCCTGATGATACGAGACCCAACTACCGTGATGACAGACCTGGCACCATCCATCGCTTTGTGGGAAAAATCTTAGAAAACACAGGGCCCTGTCAGATGAGGGTGGATGTGAGAAACAGAATCAGAGTGGGTGATGATGTGGAAATTCTCAGCAGGAAAGGTCCGGCGGTTAAAGATAAGGTCCATTCCATGCGTGATAAGAAAGGGCAGACAACGGACTGTGCCCAGCCTAATACCCAGGTGATTGTGACCCTGTCAGGAGATTATGATTCCGATGATCTGATAAGGCATGCAACGGAAATCTCTTATGCGGATCCCGGCCGTTCTCGCGCTCCGAAACATCATCGGGATTCAGAATAAATATAGCTGTTTGGATTCGGTTTTTCTCTCTATTTCCACTCGGTTCCTACCGTTTTCTTTGGCACGGTAAAGGGCCGTGTCGGCGCGATTGATGGTTGTCTGGAACCCTTCCTGGGGCACGTATACGGCAACCCCGATGGAGACAGTTATATGGAAATCCCCCATGTTATCGAACCGGATTTTCTCGGCAAGCTCCCTGAGCCGTTCGGCGAACATCATGGCTTCAGATTCGATGGTTCCGGTCAAGACCAGCATGAATTCCTCTCCCCCGTACCGTGCTATGCTGTCGATATCCCGGATATTCTGGTGGATGGTGCCAGCCACTTTTTTAAGGACGATATCACCGGTTTCATGGCCGAAGCAGTCATTGACCTTTTTGAAATGATCCAGATCAAAAATACAGAGGGAAAACGATTTGGCGCCCCTGTCAGCCTTGGCTTTTTGATCTTTTAAAATTTCAAGAAGCCTTCTGCGATTATATACCTGTGTCAATTCATCGGTGACAGCCAGTTTTTCGATGGTTTCAAGGGCTTTGGCAATGGTGGCCCTCAGCTTGGTAATATAACTGCCAACCAGCGAAAACCAGGGCAGAACCGTGGCCAGAAAAAGAATATTGATCAGCTCCACGTTGATGTTGATTTCATAGGGATGTAACCTGTGGAGGAAATAGACCACGATGGAATAATTGACAATGGCAAAAAAAGACAGAAATAAAAACTGAAGAAATCGGAGCCTGAAGACTCCGAATACAAAAACCACAAAATAAAGCATCAGCATGGAGCTTCGTATTTCCCCAGCCCCGTAAAGACAGATCATGCTCCACAGAGTGCCCAACATCATTTGGGGCATGGTGAGGCTCGGGTCCTTGAACCGTTTGTTCAGACCGGACCTTAACACGCCATAGACTATCACATTGACCGTAATGACCACCAGGGAAAGGCCAATGAGATCATAAAAGGAAAACAGGGTAAATCCTTGAAGTATGCATATAGTGCAGAGGATGATCCACATGACGTAGGAACCGGCAGCCATGAGAAACCGTTTGATTCTCAAGACCTGCTCCGGATCATCCGGATAAAATGTAAACCTCCCCTTCTTTGTCATCATTGCCTCAGATCATCTCATTGACGCCGAGAGGTTCGTATTCCACCCTGTCCCGGCCATTGGCCTTGGCTCTGTAGAGTGCCCTGTCCGCACGGTTTACAGCATCCTGAATGGGCTCGGACGGCTGGTACTTGGTTACACCCACCGAAATGGTGATCCGAAAATCCGGGGGCATTTTATCAAAGACCAGTTCACGGGCCATGGTGCGTATTCGCTTGGCACAGATCATGGCCTCCCGACTTCCTGAATTGGTCAGGATAAGGATGAATTCTTCCCCACCGTAACGGGCAATATGATCAATATCCCTCAGATTTTTATGAACTTCCTGGGCCACGGATTTCAGGACGATGTCCCCAGCCTCGTGGCCATATGTGTCATTGACATTCTTAAAATGATCCAAATCGAATATACA
>JAHIRD010000042.1 GCA_018818835.1 Pseudomonadota bacterium
TACGCTTAAAGCGCTGTGTTACCACATCGCCTCCAAAGACTCGCTACCCGGTGGATGGCCTTCCTTCCGGGACGGGATTCTCACCCGCTCGATTACACGACCTTGCCCGGCCGCACTATTCGTATGCCCCAAATGTTTGGGGGTGGGTCGATCCGTTGGGGTTGAGTTGTAAAGAACAAGCAAACGTTCATGTTGCTTATCATCCAAATAAACCTGTTGGTCATAATGTTATTGGCATTGAATTGCCAAAGGAACAAACTCAATGGTATGATCTTGTAATGACAGAAAACCCTGGAGGTACAACTGGACTAATGAAAGGAGGTCAAGGAACAACTCTGAGAAAACAATTAAATCTTTCAAGTAAATATAAAATATCTACAAGGTCAATAGATATTGACAAGGCTAAATCAATGCTTTCTAAAAGTGAAGATTTGTTGAATTCTGACACGGGTCCCTATAAGTTGTTGAATAATAGCTGTACCTCAACAGTAACAGACATATTAAATTCAGGCGGTGTAAAGCCTGCTTGGTGGGCAAAAACACCATCCCTACTTTATAAATGGTTTTAAATATGGCACTTTACAAAGAAACTTATCAAATAACTGGCACTTTTCCAGGTTTTGAAAATCTCAAGAAAAAAATTGATATTATTACAGGCCTTGAGAATGAATTAGAAATACTAAACGATAAATCAGCTGTATTTTCAAATAATAAATTTAAAACAGACATTGAAGCTACTTTAAATCGTGATGATTCTATTTCTTTATTTTTTGCGCCCAAAAGAAAAAAGAATTATTTTGAATGGTCATTAATTTATGCTTTAAATGACTATTTAGTTATTAAAAATAGTCGCATCCCCATCTATGCCCAAAAAAAATGGAAAGACTTAAATATATTTGAAAAATTATTAAAATAATGAAAAGGGCCACCCATTAAAGGTCTTTCAACTAAAAAACACCCTTCCTATTCACTATTCAAACTACGAAATTTTCTTGCTTGACCCGATATGCCCAGAACGATAGCGCTTAATAGATGAATTCGCGTCTGCTATTTTTTTCTATGGGTTAGCGGGAAATGTTGTCCGAAATTCTGGAAATATCATTGGAATTCCGTATTTCAAGACAACAATGGAATAAGATTGTTCTGGTTGAGTTAACTATTGAAATAGGGTGAGATTTGATTAAACTATCATAATGTTCTGGACATATGGTCAATAATTGGGTAAAGATTTTTACTAAACACTGAAATAAGTAATTCATAGTGTGGTGGTGGGGATTGTGGTTTACCAATCATTATAGAAATATAAAGTCCCTTCATATTAAGAGTTTTTGGGTAATATGAAGCCCTGATTGATGGTATATAAAGCAGATTTTAAAAGACTTTTTTCTTTTATTTAGTGTCCGTTCAGAAATGGTGGATCTCGGTTCAGGCTAAGGTCGCAAGTTTTTTTGAAACCGCAGGCGAGCCCCTACGTTGAGGATTGCGAAGACCTGAGAACGCTGGCATGGACCGTTGGATGCTATTTATGGCTGGGTATTATTTAAGTTTTAGATACTTACTTAGCCTGTCGTTTATTTGGTTAATGATTTTGTATTTATAGCCTTAAAATACATTACGTTCCCTGTTTTCAAGGGCAATAATCATTAGTTGGGGAATGATGTTTCTTTAAACGATGTCACTGCTGTCCGGTTAAAAAAATTAAAAACGCTATAATATGCTTAAATTAAAAGAAATTATTTCATTTTTAAAAGGGATCGATTTGAATTCTTGAATTTTGTATAAAATAGCCTTTTGGTACGAAAAAATCAAACCGAAAGGACTTGGATATGAATTCAGGAAAAACAATATTTTCGCAGATAATTGACTTTTTGCCCCAGAAGAAATTTCGGCGTTGTGTTGATAAATATAACGGAAATCACCGTGTTCGGTTTTTTACATGCTATGACCAGCTTCTGTGTATGGTATTTGCTCAGCTCACGTATCGTGAAAGCTTACGAGATATTGAATGCTGTTTACGTTCAGTTCATGAGAAATTATACCATATCGGAATAAGGGGAAAAGTCTCCCGCAGCACGCTTTCTGATGCAAATAAAAATAGAGATTGGCGAATCTATCGGAAATGGGGTCAAACCTTGATTCTTGATTTTGGAACAGGAAACTGAATGTATAATCAAAGATCAAGGTTTGACCCCATATACATGACCCCATATACATACAGATGATAATGGTACTATTGTCTGGTCCGCCAGCTACGATGCCCTTGGAAACATCGAAAAACTGGATGTCAATGATTTCGACAACCCCATCCGATTCCAGGGACAATATTTTGATCCTGAACTTGATCTTTCTTATAACAGGCACCGGTATTTTGATGCCCGGACAGGGTCGTTTATTAGTCAGGATCCTTTGGGATTGGGGGCTGGGGATAATGCCCCAAATGTCTGGGGTTGGGTTGATCCGTTGGGGTTGAGCTGTAAGGAACAAGCAAACGTTCATGTTGCTTATCATCCAAATAAACCTGTTGGTCATAATGTTATTGGTATTGAATTGCCAAATGAACAGACTCAATGGTATGATCTTGTAATGACAGAAAACCCTGGAGGTACAACTGGACTAATGAAAGGCGGTCAAGGAACAACTCTGAGAAAACAATTAAATCTTTCAAGTAAATATAAAATATCTACCAACATAAACACCATTGGAGCCGATACCCGGGAATTTTCCAGGGGGGTTTTAGGGCCCCCCTGGAAAATTTCCTAATGGCTCAATCCTAAACGACCATTTTGGGCTCAGTTTAATACGACCATCGATACCAGTTTCCGGTCATGCACCCAGGATACCACCATTTCAGACGTGTTGCTGACAATTTGTTTAACATTATCGATGATGGTCGCCTTCAATGCATCGCGTGGACACACCCATCCCGATGACGATCAATGCAACCATGGGGACGATAAACTTGTTTTTCAGATTCCATTTCATGGTTCAATTTTCTTTCATTCTATTATTCGATGACCTTTGCAAGCGAGAGTATCTCATAAGGGATTTTCACATCCAGTTTCTGGGCAGTCGTGACGTTCACGCAAAAAGTGGGTTTCGGGTCCACCTTCACCGGGACTTGTTTTATCGCTTTTCCATTTACCAGTACATCCACAACGGACTGGGCAAGCATGTAGCCCAAGATCTCATCATCGGCCACGAATCCGCCCAGGGCGCCATCCTTTACGGGTTCGGAACTGTAGGACACTACCGGTGTCTTGTCGGCAGCCGTAACCAGTTCCTTTGCAATATCGAACACCTTCCCTTGATTTCCGATGATCATCATAGAGACCTTACCCTTAAATTCCCGGACTGCGGCGATCGCATCTTGGGTGTTCTCTACCATCTTCTCATGATATTTCAGACCGAGGTTGCCACAAATCATCTGGGTCTCTTTTCTGTCAACCTCCGCCGATGGATTTCCCGCCCCGAGAAGCAAAAGCACGGATTTCAAATCCGGGATAATTGCCTGGAAGGTTTCGAACTGTGTGGCGACCGGTAGATAATAGGTCACACCCGTGATTTTCCCCTCTGGCGAATCCATGTTTTGCAAAACTCCCAATTGGACCGGATGGTTGCACCCCCCAATAAATGTTGGAATTGTGGGGGGATGGTTGCCAAGCCACTTTGCACCATTGGATCTCAGAATCACCATGCCATCCATTTTTGACTCGTATTCTTTCACCACGGCGGCGAGCGTATCCAAGTCGTCAAGATCTTTATGGAATAACAAATTTATGCCCTGTCCGATTTCTCGGATACCTTTTTCAAAGCCGCTGTTCACCCTATCGGCCATTCCAGATTTACCGACCCAGGCAACCCCCACATCCGCGGCATAGGCAACGCCGGTATTTCCGATAATTAATAATGCAGCGGCCCCGATTATCCATTGTTTAAAATGATTCACGTTTTTCATACCTCTCCTTTTACCGAATCTTTGGTGTATATTGGGTTTGAGCCTTTTTTATTACAGTTTTGATACATCAAGATATTTCTCAAGCCTTTTCATATAAACAGCTTCACCATTAATTTTATGAAAGGCTTTATCATATTTTTTTGCATAACTCAGATTCAATTTAGAAAAGACAACATGCATGGGACTGGCCTTTTCCGGTAATTCAATCAGCCGAACCTCCTTTTCCATTTTAAGGTTTTTTATCTCCATCAGAAGGCCTGCCTTGTCCGGGATATATATACAATCAACTCTTCCGGCCTTAAGCTTCTTAAGATTTTGTTCATTCGGTTCTCCGGAACTGATAAATTCAAACTTTAATCTTTTATCTCTCATAAAGGGAGACAGGAACGTCCGGGCAGCATAACCGATTTTCATTCCCAGAAGATCATCAGGCTGTACGATATTCTTAATTCTGCTGCCGTTTAATACTGCTATAACTGATTTCGCTTTGGAAAAAGGAGTTTGTGAATACGCAAATTCTTCACTTCTTTCCGGAGTATATATCAGAACCGCAGCGGCATCTCTTTTTTCTTCTTCGAGCATGAGTAACTGCCTGGGTACATTGGCGGGAGTTTTATCCCAGACAAATTCAACATCCATTACCGGGGCGATATCATGGTTCAGAAACTCATACATGGCGCCAGATATCTGGCCGGTCTCTGAATTATAGAAAATGTGAGGCGGTATGTGGAAAAATGAGATTTCAAGTTTATCTTTTGCCATGGCTCTGTCTGATAATAAAATAAACAAAAATAGAATCAGAATTTTTTTCATTTTTCCCTCTACAACAACTCACATATAAATGTAATAAAATGGGATATGGCTTAAATTTTCGGTCTTGTCTGTCCAGATGTGGCGATGTTGATAGTGTCTGTCGGAATATAGGGCTGTATTACCAAAAATTATTTTAAAATTTATCATATTTTTCTTACAGGATCAACAACTCAATCATGCCGTTTCCGTTTTTTAAAATGTTTGATTTACAGATCATATTCATGATATAGTGATTTAAATTCTATATGTCTGTTTCGCCTTCTCTCCGTTCTCCATCATTTAAACTCAAACGAAACAGTAAAAACACCAAGGCCAAATTTTTCAGCTTAAGTTTACCCAAAAAAAACGTCCTTATCGTATTCGGGTTATAAGATTTTCTGCCATCCAGAGAGTGTGGATTCCGTCTCAGGCCAAGGCCGAGAGCATCGGGGTGGTCGAAAGATGCAATGTGGGCGCTATTTAGACGGTATTTATATCAACTTTGCCATGCGGGCTTGCCCCGTATGAATTTTAAAAACTTTCAATGAATGGAGGCTCCATGAAAAAAATCGCCGCTGGAGTGTTTTTGGTTATCCTTTCTTTTACAACGGCAGTTCAGGCTGAAGAAAAAATCACAACTCAGGAGTTGTACTCACTGGTTCTCAAGGCCCACGATGTGATTAAAAACCTGGGCGAGGAGGGCTTTCAGGCTTTTAATACCCCCAAAAGCGAATTTATCCTCAAGGATACTTATGTTTATGTGATGAAATGTCCGGATACCATGGCGGCCCACCCCTACGCCATGGACAAACTCAGAGGAACGGATATAAGTACAATCCCCATAACCCCGCTTGTGTGTGAGGCTGCAGTCAAACCCAATGGCGCCTGGATCGAGTACAAGTGGCCCAAGCCGGATGAAACCACACCGTCACGAAAAATCGCATTCTGTATCAATGTCGAAGGCACACCTTATCAGGTGATCGCGTCTGTATTCACCGATACGGAAAAGATCGAACCATTAAATAAAATGTTGGGGCAATGATTTTATCTCTCTTTTCCAAACACAATAGCAAGATCAAATCATACGATTAAAAACTCATTGAGGTGTAGCTGTGAAAATCAACATGAGTGTCAGACAGAAATTTTTGCTGCCCATGCTGACTGTAATTATTATGAGCTCCGGCCTTCTGGCTTATATTTCATATGAAAAGTCGAAATCTTCTTTAACAGATGCATTATTCGACAATATACAGCAACGGGTGTCGGCGTCTGCTTTCACCCTTCAATCCTGGATCAAGGACCGTATCATTGACGTGAACAGTTGGAGCAACGAAGAACTCTATGCCCGGTCGGTCCAGGACAACTTTTTGGGAAAGGCTTCCAGGGTGACTGCAAATGCCCGGATGGCTCAACTCAAAGCTGATTACGGATACTATGAAACGATTTCCTTATCCGATACGGCAGGAATGATTATTGCCTCATCCGATAAAGACCAACCGGGGAATACCAACGTTGCCGACCGGGATTTTTTTAAAACTGCCGTTTCCGGAGACGTCGCCATTTCAAATGTCTTAGTCCATCCGAAAACGGGAAATGTGGTGTTTTTTATCGGCACCCCGATCTTCGAGAAAGAAAAAATCGGCGGGGTACTTATCTGCGAAGTCAATGTCAGCGGCTATTCCGAAAAAAACATTGATTCCATTAAAATCGGGAAAACGGGTTTTGCCTATCTTCTTGACCAGACGGGAATGGTGCTCGCCCATCGGGACAAGAGCCAGATCATGAAAACCGATATCAAAGAATATGATTTTGGCAGGCAAATAATGCGGAATAAAAACGGATTGATTGAATACACATACAATGGCGATGACAGGCTGGCATGCTTCAAAACCCTGGACAACCCGGCCTGGATTATTATTATCACCATAGATAAAAACGAGGTATTATCAAGCGCAAAAAGTCTTGGCCGAATCAATCTGGCTGTCTCATTGATCGTGGTTATCGCGGTTGCGATCATTATTTTCTTTTTGGTGACGTCGGTGGTCAAGCCTCTTAATAATGTTGTTTTGGGTTTAAAAGACGCAGCCGAAGGTGAAGGGGATCTGACCAAAAGGATCACTGTGGCCAGCAAGGATGAAGTGGGTGAACTGGCTTACTGGTTCAATGTATTTATAGGTAAAATTCAGCAGATCATTCGCGAGGTGTCCGAAAACGCAGTGTCTCTTACCCATTCCTCAAAACAGTTGGCTGATATTTCGGCTCAACAGTCCAGGGCGGTATCCCAGACCTCGGACAAAGCGATGGCCGTGGCTTCAGCCAGCGAAGAAATGAGCATGTCCATAAACAGCATCGCCAAAGTCATGGACGAAACCAACCAAAACCTGTCCATGGTTGCATCAGGTGCCGAAGAAGTGACGGCCACCATCAGCGAGGTTGCCAGAAACGCCGAAAAAGGGAGGCAAATTGCCGACAGGTCCGTGAGCCAGACGGAGCAGGCAAAACGCCAGGTCGGGGAACTGGGTAGAGCTGCCCAGAAGATCGAAAAAGTTGTTGAAACCATAACTGAAATATCCGAACAGGTTAACCTTCTTGCCCTGAACGCAACGATCGAGTCCGCGCGCGCGGGTGAAGCCGGAAAAGGCTTTGCTGTCGTTGCCAATGAAATCAAGGAACTGGCTCGACAGACAGCTCAGGCAACCCAGGAGATCAAGGAGCATGTTGGCGGAATCCAGCAGTCCGTTCAGGGAACGGTGACTGAAATCACAGCCATCGCGGATGTTGTCTCCGAGGTCAACGACGTTGTCAGCGCCATTGCGGCAGCGGTTGAAGAACAGTCAATCACAACGAAAAGTATCGCAAGTAATGTGGCCCAGGCATCCGCCAGTGTCGCCGAGGTTAATCGATCCATTTCCGAAACCGCTAAAGTGGCCACCAGTATCACTTCGGACATTTCCGAGGTCACCCATGCTTCGGAAGAAATTTCAGAATCCGGTGTATTGGTGGATAATAATTCGAGAAAACTTGCCCAGTTGGCAGACATCCTGTCTTCACTGGTCGGTCAGTTTAAAGTCTGACACAACCATCATTGTGACCTAATCCAATAAATTATGGAATTTAACCATGGAGGAAATATCGAGATGAAAAAAACCATCGTGATTCTGCTTGTTACATTCTTAATGTATTTTGGTGCAAACGCAATGGCTGAAGAACAGGAAGCGGACAAGAATGTCGTGGTCGGGAATACAAGCCGTGTGGGTGCTCCCTGGAACTGGCGGCCTCTGGTTTCCATGCCCAGTGTTAAAACACGTTTCGCGGTTGGAGGATATGTCAAACTGGATACTCTGTATGATTCGGACTATCTATTGGGCGATGCGACGAATCCGCTAGAAGCAGGTGGCACTGAAACCGAAGGAAATCTTCGGATGACTTCATTTGAAACACGACTTAATGTCCGAACGGAAACGGATACGGATATGGGGGTGGTGAAGACCTATGTGGAAGGCCATTTTTATCAGACTGATTTTTCCTATCCTTCCGGCTCAAACGCTCCCGCAGTCCGGCAGGATGGCGCGTTCGGCATCCGCCATGCTTATGGTGAATTCAGAAATTTTCTCTTCGGCCATACCTGGTCCAACTACACCAGTTTTATCGGTAATCCGGAAATATTGAAATTAGGCGGCCCCCATGGAAACCCCTGGCAGAGGCACAGCCAGATCCGATATACGTCCCAAAAAGTGCCAGGCATGCTTGCAGTATCCGTTGAAGAACCGGAAACACTTGTAGCGCCCGGTTCGGGAACCGCTGTAACAAAATTTCCCGATCTTGTTGTTCGCTACGAATACAAAAGAAACTTCAGTGCCTCCGCTATCATTCGAAACCTTGAAGTCGAGGATAACGACTCCGTTATCGGCTATGGCCTTCACCTTGAAGGCTCACTTCCGATCATTGCCGGCAAGACCACCCTAAAGGCAGCCGCCAACTATGGTGAAGGTATCGGCCGATACATGGGGCCCCCTGCGGCCAACTCAGTCTATTATCCCGATGTTTATGTTGATGCGGGCGGTGATCTTGAATCTGTCGGGCTGTACTCATATTCCCTCGGTCTTCTTCAGGCCGTTTCTCCTAAAGTATCTGCCGCGATAATATACGCCCAAACCGTACAGGATGATGAGCTTGAAAATGTTTGGACGGGAGCCTTTCCGAAAGAAGTTACTTATGTAACCGCCAATGTTCTGTACAATCCTGTAAAAATTATCTGCTTGGGTATTGAGTACCAGTACATGACCCGTAAGAATGCGGCTTCAGGTTCCCAAAAAGAGGACGCGAACAGAGTCCAGTTTTCGGCGATCTTTCATTTCTAGGAACTTAAAATTGATGAACTCGTAAAAAGTAATTCAAGTTAAGTTACTGAAAAAATTATAAAATTGCAAATTTAACACTTGCCTTTTTCATTGAAATTTGATAAAGAAGTCTAATATTATCAATAATATAAAGGCAATTTTTATGATCAA
>JAHIRD010000043.1 GCA_018818835.1 Pseudomonadota bacterium
AATATCGAAGGCTCATCCATGTCAATCCTTAATGATTCTGGCTTGAAAGAATATGTGTCATTTGAAATAATGACGATTCGCATTTTTCAACAATCGTGATATATTAAAAAAATAAAAAATTAGAATCTCACGTTCAAATCTCCACCTTTAAAACAGTGCGAATTTAATAAAAGCCATGAATACAACAGAGCAAACCAGAATAGACCAAACCAGAAAACCCTTGCCTCTGATTGCATCGATCGCTGTCAAACAGGCCTTTATCACCAAGGACCAACTCAAGCGGGCCCTGATGCTCCAGGATGCGGAACGGGGCGACGGTAAAGAAACATCCCTCCCGGAAATCCTTGCCAAAACGGGCATGGTCACTCCGGAAAAAATGCTAAAGCTCCACACCCTTGTCAAACAGTACACTGAACAAAAAACCGCCCGCAGTCCTGACGCAGAAAAAATCATCCAGGACCGGCAAAAGGCCCCACGTGTGGACTATCTGTTTGACGTCCAGCACCATCGCCGGACACCGCCTGAGTTCAGTTCAAATGGGCACCATTTTTTATCTGACCCACCCCTTGTTAAGGACGGAGATCTTCTGGCTGAAAAACACCCCTCGTCATCTCCGGAGATAGACGTTGAAGCTTTTGGGAACGCAAGCCCGACCATGCGAAGCGGCAAGGGAGCCGAGGTCTTTGAAGACAAATTGAAGGTCTTTGCCACCATCGGCGGTGTTCCCTATCTTTCCATCGAAGGCTCAATTGAAGTCTTTCCACGGATCATGATCGATAAAGACTACGGAGTCGGCTCAGGACCGGTAGAGAGGGATTCCTGCATCAGCACATCCGGGACCATCACCGGAGAATACCCGATTCAAGGTGGAAGTATCTCTTCAAATGAGATAAGAGATGCCAGAATTGATGTCCTGGGAAGTGTCCAGGCCACCATCGGCATCACCCGATCGGTGATCAAGGCTCAGGGTGATATCCGGGCCAGATATATCAGGGGCTGCCGCATCGAAACATATGGCAGTGTCTTTGTTGAAAACGAAATCATGGACTCCACCATACGTTGCAGCGGAGTCTGCGTATGTGAAAACAGCAAAATCGTGGCCAGCACCATTGCTGCCCAAGGTGGTATCAAGGCCATGGGCATCGGCACTGAAACCAGTGTGCCCTGCGATATCACGGTGGGTGCAGAAATACACATTCAAACAGTGCTCGGACGATTGGGGAAAAAAATCGAACAAAACAAGGAATGGATCAAAAATCTGGGTGAAACATCTATCAATCTGGCTGCAGAGACAAAACATATCCACCAGCAGATTGCCCCGCTCATGGCCTTTCATAAAAAAGCGGAACAGGCCATTCAGGTCACCCAGGCCCAGATTGATGCATTAAAGAAAAAGCAACAAAAACACCTTGACGAAGAAAAAAGTTTGAATGACCTGAAAACCAAAGATAAATCAGCCCTTGTCTCCATTCGTACATTTTCGGACCGGCTAAAAGAAATCCAGCACGAGTCCCGGGGAATACCCGAAGAGATCCAAACCCTGGAACAGGAGAACGAACGTCTCATACTGGACCGCTCATCCATTTCAACCTGGTCAAAAACCACCAAAGCCTCAGCCCGGCTTGAAGTCCATGGGCATCTGTTTGAAGGCACGGAAATAAAAGGCCCCCATGCCAGCCTGGTCATTGAAAAAAATTACGAGAATATTCTGGCCCAGGAGTCAGCCAGACCCGGAGAAAATGGCGAGGAATGGGTTATCGCCATCACAAAACTCCCGTAAAAACCTGGTCGGCCAGGTCCCACGATTAAAAAAAGGCCCCGAAGGGCCTTTTTTAATCGCTGATGGAGTTCAAAACAAGGGTCATGGGGAGTTCCTCCTCACTGGCCCCGGTAAACCTTAAGGGACCGGGTTTGCGGTAATGGTCTTCGTCGGGGGTGGCTGATAGCCAGGTGTCCCGCATGGCCTTGACGACCCTGAATGCGTTGGATTCCAGATCCACCAGGCTCTTTTCAAGCACCAGGGCCATCTTCCCACCCCGCTCTTCAAGATGCATCAGGGGAGCAATGGGGATGCCGATGGGTTCCCACAGTGAAAAATCCTTTTCCAGGTTTTTAATGGCCGCCATCTGGCCCGTTGCACCGTTGGCCACAAGGCTGAACACAGTCATGCCCAGATTATACGTGTACTTGCAGTCAAAACGGGTGGGGTCTCCACCGCGGCCATCATACCCGTAAAAATGAGTCTGAACTTTAAGCTTGGGAACGGATTTGTTATAGATCTTCATCACCGCAGGTGGCACCGGGTCATCTTCTGTGATCACCCCGTCCCTGACAAGGGCTTTTTTCAAGGTTTTATGGGTAAAGATATCTTCCTTGACAAGGCAAAAGGGGTCACCATTATAATTCCGAAATATGGATGGACCGATCACATCGGGATCAAGACCGGCCTTGGCCATGCTTCTCCTGAAATAATCATTATTGATACCCACCTTGTAACGGCCTTTTTCCTTGAGAATATCAAGGTAATCCTCCACCATCTGCATAAGAACCTTTTCGGTTTTCACCTGGGAAAACTGGAAATTCCCATGGCTGTCTCTTTCCCGTAGAAGTCCTTCCTGAAAAAAGTCAGGAATGTCGTTAAACAGTTCATCATCCCTGGCGTTCCAGATGGTGGGACCGGATTGCCTTATTCCCCGCACCATACGTCGCAGGTATTCCAATTTATCCTCAAGCAGTGGGAAGGTTATATGAAAATCCGTATCATGCACCTCATTATATTCTGCGATGATGGAATTCAGTTTGATGATAAAAATCTGGACCTCGTCGATAAATTCAAGAAGCCCCTCCGGGATAACGATCACGCCGTAATTTTTACCAACAGCAGCTCGTTTCATAATGGCTTTACAAATGACACGGGACAGATGTCTCAAGGTCATGCCAAAGGCCGTATAATCGATAATGCCTTCCTCTTCGGCTATATTTTTACGTTCCATGTCAATGTAATTGGCCAAGTCCTCACCGATCAGGGTCAGGTTGGCATGGGTTTGAAGGGCCACTTCAAGGGCCAAATGGCTGGCAACCCGGCCCATGACCTTGCACACATGCCAGTATTTCACATCGGAGCTTCCGTCGGAACAGAGGTCGCTGATATTTTTGGCAAAGGATCGGGCCGCCGTATGAAAGCCAAAGGACATGGCGCAGAGGACATGGCCATGGACATCTTTCACCTGGATATCGCCGTCAATGGTTTTAGGCACTCCGATCACCTGGATACCGTCATCAAACATTTCCTGGGCCATAAAGGCCGCATTGGTGTTGGAATCATCCCCGCCCACAACCACAATGGCATCCAGCCCCATGGCCTTGCAGTTCTCTCTGGACAGGCTCATTTTTTCCTGGGAATCAATTTTTGTGCGTCCGGTTTTGATCATGGTAAAACCACCCACGTTCCTGTATTTATCCACCAGTTCCTTGGTGATAATCACAGAATTCCCTTCAATGATCCCATCCGGGCCCATGTAAAACCCGATGACTTTATTGGCTGGATTGGCTTTTTTTGCTGCATCGTAAAGGCCGGCAATGACATTGTGTCCCCCTGGTGCAGGCCCACCCGAGAATACGATCCCGATGGTCCTGGACCGGGAAAAATTCTCTTTGATCGTATCCATGGCAGCCCCTTCCAGGGACTCAACACCCACGACTTTCTGGACGTTATTACCGATAATATTGGGAAGTTGTTTTTTTGTTTCCTGGTCGATGTTGAAATGATAATGGTCCTCATCCTGCAATATGGTGTAAGGGGTATAAAATACGTCACAGATGGGAGGGACAAAGGACCTTCTTTCCTTGATTTCCTGGCTGACATCATCAATAATATCTCGTACAACCTCATGGTTTAAAAGTGTTTCCATACTCACAGATGCTCCATCCGTCATGCACTCCTCCGTTTATCAACGATGAAAAACGTTTAATAAAGTCGACGTTATATAATGTCTATTTAAGTTATCATGGTCTTTGTATGAATAATAAGATTTAGTTGATATAGCAGATTGTGACAAAGGGACGCAAGACTAAAGGATGAAAAAGGATCTGGTCACGTTCAAGCAATTGATCCATCAAAATCACAGAATTTTTACAGTGAAAACAAAAGGGCCTTATCGGATAACGACTTTATTTCGCCCACTGCGTTTGGCTTCGTACATGGCTGTATCCATCCGATTAAAAAGATCAATGGGGCTCTTGTCCTGTGGCCTGATTTCTGCCACCCCCACACTGATGGTAATACGCAACTGTTCATTCCGATGTATAAATTCGATATTCTCTACTGTTTTTCTCAGTTTTTCAGCCACATCGCCTGCTCCCTTTTTTTCTGTTTCCGGAAGAATGACCACAAATTCTTCACCGCCAAATCGGGCCAGCATGTCACTCTCCCGGACCAGGGGGGTTACGCGTTTAATAATCTCAGTCAGGACAGTGTCTCCCGTGGCATGTCCGTATGAATCATTAATTTTCTTAAAATGGTCCACATCGAAAAGAAGGATTGAAAACGTCCGTTTATATCTCATGTAACGGTCGAATTCCTCCTTTATCCGCTTTTCATAGGCCCTGCGATTCAAGGCACCGGTCAAGGAGTCCATGAAAATCTCACGTTCCAGGTTTTCCGCCTGGGCTCTGGCGTCAAGGGCTTCTTTTTTCATGCCCTCGAACTCGGCTTTAAGAGCGTGGATATCCTCATCAAGATGGATTTTCAGGCTGCGGTCATTTTCGTTTTTTTTCATAACAGCGGATTTGATATGAGTCAGTTTGCTGGTCACAACCTCTTTCAACTCTTCAATTTTTTGTGAAAACCCCACGGTATTTTCCAGATCACTCAACTCTTCCATCAGGCTGTCACCAAACAGGCTGTTTTCCGTAAAAATATCTTCAGTCAAACCAAAGGTGCGGAGCAAATCCTTTTCCACCTCCACGAGTTTTCGTCCAATATCACGGATAAATTCCGTTGTTTTTTCCCGATCATTGAAAACGCTTTCAATGTATGCATGAAGAAGATCAAGGATGTCTTTTCTCAGGGCTGTGAAATCATCAAAGGTCAAGGCATTTTCGATCTGTTTGCCCAGATGCAACCGTTTGGGGAGAAAATTCGCACCCAGATCCAGTCCCAGTTCATTGATTATATCCCTGTATGTGGCCCTGAACTGCTCAATGTAACGTGCCTGGACATCGGCAACAGACTCCTTTGACAACAGGCGGGTCACCAGGGACTTTTTTGGTTTTCCTTCTTGACCACCGTCTCTGACATCTCCGTGGACGGATAGTGTTTTTAAGGTGTTAAAGGCCTCCTCAAGAAGCTCAGGGTCTGATCGTTGTTTAAGAATATCCTTGAACTGAATAATAGGCTCATCCATATCATCTGTTGTTTCCGTCCTCAGCCATTCGGACAAAAACACCATGATGCGCTTTGAAAGCCCTTCACTCTTCTCAAATCGCTCTTCCATATTATCCAACTGCCGAACCAGTTTTTCCTTCTGACTTTTCAACCGTTCATATTCTTCCGGGTCTACTTTTTTTCCATCCCCACCGCCCAGCCTTTTTTCTATAAAATTAATGGCTTCTGGCATTTCTTCAAGAAAATTCATCAAGGATTCACGGGTGGGTTTCCTACCCCCTGCCACAGCTTTCCTCAAACCGGAAATGGCAATATCGGAAAGTTCTTCCATGATTTTTGTTTTTTCATCGGCGTTCATCATTTTAAGCTCATCCTAAAAAATCAAACGGAAACAGGGTCAACAAAAAAAGAGGCGTGGCCATCAGCCATTGAAGCGCAAGAGGTTTACGAACGAATGCAAGGGTTTGATCAAAGAAACATCACATCAGAAATATGTCATGTATCTATCATACGGTTTGATGGCTTTGGGGTCAAGAGAGCATTTGTGTCTTTTGTAAAGATGATGGCGTCGTAAAAAGTCTCATATGCGGCGTTATATTCAAAAAAGCAGACTCTATTAAAAAATTCACATGGGTGCCCTGAACCTGTCACCTGGGATATTTACAATGATGGTAGTGCCTTCATTGGGCTGGGCATTGATTTTGATTTTACCATTCATGAAATTGACCCGCTCGGTCATGCTGTGAAGGCCCATTCTTTTTTCGTTCATGGCCGCGGCCAAACGTTCATTTACATCAAAACCTTTTCCGTTGTCCTGAATCCTTATAATAATATCCGGAACAGAGGCCACGAATTTGACAACCACATGGCTTGCCTCCGCATGTTTTTTTACATTATTCAAGGCTTCCTGGACAAGACGGTAGATGTTTATTTCCGTATCAGGATCAAAGGAAATCACGCCCATGCCCATGGGAAAAAAATCCGCTCGGATCTTATGTTTTTCAGAAAAATCTTCACAGTAACGCGACAAGGTTTTGATCAACCCCAGCTGGTCGAGTCCGGGGGGTCTGAGTTCATAGGACAAGTCACGCACAAAGGTCAGCGAACGCTTCAGTACACCGGAAAAATTTTTCATTTTATATTTCAAATCAAAGGGAATAGCCTCATAGTTATCAAAAAATGTTTCACAGGAAATCATGAGGGTGGCCAGATTCTGGGCCACATCGTCATGAAGATCGCAGGCGATTCGCTTCCGCTCATTTTCCTGGATTTTCATCAATTCCTGGGTAAGGATGCGTACCTGCTCTTCAGCCAATTTACGGTGGGAGATATCCCGCATGATACATAAAACCCCGGTGACGTCCTCATCGGTAAGAATGGGAGTGGCCGAGACTTCCACGAAAAAAGGTTTTTTGTTCAAGGCCTTGTAAAGGACTTCACATTCCAGGGGTTTCTTATGGGTGAGCATTTCAAGAAGCATCTCAACAGCCAGTTCAATCCCCTCTTCACTGGCGATAAATTCGCTCACATGCCTCCCCACGGAATCATCCGGATCATACCCTCCGAATTCAATGGAAGCCGGACTGGTGTATTCAATAAAGCCCTCGGGTGTGACGATAAAAACCACATCCTTGAGCTCTTCAATCAGCATGCGGTATCGTTCCTCGCTTTCCCTAAGTGCCATCTCAATCATATGCCTTGCCGTTACATCGCTGGCATCGACCACCACCCTCCCTTCAGGCTGGTATTCATCCTTGACAACCCGGGCAGAAACAGAAAGAAAGATGACGGTTCCTTCCGCGTTATAAAACTGGATTTCATGGTCCCTAATTTCACCTTTGGTCAGAATTTCACTGGCCATAAGCCGAATTTTGGACGGATAGGGATAAGGTGCATGAAAAACAGATTTCCCAATGAGTTTTTCGCGTTTAATCCCCACCACCCTCTCTACGGAAGGACTGATTTCAACGATAATACCATCTTTTTCAACCTCCAGATATATGGTCTGGATGCTCTCAAAGACCCGCCGGTATTTCCATTCGCTTTTTTCCAAACTATGGCTGTAAAGCTTCAGTTCCTGGCGAGACTCCTCCAACTCTTTGTTTTTCTGGATCAAATCATTCCGTGTGGCCTTGAGAATGCCTGATGAGTAGCTTGTGATAACAGCCACACCGAACAAACAGCATGACATGGCCACGATAATCAAGGCCTCGGAAACCCCATTGTGCCCCCCATTATAAATCATATGCTGATGGGGGAGAAACCCCTTATTCTCGGCAAAAACCATGAGTGCAAAGGCCAAGGACGACGAGGCCGCAATAATGTATGGGTATCGTTTGGGTGCGTTGACACCCACATAGGATATTACGGCTGTATAAACAGGTACAAGAAAGGTCCCCTGAATCCCCCCCAAAAAATAGATCACCGAGGTATAACCGATAATTTCAACCAGATTGATCAGAAAAGAAACAATATCGAAAAGAAGCCGGGTTGTGACAACCTCAATGATAAACAAGGCTGGGAAATTCATCAAGATCACTAAAATACCGCTGACCACCCCGCCCATACACGCATTGGAACTTATGATTCCGGTCACATAAAACCCCATCACAAAACCGGTCATGATCAAGCCGCCAATGGTTCTTACAAAAGCACCCTGAACATGCTTCTTAAAATACTTGTCCCTGTCCTCCGGACTCAGACGATGGCTCTGTTTTTCATTTTCTTTATGTATCAATGAGTTTCCGGCTTAAGTATTTTTTTCGTAAGACACAACTGGAGTGTGCAGAATCGTAATCGTCAGACGATTACTCATGA
The DNA here is from genome assembly GCA_018818835.1 of Pseudomonadota bacterium. GTDB lineage: Bacteria > Desulfobacterota > Desulfobacteria > Desulfobacterales > Desulfolunaceae > JAHIRD01. The sequence goes on from JAHIRD010000043.1 coordinate 8,204, forward strand.
TTCAAATCCCTATCCCTTTTTGGACTATTGAATATGTGAAGTCGCATGATTTGTCAATAAAAAACAAGGGGATGACCATGATGATAAACATCCGATTTATCAGTTTTTTCTTCCCAAGCGCCCCCCATCTTTACATCCATGCCCACACGTGCTAAGACAATGATAAAATTTTTAAACGTTCATTTTACGGTCGTCAAATGCTCCCATTTTCCTTGTAAATTGTTACGGATTCCTTGTCCATGCGCCTTATTAAACTTGAAATAAGTGGCTTCAAATCCTTTCAGGACAAAACCTCCGTTGTTTTCCCGGCTGGGATAACTGCTGTGGTGGGACCGAATGGCTGCGGGAAAAGCAATATCGTGGATGCCCTGAGATGGGTCATGGGTGAGCAGAGTGTCAAACAACTCCGGGGTAAATCCATGGAAGATCTCATATTTGCCGGAGCTGACGGCAAGCAGCCCCTCAATATGGCCGACGTGTCCCTGACCATTGAAAACAGCAGCGGCGATGCCCCAGGATCTGCCATGAACCCATACACGGAAATTATGGTCACCCGCCGCATTTTCCGCTCAGGTGAAAGCGTTTACATGATCAACAGACAGCCGTGCCGCCTCAAAGACATTCACAACCTCTTTCTGGGAAGCGGGTCTGGGAAAAACTCCTTTGCCGTGATTCAACAGGGTAACATCGGGGCTCTCACCGATGCCAGCCCGGAAGAAAGGCGTTTTTTTATTGAAGATGCGGCGGATATCACCAAATTCAAGGAGAGAAAAAAAGACACCCTTTCCCGTATCAAAAGCACCCAGGAAAATCTGTTACGAATTTCCGATATCATCACCGAACTCAAACGCCAGATTGCAAATCTGGACCGCCAGGCCACCAAAGCCAAAAAATTCAAGGAATACAGAGCCCTTTCCAAAGATCTGGAAATCCGAATCTCCCTCTGGTATTTTGACCGGCACAGCCGGGAGATCCAGGACAAAACAAAAAAAATTGATCACCTCAAAGATGCGGAAAAAAACCGTTGCCTGGATCTTTTTACCCTGGAAGCCCAAATGACGGGTATCAGTCAGGAGGCACTTGGCCATAAACATCGCATTGAGGACCTGGACCATCAGCGGTTTGAACTCCAGAGACGTGTGGACAAAAAGGAAAATGATCGGGAACACCTTGTTCGGGAGAACCTCCGCCTGGAAGAAGAGATCCTTGATATCCGAGACAAAATCAAGGATCTTGATAAACGAAACCTGGGCCTGACCCAGGAAATCGAACAGGCCAGGGGCAGCCATGTGGACATGGACAGTGACCTTTCCCAGGCTGAAAACGAGCTCAAGAAAGAAAGGGAAATCTTTGAAAGCCTGAAAAACCAACTCAAAGGCCTTGAACACGACCTGAGCTTGATCCACAAGGCCCATATGGTTCTTGCCGGAAACGAGGCAAAGGCCAACAGCGTTCTTACTCATGCCCAACAGAGGAAAGGTGATGTGACCCGACGCCTCAAACGGATTGATGAAGACATGCTGGACTCGGAACGCCGAATTAACGAGGCCCGAACTGAAAAAACAAGGGCAACGTATGATGTTGAGCACCATCAGTTACTTCTCCGCGATCTTACCCGGGACCTGGGGGTTCTCCAACATGATCGGGCAACTCAGTCAGCCCTCCACGATGAGCAGCGTAAAATTTTGAGAAACCTGGACATGGAATTAAGTGCCCATCAATCCCGCCACAGCACCTTACAAAAAATACAGGATCAGTACGGATGGTATAACCAAGGGGTCAAGACTGTCATGCAGCATTTCGCCAACACCGCCGACTCTCCGGTCCGTGGGCTTGTGGCTGATAAACTCCGGCCAAAACCAGGCTATGAAGCCGCGGCCGAAGCCATTCTGGGTGAAAGCCTTGAGTATATTCTGGTGGACTCACCGTCCATTGCCTCGGATCTGATCCGTTTTCTCAAGGAAGGCGATGGGGGCCAAAGCGGGTTTGTGCCTCAAAAGAGCTTACATATCCCCCCGGATATTCCAGTTCCCCAAGGGTTCAGTCCATTGATCGACCATATGGATTTTGATGAACACGACATTGCCTTGGCCAAAACCCTACTTAAAAACGCTCTTGTTGCAGAAAGCCTGGACCAGGCCATGGATTATGAAAATGATTCTGGACCGTTAAGGCCCCTGGTCACACGTGAGGGTAATCAGATTACCGAACACGGTATGATTTGGGGGGGAAGTAAAGATCCATCATCATCACTATTCTCAAAAAAATTGGAGATTGAAGCTCTTGTGGGTACCATTCGAGAGGCTGAGAAAAACAAGAACACTGTCCGTCTGAACCTTGAAGAATTAGGCACTAAAATCCTGAAACTATCCCAACAGGAAAAGGACATGGGTGAAAGCCTCAAACACGTTGACCTTGAAAAACGGGACAGGGAAAAGACACTGCTCCTTGCTGTTGAAACCCTGAAACACGCTGAAAAAAGACGGGCAATCCTTGATCTGGAACAAGAGCAGCTGGCCGGTGAAGACGAAGACATCGATTCAGAAATTGTCGGTTTCACAGAAAGCCTTAAAACCATCCTGGACGAGATCCAAATCACCACAGGCAGACAGGAGGACACAGCCGATACGATCAAACAGGTCACAGACAAGCTGAACGAGAAAAACAAAATCTTGGTTGACCTCCAGCTGCATATCTCCACCCTTAGGGCCAAACGCGAAAACTACGTCGGTTCACTCAAACGCCTGGAGGAATTTCTAAAGGACGGTTCACATCGGAAAACCCGACTTGAAAACGATGTGCAAGAAAAAAAAGAGCGTGCAGAACACATCGCCAGGACCCATATCACGGATCGCATTGAGCTTGAACACCTGACCCGGTCCCTTGCCCAGGTATCCGAAGAACATCAGGTTGCCCGGAAAGACCTTTCGAATATTGAAAAAAGCCTTAAGGAAAAAGAAAAAATCAAAGCCGGTATTCTAAAAGAACGGGAACGAGACAACAGCCTCTTACAGGTCCTTGAAATCGAATTGTCACAGGTCCGGCTCAAACGCGAAAGCCTCACCTGCCGTATCGAAGAAAAATACCATCACCGGATCAACCAGTACAGCCTGGAATTTGAAGAAAACAAGATCGATATCACAGGCCTTTCACCTTTGGAAATCACGGCCATGGAAACCGAACTCAAGGAGCTTTCCAAGAAAATATCCCAACTGGGCGATGTGAACATGGGTGCCATTTCCGAATATGACGAATTGAAAACCCGATACGATTTCATGGTCCAGCAGCATGAAGACCTGGTAACGTCCCTTAACGACCTGGAGGCCATTATAAAAAAAATCAATCAGGTTTCACAAGAGAGGTTTCTGGAAACATTCAACGCCATCAATGACAAGCTGGGGGATCTTTTCCCCAAGCTGTTTGAAGGGGGTTCTGCCCGAATGATTCTCACAGACCCATCCTCTCCGCTGACCACAGGTGTGGAGCTGATGATCCAGCCCCCGGGCAAGAAGCTTACCCGTCTTTCCCTTTTATCCGGTGGTGAAAAAGCCCTGTCAGCCATTGCCTTTGTATTTTCCATCTTCCTGATCAAGCCCTCGTCCTTCTGCATCATGGATGAAATTGATGCCCCCCTGGACGACGCCAATGTCATGCGGTTCAACAATCTGGTCAAGCATATCGGCACCCAGTCACAGATTCTCATGATCACCCACAACAAGCTGTCCATGGAATTTGCCGATGTCCTTTTCGGTGTGACCATGGAGAAAAAAGGCGTGTCAAAAATCGTGTCGGTGAACCTGTCCGGTACGTCGGATACAAATCTGAACAATATTGCCGTTGCTTGATCAGACTCAAATATGTTAAATCATCATCCATAGGATTAAACGGATCAAAATTGGTCATATTTTCTTAAGCGTAAACGGAAAAACTACCGGTGCACCTATGGATAGGACTCTCCCCTGGGAGAGGACACCGCCATTGTCACCACACTGAATTAAAAGGAAGAACACATGCTGAACCATGAATCAGGCAAGCTGGTCGACCGTCTACTTGCGTATCTGGCCCAGGCCATGAATTGGCTGAATGCAAAGACAGGCCCTCTTTTATCCAAACTCTCTGCTTTAAGCGGACTCAAAGAAGAGATGCTCATCCGAATGATTCCCCTTGTCCTGATCCTTGTTCTTTTTATTTTTTTTCTAATCAAACGCCGCCGGTCAATCTCTAAAAAAAGTAACGGTGCCATTCCTGAATCCGGTGCCCCGGAGGAAAAGCCCGAATCATCTCCTGTGACAGAACGTGATACAGAGCCAGATAAAACGGTTCAAATAGGCGCTCCATCACCCAAGTCCCCCACCAAAAAAGGGCTTATGAAAAACATCCGTAGCGGGCTTTCCAAAACCCGAAACGCCTTGTCAGCCCAAGTGGACAGGTTGTTTATAGGGGGCTCCAGCCTCGACGAATACAAGCTTGAAGACCTGGAGGAAATGCTGATCACATCGGATGTGGGTGTGGAAACATCCATGAAGCTCATCAAAAACTTGTCCCGACAATCCGGAAACATCCACTCGGCTGATGACCTGAAGGCCCTCATCAAAGAAGAAATATTCAACATCATCAATATCAGCCCTGTTGATCCCCCACCTTCTATTCAAAAACCCCATGTCATCATGGTGGTGGGGGTAAACGGTGTTGGAAAAACCACAACCATCGGCAAGCTTGCCTCACGCTTTGTCAAAGAAGGCAAAGATGTCCTGATCGTTGCAGCGGACACCTTCCGCGCTGCAGCCTCAGAGCAGCTGGCCATCTGGGCTGAACGGTCCGGGGCCTCCATCGTGCGTCACAAGGACAACTCAGATCCCGCTGCCGTGGCCTATGACGGCATGGATGCCGCTCTGTCACGCAATGTTGATATCGTGATCATTGATACGGCCGGAAGGCTTCATACCAAAATCAATCTCATGGAAGAACTGAAAAAAATCAGGCGCACCGTGGCCTCAAAAATGCCGGACGCCCCCCATGAAACATTGATGGTGGTGGACGGCACAACAGGCCAGAACGCCCTCCAGCAGGCAAAACTCTTCAACGAGGCCATCGGAATTTCCAGCATTGCACTGACCAAACTGGACGGCACAGCCAAAGGAGGCGTTGTCATCGGCATCAGCCATGCCTTGAATGTGCCCTTGAAATATATCGGGGTCGGAGAGCAGATCGAAGACCTCCAGGATTTCAACCCCCGAGAATTCGCCGATGCCATGATTTAAGTAACCGTTTCAAACGCTGCTGAATGGACCGTGTCCACAATGTCCACCCTGTCCACATCGTCCACAGAAAAAAGTGGACGTAAATGGGCTTGGTGGACTCAAAATCAGCTTAACTGATTCCACCTCTTATTTAAATCAGGGTTATTTTCTCACGGATCCGTTTTATTTTTTCCTTGAGATCAGACATCCGGGTTTCCATGGCCGACAATTCGGCCATGACCGTGTCTTTGTCCAGCTTTTTTTCCCGGATCAAGGTGGCCAGGGTATCCAAATCAGTCACATAGGCATGGAAATGGGCCGTGTGAAGATCGTAAAAGGCATTGGCCACAGCATCGGTGAGTTTATAGAAGTACTGAAACTTAATGTTTTCCCGGTAGCTTTTAAAATGGGACAGAACATTTTCCATGGTTTCTTTTTTCATCCGGTCAAGGCCATCCTTAAGGGCCTGGATCTGATCTGATTTTTTATCGATGGCCTTCTTTTTAAACACCTTTTTCACAAAGCTGATCAGGTTGTAAAACCCGAATCTCACCAGGGCTTCAACCCGGACCATGGTCGAATAATTCATCATTTTTGATGCAGGTTGGTATTTAAGGTTCACCATGCTTTTCAGGGTTTCCAGGTCGGGAATGGTGCTGACACGTTCACGGGCCGGCATCTCTATCCCGATGCCGAACTGAGCCATGGCTTGGCCGTACTCCATAAGGGCGTCTTCCACCATGCTGGAATAGGGGCGGGTCATCTGGTCCAGATCCTCCAGTATGGTTTCATCTTGCCTGCGGACAAAACCGACAATTTTAGGGGTAATGGATTCGGTGATATAATTATCCAGGGCGTTTTTAAAATCCTGGTAAACCATAAAGAGATTATGGTTAAGCCCAGGGATGGCCCCGTTCTCAAAATAACTTTCATAGGAAGGATCATAACGACTTATAAAACTGGTAATACCCGAGATGATGTCACCGTTTCTCTCATCAAAAAAGGTGTCCACGACCCCCTTAACGTTTCCGGACACGGTTTTCACGGCGCCGTCAAGGGTGCTCCGGATCATGTTGCTGACCTTGGTGGTTTTTTCCTGATTTTTCTTTATATTGCGGATGATTTCCCCTGCACTGTCCGAATCCCTGGACAAAAGATCCTTGTTCATGCCCGCCCACTGGGCCAGTCCGTTTGCAACCAGGGACAGACGTTCCACATGATTCCCCAAAAGAAGGAAATACCTCTCCCGGGTCAGTTTCCCATGGAGAAAGGATTCAAACCGTTCTGTTTCCCGGTTTGAGAGTTCGGTAAACGATAATTCGGCCTCCCACTGCTCCAACCGGACCAGATCTTTTCTGGTCAGGCTCGTTTCACCCTGGGATTTTTTTCTGGCACCAAACAGATTGTACAAGGCAGACAAGGTGAACACGTCAGGGTTTGGAATGATCAAGGCCAGTTCAGATCGTATCTTGGCTATGAGCCGACTGAAATCATCAAAGGATTCGTGTTCTGAAAAATCACAGTTTACAACAAAAAGCATGTTGTCCATGATGCCCATGTCCCGGATCATGGTCAAAAAACGGATATCTGCCTGCCTCAACCCGGTTCTGCTGCTTACCACATACACAATAAAATGAGTGACCGACAGGTAGTCCTGAATCATGGCAAGATGGAGGGGGTTGGGTGAATCACTGCCCTGGCAGTCGGCGATCTCAATGGATCTGTCCAGAACATCCGAATGAATTTCAAGCTGGATGTCCTTGATGTAGACAGCAAGGATCTCATCGCCTGTATAATTTCGATGCTTGTGGAAATCCTCGTGTTCATGAATTTTGATCACTTGATCAGGGCCGATGATGTCTTTGACCCGGTCAAAACCTGAAAGATAGGATGACAAGAGAACGCTGGTGATATTCCGTGTGTCATTGGTGATCAACTGGTCGGCGGTCAGTGACTCCAGGATTTTTTCGAGCATGTCCCTGTGGATGCTCTTGCGAATGTCAAAACGAAAATCCTCGGATTCCGGTTTCCAGGCGGGAAAGAGTGACAGCCCTTGCTCAATGTCCCGGTTCACCTCATCCCAGGATTTAAAGCAAATTGAGGCTTTAAGGCTTTCACCGCAGCGAATTCGGGTAACAATGGACGTAATGACGCCGGCGCCCCTTTTCAGATAATCATCACGGAAAAGGGCGTTTACAAATGTGCTTTTCCCTGATTTAATGGGACCCACCACAGCGACCCGGACCAGATCTTCGGCAATCTGCCGTTGGATGATCTCCAAGGTGTTTTTCCAATTCTGAAAAAAATTACCGGATATTCCTGAAAAGGTCTCCGCTTTTTCAAACAATGCCTTAAAGGCCTCTCCAGCCTGAATCAACTCTTGTTTCAATGCATCGTATGTATTCATAGCTCATACTTTCCGGCCCTTTTTGGCCTGTTAATAATTCATGGCAAATCATCGATCATCCATGGAAAGACGATTAGTTTCCCATCATAAAGAACATATCACCCATGAAAAAACCCACGAGAGTGATGATGCCACGTTGTTTTTTGTATTAAGGTGCCTGGCCCCATGGCTGGAGTCCATGCAAATGGTTGTCTTATACCCCGTTCAATAACGCTTGTCCAACCCAAAAACAAAGGGTCTTCAAGGCCCGGGCATTCCTTTAATTTACGAAAAGTTAATCCTTTAAAATATGATGAACTCGTAAAAAGTCAACGGATGGCTATGGAAAAAGGTCCATAGGCAAGGCATAGTGTTTGGCCGTGGTTACGGCATACATAAGCGTATGTCGAACGTCCGGCCAAACACTATAACGCCGCATATGGGACTTTTTACGACGCCATCAAATATCCTAAACGCTTGTGTTCACACATTTATATTGACACCTAAATATCAATGCTGTTAGAAATAAACACATCTTCCAACCATATAATCATTAAATAAAGGGGAAATTTCATGACCAAAGCTGAATTGGTTGAACAAATGTCAAAAGATGCCGGTATTACTAAATTGAGCGCGGCAAAAGCCCTGGAATCCTTTATGGACTCAGTGACCAAATCCTTGAAAAAGAAAGATGGGAAAGTGACACTGGTGGGGTTTGGAACCTTTACGAAGGTCAAACGGAAAGCCAGAACCGGTCGAAATCCCCAAACCGGTGAAAGCATGAAAATCAAAGCCTGCAATGTGGTAAAATTCAAACCTGGAAAGAAACTCAAAGAAGGCATCTGATTTCCCTAAAAATGGGCCACCTCCCCACAGACAAAGAAACATATACTCCCACATGGTCATGTGGGAGTATTTCTTTGTGGATCGCTGAGATTAAACACCATCTTGGACCCCTGTGACGGGTCCCACCATCTGATAAAATGCCTCTTCGCTGAGAATGTGACACCCGGTTTCCCTGGCTTTTTCAATTTTTTTGGCCCCAACATTTTCGCCGCAGACCAGAAAATCGGTTTTCCCGCTCACAGCGGTCTGGACAGTGGCACCCAATCTCCGGGCCATATCCTGTATGTCGTCCCGGCTGCCCCGTTCCATTTTACCCGTGAACACAATGCCTTTGCCTGAAATGGGACTGTCCGTGAGCCCACCTTCAAATCTAATGTCCGTTTTTTGAAGATTGAATCCCAAATCAAGCATATGGGCCATGGTCTCTTTGAGTTCTGAAAGGCCCCGGATGATGGATTCACTGGTGATATCACCGAAACCGTGTATGGCCTTGATATCCTCGGCTGTCATGGTCACCAAGGACTCAATGGCCACATGGGCCAATAATTTCCGGCTGTCGCCCTTACCTAAAGCAGAAATTCCAAAGGCCGACAAAAAACGCCAGTCTTCCACGGATTTTCTGCGGCTTATGGAAAGAGCCTCATGAAGATTTTTTGATTGAACCGGACCAAATCCCAGCTGTACAAAATCATCTTCGGTCATGGCATATATTTTTTCAAGACTGTCAAACCCATTGTTCACGAGTTTCTGAACCGTCTTAATGCCGAACCAGTCTGCGTTGCCCAGACTTTTAAACCAGTGCACGATTTTCTGCTCAATCTGGGCAGGGCACAGGGCGTTGGTGCATCTTAAAAAATCATTCTGCCAGACCAAGGACGTGCCACAAACAGGACAGTTCCGAGGAATATCTACCTGGCCCGATGAATTGATCACGGCAACCAGTTTGGGAATAACCTCACCGCTACGGATGATTTCAATATCCGCACCCTGGCCGATGCCAAGATTTTTCACCATGCCTGCGTGGTGGGCTGTGACCCGCCTAATGGTGGCCCCGGATAATTTCACGGGAGCAACTTCCATGACCGGTGTCACGTTGCCGGTTCGCCCCACTTGCCAGACAATATTTTCCACCCGGGTAAAGGCTGTCTCGCCTTTGGTTTTAATGGCAATCTGCCAGCGGTAGTGATGGTTTGTGGCCCCCATGTGACGTTTCAGGGCCTCATCCACTACCTCGGCCACCAGGCCATCCACCGGGTAATCAATCGTCCCTAAGAGGTCGAGTGTAATCTTTTCAATGGAGGCGACCAACTCGGTTCCCGATCCTGTCCAGGTTGGCAATTCGGTATAGGGGACAAAATGAACGGCTCCGTCGTTCAAGGCTTTTTCAGCAAATTCATTGAGGGTATCCGATGAGACAATCCCCACAACCATGTTCCGGGGATGTTCGAACTGTCCGGCCAGATGCTCGTCAAAATAGGATTTGCTCATCACGATCTCACCCAAACCCCTGCCCCGTCCGCCCATGGGAATCACACCTTTAGCAAAGGCGCTACTGATTTCATAGCCCATCATGCCATTGCCCCTGGACGCGAAGATCGTGCCGTCATCACGACCAGCCAGACCGTCCAGCTTGGCCGTGGCCGCAAAATGAACATCAGTAAGGCCGATATCTGCTGCGGCTTTGTGAACCCGTGTGACAAACCGTTCAAGATCTTCGGTGCTATACGCCTTTTCCGTTGAAAGCATGGGCATGGGATGCCGGACTTCGGACTTGCCTTCAAAGCGTTCAGGCTCCACAACCTCCAGATAGGGATTAGACGGATCCATGTCACTCAGCTGTTTGAGCAGCCTGTCGTATTCCTCATCACTGACCAAGGGTTTACCCTGGCGGTAAGCATTGCTGTAATTTTTAAGGGTCTGGACAAGCATATCGACCTTATCCATTGAAAATCCTTTCAACAAGGGTTGCAATCATCTGCGTCACGGCCTTTCGGCTTTGTTTGAATTCTTTATTCCCAAAACCCGGTTTCCAGGTGTGGGTCCAGACTTCATCGGAAACCACCAGCACTGAGGCCAGTTGAATTCCACGGAATGCTGCGGCTGTACACAGGGCAGACAACTCCATATCGACGGCCAAAGCGCCTCTTTTACGGTAATCATCTATTTTTTCAGGGGTTTCTCGATAAATTGCATCGGTTGTCCAAACAGGGCCCTGTTTGAATGAAAGGCCCTGCGCCCGACAGGTTTCCGCCATCAGGGCCTGGAGAGGCAAGGACGGTTCCACGCAAATACCCGGATCGTCCAAGCCATAATGCCGAGAGGTTCCTTCATCGGAAAACGCGCAGGAAGGAACAAGAATATCTCCGATACAGGCATCCGGACTCACCGAGCCGCACCAGCCCATGAAAATAACCTGGGAAATACCCAGGCACACCAGATTTTCCAGAAGCATCACGGCATGGGGGGCACCGATAAACGGGCCGGTCAGGGAAAAACCCCTGCCATTTTCCAACCGTGTATACACCTGGCTGGAATAAAACGAACGGCTATCTTCTTGATCAAACCCCAGATGTTTCACCAGATAATTCAAATCAGGCAAGGTGGCTGCCATCACCGCTAAGCTACCCATCTGATGCAGACGTTTCCCGGCAATGGGATTTATTACCGCCCTGTCATCCATTAGGCCATGGGGTCAAGATTTTTTTCAAGCTCATCTTTGATTTCATCGATATGATCGTAAAGCCAGGTCACATCATCAACGGTCAGTCGGCCTGCCTTTGAAGGGGCCCGTTCGGTTCCGTCTTTTTTCATTAAAATTCTGGGACCGATCTGAAGCTTAGGTTCTCCACCCGCATAGGAATGGATGGCCATAATCAGCCCGGTTGTTTCGCATTTCCAGCTTTTAAGAACTTTATCCTTGTCAGGATCAAAACCTGCCATGTCTCCTCCTTGAATATATTTGATTGTTTATGTGGATATTTTAGAAAAATCCGCAATGTTAGCAAAAAGATCCGCGATGCCGGATAAAAGGGCCAGACGATTGTTTCTGAGTGCTTCGTCTTCAGCCATCACCATCACGTCATCAAAAAAAGTGTCCACCGGAGCCCGCAAGGTGGCGATTTCCGTAAGGGCACAATCGAAATCGCCCGTTTCAAGATACTGACCCACTCGGCCGGTCACCGCGTTGAGCGACTCATACAAGGCCGATTCGCTCGGGGATTCAAAACGATCTTCAGAAACTGTCTGAGCCTGGGTACGTTCCGTTTTACGTATGATATTCACCACCCGCTTGAACGCCACAGCCAGAGGTTCAAACCCATCCTTATTCTTGAGACTTTCCAGAGCTTTAACCCGGCGTTTTACGTTGGGAATGGCATCGATGGACACGCTGGTCACGGCCACGGTCACATCCCGTGAATAGCCTTCTTCCACCAGCAGATATTCCATACGGTTTTTGATGAACTCATACACATCCGAGACAATTTTTTCCGTTTCAGACGTGGGCCTTTCACCGTAAAACGACAGACTTTTTTCAATCAGAGCCGTCAATGAGAAACAGAAATCTTTTTCAACCATAATCTGAATCAAACCGATGGTCTGACGCCTGAGGGCATAGGGGTCCGAAGCACCTGTGGGAATGAGACCGGCCGAAAAGCACCCGCAGATGGTATCAATTTTATCGGCCAGGGCCACCAGAGCACCGGTCACTGATTCAGGAAGTCTTGCACCTGAGGCCACGGGCCTGTAATGTTCTTCAATGGCCCGGGCAGTCAGATCATGTTCACCTTCTTTGGTGGCATAAATCCGCCCCATAAGTCCCTGGAGCTTGGGAAACTCAACCACCACCTGGCTGACAAGATCCGATTTGCAGTACCGGGCCGCTTTAATGGCCTGATCCTCGATATCCGTTGCACCGGCCATATCTGCCAGATAGGCTGTAAGCGCCTCGATCCGTAAGGTCTTGTCATACATGGAGCCCAGTTTGGCCTGGAACAAAACCCCTTTGAGCCTTAAAAGACGGTCTTCGCCTCTTTCCTTCAGGTCACCCTGATAAAAGAAACGCGCATCGGCCAGACGAGCCCGAAGAACTTTTTCATGTCCACGGGTCACCACGGCCATATCCTTGGTGCGGGTGTTGTTCACCACAACGAAATGGGGCATAAGCCCACCGCTTTCTTCGATGACGGCAAAATATTTCTGATGTTCGCGCATGGCCGTGATCAGAACTTCATCGGGTAACTCCAGAAGGGCCTCGTCAAAACTGCCCACAACCACCACAGGATATTCGATGAGATTGGCCACGATGTTTACCAGATCCTCATCGTCCAAAATCTTTCCCCTGACCTGGGTGGCGGCTTTCGCAATTTCTTCACGGACCAGACGTTTTCGGGCACTGATATCTACGATGACATGGGCTTTTTCCAGACAGGAAATGTAATCCGACGGCTGTTTCATGTCGATCAAGGCCGGGCTCATGAACCGATGCCCCCGGCTTGTGGTGCAACTTTTGATGTCTCCCACCGTAAAAGGGACCACGGCATTGCCCAAAAGGGCCAGCACCGATTGAATGGGACGGGCAAAATGGATATCCAGATCGGCCCAGCGCATGGTTTTAGGAAAAGGCAACTTCAACACGGCCTCAGGGAGGATGCGTGCAAGGACATCACGTGTATCATGAGTTTCTTCGGTTTTCAACCCAAACAGATAGCGGCCCTTTTCCGTTTCCTTGACCTGGATTTCGTCAATACCGATACCCAGTTTTTCCGCAAATTTCTTTGCAGGAACCGTAAATTGGCCCTCACCATCCACACCCACCTTTTCAGGAGGGCCCATCATCTCAGTGGTCAGGGCAGCCTGCCGATCAGCCAGGTTTTCGATAAGAATCGAAAGACGGCGGGGCGTCCCATATGTATTGACAGCGCCGTGTGTAATCCTGGCGTCTTTCAGACGCTGTGTCACATCCGAAGCCAGGGCCAAAAGGGCAGGTTCAATATATCCGGCCGGAATTTCTTCGGAACCGATTTCAAGCAATAGATCGTTCATGGTTTCCTCAAATTTTTAATCTTAGAAAGATCACATGGTTTTAAGCATTGGAAAACCCAGGGCTTCACGTTGATCGATATAGGCCTGGGAACAGAGCCGTGCCAGGGTTCGGATCCGTCCAATATAGCCTGTACGTTCGGTCACACTGATGGCACCCCTGGCATCCAGAAGATTAAACAGATGGGAGCATTTGATACAGCATTCATAGGCCGGCATCACAAGCTTTTCCCCGATGATCCGTTTGGATTCGGCTTCGTAGCTCGTAAAAAGGTTCAAAAGCATGTCGACATCCGCTTTTTCAAAATTATACGTGGACTGCTCAACCTCATTCTGATGAAAAATATCCCGGTAGGTGACCACATCGTTCCATTTCAAATCAAAGACATTGTCCACATCCTGAAGGTACATGCAAATCCGCTCAAGACCGTAAGTAATTTCCACGGAAACGGGTTTCACATCAATACTTCCGGCCATTTGGAAATAGGTAAACTGGGTCACTTCCATACCGTCCAACCAGACTTCCCAGCCCAGGCCCGACGCCCCCAGGGTCGGTGACTCCCAGTCATCCTCCACAAAACGGATATCATGCTCCAGAGGATCAATACCCAGTATCTTGAGGCTTTGGAGATAAAGATCCTGCACATCAGAGGGGGAGGGTTTCAGGATCACCTGAAATTGATAATAATGCTGGAGACGCATGGGATTATCACCGTAACGCCCGTCGGTAGGCCGCCTGCATGGTTGGGCATAGGCCACTTTCCATGGTTCAGGGCCCAGGGATTTCAACAGGGTTGCGGGGTGGAAGGTTCCAGCCCCCACCTCCAAATCCAGGGGCTGGCAGATCACACAGCCCTTGTTGGCCCAGTATGTCTGCAAGGCAAGTACAACATCCTGAAAATTCATCGTTTTTATCCTCAAATCAAACAATAATTATGATGAAAGCCCCGTTTTGCAGGGCCTTTAGGTATCCGAAAGACATTTTTTGCATTTTTTAAAAAGAGGAAATTACATCAAATCAAAGCTTTAGTCAATCAAAAGCCTGTATCTCCCGTGCAGTCTCCATGGAATGCGACATCCGTATTTCTTTGTTTATCCAAAGGCCGGGGTTCACAAAAGCTGTCTGCCTTGGTGATCATTGTCCTGTTTCCTGTTCCAAACCCTGGCTTGAAATGGTTGTATCCAAAAAACCGGCCTGGGGTGTTTCACTGATAACGTGTGCCCATTCAGCTTTAAGGTCCTTTATATTCCCGGCCTCTCCCACGGCCCAGACACATCCTCCCCCACCGGCTCCGGTAAAGCGTGCACCGCATCCTTTTTCCCGGGCAAGCCCGGCCAGTTTTTTCCCTGTGGCATCCAGCACATCCGGGGTCATTTTCAGTCGAAGCTCTGTTTCCTGATTCATCAGAAGGGCAGCCTCATTGTAATCGCCCTGGGCCAAAGCTTCGGCAAATCGGGTACAACTGGCGATGATATTTTTCCAGACGCCTCTGTCACTGCCTGTCATGAAATGATTGACCCATTTGCCATTGATATTCACCGATTCATGGGGATCTCCACAATAAGCAGCCAGAATCCGCGACTCCAATGCCTTATACCCGGATGGTTCCACAACAACCTTTCGTTCATACGGAGGGCCCATAACATCACCTGTAAACCGCCAGGCATTGACCCCCCCAAACGCTGCGGCCAATTGGTCCTGCATGCCGCAAGGCACTCTCAGCACACTGCTTTCAATGGCATAGGCCAAGCGTACGATGTGATCCAAGGGCAAGGCATCCCCCTCAGTCTCACCTGTTGCCGTCATCAGGGCTCCAATCAAGGCCACGGCCGCCACAGACGACCCGCCCAGGGCACTCCTTGGCGGCGAAGATGACCGGATATCAATATGAAGTCCATGGGCATCGAAATAATCACAAATGGAAAGCATAAGCCCAAGGGGATGATTATATGGTGACGTGCCTTTATCAAAGGAAACGGTTTCAAACCCCCTGGATGAGATCCGCACGTTCCCCGAGATCCAGGGCGACAAGGTGACCGTCGTTCTCATGGAAAGGGCGATATTGAATGTTGTCGGGGACAAATGCCTCAACGGGAAAAAAAACGTGCTGATGTCCAGGGTTCCACCGAAATCAAGCCGACATGGGGCGGACATGACCACCTGCTGCTGTTCCAGTCTCTTTTTCATGATAGTGCCATCTGAATCGTCATTTGATTATTTCAGTTTCTAATTTTTTTAAGGAATTTCAAGCTCCTTAGCTCTTTTTCAAGATGAAATGCCAGAAATACTTCAAGAAAACCCAGGCCCTCGTTCAATGCCTGTTTAGAAAACCTGACCATGGATGCTTTACCAGGTTCACTTTTCTGAAACCAGATCAGTTGCTTGATTGTGCCTTTGGAAAGATCGATTCTAAAGGGGCTGGGCCCACCACAATGATTACACACCAGACCGCCTTGTTTGATATCAAAACGTATACGAATATGGTCAATCTCATCAACGTCCGTTTCACAGACCTGGCAGTGGGAAAGCTCCGGAGCATGACCGGACAACTCAAGGAATTTCAACTGAAAATAGATGCTCCATTCCTCAGCAGGCCGAAGGCTGAGATCAAGACCCATAAGGCTATGGACCAGAAGACTGTAAACCCCTTCCTGGCGCACACCCTCTTCCATGAACTGGATCACGGTTTCAGCCCAGTAACTGGCATAAGCTGTTTTAAGGATATCGGACCTGATGGTCTCAAAGGCTTCTTCAACCGAGGCTTCCATCATATAGGCCATGCGCAGATTTTCCCGGATCACAAGCTCAATGACATAAAACAATTCCAGAGTTCCGGAAAACCGTTTGACGCTTTTTTTGGCGTTCTTGGCCATGACACTGATCTTCCCCTTCTCACGGGTCAGAAGGGTAAGGATTGAATCATGGTCCCCGTAATCCATTCGCCGAAGAACAATGGCGGATGTGTTGTATATGAGGGTATCCTCATGTGATGATCGCATGGCCATTTTTCATTCCCAAATAAATGCTGTCTTTCTTTAATATCCAAGACCATACTTCAGACCAGCAGGGTGGTGGCAATGCTCAGGTAGAAAAAAACACTGATCACATCAATGGATGTTGATATAAAAGGCCCTGAAGCCACGGCCGGATCGATCTGAATCTTTCTGAAAACCATGGGCACCAGAGACCCCATCAATGCAGCAATGGACATGGAGCAAAACACTGAAAGGCCAACGGCAAGAGCCAAAAGACTTGCCGACATTTCATGATCGTATTTAAACCGTGCAACCCCCCCAAGAAGTCCGCCATAAATGACCCCGAGAATAAGCCCAATGGCCAGCTGTTTGGATACAACAGTCCAAATATCCCGAACATCCAGCCGTCCTGTGGCAAGGCCACGGACCACGATGGTGGAAGACTGGGCGCCCACGTTTCCGCCCATACCGGTAATGACGGGAATAAATGCGGCAAGGTATGCGAATTTAATCAACCCCCCCTCAAAATGGCTGATCACAAGGGAGGCCAGAATTCCTCCAAGACAACTTGCAAACAGCCAGGGCAGCCGTATTCTCGTGCTTCGGATAATAGACTGGGTTTCAACAAAATCCTCTCCCACACCGGCCATTTTCAATATATCTTCCGTGGCTTCCCGCCTGAAAATATCGATAACATCATCCACGGTCACTATACCCACCAATCGGTTCTGATCATCCACAACAGGAACAGCCAGAATATCATAACGGGCAACCAGTTTGGCCACCTCTTCCTGGTCCATATCCGTTCTCACAGAAAAAATGTCTGTGGCCATAAATTTTTTCAAAGGGGTATCAGGCTTGACCACCACCAACTGCCGAAGAGAAACAACCCCCAAAAGACGGTTAAACTCATCCACCACGTAAAGATAAAATGGCATTTCAACATCGTGGTATTCTTTTTGAAGAGATTCAATGGCTTCCTTGGCCGTGACGATTTCCCGCAATGCGATAAAATCAGGCACCATGATACCACCGGCTGTATCATCCTCATAACGCAAAAGGTCTTCAACTTCCTCCGAATCCTCGGTATTCATTTTTTCGAGAATTGAGGAGGCTCTTTCCTTGGGCAGTTTGCCGATCAAGTCGGCCACATCATCCGCAGGCATGTAGTTGAAAATTTCAACGCATTCGTCAATACTCAAATGCTCAATAAATTCAAGGAATGTATACTCTTCAAGTTCGCTGATCAAAACCGATTTCTGCTCGATATCCTCAATCAGATCAAAAAGTTTCCTCTGGTTCTCAATGGGCAGGGATCTAAAAATAACCGAAAGGTCTGCTGCATGGGACTTGTTGACAATTTTTTTCAGGTGGGAGATGGCATCTCGTCTGAGAAGACGTTTGATGGTTTCACCTAGGATTTTGTTTCGGTCGTTTGTCATTCACACACCTACTGCTTTCACAAAAGGGTTTTTGGGAAAACAAGAGGCTGCTTCAAAACATCCGGATCGAAACTATCAGAACGCTTTGGAACCTCCTCTTTGCTTTAACATCATAAATCTTAAAAGGTACGGCGGCATAATACCGATCCGAGGGTCTGGGTCCATACGCTTTTGTTCAATCCTCAGGGTAGTTGAATGGTTGCTGTCTGACCGCACTTCCCAGGCACAGTCACAGGGTTATTGTTCAAAAACAATGTCACACCACAGGTGTTGTCAATCAGAATATTATACAGACTTTTTGCCTTGAGTTCAAGATGGTCTTCGGGCTTGAGCACATACTCCTCCGGAATCCCGCCATCAGCACTGATCTTAAGGGTGGTATCCTCCACACAGACCACTTCCAGATGAAGGCCATCCACGAGGGCAGGGAGTTCTTCCTGGATTACAGTCGGTGCCTGATCCGTAACGAGGCTGTCTGTGATATCTTCTGAAACAAGATTCGTATCCGTATCGTTCAAAGGCTCTTTTTTCAGACTGGTAAATGTTAAATAACCAACCAGAGACAAAATAAGAATGGCTACGACTAAAACCATTCTAAGGGAAAATCCTGATCCTGAATCCTGGGCATCCCGTTTGGATGTCATAGGATGTTCCTCTTTGTATACAGCCTTTTTATAACGATCGAGCACATCGTAAGGATCAACACCCACGGCTTCGGCATAAGCTTTTAAAAACCCTTTGAGAAAAACATCTTCCGGCAGATTCGCGCGGTTTTCTGCCTCAATTTGCTGGATTACGAATTTTGATATTCGTGTGTAATCCATGATATCTTCAATGCTCAAGCCTTTTTCAAGTCTGACGTTTTTCAGATATGATCCAAATGACATCTGTGAATGATTAACAATGGGTTCTGCTATTTCCGAGTTTTCCATAATTTCCATATGCTTACCTGTTTACTGAATGATCTTTATTTGGGCTTGTTCACGCAGATCGGAAATCCATTTGCTGAATTTTTCATCTGCCTGGGTCTGATAGAGTTTATCCATAATCAGAGGAGATACTTCTTCACGGGTTTTGCCATTGAATTCGTCTTTGTGACGTGTGTAATATTCATCAATCTCCTCTTTGGTAATAACGATTTTGGACTTGATCTCATACTGAATTAATTTATTTCTTAATAGGAGGCTTTTAATTTCCTTGCGGTATTGTCCAAGTTCAACACCTTCGGCTTCAAGCATCCGCCTCAAGTCTTCCTGGGTAAATGAATTCGTCTGTTTGATTCTCTCGATGTACCCATCAATCTCTTCATCGCTCACTTGAATCTGCGCCTTTTTCATCTCCTGCTCAGTGATTTCCTGATCAATCAACTGCTGGATAAGATTATTTCTAACCTTAAATCGGATCTCTATTTCTTTTTCCAGGGGATAATTTTTTTCCCGGATCTTGATATCAAATGGTTTGAACGCTTCATTCAGCATACTGTAAGTGATCAGCTCATCATTGACGATGGCCACAATACGATCAACCACCTCCATATCAACAGAATATGACATGGACGGGTATGCCGTAAAAAACAAAAAAACCAGAATCAGAATTACGGAAGAATGTTTCACTTGGTTTTTCATTTTCTTCAAACCAAACTCTTTTTGAATATTTTTCATAATAACACGATAACCCAAATCTTCTTTAAACGATGAATGATAACGAATTAAGAACCAAGTATCTTTTCCCATATTTTCTGATTAACTTCAATCGAATAATCCGCCTTCTTCTGATCTATCCACGTCTGATATGCTCCTTGTTTCTTTTCCATTCTCATCCTCTTGATAATCCGGTCGTAGACATCACCTTCATCCTGTTCCTCATCAAATTCGGATTCGATGTCCTTGGCATTTTTTTCATAATATTCTTTCATGTTTTCGGGACTTATGGATATTTTGGAATCAAACTCGGCATCCTGGACCTTTTGCATCAACAATCTGTTTCTGAGCCTCGTTTCCCATAAGTGATTGGTTATGGCATTTTCAAGAAGCATTTCCTCGAACACCCCTTCGGGATAGTCTTTTTTGATATCATCCAAAGCGGTCTTGAATTCTTCATCAGAGATTTTAATATTTTTCTCTTGGGCAATCTTCATGATCACCAGTTCTTCAATCATCTGGGAAAGAAGCCGGGTCTTGATGGTCGTAAATGATTCTTTCTCAACAATCACGCTGTGGGGATAGGCAGTCTTGGTGACTTCAAGGGCATTCATATAATCACCCACCGTAATCACCGTCGACCCCGACGTGATCAGGGGTTCATTTTCAAACAGTTGAATATCATCATGACATGCTGTAAAAAGAACAAGCAAAATCACAAAAGACAGGGTAACCGGATAAAGATGCATTTTTTTCATTTTATTTTCCTTAAAATTATTTATCCACACATGGGACATCTCTTTTACCGGAAATAAAGACCATCAGCCGTTAACATGTTGGGCGATTTCTTTCAAGATCTTTTTGGATTGAGCCACCAGCATCGTCGGTCTTCCCTTGGAAAGTTTCACCTTTAAAATACCTGCAGGGCTGAGTTCAAATCTCTCCGGTTCCGGTGTAATCAGATCAATGATCCCATGGGGGGTTTTCTGATGAATGGCTGAAAAATAAACAATCAACTGTTGTCCTGAAATATCCAAACGTTTGACCCCAGCCTTGATTGCCATAATTTTCAGCATAATTTTTAACAAAATATTCTGTGCTTCATCAGGCATATCACCATAGCGGTCCAGGAGTTCCTCCTTGATTTCTGTCAGGTCCTTAAGCTCTTTAAACCCGGCAAGGCGTCTGTAAATTGTCAGTCTCTGGTCAATGGCCGGAATATAATTCTCAGGGAAAAACGCTGACAGGCTCACATTAATTTCGGGTTCCAGTTCTTCAGTGGCGGGCTCGCCCTTGATATCCGATATGGCGTTTTCCATCAGTTTCAAAAACATTTCATAACCCACAGCCGCAATATGCCCGGATTGTGACGACCCCAATGCCGCACCACCGCCCCTTATCTGAAGATCACTCATGGCAATCTGGAAGCCTGCTCCAAGATCACTGTGTTCCATGAGAACCCTCATGCGTTTCCGGGCATCGCGGGAGACTGTACTTTCCTCGGGGATAAACAGATAGGCAAAGGCCTGTTCATCACTTCGCCCAATTCGGCCCCGCAGCTGATACAACTGTGCCAGCCCAAACCGATCCGCCCTGTTGATAAACATGGTATTGGCCGATGAAATATCCAATCCTGATTCAATAATGGTGGTGCAGACCAGCATGTCGACCTCACGATTGACAAATGCCATCATCACGTTCTCAAGTTCCGATTCTTTCATCTGACCATGGGCAATGGCGGTTTTCACCTCCGGCACCAGGGATTTCAGATGGTCATTGATTCTCCCAATAGACGAGATATTGTTATGAACAAAAAAAATCTGGCCCTTGCGACTCAACTCCTTGCGGATGGCTTCACTGACGATCATATCATCAAACTCCGCCACATAGGTCACGATGGCCTGTCTCTGCTCCGGAGGCGTAGAAATAATACTGATATCCCTGATCCCTGCCATGGACATATGAAGGGTCCTGGGAATCGGGGTTGCCGTCAAGGTCAAAACATCCACGGTACTTCTTATTTTTTTCAACTTTTCCTTGTGTTTAACACCAAATCGTTGTTCCTCATCAATAACCACCAGCCCAAGGTCCTTAAATGCAATATCCTCGGACAAAAGTCGGTGGGTACCGATCACCACATCCACATTTCCCTGTGCAAGAGCCTTGATGATTTCGATCTGTTTAGAACGACTTTTAAACCGACTGAGACTTTCAACCCGGACAGGGTAACGCTGGAACCGATCTGAAAATGATTTCAGATGCTGCTCTGCAAGGATGGTTGTGGGGACAAGCACAGCGACCTGACGCCCATCATTCACCGCCTTGAATGCGGCTCTCAAGGCCACTTCTGTTTTACCATAGCCCACATCTCCACAAACCAGCCGGTCCATGGGCTTTGTGTCTTCCATATCATTTATAACTTCATCAATGGCTTCGATCTGACCCGGCGTCTCTTCATATTCAAAGCCGGTTTCAAAGTCCTTGAAATAACTGTCGGCGGCTGAAAATGCAAACCCCTTCCGTACCTTTCTCTCAGCGTAAAGTTTCAGCAGCTCTCCGGCCATTTTTTCGACTTCTTTCTTTGCCTTTTCCTTGACCTTGTCCCAGGATTTATTTCCCATTTTATCAAGTACAGGCTGAAATCCCTCAACGCCTATATATTTCTGAATAATCCCCATACGCTCAACCGGAAGGTATAATTTATCATCATCCCGGTAAACAATATGAAGAAAATCATTGGTGACCCCATTTAAACAAATTTTTTCAAGGCCCACATACCGTCCGATTCCATGATCGGAATGGACCACGGAATCCCCTTCTTTCAATTCACTGAACGTAAAAAGCTCCTTGCCTTTCAGACGGGACGAAGGGCTTCGGGTGATGCGTCTTTTCACTCCAAAAATTTCATCTTCGGTAATCACTGCAAGCTGTTTGCCTGGCCAGACAAATCCTGACGACAACAGACCGATACAGATAAATACCTGCCCTTGATTTCGGGCCAAATCCGGAAGATGTTCAAGCACCACAGGGTCCAGGCCATAAGGAGCCAGAAGCTGTTTCAACCGTCCTGCTTGTGACCGGGTACTGCATACGATCAAGGTGACTAAAGCATTATTTTTCTTGTCTTCAATCCACCGAACCAAAGGAAAAAGAGAATTTTCCTGAGTATTCCTTGTCAGCAGCTCTGCTGAAACCACCGTATTTTGATCAATAGTGAAATGAACGGCATGCCGTTTGTCGTGTTCTTCCGACGCGGATTGCACTGATAATTCCTTGAACATTATTTTTCGACAAGGCCTTAAACGCTCTTCAATATCACCCCAGTTCAGATAAAGTTCATCGGGGTGGACGCAAAGTTTCTTTTCATGTAAAGCGTTCTCATAATTTTGTTGCGCTTTCTCTCGGAACAAATCAACCTGGTTTTGAATGTCCCCTAAGTCTGCCATGACAAACACAGCGTCATCAGGAATATAATTAAAAAAACAATCGGTGCTTGAATACACAAGTGGAAGAAGATTCTCCACTTCCGAGGCACCGATCTCACCTTTGATACGATCCACAATATGACGTATTTTTGAAACGGGCACTCCTGTAAGGGCACTCTGCTTGCGAACCCTCTTAATAATTTCATCGAAATGTGACGGATCAATAATGGATTCTTTGGCAGGAACTATCAACGCTTCAGTCAAAGAATCGATTTTTTTCTGGGTACTGACAGAAAAAAACCGTAAAGATTCAACCATATCCCCGAATAATTCAATTCGGACGGGATTTGAATACATGGGAGAAAAAAAATCGACGATACCCCCTCGAATGGAAAAGTCTCCTGGTTCTTCAACAATGGTCGTCCGTGTATATCCCCCTGAAATAAATTTTGACACCAACTGGTTCAAATCAATCTCTTCATTGATCATCACAATATCGGTGTAAGCAACCAGCTCTTTTTTGGGAATGATTCTTTGCATCAATGCTTCAGGGGTTGTAATCAAAAAACCACGGGCCTGATCCGAAGAAAGCAGGCTTAAAATACGAAGTCTCTGGGATGCTGTATCTGTATGATACGATAATGATTTAAAGGGAAGAATATTGTAAGGGGGAAAATACTCCCACGGAATATGGTTTTTATCACCAAAAAAAACAAGATCCTGGGCCATTTTCTCGGCATCTTTTCGTGTTGGCATGACAATAACACATAAAGATTGACGTTCTTTATGGACATGATTCAAAATCAGACCACGTTCAGAACCCTTCACACGGCTGATAATAAGTTCCGAGCCACGATTGACAAGATTGTCAGAAATCCCATCAAAGGAATCATTCATTACGTCTACACCCATATTCAAATGTCTTCCATATATTTTGTGTCTTTCGTCCCTTTAAATTTAAATTCAATTATCATAGTGGATTCATGCCTTTTTTTCAAAACAATTCCCTGGGAAAAATGATTACAACACTGGAAGATTTTAAACTATGGAATAATAAGGTGGGATAAAAACAGACTGCGCTTTATCCCCGGCTTTGATTTATTCAGAATGTGTGGGATGTGAAACGTATGGAATAATTTTCTTACAGGCTTTGTCTAAAGTTTCTGAATAGCTTCGCCGGCCGGGAATAAAGCGCAGTCTGTCTTTAATTATATCAATGGATTGAAAATTTATTTGTTTATTGATTATACGAATACGGGAACGTAATCGCTTTAGACAGGATACATAAAATCTAAACAACAACATACCATTTCTTTTGGAGAACTCGTCACCAGAATTGTTATGATATTGCCGTTTTAAAAAAATCATTTTTATCCTGAAATAAGAAATGCCGTTAATTTGCAGTAAAACCGCAAAAATCATAAATTTTAAAAAAAATGAATACTTTTTAAAATTTATAACGATGACTAACACATATGAACAACCCAGTTATAAAGGGAAATCATACTTTGCGCCGCACCATAAACTGCACTATTTATCTCATCTCAGTATAAAGAAAATGTTGTAACCCACTGTGTATCAGTCACCCCCTTACCCCGGACCAATGCCACCATATTTCTGCAGGCTCTTCTCTTTTTTTTTATATATATGTGGATTCTTAAAAAAAATCAAACACGAAATATATTATTTTTACAAAAAGTCTACCGTCTCTTGATTAAAAACCTCAGACACATTCACAAATAACAACTAAATTAAAACACTTACATTGTTCGTCCGTGCCAGTCCATGCTCGTCCGTGCCGTGTCTGTCAGAGCAGGTCCGTGCCAGTCCGTGCTCGTCCGTGCCGTGTTCGTCCGTGCATGTCCGTGCCAGTCCGTGCTCGTCCGTGCCGTGTTCGTGCTCGTCCGTGTTTTTTTTGTTGCCCTTCCCCAAACAAAAAAACCCCCTGATTCAAAGAATCAGAGGGTTTTTAAAAAAGAATCCGGCGGCGACCTACTCTCCCACACAGCTGCCCATGCAGTACCATCGGCGCTAAA
>JAHIRD010000003.1 GCA_018818835.1 Pseudomonadota bacterium
GTAGCTGATTCGATGGTATCGTAATGATAGACATCCCATGTGACAGGTTGGAGTTACCGGATCATGAGTTCTCTGGAATTTTTTATATGGCGAATTATCCGTACGTATTCCTAAAAAGTTACGGTGAAGCCCCTCGATGCCCCATGGCATCGAGAACAACTCCAGCACTGTAACAAAACAATGGGCTCTTAAAAAACATCAAAGAGCATCAAGGGGATACGTACGGAGTAATTCAAAAGATAATAACATAAAACAACCTAAAAAAAGGAGTTGACATTGTTATGACAGGGTGGGCTTTGCCCACCAAATGGGCCGCCTCCTTATAAAAGGCGATGCAATTGGACATGTGAACGGGTGGTTTAAAAAAAGAAAAAACTATTTTACCATGAAGAGCATAAAGAAGGTTGGACAAACATGTGGCAGGCTATCCGGGTTCAGGTGTCACCTGACCCGGTCGTTAATTTTGAGCGTGCATATCTAAAGGGCATCATCTCCCTGCTCACCGGTCCGTATGCGGACGGCCTTTTCGATGGATGAAATAAATATTTTCCCATCTCCAATTTTCCCGGTATTCGCAGCCTGCCTGATGACATCCACAGCCTTATCAGCCATATCGGCGGAAACAACCACCTCAATCTTTATTTTTGGAACAAAGTCGACCACATACTCGGCACCCCTGTATATTTCCTTGTGCCCTTTCTGTCTCCCGTATCCTTTGACTTCAGAAATGGTCATGCCCTTGATTCCGATTTCATTCAGAGCGTCTTTTACGTCATCAAGCTTATAGGGTTTAATAATCGCATCAATTTTTTTCATCATTGGGCTCCTTTCACTGCCACAAACGTTACAAAAAGCGTGTCCAAACTATGGATTACCAATCCCCTGACAAAACGTTAAAACATCTTGACCTTAAAGACCTTATATCAGGGCTGGCTTATTTATCATAATACACTAATAATTTAAGGATTGTCAGTTCAGACATAAACGTGGTCAGCATACACCAAAGCCTTGAAGGGCACAAGGCCTTACAACGAAACCATTTTGATGGCGTCGTAAAAAGTCCCATATGCGGCGTTATAGTGTTTGGCCTATGGACCTTTTTCCATAGCCATCTGTCGACTTTTTACGGGCTCATCAATCAGAATGTCATGCTTGTTTCGACAACTCTGGGATGACCAGACTGGTTGACAGCGGTCAGCACGGCTTTTTTTATTTCACGGATCTGTTCTGGCTGATCAACTTTCCCGCCATAAAGGCTTCTTACGTAGAAAATATCCACCACCTGCTCAACATGGGTGGCTATTTTGGCGTAGACAATATCCAGATTACAGGTGTAAAGGGCGTTGGTCACCGAGTATAAAAGGCCTGGAAAATCATAGCTGTATACCTCAATAATGGTAAAAAAGCTGGAGCTTTTATTGTCGATATCCACACGATCCGCCTTACCCGAAGCCCTGACCGTCTTTTTGAACAAGGGACTTGCGGGCTTCATTCTAAGGGCTTCCGTCAGATCCAGCTTGTCATTAAGTACACGTTGAAGATCGTTTTTAACCCGCGCCCATCGTTCCTCTTCACGGGTGAGGTCATAAAAAGGCTTAATGGTAAACAAATCCAGGGCTGTATGCTTACCCCAGGAAAAAATCTGGGCATCAAGAATATCAAAATCATTCAGGGTAAACACTCCGGCGACCTTGGAGAAGAAACCGGGTTTGTCATTCCCGCAGATGGCTGCGCAACGGTTATTCGCCTGATGCACCTTCCGGACCTTAAGGACGAAGTCGGCCTCTTTTTTCGCCTCGTACAAGCCGATATGTTCGATAATTTTCTTATCCGGAGTACTGAGTAGATACCTGGGAGACATGCTGTCGATCAAATCACTCAGATCATCGTGGCCCATAATCAGGGTGTGATCATTTGCAAAGATTTTCTCTTTTTTGATCTGGATGGATTTCTCCTTGCGGTTGGATACCAGATCCCCGGTTTCCAGAATTTCAAGGACCTTGAAAAAAAGATCACGCAGCAGACTTTCCGTCCAGGTGTTCCACGCATTGGGCCCCGTGGACAGGGAATCGGCCACGGTAAGAAGGTAGAGCATTTTCAATCGATCAGCATCTTTGATGGTCCGGGCACAGGCCATGACGGTTTCTTCATCGTCAATGTCCCTGCGTTTGGCCACATTTATAAGGTAAAGATGATGCTCAATTAAAAATGCCACCGTATCAATGAGCTTGGGGTTCATGTCCCTTTTTTTCAATATATCCCGAATGATTTTCGCCCCCTCCCTGGAGTGCTCTCCCCCGGGCATACCTTTGCCGATATCATGAAACAGGGAGGCCCAATGGAGTGCTTTCTTGCTTGCAATCTCCCCGTAAAGCTTTCCGTAAAAAGGCTCCTTGTCCATGTTTTCCTTGGAGCTAAACTCCATCACAGCCTGGAGAACATGGATGGAATGACGATCCACCGGATAAATATGATACTGGTTGTATTGTATCCGGTTGGAGATTTTTCCGAATTCGGGAATGAGCCGGACCAGAAAACCTGTTGAAAGCATTTCATTGAGGACATTGAATTCCCGGCTCACTGTTCCCATGATGCGCTCAAAGCTTTTGGTGGAGGTCTTTGAATACCGGAAGCCGTCAATCAAGTCGCCATATTCGACAACCTTTCGCTTGGCAGCTGAAGACAGCGGCAATCTCAGACGTGCACTTTCGGAAAAAATATCACTGAGCAATTCAGGATTGTCCTGGATCACCTTATCGGATACAAAATTCAACATTTGTTTGGAGATGGAAAGCCCTGGGACCCGTGACCGTTTAAATAAATCCTTGCTGAAAAAAACTGTTCTGGACTGGCCAAGCTCAGCCAGAAACATCAGATGATGTTGTTTGATAAACTCCATTTTTGCGTGGAGAACCCCCATGAATCGTTCAACGGGCTGCTGCCCATCCATTTTTTTGAATTTAAATGACTTGGCAATGATGGCCTGATGTTCAAAATGGAGTTGATCGCTTTTTCGGCCGGTAATCATATGGAGTCTGTTACGTACATTCCAGATGAATTCCAGGCTGTCAACAAGCCCAGCGTATTCATTTTTATTCAGATAGCCTTTTTGTAGAAAATCCTCGGGCTGCTTGATCATGGATCTTATTCGCCCCAGCCACAACATGGTATGATAATCCCTCAGCCCTCCCATTCCGTTTTTCAAATGGGGTTCGATAAGATTTGAGGAGTCCCCGAAACTTCTATGGCGTTCCATACAGCTCGTCTTAATCCAGCCCAGGATCTTGTTTTTGGATGACTGGATCAAACGGTCATTGATATTCGATGTCAACCGTGTGAACAAAGGTGACAGGCCGCAGATAAACCGAGCGCTCAATAATGACGTGAACACTTCAAGATCCGCAGCTGCCAATTTAAGACATTCATCTACAGAACGGGTGGCGTGGCCCACATCAAGGCCGATGTCCCACAGGGGATAAATGATTTCACGAACCAGTTCTTCGGCTTTTCCGGGGACCTTCTTGTCAAAAAGAATCAGGATATCCACATCGGAATGGATACATTGCTCGTCCCGGCCATACCCCCCCAGAGCCACAATGGCACATGGATTACCCTCGTCATTCAAGACCGGTCCCACGCTGCTTTGCGCATAACTATCCAGAAAATACTCATCAATCAGCCGTGCATTTTCTTTTAAAAATGCCGTTGCTGTCATTTTTGTATACATAGCGTTCAGTTGTTCTCTGTTCTTTTTCAACTGAATCGAGGCAATGTGTGTCATAATTTCTATTTTCCCCAATATGCGACAAAACCAAGTGCCTTATTCAGGGCCCAAAGCGCCCATATCTATTGTACAAGCAACATCCCTGCCAGACAACCTGTCAACAGCAGGGAACACCCCTATGGGCCATACGTCTATTATCTTATGATATATGAAACCATCTTTCCTTGACAAGCCCTGGGTTAAAATAACACTTATGTAATTTTATCGCTCGATAAATTGCACTTTTGAAACGTTCATGGTTGATGGCGTCGAAAAAAGTCCCTGACCCAGGAGCCTGTGAGATCCTATTGAATGCGCCAGGGGATTGTGCTATGATGCATAAAAAACAGACGACCTCCTGTCTCTTTCACTTAGAGAGCAAATCACTAAATTTATTATCAAACATATATTATCCATGCATTTTCGCATCCCAGGTCTTAGCGTGGGACCCTGGCCTGTTAACATGAAACAAGGAGTCATACAACCGTGAAGCTCCTCAACTTAAAGAATTCGTCCCTGCGATCCACCCTTCATGAAATCATGGAGCCCTTCCAGTACTCTGAGAGCTCCACCCGGGCAAGCCTGTTCATGGATCTGTTTATCATCCTCTGCATCTTGATATCCTGCCTTCTGATCCCTGCCGAAATCATCTTTCCCTCGCACAAGAATTTTTTCTGGGTCTTGGAAATCATTATTACAACCATTTTTATCGTCGAGTATGGACTCCGATGGTATTCTGCATCCAACCGGATCACATACCCGTTTACCGTTTACGCCCTGATTGATTTCATCGCCATTCTTCCCACCGTGTTAGTTCTTGCAGAGGGCTTGATGATCTTCTCCCTGGCCAGGAGCGTCAGGCTCCTTAGACTCCTTCGGCTCCTTCGACTGTTGAGGTTGCTGAAGTTTATCCGTTACGGCGTTCTCATCTTCAGGCTATTGATCGACTTCAGAATTTGTGTCAGTACGATGAGAGAAAAAACACGGGCCGGACAGCTTGAAAAAATATTTATATACACCCTCATCACCTGGGTCGTCGGTTCCAATCTGATCTACTTTACCGAGTCCCATCTGAATCATCCGACATGGGGGCCCTATGCAGGTTACTGGCAATCATACTGGAACACGGTTATCATCCTTTTTTCAGGCATTGAGGACAAAGCCCCCTTGTCCCTGGCCGGGCGCATAGAAGTCACGGTTCTTCTCATTGCGGGGATTTGCTTTGCCGGGGTCATCACCGGTGAAATCGTGTCCATTCTGGTCCGGCATATGCAACGCAGTGGAAAAATAACACTGAAACCCCCGGACAGCAAGCTGGAACGCCATATCATCATCATCGGTCAGAACAAGCACCTTCATAATGTGATCAAACAGGTCAATGCCGCACTCAAAGGCCGCCATTACATACTGGTCGTTTGCCGGAACGCCGATGAGCTTAAGGCAGCTGAACCCCTGATATACAAAAAGGTGATGGCCCTCCAGGGCGATGCCCTGGATTCAAGGGTGCTGGACAAAGCAAACCTGAACGACGCCTTACGTGTGGTCCTTCTCTCATCCAATTTCAGGGCCGGTGATTCCACCCAGGATATTGATAACAGGACTTTGATGAAAACACTGGCGGTGGTCGGTAAAAATCACAATATCCCCATTGTGGCCGAACTCCAGAGTGAAAGCAATCTTCATAGTGCATCCACTCTGGACGGGGTGGAATTTGTGGTGAGCCGTCTGTTCGGAGAGAGACTGGCCAGCCAGGCTGTCCTAAATCCCGGCGTCACCGAAGTTTACGACTCGCTGATGACCTTCACCGATGACTCCAGTGAATTCTACACGATTCCGGTGCCCAAGGATCTTATTGGAAAAACATTCAAAGATGCCCAGATTTTTTTTCTGGATCTTGATGAGGAAGCCATTGTATTGGCAGGGATTGACCGCTCACCCCCAAACAGGCCGACCACCCTATTCAAGCTCAGTCCCTACTCAAAAAAAAGCGGCATCATGACGGCGGATCTGCGCCTCCATGAGCGGGACCGCCTCATCGTGATCGCATACGAGCAACCGACGTTTTCCGATGTAGACATCAACGATCTGTGGCGAAGCAATATTCTTTCATGGGAACAAACAACATAATAGGAAACGAAGCATGACGCAAAACCCCGTCATACCACCTTTAAGCGGGCATGTGGTTATTTGTAACTGCAATGAAAAAGTCCGGGCCATTGTTGAAGAACTTCATAAAGACACAGCCCAGAAACACAGGGACGTTGTCCTGTTGATTCAAGACAGGAATCTCTGGCAGAGTAACCCTGACTGGCACCCTCGCCCGAGCGGAGTCGCCAAGGTCATTACACTTTATGGCAACCCCTTTGACAAGGAATGTCTGGACGCGGCTTGCATCAAAGATGCTAACGCCGCCATCATCCTTGCCGACCCCAACCAGGGCCAGCTGGCCGATGCCCAATCCACATTGATGGCGGTTGCCATTGAAAAACAAAACCCCCAGGTCCATACCATTCAGGAACTGATTCTGTCCATCAATCGTGATCATCTCAAAGCCATGAATGTGGATGAAGTTGTCTGTCTCGGAGAAATTTCCGAAAAACTCATTGCCCAGAGTTGCATTACACCCGGAGTCAAAAACATTTTTGAAGACCTCCTGACTACGGCCGAAGGGACGCCTCAAATCTTTTTACCCCTGATGGAGCCTGCAATTTCCGGGATGAGCTTCCGGGAAATTTCCAGATACTGCATCCAGGTCGAAGCGCCCTTTATCATTATCGGCTTTATCATCTCACCCCCCGAGACTCTATTCACACGGGAGGGACGCAATATGATCAAAAACAGTTTCCTGGTCAACCCCAAAAAAACAGGCAAAGATCTCCGCCTGTCCGAATACGACAAACTGATTATCATTGCCTATGACCTGCCTTTATCCATTGCCGAATACGTCCTGTCCGGGAAAGGTCCGCCATGAACTCAGCCGAAGACATTTTAAACATGAAAGGGCGTGACATTGTCTGTGTCCCCCCCCAGACCACCATCCAGGAAGCCATTACACGGATGGTATCCCTTAAAATAGGGGCCGTTCTGGTGGGTAGCTACAACGATATCCAAGGGATCTGGACCGAACGTGATTTCATGAGAAACAACCTGGAAAAAGGATTCGATGCCAGGACCGCACGGATTGGCGACTACATGAATCCCCAGGTGACCAAAGTTACCCACAACCTGAATACGGATCAGCTGCTTGACCTGTTCCACCGGAACAAGCTCCGGTACCTGGTGGTTGAAAAAATGGGAAAACATGTGGGCTTGATCGCCATCAGTGACGTGATCCAATCCTGCCTTGCCGAAAAGACAGAGGATTATCACCGGCTTTTCCACACCATGAAATGCGGTGCCTTTATCTGCGAGTCCAGCGGAAATCTCATCGATGTCAATCCGGCCTTGGTGTCCATGCTGGGGTACGATAACAAAGAAACGTTTATGGACCGTAATATTTCTGCCTGCCTGAACTTCACCCCGGAAGATACCTTGGTCATGGAAGCCCTCACCCTCAAGGGAGAGAGGATCAACGACCATGAGATTGACTTTATCGCCAATGACGGTAGCATTGTTCCCGGTTTGATCACAAGCCATGCCATTCGTGATATTCACGGCAACATCAAAGGCTTTGAAGGAGTGGTGGTGGACGTATCCCACCGCAAAACCATGGAAAAGGAACTCCGTAAGGCCCTTGATATGCTGAACAACGTGATCCAGAGTTCCCCCAATGTTATCATCGCCGCAGACGTGAAAGGAACCATCATCATCTGGAATAAGGCCGCTGAAGAAACCCTGGGCTACAAAAACGAAGACGTCATCGGCAAACTCCACATCCAGAAAATCTACCCCGAAGGGATCGCCAGGAAGATCATGGCGCTGATGCGGGGAACCGAATACGGAGGCAAGGGTCGACTCAGATCTTTTCCCATGGTTTTTGTGAAAAAAGACGGGGGAACCGTCCAGGTCAAATTATCGGCATCCATCATATATAACGAGCTGAACCAGGAAATAGCATCGGTCGGCATATTTGTTGATTTTGAAGAGCAGCTGGACATGGCAAGGCGCCTTAAACACACCCAGAATCTTCTGCTGCAATCCGAAAAACTCGCTTCCATGGGACGACTAACCTCCCTGATCGCCCACGAGGTCAACAACCCGCTCTACGGGATTATCAACACCCTGGAGCTGTTGAAAAGTGAAGTCCCTCCTGAAAACAAAAAACGAAAAATCCTGGACATGGCACTGGGTGAAACGGAACGCTTGTCCGAGATGCTCAGAAAAATGTTGTCCTTTGCACGTCCCGATCCCGAGGATCGGCAGCTCACGGATATCAATCGCCTGGTGGATGAAATACTCACCCTGCATCGCAAACAGTTCATAGAAAAAAACATCCGGATCAAAACACGATTTGAAAAAGGAATATGCCTGGTTCCCGCTTCAAAAAACCAGCTCCGCCAGGTTTTTTTAAACATGATCACCAATGCAAGGGACGCCATGGCCGAGGGGGGGGTTCTGACCATCAACACAACCTGCCATGACAACTCGGTCCATATTATCATCAGCGACACCGGAGTTGGTATCAGCGAAGAGAACCTTGGCCGGATTTTTGACACGTTCTTCACCACCAAAGATGATGTCAAAGGCGTGGGCCATGGACTGTCTCTTTGTTATGGATTCATCAAGGAACACGGCGGGGATATTTCTGTTGAAAGTGAGGTCAACAAGGGGACAATATTCACCATCATCCTTCCCTTGTCCCAGGAAATTCCAGGATAAGTCGCTATTCTAATCTGCCAGGATTTTACGATAACTGGTCATAATCCGCACATTCATTTTCTTTACAAAGGAGATGTTGTATGAACATGACAAACACCACAATAAAAATGATGGTTTTCCTTATTATTTTGAGTCCTTTCTTTATAACGTCAACCCTTTTTGCCCAGAATCAGGACGTCTGGGCTGTCCTCGAGGGATCGCCCCTTCTGTCATCACCGTTTCAGATTTCAGAGCCGGATGAATTTAAATCGATGCCGATCTCCATGGAAAAAACCAGGGTGAGCCGGACTCCGGACATGGGTTCTGTTCACAAATACATGGGGTATGGCACGCTTCTACTTGCGGCCGGAGCAGCCTTTTCCAGTTCCAGCAAAGATGTTCACGAGCCCATGGGGTATGCTGCGGCAACGGCTGCCACCCTGACCTGTTTCTCGGGTTTTATGGAGTACAGCGATTACTTTGACACCCGGGAAGGCTTTTCAAAATACAACATTCATATTGTCAGCGGTGTGGCTGCAACGGCAGGCTTCATCGTCACCGCAATCCTGGGAGCCGGAGGGGACGATCATGGGGGCATCGGAGGCGGTTCCACAGTGCTCATGTGTGTGCCCATCGTTATCCTCAAATGGTGATGGCGTCGTAAAAAGTCCCATATGCGGCGTTATAGTGTTTGGCCAGACGTTCGACATACGCTCGTGTATGCCGTAACTCCGGCCAAACACTATGCCTTGCCTATGGACCTTTTTTCATAGCCATCCGTCGACTTTCTACGAGTTCATCAATAGTAAACACTATCAAGGCATGGCGGTCCATAAACCGCCCAGCCCTGGCAGAGACTATTTCCCCGAAGTGATGATAACACCCTTGGTTACAATCAGATCATCCGAATAGAAGGCTGTGACATTGCAGGAGCCTGCCTGAAGAATATCAGCAAATCCCTGTGTTCCTTCAGCATTGCTGATGGTCAGAACCGTTTCATCATCCGAACTCCAGATCACATTCTCTGTCAAATCGATATACTGGTCATCGCCTATTTCCCCATAGGCCCTGAACTGGATACCATTTTCCACCTGCTGGGGGGCCATTAAAAAATCGCGAACAACGACAACGGGGACAATGAAGCCTCCCTGGCCAAAAATTGCCAGGACGTAAGTCTGCCCGGCCCCGATCCCTGTGATGGTCCCTTCCTGGCCAGCGGTATTCACAGCCACGGCCACCTGGGCGTTAAACGTTGCCCACAAAACCTCTGATGTCAGGTCAAGGACCGACTCATCTGAAAAAATTCCTTCAATGAGCATTGGCATGGACGAGTCTTCCCTCACAACAACAATATCAGGGGTAAACCTGATGGACACAAGGCTTTCTCCGGTGATGGTCAGACTGGTGCTTCCAATCACATCTCCAAAACTTGCCGATACGGTTAATTCTCCCGGTGCAAAGGAATAAAGCAAGCCTTTCAACCCTCTGATATTACTTATGCTTGCGATGGTTTTGTCGTCAATCTGCCAGACAGCCTTCTGGGTCAGATCCTGCTCGCTTCCATCTGAAAAATACCCCATGGCTTGATATTGAAGTTTCACACCTGAGGGCAGATGATCATCAAGAGGTCGAATCTCTATATATTCCAGCGTTGCCTCAGTGATCGTGATGGTGACCGAAGGACTCTGGCCCATAAAATTGGCCGTGATACTCACCTCACCCGGTGTATGGGCACGTAACCAGCCTTTTTCTCCCTCAAAGTTGCTGGCACTTGCAATACCCTTGTCCGACGATTCCCAAAAAACATACCCGGTCAGATCCCTCTGGCTTCCATCATTATAAACACCTTTTGCCTCAAGTTGAAAAGAGGTTCCAGACGCAAGACTGGGGGGCGGCGCGACAATAGCCAGAGAGATAAGACCCGAGTCCGTGACTGTGATTTCACAGACAGCCGTCTTGTCTCCTATCATGGCGGAAATCTGCACAACGCCCTGGGCCACTGCCCCAATCACACCCTTACCCTCAAGGCTGTTGTTCACTGAGACAATGCTCGTATCATCCGATGCCCAGAGCACCTCCCGGGTCAGATCCCTCACGGATGTGTCCGAATAAAGACCTGAAGCCTGGAGCGCAAGGCTAAGGCCTTTTTCAAGGGTGAAACGCGGGGGGGTTATAAACACATCCGTTAAATCAGCCGCACTGGATCGGGCCTCAACAGAGGCTTCAATATCTCCCAGTCTCGCTGTGATGGTGAATGCACCCTGTTGCAGTATTTTAAATAATCCTGAAAAGCCCGGGGAATTATCAGGAACAGCGACTGTCAGATCCGAGGACGTCCACAGAGCATCCCGGGTGATATCCAGGATTGAATGATCAGAATATATTCCCATGGCCGTAAATTGAAGAGATTGCCCCACAAGGGCCGACCCTGGATCCGGAGAAATTTCGATGGATGTTAAAACCGCATCGCTGATGGTAATATTAAGGCTGTCCTCCATGTCACCAAGGTATGCTGAAACCACGACGTCACCCGGGTTGACACCGGTGAGAAAACACTTTTCATTACCATTATCGACCACGGCCACCTGGTTATTCGATGTTATCCAGGTCACATCATCAGTCAGGTCCCGAATGGAGTGATCCGAATACAGCCCCGTGGCTGTTATAGGCCGTGCCAAACCCACCGGAAGAATTCTGAACCCGGCCGAGACATCCAGCTTCTCTAACTGTGCATCACCCGGACCCGGTGCCGGGGATGAAGGCGAACTTCCGCCACAGGCTACGAGCAGAAACAGAACCATGAACAGAAATAATGTTCTCATTGAAGCTCCTCTTTTCTCGTCATCAGATATATAATGAATGAACACACTATAATTAACATTGTTTACAAAATCAACAAAGTTTTCTATCCATGGGGAACAAAAAGCTGCTATGACCATGGCGCCCTCATGGACATTGAAATTCTCCTGTATCCTGTGATATATTCCATGAAATGAATACACATAATAACATCGTCCTGATCGGCATGCCCGCCGTGGGCAAAAGTACCGTGGGTCTCATTCTGGCCCGGACACTCAATTACAATTTTCTGGATACCGATACCTTTATACAGGAACAGGAGGGCACAGCCCTCTCTGATATTATTGACAAGAAGGGGATAAACGGCTTTTGCAGAATTGAGGAGACTCACGTCCTGTCCATCCAGGCCAATCACACTGTGATTTCAACCGGTGGCAGCGTGGTCTATGGGAAAAGGGCCATGGAACATCTCAAGGCCAATGGATGTATAGTCTACCTCACGGCAGATATCTCACTTTTAATGAGCAGGCTGTCAGATCCTGAAAAACGAGGTGTTATCCGAAAACCAGGTCAGACCCTGGAATCCCTCCTTGCTGAACGGGATCGTTTGTACAAGTCATATGCCGATATTGTCGTGATCTGCCCTGAAGGAGATATCCCGGAAGTCACGGCCTCCCGGGTACTTGTTTCCCTTGATGTGCTTCATGGTTAAGCTGTTAATCCGAATCATCTGAAATCATACCAAAACAGGATTCGAAAAAATCCGCCTGGACCGCTGAAACCGATTCAAATTCCTTACCTACATAGGGATCGAAGTGACCCACATGGAGAGGCAGAGGGAGTCCTTTGCCATTTGGCATTTTCGATATGGCCTTTCGGACGGCCGATGCCGGAATGAGGCTGTCGCTTTCCGAATAGATTATTAATGCAGGGCACCTGACTTTTTTAGCATACCGGATCGGTCGATATGTAGGCAGGGTTATAAAAATCGATGCCGGGCATTTAAAATCAGCCTGCTCCCAAGATATGTCCTTTGGCAGAAGCTTTTTTACCCCGGAAAGGGCGTCGGGTGTATTCAGGACACCAAATGTTCCGGGTTCGGTGGCGTACTTCACCCGATGACGTATCTTCCCCAAACTGAATGTACAGAAAGCCAGATCCATCATCCCGTGGAAAAACGCTCTCAAGGAATA
Source organism: Pseudomonadota bacterium (assembly GCA_018818835.1). Classification (GTDB taxonomy): domain Bacteria; phylum Desulfobacterota; class Desulfobacteria; order Desulfobacterales; family Desulfolunaceae; genus JAHIRD01. The sequence goes on from JAHIRD010000003.1 coordinate 12,553, forward strand.
AAAAAGACTATAGTTCATGCTTGAAGATACACCATCCACAAAGGGAACCTGGCCGACGATGGCCCTGATATCTTTATTCCTGGCAGCCATGACGATCACATGACCGGCGCTGAACGAGGTCCCCCACAGGGCTATACGGCCGGTATCAACGGCTTCAAGATTTCGGACATGGGCTATGGCAGCATCCCAATCTTCAAGATGCCGGTATGGGTTGATGTTCTGACGGGGCTCACCCTCGCTGTCACCAAACCCCCTGTAATCAAATACAAAACAGGCCATTTTCCTTTGGACAAACCGCTCTGCGTAGGCATCCAGCCGGAACTTCCTTTCTCCTCCAAGACCATGGGCCATGATGACCACCGGCGGATTCTTTTCATGGTCCGGCAGATACAACCAGGCGGCGCATCGAACCCCCTTACTCATAAAATGTGTATCCATGCGTTGATATCCCTTGACGGATTCAACCTCTTTTGCAGATGGTCTCTTTATTTCCGGAAAATCAGGACCTGTGGCATCGTGTTTTATGGGAAACGTCGAAAGTTTGTGTGTTTTGATCATATGGCCTCTCTTAAAATGAGTCGTTGTATGTTGCCCGTCTTAACCTCTAAAGCATGAAATATGTTTCGAGTAAAGCGCTAAATACGAATAATGTTTCATGTTGTCAAGGAGAATATGAAACATTATTCGTATTCTATATTGACACCGTGGGGTGAAACGTTTAATAACGAGCTGATCACCAAAAGGGGGGGGGATATGGCGGGACAAAGAAAAGCACGGGTCCCCGTGCAGAGCAGGGGGATTGAAACCCGATCAAAAATAATTGACTCGGGGATGTACCTGTTTGGCAAAAAGGGCTACCACAAAACAAACGCCGTGGAAATTGCCGCCCATGCGGGAATTGGTACGGGTACGTTTTACAGTTATTTCAACAACAAAAAAGAAGTCCTGACCCAAGGAATAAAACGGTTTTACCAGCAGGTCACCGCTATCATTCTCAACGCTGTCCTCGCGGTCAGTTTTGAGCCTTCGAATATCAGGGAAACGATCTGCATATTGATCCGGACCCTGGTTTCGGCCCATGAAATTGATCCGGATCTTCATAAGCAAATCAGTGCCATGATTCTTCTGGACAAAGACATTGAAGACCTGTGCGCTAAGGAAGACATGACCGTGATTAATCTGATCAAAATGTATCTGGAAACCCACAAGGACCTTTTCCTCGTGACCGATTATGAAGCTGCCGCCACCACCATCCTCCGGGTCTGTGATGAGATTGTCCACCGGGTCAAAGTATTCAAGACAACCATAGCTGGTGAACGGCTGATCAATGAACTCGAAGATATCATGTGCCGGTATCTGTTGAAGGATTAAATGGCATGAGCCACTCGCTCCCGGGGCTCCAGCCATGCCTCTGGAGGAACTCCCCAAAAACAATTCTCAATAAGTCCCATGAGTCTTATAGGTCGCATACATCCCATAGGACCTATGAGACTCATGGGACTTATGTCATTTTATATCATCTTTATTTGGGTATTATTTCCAAGCCCAACCCATTTGCGTGTCGGGCAAAGCCTTGGCGAAGACTGGCCCAGCTTTTTAAGCTTGTCCCCGCGAAGGCGGGGAAGCTGACCCTCAAAGAGCCACCAGAGGCATTTTTCTTCGTGCTCTTCGTGTCCTTCAGGAAGCGAAGCGACCGGGTGGTGGTTTTAAAAAAATCAGAATGGAATTTATTTTTGTCCATATCCTTCAAGTAAATCTATTTTCCACCACCCGCTCCCGGTGGTCGCTGAAGGACACGAAGAGCACGAAGAAGGGCAAAAGGATTTCCCTGCCGGGGGCCAGCCCCAGCCTTCGCTGGGGCAGGCTCTTTTAAAAAGGTTGCCAAACAGGTATTATTTTTTTGTTCTCCAGCCTGGGAGCGTACACCGCATGGCTCCAGCCTTGCTTCTGGAGGAACCTCCCCAAAAACAATTCTCCATAAGTCCCATAAGTCTTATAGGTCCCATACGTCCCATGGGACCTATGAGACCCATAGGACCTATGTCATTTTTCAAGCCCTTCTGGTCAACCAGTTTTCCCTTAAAAAACCAAACCAAAAACCAAAAAAATTCCTTGACAGGAAACAGATGATTTCCTATGGACTCATAAATCCATTGTTAATGATTCCCTGGGAGGCACCACATCTGATGCTATATCACAGCACGCTCTACTTCGAAACCCTATGGAAAGCTCACCCCACGATTTTGGGCGAGCATCCTGCATCCTGCGGCAGGAACCCTGATTTTTCCAATCAAAGCGCCATCAATCTGGGGATTGCATTAAGGCGATGCGGCGTGGACACCAGCAGGTTTCCAGGAGTGGAGCATTGCATTCTTCATAATAAGGCCGAAGGGCACACCATGCTGGCCAATGAAATGGCCATCGCTTTAAGAAAGCACAGGGTCCTTGGGCATCGGTTTACACGGGTCGTCTCGCCAGCGACCTTCAAAACCCAATTAATGGGACACAAAGGCATTATCTTTTTCAGGGGATTCCGGCAGATTAAAGTCAACGAAGAGGACACACTGATCCACCACATACCCGGAGATTACATTGACCTCTGGGACAGATACAGAGTCACGGACCGGGCACCCATTCAGTATCTGCTCCAACGGGTGGGCAACCGGCAAGGGCCCTTTGTCCCCACGGTCAAAGGGCCATTAGATCCCAATGTATCCATATGGTTCTGGAAAATGGATAGTGCCACCCGGCAGTATTATATGTCCAGCCATAAGAA
>JAHIRD010000044.1 GCA_018818835.1 Pseudomonadota bacterium
GACGGCTGAGACGTTTTCCGGTGTGAATCCCTTTACGGTTTTCTCCACGGTCAGAATGCCGTCAGTAAATGCGGAAAGACGCCCGGGTTTGACAAGGCCTTCTTCAAAAAGCGTGTTCACCATGGCGGCGAGAAGAAACACATCGGTTCCGGGTCGGATGAACAGATGCTGATCCGAAAGGGATGCCGTTTTCGTATATGCAGGATCAATCACAACGACTTTGCCATTGCGCTTTCTGATATCTTTGATCCGTTTCCCGATTCCGGGGGCTGTCATGATGCTGCCACCAGATACAGCCGGATTCCCTCCGATAATAAGGAAAAAATTCGTTCGATCGATATCCGGAGCAGGAAACAACAACTGGTGTCCGAACATCAGATAGCATGCCATCATCAGAGGAAGCTGGTCCAGGGAACTTGCTGAAAACCGGTTCCTGGTTTTAATCGTCCGTAGAAAGAGCCAGCAATATAAAAGATATCCGTGATAATGCACATTGGGATTCCCCAGAAACAGAGCCACCGCGTCATCGCCATAGTGCTTGGTGATGTGGGATACTTTTTTTTCGATTTCGTCAAAGGCCTCGTCCCAGCTGATTCGCGTCCATGTCGTTCCGGTCCGTCTCACCGGATATTTCAGGCGGTCTGGATCGTTGTACAAATCTTTTATGGAAGCGGCTTTGGGGCAAATCATCCCTTGAGAGAACGGATTTTTTACATCTCCTTTTATGGATAGAATCTGGCGGTCTATGGCCGTTATTTCAATGCCGCATTCCGCCTCGCAGAAAGGGCAAAGACCAAAATATTTTTTTGTATTCTGCATTCCTTTTTCCAATTAACCTCTTTTTTTAAAGGCCTTTAAAGATTAGCGTATGGAATGTTCCCTTTTATACCGCACCGGCTTTTCCCCTCCGAAATGGTAGTTTCTGGAGGAAAACGCTCGGAATGTGGCTCTAACATGCTTCAATTCAATCTTGATCTTGGGGCCATTGAAAACGCTGGATGTGTTGTTCTCCAGCCCCCTGTTTTGTGAGAGCCCCTTAGTTTTAATCGCAGGGCTGATATATTATTTGGGGATTTCATGTATAACCGGGATAAAATCGCGGAAATTGAAGCTATACACTTCGGGTACTTTTTCCCCGCACATAGGTGAAACAGCTTTATTACGAATTGTTTACGCAAAAAGCCTCCTTGTTTATCCGATCCAAATTGATTTAAAATTCAATGGCCCAGTGACCTTCTCAAGACTCCCAACCCAGGCCGGTTTATCCAAACGGGCAATAATCCGCATTTCTGTGAAGTGTGCGTCCTCACTTTTGAGGCCTCATGTTGTCGATTGTCGACAGTATGGAAATTTATTATTCATACCCAAAAGGATTTGTCAATTCTTTTTATTGGATTAATCATTATTGCTATATGATAAATACAATAGTCTATATTTCGACATGGAACGTGTGCAATCCGTCTGATTGAATGCAAATGTGGCCACCCATCAGGATTCAGCTTAAGTTCTTGTATGATCGGACGCCAACCAGGTCATATCAGCGGGCCAGAACATCTTCAGTGCCGTATTGGATCGCACAGCAGATTCGAAAATCATTAATAAATAACTGAATATTAAAATGATCCTCTGGGCAAGGGATTTTCCATCTCGGTGCAGCGTGCAGATCTTGTTTCATCCGGAAATAACCAGCTCACGGCCTTGGTTTTCGTACAGATCAGCCATCAAACCTTGGGCCTTGCCACGTCATGCCGCCTGTATGTCCACGGCCGGGTGGACTACGACCCTGCCACCGGGATCATCCGTTACACCGATATCGCCTATGACCCCGTGTTCTCCCGCCATAGTGTTCAGGCCCTTCACTGGGTGATCTCACCCTACATCCGTCATAGACTTGAACAGAGTTTGACCTATCCAGTAAACCGCGAACTTTCAAAAGCCCACACAGCCATCAACCAATGGATTGAAACCCTGGTGATCACGATGCATGGTCCGGGAAAGGGATCATTATTTGCTGGAGTTCATCCCATAGTTTCAGGCGGTAACAGGAAAGACTTTTTACGAGGGTGAGGGGGGCTTTGGTTTGGAGGGCAGGGACGGCATCAAAACATGGTTTTAAATTATAATTTGGGATTTTGGGGCAAAGATGATGGATATGGTGGTAGCCGATGTTGCCTGAAAACCAGCGAAGAACAGTCGGTAATTTGAAAAATGAGCTGCCGTCCATGGCTGCACGCAAGGGGGTCCACTCGCTATTGCGTGCCCAGTAGCTTCCTTCAAACTGGTGTTGCACGTAAAACAGCCAGATCCCGGAAGCCCCTGCTATCCAAATAACCGGCAACTGGATCAGGAGAAAAGCCTGCCACCCGATGAGTTTCATGCATAACAATAAAACGCCAAGGATCATCACATTGGTGAAATGAACACTCATACGTCCTTTTCGTGAGGCCTGTCGGGTCGGAAACCGGTTGACGAATAGGAAGCTGATCCAGGCCCCTGCCACGACCAGGACCAGGGGGGACCGGTAGAGCCTGTACTGCCATTTTTCAAACCTGGAAAGGGCATTATATTCCGTCAGGGTCAGTGTCCATATGTCTCCTGTTCCACGTTTGTCGAGATTTGCGCATGTCCCATGGTGACGTAGATGGCTGAATCGCCAGTCTTCAAACGAGGTGAATACCAAAAGACCCAGGATGTTTCCGGCCCATGTGTTCATGTTACGTGATGTGAAAAGCGAATCATGAACACAGTCATGAAATAAAATGAATATTCGAACAAGAAATGCGCCTGCCGGCAGGGTGAGAGCCAGAGTCAAAACATAGGGGTACCCCCCTTGAATCGATCGGACCATCAGATACCAGAGGCCGACGTAGGGCGCCAGGGTATTCAGCAATTGAAACCAGGCTTTCCCGTTGCGGGACACACGAAATGGGGAAAGGGATGGATACCAATCGGGCCACATGTGGCCAGGCTTTTTATCTGTCCCCGTCGGTGGGGTCCAGTTTGATTCATATGCAGCCATGTCCAAACCTCCGTCAGGCTGTGTCAATTTTAAGGTCTGTGCCGGTCTCGGTGCTGGGGTTGTCTGAAGAAGAATGCGAATACAGAAAGAAGAATTTGATTTTTATTTTACCCGCCTTTGGGCTTACAGACAAGTATAAAATTGAGGGATTCTTACGAGGCTGAACCGGGTGGGTTCAATCGGCGGATAGACTGTATGATGTTATCGAGTTGTTGAAGGAAAAGCGAGCGGTCTTTTTTCTGTATGGGCCGGGGGCCTCCTGTTATTTCTCCTGTACTGCGAAGATCTGATAAAAGCTCCCGGGAGGCCACGGCATCACCAATATTATTTTCCGTGAAGGGCTTTCCGGTGGGGCCTAAGACACGAGCATCTTTTTGAAGACAGCGGCTTGCCAGAAGAATATCCGCCGTGACCACGATGTCATGGGTTTGCACCTGATCAACGATCCAGTTATCTGCCGCATCAAATCCACTGTCGACAATTTTAAGGTTCACCCTTGGTTCATTGGGGGTCCGCATAAAGGAGTTGGCCACCAGGGTGACTGGGAGGCCATAACGGTTCGCAACCTGGTATATTTCCTGTTTGACCGGGCAGGCATCGGCATCGACAAAGATATGAAGCACACGTAAATCCTTTCTGTCATGGGTGATATTGAAGCTATGGGTTGAATCCGGGATCAGACCTGTTTTCTCGAAAACATAGAACCATGGAACGTCAAAGGCTGATCACAGCACTTTTGCATGCCAGGTCGATCAACTCGGCTGCGGTTCCCAGTCGAGCCCCTTCGATCAGATCTTTTTCCGATATCCGCCTGGCTTTGGCGCAGGGGGTGCAGACGATGATGGGCACGTTGAATGCTTGAAGATGGCCCATCAGGTCCTCGGCCACATCTCCGGTGGCGGCACGCAAGTTTTCGATCAGGCCGGTTTTGGCCAGATAGACCGCTTCATCCAGGAGAAAAAGGGTGACGTTTTTTCCTTGCTTTTGGGCCACTGTGGCAAGATGGATGGCCCGTGTTGAACGATTGGGGTTGTCTGTGCCGCATGAGACAACGATGACGACGTTTTCGGTCATAATGTCCTCCGGGTGATATGAAAAAAATTTAATAAAAGAAACCACTATGGATTATGATAAGAAAACATTATAAATGATAATACAGAAAAAGGGAAGTAGGGTATGGAACAAGATGGCTGATGTTTATATCCTCTTGTCCCACAGTAACATGGACATTTACGAAGAAGTGCCCCCAGCGATCCGACCTATTGAACACCGAACAGGGGATTCAGTGCCACAAGGTCAGACCGCTGGAAGCCGACATGAATCGTGGGAACTACGATCACCTGTCGAAATGGTGCTTGGTGTTAAACAATGGATTTAAATCCATTGGGATAGAATATCGCTTATGTTATCCACATCTTCGTCGATGACGTCGATTTTATCCTTGGTCCGTCCCAGGTTCAATTGCTGGGCACGGAGGATCTGGGCCTGATCCCAGACGGATTTGTTTACATAGGGTTTGTCGATGTTCTGTTCCTTGGCATAGTGCTTCAAAACAGCCACGGCCAGAGAATCACAGGCCACCCGGTCCTTGGATGCTAAAATCAGGCCCGGTTTGGCGCTATCCATGGCCAGGGCTGCCGGGCCTCCGGTGAGAACAATGCTTAGGGCATCCACGACGTTCATGGTGTGCTTGGGGACCGCAAGATTCAGTTCGGCTGAAATGTCGCCCAGGGTGACCTTGTGAATTCCCATATTGAGGGTTGGATGGGACAAGGCTTCCCCGAGGGTGTCCTCACCTCCTCCCACGCGGTCCAGGGGATGGACAACACCCACATGATTTTTTATGCAGCAGGTATAATCCACATTGGTGCCAGGAATCATGTCATGGTTTTTCAGCAGAGGCACGTTGATGAAATGGTCGAAGGATCCATCGAACAGCGACAGGGGCACTCTGAAATTAAAATCGATATGCTCGAAATCATCGGAAAAGACCGTGAGATAATCTTCGGTTTCCCAGGCCATGAAGTTGACCCCCTCATCATTGCACACCTTAAGAATTCCAACTTCCCATGCCCAGGTTTTGGTCGGCAGCATGAACGCCGAAGCCTCTGCAACGGTGATGTTGCGGGCATTTGTTCTGTCTTTAACCGCACGGATCACCCCTTGAAGCACCTTGGGATGGGTGTAGATTCGGGCCGGAAGTAGAATTTCAGGGCCTGTGATATTGGGTTTAATCACCACCGTGTCGCCGGATTTGATGTCATCCAGGCCGCCTGCCAGATCAATGGCAGAGCGCACAGCGTTTTCAATATCGTCTTTCCGGGTGATGCCCACGGAAATAGAACCCTGTGGGGCATTGGGCTTGGAAATCATATAGGGTGTTTCTTCATTACAGGAGGTCAGGGTCATGGGGAGGCTCAACCCAGCCAGGGTCAACCCTGTTGTTTTTAGAAAACGTCGACGTCCCATACGCATGCAGGGGAACAGCTTGTTTCTTTTGGAGCATGTATGATCGTGAACCTTTTTATTCTGTGTCATGGCTTAGCCTCATTTGCTTTGGTGTTTGGAATGCTGTTCTTGAATCAGGCCAACAAAAACCAGATTTATAAGAAAGGGCTATGCAAGCATGCCCATATCTTTCTTATCTGGTTTGGATAATCATGCCAGATCTATGATACCCCTATGGCCCGTTTTGGGTCATCGGGGCGGAGCACTGCTGAAATAAATCAAACCAAAAAATGATTGTTAACATATGAATGGTTTAATCAATAATACAAATTGTGCGAATAAATCAATGGTTATTTAAAAATATTTTAAAAAATCGGTTGGATAAATTTTAAACCCATGGCGGCCATGACACACCATGGGCCTGAAAATCATGTCACTGATGATCATGTGAGGGGGGAATAACCGGGGGAAAGCCGATTAAAGGTACAAGATATCAACATTGACCTTGACAAAGGTACTGTATATAGTATGGATAACCTAATGATTTATAGCTGATCGCGCCGTGTTATAACCGTCTGAAAAAAATGAGCCATATCTTTTCCAGTGGGGTCCAGTGGGGGTTTTTCAAACCGTAGAACATAACACATAAGGATTTAAAGAACACTATGCTGACAACGGTATCCGGTACGGATCTTGTCCGTGCCTGCCAGATTCTCTTCAGTCCCGATGCATCCTGTTCTCTGTCTTTTGTGAAGAGCCTGGATCCTTTAACACTTAAAACAGCATTCAGAAAAAAAGCTTTGGAAACCCATCCGGATAGGTCAAGGGCCCTGGGAAAGCATGAGGCTGATCAATCCAGGCGGTTTCTGGAAGTGAAGATGGCCTATGAGGTCCTCCTACCCCTGGCTGAAAAGTCAGTGGCCGTGACAGAAAAAAAGCGGGCTACAAAGAGACACCCGAATCAGGACAGGGAACGAGAAACCCGATTCAGAGACGCCAGGTCTCGGATGTCCTCCTATTATCGGGGTGTCGTCCCCACCCAGGAATTAAAGTTCGGGCAGTTTCTTTATTATTCGGGGATTATTACCTGGCGACAACTGATTGATGCCATTTCCTTCCAAAGGTGTATCAAACCGCGCTACGGCCAGATTGCCCGGGAATGGAATATTATTGATCTTCATCAGGTGGTTTTGATTCTTCAGAACAAAAACCAGGACGAGAGATTTGGAGAATATGCTCGTAAGTGCGGATTTATTACAGGGTTTCAGCATCTGGCCATCCTGGGCAAGCAGCGACAATTCCACCGCTTGTTCGGAGAGTATTTTGTAAATGAGGGAATTTTGTCCCAACGACAACTGGATATCGCCGTGAAGCAAGCGATGTTTCATAATCAGAGCAACCAGTGATCAGGGTATGATGTGTCAGGTATAAGTCCATTGTTTAAGGGTTTTTCTGTGGAAAGGCGGATTTTTATGCGATTCAGTGACGTGGTTGTGGGTGTGGCTCTGTTTGTTTTCATATCGGCATGTGTTACAGCTCAAAAAAAACCGGTTGAACCCATGGGTGAGTGTGTCAGCGGGAATTGCCAGGACGGCAAAGGGACCTTGCAGCGAAAGGATAAGGGGGAATTCCAGGGAGAATTTCAACAGGGTGTTTTTTCAGGTCAGGGCCGGTACCGTTTCCCGGATGGCCGAGTGTACATCGGGGAATTCCAAGCCGGGGTTATGGAAGGTAAGGGCGTCCTCACATTCAAGGACGGCTCCGTTTATAGCGGAAATTTTTCCCAAGGATCCATGAACGGGTTTGGCATGCTGACCCTTGCCAGTGGCATTAAATACGCCGGTGATTTCAAGGATGGAAAATACAATGGCTTAGGGGCGCTGACTTATCTGGACGGGAGGAAATACAGCGGGTATTTCAAGGACGGTCGGAAAGAAGGGTTTGGAACCTCTCTTTTTGCAAGCGGAGTCCGCTATGTGGGAGAGCATCATGGTGGCAGGATCCAAGGAACAGGTACCATGATCTACACGAACGGAGATCAGTATACCGGGGACTTTAGTGAAAATACATTCAATGGTCAGGGAGGGGTGGCTGCGGCCGACGGTAGCTTGTGCCTGGGCCGTTTTGAAAATGGAGTGATCAGCGGAACATGTGTCCTTGCATTTCCCAATGCCACGGTGTATGAGGGCGGTCTGAGCGATGATTTTCGAATGGGTGGCAAAGGTCATCTGGTCAGGGGTGACGGAGCCCGTTATCAGGGGGATTTTAAAGACAATCTTTTCCACGGTCGAGGTCAGTTCTTTTTCCCTGGGGGTGTTTTCTATTCCGGTGCCTTTGAAGATGACGGAATTTCAGGAACCGGAACCTGGTCTTTTATGGACGGAAGCCGTTTTACCGGCAATCTTTCCATGGGCGATATACTAAACAAAACTAAGGCATGCCCCTTTATGGTTGAAAAAGGCGACGGTTTGGCATTCAAAGCCTACGGCATCAACGGTGAAGGGGTTTTTAAATATCCTGATGGAAGCGAATACACAGGCACCTTGCTGCACGGAGAAAAACAGGGTATGGGCCGTTTGAAAAATAGTGACGGCTCGGTGTACGAAGGCGTTTTCAAAAACGATCTTTACGATGGTACAGGGGTTTTGACAACCCCCAATGGGGAGCGTATTGAAGGTGTGTTTACCCAGGGACGGGCTCAGGACAGGAAAAAACCCGTGCAAAACGATTCCGGCCATGTGTCGGATAAAGTGGATGGGACTCCCCATGCATCAAGCCCTATTCCGGCCCCGTCGGATGAAACGTCGCATACCTCAGATAGTGGGGGAGAGCTTCTTTGATCCGGCGTTGACAGACAAGGCCAAATGGACAATACATGATGAACTCGTAAAACGTCGACGAGGAGAAAGGATGAAAAAGGTGAGCACATCCATTGATGAGCAGATATTGCGGGCAAGCAAAGAGATTATCGTGAAATTTATCGAAGTGGGTCGGGTGTCTCCAACCAGCTTTGGAGAGTCCTTCAAAGATGTTTATACAGCCATTGACGATACGGTCAAGGCAGCAGTCAATGCGGTCAAAGACGAGGCCATCCCGGAAAAGACGGCCAAAAAAAACAAGTAGCCACACCCGGATATGGAAACCCATGGGATGATTAAAAACCATCCCATAGGGCTACCGCCCGGGTTTTAGGGGCGGTTGAATCCCTTTAATGGGCTTCAGCCCAGTTCGCACCATGGGCGATGTTGACTTTCAGGGGGACCTTCAGGTCCCAGATATGCTCCATGACCTTTCGGATTTTATTCGAAACCTCCTCGACATGCTCCTTTTTTACTTCAAAAACAATTTCATCATGGACGGACAGCAGCATGCGGGCCGGAAGATTTTCCCGTTCAATCAGATCCCGGGATCGGATCATGGCCAGTTTGATCAGGTCCGCTGCCGTGCCCTGAATGGGTGTGTTGATGGCAGAGCGTTCTGCAAATTGGCGAATGGCTGCATTGGAGCTGCTGATTTCGGAAAGTTCACGGATTCGGCCCAGAAGCGTACTGGTCCGGCCGCTTTTTCTGGCATCGTCGATGGCCTGATCCATATAGCGCTTGACTCCGCTATAGCGGTCAAAATAGTGGGTGATATACGTCTTGGCCATTTTCTGGCTGATGTTCAACTCCCGTGAAAGTCCAAAGGGGCTCATGCCGTATACAATCCCGAAGTTGATGGCCTTGGCCTGCCGTCTCAGCTCATTGGTGACAAGGGACGGGTGGTAATCGAAAACTTCCGCCGCAGTACGGGTGTGGATGTCCTCGTTGTTCACAAAGGCATCGATCAGAATAGGATCATCGGAGCAGTGGGCCAGAATTCTGAGTTCAATCTGTGAATAGTCGGCCGATACCAGAACATATCCCTCATCAGGCACAAAAGCGCTTCGGATAAGGCGGCCTTCCTCGGTTCGTATGGGGATATTCTGGAGATTGGGCTCCGAACTGCTCAGCCGTCCGGTCACGGTTACCGTCTGGTTGAAGGATGTATGAATCCGTCCTGTTTCAGGATGGACCATATCAATCAGGGCGTCGGTATAGGTGGACTTCAATTTGGAAAGCGTCCGGAATCGTAAGACCCGTGCAGGTAGCTCATGTTTGTCGGACAGAAAGGTAAGAACATCCACATCCGTGGAATAACCGGTTTTTTTCTTGGTTTTTTTCTGGACAGGCAGCTGGAGTTTTTCAAACAGGATCTGGCCCAACTGCTGGGATGATTTGATGTTGAATTCTTGTCCGGCAAGGTCATAGATTTCCTGTTCAAGGATCAGGATTTCCGCCTCAAAGGTGCTGGAAAGTCTGGACAGGGTCTCTCCATCCACACGAATACCCGTCATCTCCATGTCACACAGCACAAGACTGAGTGGCATTTCAACGGTTTCGAACAAGGTTAAAAGTCCTGATTTTTCGAGCTCATCCCGGTATGTCATGTAAATCTGGTGGGTGATATCCGCATCTTCGCATGCATAGGGAACGGCGTGTTCCAGGTCCACCTTTGAAAATAACACGGCGTTTTTACCTTTTCCCGCCACATCCTCAAAGGTGATGGTTTTGTGATTCAACACTTCCATGGCGATCTGGTCCAGCCCATGGGCCCGTTTGACCGGATTTAAAACATAGGAGGCAATCATGGTGTCAAAGGCCACACCCTTCAGATCAATGCCATGGCGCTTGAGGACGATCATATCGTATTTGATATTCTGCCCCACTTTTCTTATCAAGGGATTTTCAAGAATGGCTTTGAGGGCTGAAAGAAGGTCCTGGGTGTTAAGCTGATCCGGTGCTCCCTCATAGTCATGGGCGCAGGGGATGTACACCGCCTCGTGGGGGGTGAAGGAAAAGGACAGTCCCACCAGCTTGGCCCGCATGGGGTCCGTGGAGGTTGTTTCCGTATCCAGGGTGATAATGTCCTTTGTGCCCAGCTCTGAAATCAGACGATCAAGATCTGCTTTATTCAGAATGGCCCGGTAGGTCTTTTTTGCACGATCCACGGGTTTGGGGAATTCCTGCTGGTACTTTCTGAACTCCAGTTCCGTGAAAAGATCAAAGAGCAGGCTGCTGTCCGGTTCAGCTATTTTGCAGGCTTCAATGTCAAAGGTCATATCAGCCTGGGTGTCGATGGTCACCAGCCTCTTGCTTAAAAATGCCAGATCTTTGTTGGCCTGAAGATTTTCCTTCTGCTTTTTGGCTGTGATGCGGTCAAGATTTTCATAAAGGGCATCCAGACTCCCGAAATCCTCAATGAGGGTGGGGGCTGTTTTTTTCCCAATACCGGGCACCCCGGGGACATTATCCGACGAATCACCGGTGAGGGCCATCATGTCACAGATTTTTTCAGGGTATACCCCTGTTTTTGCCTTGACCTCTTCCGGGCCGAGCATGCAGTCCTTGACCGGATCAAAAATCAGGATTCGGTCGCTGACAAGCTGCATAAAATCCTTGTCACCACTGACAAGGATTACATTGAAACCCTGTTTTTCTGCAAGGACAGCCGCTGTACCGATCAGGTCATCGGCTTCGTAACCCTGTTTTTCAAAGCTTTTGACCCTGAACCCTTGGGTGACTTTTCTGACATAGGGCAACTGGGCCGCAAGCTCATCAGGCATGGGCGGACGGTTGGCCTTGTAGTCCGGGAAAATGTCGTTTCGGAACGACGGTCCCCGACTGTCAAAGAACATGGCCAGATAGTCGGGCTTCTTGTCTTTGATTAATTTCATGAGTATATTTGTGAAACCCAAGATGGCATGTGTGGGAAGCCCTTTTGAATTAGTCAAGGGCGGAAGAGCATGAAAGCTTCTGTATATATAAGCGCTTCCGTCTATAAGGTAGATGGTTTTTTGTGCATTCATCGGGATTTTCCTGTCATGAGTAGCGTTGACATTGTTCGGGGTCTGGATTATTATTGCCGGCCTGATTTAAAGGTACTCGTATCATGATTGATCGCAAACAACAAGAACAAGGACTAAAGACAGGATCATTCATAGCATAAAGAGAGTTACAAGGAGTTGTGGGCCATGAACGGGAAAAAAATATCGTCCTATAAACAAAAGAAACTCAAAGCCCAGGAAACGCCCTGTCATTGCTGCGGGATTCCAGCCCCTTTTTGCTGGCGATGCCGCTGTGGTTTTGCCATGTGTCAGGACTGTATGGATGAAAATTTCTGGGGTGTTACCTGTAACGGCATTACCTGGGATTGTCCCGATTGCGGAGCCCAGAATGGCTTTGGAAACCAGTGACCGACCTATGAGGATCGTGTTTGGCCTATGGACCTTTTTCCATAGCCACACGTCGACTTTTTATGCGTTCGTCACGATTCAAGGGAAGGTTTAAGGCATGGTGCTGAACAGGTTGCATCCCGTCGTAAGTTGGGGTCACACGGGGGAACATGCCCCGGAATTATTTGCGCGTGTTCGAATCCGGAAAATGTTCGTAACCGAACATTAAATCCCTGCAGTATTCGGAAAAGACCGGTTTTAATGTTCGATTATGAAAAGTTCTAAGTATTTGATTGCAAAGGCTTTACAAAATTTAAATTGTGGACTATACGGATTATTCTAAGTATTTTCCTGGGACGGGGTTATACCTTGATTAAAAGGGACTGCATTGAACAGGGTCCTTTTTTTAATCGTTTGCGGGCAGGCGAACATGAGCAGGCCCTTACACATTATGGCTCGAATATAATCTGTCCGGAAAATGGAATAACCTGAACCGGCCTATACTCAGCAGCGATCCTGGGCCAGGATGAACACATGGATGGACACTAAAACGTGTCTGGCCAGAAACCATAAGGATATCATGGAAACACCTTATATTATAGTGCTTGCGAGCAGGAACAAAGGGAAAACAGCTGAAATCAGAGAACGATTGAAACATTATCCCGTGGAGCTTAGAAATTTGGATGATTTCGGGCCCATTCCCGAGGTGGTTGAAGACGGGATGACCTTTGATGAGAATGCGTATAAAAAAGCGAGTTTTACCGCAAGGGTACTGGGTTTCCCGGCCATAGCCGATGATTCGGGTCTGGTTGTGGACGCCCTTTCAGGGTCACCCGGTATCTACTCGGCGCGGTATGCAGGAGAGGGAGCAACCGATGAGTTGAACACCCAAAAGCTCCTCAGGGAAATGGATGGAAAGAGCAACCGAAAGGCGGCCTTTGAATGCGTTATTTCAGTGGCGGTCCCCACGGGAGCGGCCCTTACTTATGAGGGGCGATGTGAGGGTGAAATCGCACAAACACCATCAGGAAAAGGTGGCTTTGGTTATGACCCGGTGTTTTTTTTTCCGGATCTGGGCAAGACCTTTGCCGAACTCAGTATGGATGAAAAAAGCTGTGTGAGCCACAGGGGAAAAGCGTTGAATGACTTGACCGGGGAATTTGACAAGGTTCTGGTCTGGATTGAGCAGAACATGCCCCGTTTCGTCAAGTCCGATTGTGTGATCTGATATGGTCTTATCATACGTAAACATATTATATTTTTTCAATTTAATTATTCATAAGTAAAAGGGAGTTGGTTTCCTTTTACCAAAACCAAGGCAGGGAAAAAATGGCACAGAATCAGTTGATGATAGGTGGGATCACCACCATCGACGAAGCGTTTAAGCTTTTTGAGAAAAAGATGGACAGGGAAAACCTGGCCAAAATCAAGAAAATCAGAACGGCCGACGCCCTTTTGAAGATCGCCAATGCTGCATCCATGTGTGATCCGGACTCGATTTTTGTGAACACAGGCTCGGATGAGGACAAACAATTTATCCGAAAAGGTGCCTTAAACGAAGGTGAAGAATCAGTTCTCGCCATGGGCAACCACACCATTCACTTTGACCTGAAAGAAGAACAGGGGCGAATCACGGACAGGACCTTTTATATGGCAGAGCCGGATGAGGATATCAGTTCCCTGGCCAACCGCATGGACAGGATCGAAGCCTTCAATGATGTGAAAAGCAAGATGACCGGTATCATGAAGGGCAAAACCATGCTTGTGGGATTTTATTCACGGGGTCCCGTGGGAGCCGTTGCAACCAATCCGGCCATTGAAATCACCAGCTCATTTTATGTGACCCACAGTGCTGAGATGCTCTACAGGAATTGTTTTGCCCAGTTTGACGGCGAAGTGGAACGATTGGGTCATTTCTATACCAACATCCATTCCCAGGGCAAAAACAGGGCAGAAGACCTGCCACAGGCCAGGGTGTTTATGGATCGCCATGAACAAACCACTTACAGCATCAATTGCACCTACGCAGGAAACACCCTGCTTCTTAAAAAAGGGAACCACCGCTTTTCTGTGGATAAAGCTGTCTACCAGAACAGGGGCCAGGAATTGTCCGAACATATGTTTATCACGGGAATTAACGGAACGGGTGGCCGTGTCACCTGGTTTGCCGGAGCCGCTCCCAGCGGTTGCGGCAAAACCACCACAGCCATGGCGGGCAACCATTTTGTGGGCGATGATCTGGCCCAGATGTGGATTGACGATAAGGGCTTTATCCGCGCCATCAATCCTGAATCCGGTATTTTCGGAATCGTGGAAGACGTGAATTGGGATGGTGACCCCAAACTTATGGAACTCTTGAGAAATCCTGGAACAGAAGTGATCTGGTCCAACGTATTGATTGACGAAAAGGGCGTACCCCACTGGACAGGTAACGGGGAGGCCATACCAGCCAAAGGGAAAAATTTTCAAGGGGACTGGTACGAAGGAATGACAAACGGTGACGGCAAGCAAATTCCACCGTCCCATCCCAATGCACGGGCTACCCTGGTGGCCAAATCCCTTGCCAACTACTCTTCCGAAGCGGAAAATCCACTGGGGGTAAAGACCAGCGTGATTACCTACAGCGGACGTGATAGCGATACCATGCCTCCGGTATGGGTGGCCAAAACCCCGGAACAGGGTGTGGTCATCGGAGCCTGCATTGTTTCTGCCGCCACAGCCACAGAAGTGGGGGCCACCGGTGTGAAACGTGCCCCATGGGCCAATGCCCCGTTTATTCCCGGTTCATTGGCAGACTACATGGATGCCCAGTTCAAATTTTTCGGTAACGGCAAACTTAACGAAAACGGCGGCCGTCCCATCATGGCGGGACTGAACTATTTTCTTACCGATGGAGCACGTGGGGGCAGCACGTCAAAACTTCTGGGGGAAAAAAAGGATGTAAAAGCCTGGTTGGCCTGGCTTGAACGCCGCTTTCACGGAGAGGTGGATGCCATTGACACGCCCATCGGATATATCCCCAAATACGATGATCTGAAAAAAATATTTAAGGACGTGATCAACAAAGACTACTCCCTGGAACTCTATACCAAACAGTTCTCCCTTTATGTGGACAACATTGTCGCGAGAATTGATCTCCAGAGAGCAGCCTATGGAAAAGAAGCGAATCTGCCGGATCAACTGTTCAAGGTTCTGGATACACAGAAAGAAAGCCTTCTATCCCTCAAGAGCAAATTCGGTTCCGTGATCAAACCCGAAGATCTCATCTGATTTTAAAAAAAAGGAGAACGCCTAAACCCCGTTCTCCTTTTTTCATTTGCCCCCTTTGTGTTCGTCCGTGTCCGTCCACGTTTGTCCGTGCTCGTCCACTCCTTTATTCTTTCGATTTCCCCCCAGCAATGCTATGACCATACAAAGAGAATTCATGACCCGACAGTCACTAAACCCAAAAAAGCAGGCAAGATGACCCCAAAAGACAATCACCCCCATTCCTGGAAGGAAGCTGTCCGTGCTTTTTTTCATCCCCCAGTGGTGGCCATGCTTTTCCTGGGCTTTTCCGCGGGCCTTCCCATTCTATTGATTTTTTCCTCCCTGTCCTTATGGTTACGGGAAGCAGGCATTGAACGATCTGCAGTGACCTTTTTCAGCTGGGCAGCTCTGGGATATTCCTTTAAATTTGTCTGGGCACCCTTGATCGACAGACTTCCCCTACCGATTCTGACCCGGCTTCTTGGCCGCAGAAGGGCGTGGCTTTTTTTTGCCCAGATATCCGTGGGCATGGCCATCTGCACCATGGCCTGCATTGATCCGGCCAGGGGTGACCATCAGCTTATTTTGATGGCATTTGCGGCGGTGGCCCTTGGATTTTGTTCGGCCACCCAGGATATCGTCATTGATGCCTACCGCATCGAATCGGCAGCCAAGGAATACCAGGCTCTGATGGCCTCCACCTACGTGGCAGGCTACCGAATTGCCATGATTCTTGCGGGTGCGGGGGCGCTGTTTCTGGCCGATTATCTCGGCTCCACCAAAGAGGCTTACAGCTATCAGGCCTGGAAATGGACCTATCTGATCATGGGGCTTACCATGCTGGTGGGCATGGTGACCACACTTGTCATTCCTGAGCCCCAAGGGCAACCCAGGAGCTCTTCCATGCGAGGGCAAGGGGATTATCTTCGCTTTCTGCTGCTTTTTGTCCTGGCCGTCTCGGGGTTTGTTCTGGCATTTTTCTATAGCGGTGTCCCCGTGGGTGTTTTGAAACAGATGCTCAAGGGGTCATCGGTCAATGTGCATGTGATATCCTTTGCCCTTGAAGGCATTCGGTTGGCAGCGGGTGTGGTCGTCTCCTATATCATTGCACACCTTCTCATCAAAATGGGGCTGGTTCATCGCATTATGGTTCAGGAAACCTATATCGATCCCATTGTGGATTTTTTTGAACGGTACGGCAAAGGCCTGGCTTTTTTGATCCTTGCCCTGGTGGGTTTGTACAGGATTTCGGATATTGTGCTGGGTGTGATCTCCAATGTATTTTATCAGGACTTGGGATATTCCAAAACGGAAATCGCCGCTGTGGCCAAAACCTTCGGGCTTTTTATGACGATTCTGGGTGGGTTTGTGGGAGGGATTCTTTCGGTAAAACAAGGGGTGGTCCGTATTCTTTTTCTGGGGGCACTCTTATCGGCTGCCACCAATCTCCTGTTTATGCTTCTTGCGAATACAGGGTATAATATGCCCATGCTCTATCTTGTGATTTCTGCGGACAATCTTGCAAGCGGCCTTGCCAGCGCAGCATTTGTGGCTTTTCTCTCCAGTCTGACTGACATCAAATTCACGGCCATGCAGTATGCCCTTTTCAGCTCCCTGATGACCCTGATTCCCAAGATCACCGGAGGCTATGCCGGGACCCTGGTGGATCGTTTCGGTTATCAGACTTTTTTTCTGATCACGGCCTTGATAGGGATGCCGGTGTTGATTTTGGTTTGGCTGGCAGGGCGGTATCTTTCCTTAAAAGAATCTTGAGCATGATGGCCACTGGCCATTTGTGAAAAGATGGTTATATTACCTCGTGGATTAATTCTTGGGGATATTTAAAAACGAAACAACGTTAAAACAGGACAGGGTATGACAAGGGACTATCAGTTACAAAACAGGGGAAATAAAAATATAAGTCTTCGGGAAAAACGAAGGAATATCATGGCACTTTCTCCGGAGAAAGCACTTGATGTGATATTATCTTCGGATTTGCCCGCCGAACTGATCCAGTCCTTTTCCGAACAGGATCTTTATTTTCTGGTTCATGATATCGGTCTGTCCGATGCATTGCCGATTCTTGCCCTGGCCCATTCCGAGCAATGGGGATACATAATCGACATGGAAATCTGGACAAAAGACCAGCTTGACCTGGATTCGACAACCCACTGGTTTAAAGCCCTTCTCCTTGCCGATACAAAACGAATGATACGGTGGCTTCTTTCAGACCGCCTTGAATTTCTGGAGCTCTATTTGTTCAGGAATATCGAGGTGATTATAAGGGAAGAAAATGAAGACCCCTCGGATTTCCCCGACGGGTTTTTCACCGTGGATGATTATTTTTACGTCCGAATCAAAGAAAAACCCGAGCCCCTAGTTGCCCCGGACAATAACGAAACGATTTCACAGGATGATTTGGAAGAGGTGGTCCATGAAATAATCAATGAGATCATGGCCATTGATTATTATCTGTATCAGGAAATCATGCTGGAGGCCATGAGTGTCATTGCCGCGGAAACAGAAGAAGAGACATTTCGTCTCCGGAATGTCCGCCTTGCGGAAAAGGGTTTTCTTCCCTTTGATGAAGCCATGGAAGTATACAGCCCCCTTGAACCCGATCAGATCGGAAAAAAGAGTGTCAACAGGAACCCCTTGTCGCCCATGGATCCGGAGTGGTTACCCACTCCCATGGCCCATGTTCTGGAAATCAAAGAACAGAACCTGTTTTCTGACAGCCTTGAAAAACTAAGTGACCGGATTGATCTGTCTGACATGGAAATGGAGTTCGCGTCCTTGTGCAATCAGATCATTGCTGCAGAACAGAAGACCATCCGGGATAAAGCGATGCTTTCAAAAATCGTCAAAAAAGCCGGGTCCACCATCAGCCTTGGCCTGGAAGTCCTCATGGATCGTGAGGGCACGACAGATCCGGCCACCCGTGTGGGGTTTATGGTCAATCATTCCTTGAAGAATCTGTTTCGTGTGGGTCTGGGGCGGATCATGGGTCTGAAATGGCAGGCCCGTAAACTCATCGGGGACGGCTGGTTCGGCAGGCAGAAACTGCCTCTGACATTCTGGGGAGAGCATTGGACAGGTGTTGTCGGAGGGCTTCTTGTCATACGGCCTGTCTATTATGATAACTATCTATCCGGCACCTTGTACCGCGATTTTTTATCCCTTGAGGATATTAAACATACGGAACGAGTTCTTGACGATATCCGGGGATTTGATGAGTTGCTGTCCATGATGGCCCCCCGAATGGATGATTTCAAGGACTTCCATCTGACCTGCTATAATCTGATCATGACACTCTGGGTTCACGGGAAAAGCGGAAAAAAAGATGATACCGAAGGCCCCGTGATCATGGACGATGTTAGGCTCTGGTTTCGTGATATGGTGATGCCCCACAATGATGACGTGGAAAATCCAAAGAACAACCAAGGGAAAAAAGAACTTTTAAGCTGGCTTTCACATCGTTCAGGATTTACGGAAGAGGAAATTTCAAATCGGCTGGGTCATGCTCTGGAAGCAATGTTCCAGGAATTTGTAAACGAATACGGGTCTGTTCACGTGGACGATCTTGAAGCCCGATACATCACACATCTGTGCATAAAATCTGACCTTTGAAAGGGCTTTTTTAAATGCCCTTTCAGTAAGAACTCCGTATAAAACGAAGGGAATTATGCCTTTGTACCGGGGCGGGCCATCCAGAATATGATTGACTCTATATCTGGTAATGGAGTAGATTTAATCATAAATAGCATTCATTCCCAGTATAAATAATTAGAAAACGCTTACGCCTTTTTAGTTCAAGGGAGGTATGATCATGGTTTATGTTCCGGAAAGAAAAATAAATCTGTCACAATTCAGGGCAATCAGTCATGCCATCTCCACCTATGAAGATGTGATCCTTTTAGGCCGACATATTGTCGAGAGCATCTGCAGAACCTTTGATATCAAAGCCGCGACAGTTCTTGTCTTTGATGACAGGGAAAAACAACTGTACTATGTGTGCAGCCATGGCCTTAGCGATGAGTATTTGAAAAAACAACCTGAATATGAGGACGGTTTGCTTCAGGAGTTTGTCACAGGCCAACCGGTCTTTTTTTCGGATTTTGGGAATGACACCCGGGTTCAACACAGGGAGGCGATTCAGAAGGAGGGGATCGTGTCCATGCTGTCCTTTCCCATCAAATGTCGTAAGGCCGTAGTGGGCTTGTTGAAGCTGTACAACAACGAAACCTGGATGATCCACGATGATGATAAGGACTCCATCAACATCCTGTCAGAACAGTTCGGGCTGGTCATCGAAAACAATGGGCTTCAAAATTTTTTAGATGAGGTTCGGTCTGTGATGGGCAATCTGCCCCTTCGGATGCTAAAGGGGATTTAAGATGGAGAACTGGATACCGTGTCTTTATATGAGAAGGTCCTTGGGAAAAAAAGGAAAATCTGGAATGTGAGCCGGTGTCATTATTTATTTTTTTGATGTGTGGAGGGGTGCTTGCATGGGTAATACAATTTTAGTTGCATTGAATGATTCCATGAGTTCGCGGGCGGTTCTTGAGTATCTGGCTAAGCTGGCCCTATGCCCGGACGATTTGCGGGTCATCCTTCTCCACGTGTTTAGAAAACCCTCCGGCGGAGAAGAGCTGATGGGCCGAAAATACATGAACCAGCAGCCTGCCAAATACAAGGGGCTTCTTGAAGATGCCAAGAATCAATTGGTTGAAAAAGGCATATTCCCTGAAAATATCGAGATAATCATGGTCACGGAACCTTATCCCACCATAGCAGACGGCATCATTGACCAGGCCAGTAAGCTGAAACCCACCATGGTGATGATTGGAAGAAAACGTATGTCCAAAGCCGAAGAATTTGTTCTGGGCGATGTGAGTATCAAGCTGGTTCGTGCCTTGGAGGGAATGGCCGTGTTGGTGGTCAAGATGTAATATGAAAACAGGAATGATTCGGTGATACATTTTTTATTGGGTGGACTGAGTGGACTTGGGCTAAGTGAAAAATGCTTGGGGCGGAGGGGTGATGACCAGGTATGTGATAAAACATAAGCAGTTCACCCTTCATGCGGTCACCCTGATCGTTCTGACTCTTTTTGCCTTCTGGCTCAAATCCATGGATACCCCCGGATCACAATCGTCATCAGGCCTGATCAATATTTCATTTGGTTTTATTCTTCTGTTTGCCTATGTTTTTGCCCATCTTTTGAAAACACTGAAATTGCCACTGATTACCGGATATATTTTTGCGGGTATTTTGGCAGGACCCTATGTGAGCGCCTTTTTAAGTGAAGAGATGCTCGGGCATTTCCAGTTTATCGATGATCTTGCATTGAGCTTCATTGCCATGAGTGCTGGGGGTGAGCTTCATCTGAAGACCCTCAGCAACCGCCGTTTTGTGATCTTTTTGAATGTCTTTTTTCAGATCCTTATCATTTCAGGGCTGGTCTATTATTTTGTGCTTGCCTGCAGCCCTTATTTTGACTTTACCCGGCTCCTTGCCCCAGGGCAGATCAAGGCTCTGGCCATTCTCCTGGGGGTCATCGCCATTGCCCGATCACCGGCATCCACCATCGCCATCATCAATGAAACCTGTGCCTCCGGCGTGTTTACCGAAACCGTTCTTGGCGTGACCGTGATCAAGGATGTCCTGATCATCATCATCTTCACCATTGCCTTGTCGTTTACAAAAATTGTGGTGGCTGGTACAGGCTCAATGGATTACAATCTGATCAATATCCTTTTAGGGGAAATTCTCATATCCATTCTTCTGGGTGTTGTTTCCGGTAAAATCATTGCCAGCTATATCAAACGGGTGGGAAGGGATATTGCTGTGTTTGTGATTCTTTTCGGGTTCGGGATTACAAAGCTGTCTTTGTGGTTGCCTTCATTCATGGAAGGCCTTTTCCACGTGTCGTTTCATTTCGAGCCCCTGCTGATCTGCATCAGCACCGGTTTCACCATCCAGAATTTCAGTACCAGCGGAGACCGGTTCATGCGAAGTATCGACAAGGTGGCCTTACCCATTTACCTGCTTTTTTTTTCTCTGGCAGGGGCCTCACTTGATCTGGGTGCCCTTGGGGTATGCTGGCCCCTGGCTGTCACATTTGCCTGTGTTCGAATTTTAGGTGTATTTATGTCAACATGGCTGGCTGGGAGGATCAACAACGACCCCCCACTGTTCAATCGCCATGCATGGATGGCCTATATAACCCAGGCCGGAGTGGCCATTGGGCTGGCTCAGATAGCTGCACGGCAGTTTCCGGAGATCGGGGACTACTTGAGTACGGTTGTCCTTGCCGTGATTTCAGTGAATCAGATTATCGGCCCCATTTTATTCAAACGGGTGTTGTACATTGTGGGAGAAGCTAGACGATAAGAATTTTAAACCTGTTCGTCGATCTTTTTTAATGTACGCTCCGGGTTGACCAGATTGCCGATCAGGTGCGGGCTGACCATGTCGCCGATGATCAGGCCAATGATGGCGACCCCCACCAGAAGGTCCATGAGGGGGTCGTGAAAGGCGTGATTCAGGTCAAAGTAGATGGCCAGGGGTACGCCTCCTTGTTCCAGAAGGCCAAGGCCCAAGCTTTTGGGGAATGTTTGCTGCTGATGATGGACACGGGAGGCCAGATAACCGGCAGATAATTTTCCTGTAAATCGTAAAAAGGCAAATCCAATTGCAAGGGGAAGGATATAGAGGCTGTTTGTGGTCCACCGCGCCCCGAGAAAAACAAGGAGGAGAAGGTAAAGTGGCTTTTCAGCCCAGACCAGCTGGGAGAAAATACGTTCTTTTTCCCGTCGTGTGTTGACCAGAACGGTTCCCATGGCGAAATTGGCCAAAAGGGGAGAAAACCCCAGGGATGTGGCTGCTCCGCTGGTGATGATGACCATGCCGATCAACAGAAGTGACAGTTCTTTTTTCTCCTTGGGTTTTGAAAGGAAAAGGTTGTACAAAAGAATCAGGGTCACATTGGCGACCACCACGCTCAGAATGGAGAAGGCCGAGGGTGAGAACAAAATACCGGATTCGAGTCTGGTCGAGGGTTTGAAAAGAAATACACCGGAAAAAAGAATCAAGGCCCCCATGCCGTTCATGCTGGAAAGGTATCGCAGGTAATTGACCAGATGGGACCGTTTTTTTATAGTCTCCGAGGTTAAAAGGGCAAGGCCGGTCTGCGCAGTGCAGGTTGCTGCCGCTGCTAACCCGGTGCTTATCATCAAAAGCCGTGGGCCAGAGACATTGAAACCATACGGCAGAAGGAAATAAAAACCTGTGAAGACAAGCCCAAACGTCACCAGGATGTCTATGAGTGACGACAGGAAAAAGGACCGTGGAAATTGCCGGATCCCTGAGAGTTCAAACTGGAACCCGCATAACAAGCCCACCCAGCCCAGAAGAAGGGCTGAAAGAGGCTCAAGCCCGTCCATGGTCCTGACATCCAGTAGATTTAAAAAATGAGGACCCAATAGAAGGCCGAGAAAAAGGAATTCGATGCCCGTCATGTAAAATGTCCGTGCAAAAAGGGGCAGCCTGAAACTCCGGAAACTCAGGTGGTATCCGCTGAATGCGAGAAACACAATGATAAGGAGGGCGGCGAAAAGTTTCATGGTAAGACTCCATCTTATGTTTAAGGACATTCAGATTTGAGGTGACATGTTTAAAAATAATAAATGAAAAGTGTGGATGGAGCAACAAGTTTTAGGCTTTGGTACCTCGAAGGATGTGTTGGTGATCCAGAACACTCGTACTCAGTCCCGAAGGGACAGCACTCGTAAGTGTCTTCGAAAAGAGATACCATCGGCTCCGATGCGCGAGTGGGACGGGTTCGCGTGCGAGTACGAGTACGAATAATTCGAAACGCACGTCGCCAAACAACAGCTTGGTATATATTTTATCCATAGGCCGTGGGCAGATAAGAGATCCCCCTGGATGGTAGGAGAACATGAAAAACACCGAAGAGATTATTTCCAAATTCAAACAGATCAGAACACTGCCCCATGTGGCCATACGTCTGGTGAAAATGATTTCTTCAGACCAGGGGAACGCCAAAGATTATGAAGAGGTGATCAAATATGATCCATCTCTGGTTATGCGGGTATTCAAGCTGGTTAACAGCGCTTATTTTGCCTTGACAGATAAAGTGGAGACCCTGGCGGATGCCATTGTTGTGATAGGACAGGACAATTTAAGGAATATGGTTGTCATTGAAGCCTTACGGGATATTTATAAAGGTAAAATGAAAACCGGCCATTTTTCAGGAAGGTCCCTTTGGAATCATGGCGTGGCCACAAGTCTCAGCTGTAAAATGATAGCCGAGCAGATCTTCGGGCAAAAGGGTGAAGATGCTTTTTTATGCGGATTAATGCATGACATTGGATTGATTGTGGAATTTCAGACTGAACCAGAACTTTTCGACCGGATGGTGGGGTCTTTGGAAAAGGGCGTATCGTTCATTGACCATGAAAATATGGTTGTGGGATCCAACCATTGCGAAACAGGTTTCTGGCTTGCCCGGGAGTGGAAGCTCCCATCCACAGTTCAGATCGGTATACGGGACCATCATAAAAATAACGAAGACCTCGACCCGGCAAGTATCACGGGGATTATTCAGCTGGGGGAACTGATTGCCACCCGTTCGGGTTTTGTGGCCTTACCGGAAATTCAAGAAAGTCTTTCGGCGCCACTTATTCAGCATCTTCGCGATAATATAGATGATTATCTTAGAATTCAGCAGGAACTTGTTGGAGAGATGGACAAAACAAAGGCGATATACAGCGAATGAATGAAAATTCCTGTCGTGTCCTTTGGGATAATCACCGATTTTAAGATTTAGATGAGTTTGACCACCTCAACCGCCGCAGGTCCTTTTTTGCCTTTACCAAGTTGAAAAGATACCCTCTCCCCTTCGTGGAGTACTTTGAAACCGGCCATGTTTATAGCAGTATGATGAACAAAAATATCCTCGCCTTCGTCTTGACGAATAAATCCATAGCCTTTTTTTTCATTAAACCACTTTACGGTACCTGTTGGCATGATGAATCTCCATTTTTTATTAAATGAGGGGTCAGTCAGCGAAAATTGTTTTTTAACGACTTGAACGTCTGGCTTGGAAGACTGTCATGGGTGTCTGCCAGTAACATGTAAAACATGTCATGTTAATTTTAGTTACCGAAAAACGAATAACTTGTCAATTGAAAATACTAAATAAATAATGCAATTGCTCATCTTGAAGACATGTTATTTTGCTTGGATGTCTTTGGGGGAATAGAGGTCTATGTATCTGTTTATATGCGTTTTGGATAAAAACACGACAATCCAAAGACATGGCATGGGATTGTCGAAGATACCCTTAAGGGGCATAAATATACAGAGGTGTCCTTTAAAAATGGCTTATAAGTCGTCTTTGAAAAGTTGAACAGAATCCTCACGCACTTCAGGTTTGGGAGTATATTCCGTGGGGACAGTTCCTTCTTTGAAACATTCAAATATGGTTTCCTCGGATTCGGGAATGGGCAGAAGACCAGTTTTGGCGTCAATTTTTGAAAAAACAACGCCTTCAGGAACCTGAAAAACCCGGACGGGTTTGTCCTTAAGGGCCTTTTGCATAAATCCAAGCCAGATGGGGCTGGCGGCCCGGGACCCGGTTTCTCCCTTGCCAAGGGGGGATTTGGAGTCGTTGCCCACCCACACACCGGTAATATAACGAGGCGTATAGCCCACGAACCATGCATCATGAAGGCTGTTGGTTGTTCCTGTTTTACCCGCCGCAGGGCGGTTCAGGCTCCGGACACGTTTTCCGGTTCCATGCTGAATGACACCTTCGAGGAGACTCGTCATGATATAGGCTGTGCTCATGTCAATGACCTGGTTTTTGATGGGGACGGCTTCTTCGAGAATGTTCCCCTCCCGGTCTTCGATTTTGAGGATGAAGGTGGGCTGAACCAGATAACCCATGTTGGGGAAAACAGAATAGGCCGTTACCAATTCAAGCAGGGACACACCGGAAGAGCCAAGGGCAATGGACAGATCCCTCGCAAGGGGAGATTCGATACCCAGCTTTTTTGAATAGTCTATGACATAATCAATGCCGATATCTTTCAGGATTTTGATGGTGATGATGTTCATGGATTTGGTCAGTGCTTCCCGGAACAGGGTGGGGCCATGGAATTTTTTTTCGTAATTGTTGGGTTTCCATGTGGAATCGCGTTCTTCATCCAGATAAACCACCGGGGAATCAATGATCATGGTGGCCGGGGTGTAGCCCTTATCCAGGGCCGCTGCGTAGACAATGGGTTTAAAGGCGGAACCGGGTTGGCGCCGTGACTGGATGGCCCTGTTGAATTGACTGTCCGTGAAATCCCTGCCGCCGATCATGGCTTTAACATATCCGGTTTCAGCTTCGATGCTCAAAAGGCCGGCTTCGGACAACGGGGTCTGCTCCAGGGAAAGATCCCAGATGTCCTCTTTATCCGGGGTTATTTTAAGCAAGTCCACTTCTTTTGGGCTGTTTGTGTCGTCTTTTTTCTTCACGCCATTGGCCCTGACCATGATAACATCACCCACTTTCAGGGCAAGCCCCGGCTCGGTAATGGATCCTTCCCAATAACCCACATGAATATCGGGTTTCCTGGCCCAGCGCATGCTGTTCATGGGGATGATGCCCATGATATTTCCCATTTTGACGGTGGATTCCCGGGTGTTATTATCAACTTTGATCACCACACCCTTGAGAATTTTTCCAATTTCAATGGGATCATCTTCAAGGTCATATCTGAGTTTTTGGGAAAAGGGTTCGATGTTTTCGGCGGAGAGATGCTCTATGGGGCCTCGGTATCCCTGGCGTTTGTCTAAATCCATGAGGCCTTGGGACACTTCTTCCTGGGCGTATTTTTGTATTTCAATATTCACAGCGGTGTAAATCTTAAGGCCCTGGTTGTAAAGGGCGTCTTCCCCATATTTTTTTTCCACATGCCGCCGGACATATTCAGTGTAGCAGGGCACTTTTTCAATATACCAGTTACGCCGTGGTTTGATATCCAGAACAACATTCATGGCTTCCGTGGCTTCAATATTGGTAATAAAACCATCGGCGACCATCCGGTTAAGAACATAAATCTGACGTTGTTTGGCAAGTTCCGGATTTTTGAAAGGGGAATACCGGCTCGGAGCCTGGGGCAGGCCCGCAAGGATGGCGCATTCGGACAGGTTGAGCTCTTTGGACGATTTGCCGAAATAATTTTCTGCGGCAGCTTCAACACCATAGGCCCCATGGCCCAAATAGATCTGGTTTAGATACAAATAAAGAATTTCATCTTTGGTAAAGGTTTTATCCAGGCGGTAGGCCAGAATGGCTTCCTTGATTTTCCGACTGTATCGTCTTTCAGGGCTCAGGAAAAAAGACTTGGTGACTTGCTGGGTGATGGTGCTGCCCCCCTGAACAATGGATCCGGCTTTGAGATTTCGGGTGAATGCCCTTATAATGCTGTAAAAATCAATGCCTTTGTGCATGTAGAAACGGGAATCCTCTGCGGCGATAAAGGCGTTGATCAGTGTTTTTGGAATTTCTTCCAGGGGGGTGACAATACGTCGCTCCTTATAAAATTCCCCTATCTTACGTCCGTCATCGGAATAGACACAGGTGACGGTCGGTGGCTTGTAATCCCTGAGGGACGAAATCTTGGGAAGCCCCGAACTGAAATAAAGATAAATCCCCGTGAAAAGAAGAAGAAGAGATAAAATGGATATCCCCGCCGTAATAATAGTATAACGGATGGTGCGAATAAGAAGATTGCCCTCACCCGGGTCTTTTTGTGTAATTAAGGATGATGTCATAAAAGCCTGTATTTTTGTAAATGAATCATATGAACACAAACATGCCCATATGGACAAATCAGATCATATCACGTGAATAAATTCAATTTTCAAGACAAACTATGTACCAACTATTTATATTTAAAACAAGAAAATCATGGAAGAATCTTCGGGTGATCATTCTGCCAATGAAAAAGAAATTGACTTTAGATGAGGAAAAAACTAATTAATAAAGTTTAGTCTTTTAATATGAAAAAAAGAAGGATTTAACATGATTAAACTTGATTTTACTAAGTTTGACGGGCTTCTGCCCGCCATTGTTCAAGATTATGAGACATCCGAGGTGCTGATGGTTGCGTTCATGAATGAAGAGGCTTGGAACGCCACACTGCAATCCGGGAAGGCAACGTATTTCAGTCGTTCCCGAAATAAACTCTGGGTGAAAGGCGAATCTTCGGGTCATGTTCAGCATGTTCGTGAAATTCGTATCGATTGTGACAATGATACGGTACTGCTCAAGGTGGACCAGGTCGGTGGGGCAGCCTGTCATCTGGGCTATGCGAGCTGTTTTTTTAGAAAAATTGAAAACGGAGAGCTTGTCACTTTAGGAAAGCCTTTGTTTAATCCGGATGAGGTATATAAAAAATGACAGACACATTAAAACTTGGTATTCCCAAAGGAAGTCTTCAGAATGCAACCCTTGCCCTCTTCAACAATGCGGGCTGGAAAATCACGGTGAGCGGGAGAAGTTATTTCCCTTCAATCAACGATGACAGCATTTCCTGCGCCTTGTGCCGTGCCCAGGAAATGGCCATCAATGTGGAAAACGGTACCCTGGATGTGGGCTTGACCGGAAAGGACTGGATTGCCGAATACCAGTCCGATGTTCATGTGGTTGCGGATCTGGTTTATTCCAAAGTCAGTGCCAAACCTGCACGGTGGGTTATTGCTGTGGCCTACGATTCACCGGTGAAAGAACTTAAGGACCTTCAGGGAAAAACTATTTCTACGGAATTGGTGGGATACACCAAACGGTTTTTTGAAACCCAGGGTATTGACGTGAAGGTCAAATTTTCCTGGGGTGCCACTGAAGCCAAAGTGGTTTCAGGCCTTGCCGATGCCATCGTTGAAATCACAGAGACGGAAAGTACCATCAAAGCCCACGGCCTCAGGGTGATTCATGAACTCATGCAGACAAATACACAGTTGATCGCGAACCGAAAAACCTGGGAAAACCCTGAAAAAAGAGAGAAAATAACTCAGATGGCCCTTTTATTGAAAGGGGCTCTGATCGCAGGCAAGCTGGTGGGACTCAAGATGAATGTGCCTGAATCGGCCATTGATACAGTGGTGGCACTGCTTCCAAGCCTTCAGGCTCCAACGGTGGCCCATCTTTATAAAAGTGACTGGGTTGCCGTGGAAACTGTTGTGGATTCAGGTATGGTAAGGGATCTGATTCCAAGGCTCCTCAAGGAAGGGGCCACAGGAATCATTGAATATCCCTTAAATAAGGTGATTTAATATGTTGGGGCGCTGTTATGTGCCCCAACTGAGGTTGTCCATGATTATCAGTTCGAGCGAATTCGTAAAAAGTGCAGTGAAACCTTCCCACTATCCGGAGGAAGTATTACCCGAAGTTGCATTTGTGGGTCGTTCCAATGTGGGAAAGTCTTCGTTGATAAATACCTTGTTGAATCGTAAACGACTGGTCAAAACAAGCTCCACACCCGGCAGAACCCAGTTGATTAATTTTTTTAATATCAACAAGACCTTTTCTTTTGTTGATCTTCCGGGTTATGGCTATGCTAAAGTCCCCAAGAGTGTTGTCAAGAGCTGGGGCGAGATGATCGAAACTTATCTGTCCACTCGAAAAACCCTTAAAGGGGTGGTCATGCTGATGGACATACGGCGAGACCCGGGAAAGGACGAACAGGATCTGGTAAACTGGTTCAGGCATCACGCCATTCCCACGATCTTTGTCCTTACCAAGGCCGATAAGTTTTCAAATCAGAAAAAGAAAGTGCACCACGAAACGTGTGCGGAAGCCTTGGGGCTTTCTCCAGCGGAGATGATCTGTTTTTCAGCCAAAACACGACTGGGACGGGATCGGCTCCTTGATGAAATCAAACCATGGGTCAGTGAGCAAACTAATGAGTTTTAAATCAGGTTATGTGGCTATTGTCGGGGCACCCAATGCAGGGAAGTCCACACTTTTGAACCGGCTTCTGGGTGAAAAACTGTCGATTACCTCTCGGAAACCCCAGACAACTCGGAATAGAATTCTTGGTGTCGTCCACCGGCCTTCTGCCCAATTAATATTTCTTGATACACCGGGAGTTCACAAATCAACCGCTGCTCTGAATGAACGGATGGTGGAGGTGGCCTTTTCTGTCATGGGGGATGTGGACCTGGTTCTTGTTCTGGTCGATGTATCCAGCCCGGACCCGGCCTCGGAGGAGTTTCTGGTTAAAAAACTGGAAAACCTGAACAAAAAGGTGGTTCTTGGCCTGAATAAAATCGATTGCGTGAGTAAACCCGAACTGCTGGGTATCATAAATACCTGGTCCAAGGTGTATTCGTTTGAAGGGATCGTTCCCATTTCAGCCAAGCACGGTGACCAGGTGGATGTGCTCTTGGGTTTGATTGAAGACCATCTGCCCGAAGGCCCGCCTCTTTTCCCCGAAGATACGATGACGGATCTTCCCGAGCGGTTTTTTGTGGCTGAGATGGTTCGTGAAAAGGTTTTTCGCCTCACAGGTCAGGAAATCCCCTATTCGGCAGCCGTGACCGTGGATTCCTTTTCCCATGACAAGGGGCTGACACGGATCAATGCGACCATTCATGTTGAACGGGATTCTCAAAAAGGAATCGTGATCGGAAAGGCCGGAAGCAAGCTCAAGCAGATTGGTGAGGATTCTCGAAAAGAAATTGAAAAAATGCTGGGGCGAAAAGTGTTTTTGAAGCTTTTTGTCCGGGTTCAGAAGAACTGGAGCAGGGACACCAAGGCGATCACAAAATTTGGAGTCTGACAGGGACGAAAGGTGTTTTGACAGTGTATCCCGACGATGATGAGATTCGTAAAGAGAGGAACAAAGCCCGTGATCTGCGCAAAAGCCAGTGGTGGAAACGGCAATGCGCCAAAGGCCTTTGTCATTATTGCAACAAAGCCGTGAAAGCGGCGGATCTGACCATGGATCATGTGGTCCCCCTGGTCCGGGGTGGCCGAAGCACCCGGGGAAACGTGGTTGCGGCCTGCAAGGACTGTAATACGAAAAAACAAAGCCTGCTGCCCATGGAATGGGAGGAATACATGGATCATCTTGCGAAATAGCAGGGCCAAGGTCAGTGAACGTTACTCACCACGTGTACTCAACCCCGAAGGGGTAAATGATTCGGCGACAGATTTTCCCAATAAAAAAAAAGACTGCCAAAGCAGTCCTTTTCTTTATGATACGAATTGTGTTTTCAATTAAAGATCAGATGCTCTGGCAAAGCCTGTGAATGGTCTGGGCATGCCATTTCCCACGACCTGAAAATGTGGGAAGATTCAGATCCACAAGATGGGATGCGATCTCATTGTAAGTGGAACCCTCACGACGCATGCTGGCAATGAGTTCCATGATGTCATCCTTGCCCAGGTCAGAAGATTCGGCATCGTCGCTATCGTTATTGATTGCCTGGGTGTCTGTCTCCTGGGTGTCTGCTCCCTGGGTCTCCTTCTGTTCTTCAACCGGTGCAGAATCATCAGCCACAATCTGCTGTGGGGTTTCTGCGGCGTGTATTTGGGGAACGAAAATTTCACCGGAAAGTTTTCCGATGTGGGTCGCGATAAATTCAAAGGCATCGGCCTTACGCTCTTCGGCAATGGCTCTGCGCTCTGAGAAAGACAGGGTTGACTTCTGATTTGTCAGGATGGCGGCCAGTGTCTCCTTGATGGCGGTCATGGTTTCGTCGGGTACATTGTCGCCTCCGGATCGTTGGTGGAATTTGCGCTCATTGCCGTTTCGCGTGAAATTTCCATTGGACTCATAGGTCCTGCGGGGCCTTTGACTGTTATAGCGTGGTTTGGACGATCCGTTTTCCTTGGCATAATTGCCATTTCGAATGGATTGAAGAAAATCATTCATAGATTGCTCCTTAGATAAAAAAAATTTATATTCTTCCCGGAGTCTGTCTATTGCAAAGAAAAACACATGGCTTTGCAACCCTATCATGAAAACGGTGTATCGAGATCCGGGATTTCATCAATTATGTATCCATGGGGGATTGATTATGAGCTACCAGATATGGATGAGCTTGTCAAACATAAATGTTTATAAATGATTGTTCTTTTAAAAAATCCAAGTTGCGTCATGAATGTTATTTTGACAAGGAGGCCTGCCTGGGCTATATTCCCCAAGAAAAAAGACAAAGGCTGGGCTCAGGTTCCGGCCGTTTAATGGATATCTTGAACAAAGGAGGGCAGGGTGCCTGAAATAAAAAAATACATCGGATATGCAGCAGTCATTATTACAGCTCTTATTCTGGGACGCTGGTACAGTAAGGAACGGGATAAACTTCTTATGCAGGGCGAACCCTGGATCAAGTCCTGGACCTCCCTGCCAGGCTTGGTTATCCTGATCATTCTGTCTATTCTTGTTTTTTTGAAACTCAAATTTGGTTAATGCGCGAATCATAACATTGTTCGCGAAAAGGAAACAGAGTTATAAAATCGTTCGTCACAAAGGAATCGGACCATGGACAATAAGGACAAATATCGTGTCAATTACACGGTGGAAAGCCCGGACACGGTGAAAACCCATGTACTGGACCCCATCGTCTACGCCTATGCATCAAAGCGAAGTATTGATATAACCATACGACAGCCTGAATTCACATCGGTCTGCCCAATGACCGGGATGCCTGATTATGGCTGCATCACCGTGACATACCGGCCAGACCAAAAGATTATTGAACTTAAATCTCTGAAATATTATTTTCTTCAGTACAGAAATGTGGGGATGTTTTACGAACACGTGGTGAACCGGGTTCTGGATGATCTGGTCTCGGTACTCGAGCCTTTTTCCATGGAAGTAACCGGGGAATTTAGCTCCAGGGGGGGGATTTCTTCTTGTGCGACGGCGGTTTATAAAAAATAAACGTTTCCCTCTAAAAAAATGGGACCTATGGGACTTATGGGTCCTATAGGGTGCCCCCAATCAGGAATCGCTTCTGGCCAGTTGTTCTTTGCCATGGTCCGAATCCAGATAGAGTTGGAAGGCTGATAGGCAATCGCGGATATCTTTTTCACAGGTGGTGAGAACCAGTTTTTTTCGAAACGTGCTGCATCCGGGCAGTCCTTTGACCAGAAATCCCAGGCGGCTTCTCATCATATTGCAGGCGATGCTTTCGCCGTGGTGATCGATTGAATTTTTAAGGTAGTTTCCCATCATACGGAAATGATCATCAAGGGAAAGGGGCTCGGCGATTTTGTTTTCCAGAAAAAGGGATGTTCGTCTGAAAATATCCGGATCGGACAGCGCGGCTCGACCGATCATGATCCCCTCGCACCCGGTTTGTTCAAACATGTCATGGGCGAGTTCAGGTGATGTGATGTCCCCGTTTCCGATCAGGGGAATGGAAAGTTTTTGCTTGAGGGCTGCAATCAGAGGCCAGTAAGCTTTCCCTCCGAAACCCTGGCCGGCGGTTCTGGGATGGAGACACAGGGCGTCGACGCCACATTGCTCGGCCATGGATGCGATTTCAAACGCTTGTTTCCCCGAAGGATCCCAGCCCGAACGTATTTTAATGGTCAGTGGGATGGCGATGGCCTTTCTCACGGCAATCATTATTTTCTCAGCACGTTGGGGATCACGCATCAAGGCTACCCCTGAGTCTGTTTTTACCACTTTTTTGACCGAACATCCAAAATTAATGTCCAGAATATCCGCTCCGGCTCCTTCCACCATGCGGGCTGCTTCGGCCATGATCCCGGGGTCCGCCCCGAAGATCTGAATGGAAAGAGGGCGCTCCCGATCTGTGCTTTCAAGCATCTTAAAGGTTTTTTTCGAACCATATACCAGGCCGTTGGCGCTGATCATCTCGGAGCAGACAAGCCCACACCCTGCATCCTTGGCCATAAGCCGGAAGGGAAGATCGGTGATGCCTGCAAGGGGTGCCAATATCGTAGGGGGCTGGATGGTGACAGGTCCGATTCGGAGTGCTTTATTAGTCATGACCATATCCTCTGGGCTCTCGGGGATTGGCATAGCAGAACAGGCAGTTATGGTAGCAGGGATGGAACCTGTAAGAACCGATGTCCCTGGATAGGCCGCATCCGCATCCCTGGTTCTTCCGCTGCCCCCTATCTTGGGCCCGGGAGATCCCTTGCCCAAAGAGTTTGATCAGATCCTGGCTTGGGATGCATGCTGCCTTTGCAACGGTGCTGTTTTTAGGTAGATGCATGAGAATTTCTTTTTCGCAACACAGAAAAAGACGGATGCCCAGAGGCAATAATAGGTTCTCCATGGAAAGAATCAGATTTATTTTCCGTTCACGGGGAATGTCGACCAAGGAAAAATCCGGACCCGTCCTGGCCAGGACTTTGGTGTACAGATCCACAAAGCTGGTCACACAGCGGCCTATTCCCGCCCTGGCAGCGTGTTCAGCTATTTCCTGCACATCCGAAAGATTGTTTTGTTCACGTC
The DNA here is from genome assembly GCA_018818835.1 of Pseudomonadota bacterium. Classification (GTDB taxonomy): domain Bacteria; phylum Desulfobacterota; class Desulfobacteria; order Desulfobacterales; family Desulfolunaceae; genus JAHIRD01. The sequence continues at coordinate 33,491 of JAHIRD010000044.1, forward strand.
CCTTATCCACCTGGTAATGGCAAATGGGATCAAACCGCCAGGTGATGGCCTTGGAATCGAACCGGTCACACAGGAAGGTGAGCTGCTTGAGCCGCTGGGAAAGTTCGGGAACGTGGGGTTCCAGGATGGGATGGTCCGAGTTGATGGTGAAATTGAAAAAAAGATGATAGCCCATACTGGTGAGCTTTTCACCGTAACCGCCTTGGATAAATGGCCCGAAATTTTTTGACCAGAAAACCAGGGTGTGGGTGTTGTCGGGATTGACCGGGATGGTTAATAATGTGCGGGAGTATGGATTCTCAACCTCGAAAAAACCTCGGCTCAGGCTCTCCATGAACCAATCCATGTAAAATGCCGGAATATCTGTTCGGCGAGAAGCGGAAATAACCTGCTTGGTTCTGGATCCGGAGCCCGGCATGCAACCTGTTTCCTTATATTTAGTCATTCCGTTTTTTGAACGAAATGATTTTTCCAGGTGTATGGGATTCTGTGGCCTGTTTTTTCGGTTTTTTATCCTGCTTTTCATCCCCATCAGGCTCTGGGGGATCGTGGGGCCGAACCACTTTTTCCATGCGTACCCGGATGCCGTTCATGGTAAATTCAGAACCCTCTATGTAAATGCCCCTAAGGGTCCAGATAACAACCTGAACCGGGATCTGGAGCATCAGGAGCGTGACGTTGTACCAGTCTTTTTTTCTGTCGGCGGTGATATCTTCAATCCGGGCAAACCCCACGGGTTGGTCTTCAAAATAGATCAGGACGATATCGTTTTCAGATGCCATGGTGTGTCAGTCCCCTTTCCTGGGGAATAAAAGTGACCTTATCCAGCCTGTGATGGTATTGCCTTCAAGTTGAGCCCGGTCCAGGATATCAAAATCCCTTGCCAATTTCCCGGGATTAGCCAGCCAGTGTCCCCGTGTTTTCATGCCTTCGCTGGGGTCCAGATAACGGACGACTTTGGCCGGGTTGCCCACGGCGATGGCATTATCGGGAATGTCGGACACCACCACGGAACCGGCACCGATGATGCTGTTTTTTCCGATGGTGACCCCTTTGCATACAATCACGCTGTCTCCGATCCAGACGTTTTCTTCCAATGTTATGGGGGCTGATTTTCCAACAGGTATGCTTCGGTCGTAGATATCGTGCCAGTCAGAATCCGTCAGGTAGGCCCCGCTTGCAATCATACAGCTATGGCCAATGGTAATCCGTTCGGCTGAGGCAATGCGAACGCCAGGACAAATCAGGCAGTAGTCCCCGATTTCGATACCCCTGATATCGTCACTGCCCGCCCAGACAGTCAAACGGACCTTCCTGTCCGGCGAGGCGATGACCGTGTGGTACGAGCCCATGGATATGGGGCCTCCGAATAATTCCACGTGCCAGGGCTTCATGAAAACCCCCCCCCGCCCGAGGTTTTCGAACTGGGTTCCCAGGTATCGGTTGGCATAGAATTTTTGGAATTTCTGATAGGCTCTCTTGAAATAATAAGGACGATGGTCTTTTCTCAAAACGACATTCCTGTATACGTTAAAACGTAATGGCGGTGGATTTTTCCCATACACTGTGATCAAACATCCGGCTTGCGGGTGTCAGATCGAACAGTGCATCGGCTGCCATGAGAACAACCCCGTTGGTCCAGGAAAGTTTGTCCTCGGGCCAGACCACCATGTCAGGGAAGGTGAAGCCACACCAGTAAGAACCGTCTTCGTATCGGCGGTCTTGGATCCATCCGAAAATAATCCGGGCAAGTTTGTCATTGCCCATGGCGGAAAGAGCTAAAACAAATTCGGAGGTTTCGGCGATGGTCACCCAGGGTTCATCCGAAACACAGCGGATCCCCTGGCCTTCAACCACAAATTTTTTCCAATATTTATCGATGCGTTTCTGGGCTTCAACGCCGGTCAAGGCGCCGGATAAAATAGGATAAAACCAGTCCATGGAAAACCGGGACTTGCTGATGTTGAAGCAGTGGGGCCGCTTGGTGATGGATTCCCTGACCTTTAGAAGTGCTGTCTGCCAGTCCGGTCTTTTTTTATTGAGGATGTGAGCAATGGCAAGGGCACATTTGATGCTGAAAAAAACAGAACTGGTTCCGGTCATCAAGGCCATGGGGTCCACCACCCCTTCGGGGCTTTTGGCCCAGTGGATTTCACCGCCAGGAGCCTGGAGGCTCAGTGCGAAATCGACGCCTTTGCGCACAGGTTCCCAAAGGCTTTCCAGGTAGTCCCGGTCCCCGGTAACAAGGAAATGGTGAAAGGCTCCCACGGCGATGTAGGAGCTCATGTTGGTGTCCCGTGTCTGATCATCGGGCTTGCCATTCACATAGGATGCATACCAGCTGCCATCGGTCAGTTGTTGTCCAACCAGCCAGTCAAAGGCCTTGCGGGCTTCCGGAATCCTGCCTCCGATGGTCAAGCCCATGGTTGACTCCACATGGTCCCAGGGATCGGTTTTCTGGGAGGAGCACCAGGGGATCTCTCCCGAAGATTTCTGTGTTTTTACAATGGATTCGATCACCGAGTCAAGGTTCAGGGCCGACGAACGTTTTTTTTCTGGCTGGTTAAAATACATGAATTCATCCTCATATTATCTGTAGATCGTCCGCAATCCTGAGATCTGTCTGCTCAGGGAAACCGGAAGTCTTAATCGCATCACATCAAAAACGTTGAGCTTTAATAATGATCAATTACCGAAACCATGACTAAAGAATCGAATTCAGGCATATAGCAGAAAGATTGGTGTTTTTCAAGATGATTCAGTATCTTGCTGAAGAAATCAGCGTGGGTCATATAGAAAAATCCCGGGATGAGAGGCTTTAAGGTGGGCGCCCCCGCGCGTTTACGGATTACATTTTCCTGGAAAGGGATCGTGACAAAGGCAGATATGCCTTAGTTAGTACGTGTGTCAGTCGTTTACTGCAGTGAATGGCTATTCAGTTTTGGGGCCCATGTTTTTGGAAACCCGGTTGTATATTTTTAGCGGAAGTATAAAAAAAACCTTTGGTTTAAACATGAATATCCTTCATTTTCATCCGGAACCCTCACGTGTCGGGACGAAAGAAATGAATTAGGCATGCTCAAGGCCACTCACTCTACGGCCGTGTAAATCAAGAGAATCACTAAAATAAGGCCTTTAGAGATTCATACCGATCAGGTATGAATTATGCCGCACCCAAAGCCGTGAAGACAGCAAAGGATTTTTACTTGACACATCAGAGCGAGTTTTGGTATTGAGAAGATTGCATTAATTTAGATTGAACGATCATTCATATCGGTCATTTTACATAGTTAGATCATTGTAATTTTTTATACACAGGAGGGAATTATGAGTAGAAAGATCAGTAAAGCTGCAGTTATCGGTTCCGGGATCATGGGTGGCGGTATTGCTGCTCTCCTTGCCGCTGCTGGAGTCAAGGTATTGCTGCTGGACATCGTACCGTTCAATTTGACAGACGAAGAGAAAAAAGATCCTGAAGCACGCAATAGAATGGTGAAAGCCGGTTTTGACGCGGCTTTGAAATCACAACCCGCTCTTTTTTACACAAAAAAGCATGCGGCTCTCGTGAGCACAGGTAACCTGGACGATGACTTCGACAAACTGGCCGATTGCGACTGGATCTGCGAAGTTGTTGTTGAAAATCTGAAAATCAAACAAGATCTTTTCAAACGCATTGATGGCGTCCGTAAAAAAGGTTCCATCATTTCTTCAAACACATCAGGTATTCCCTTGGCAAAAATGTCCGAAGGTCTTTCTGATGACTTGAAAAAACATTTCCTTGGAACCCATTTCTTCAATCCGGTTCGCTGGATGCACCTTCTCGAACTTATTCCCGGTGCAGAAACATCACAGGAAGTTCTCGATTTCATGGAACGTTTTGGAGAAGTGAATCTGGGTAAAGGTATTGTATGGGCAAAAGACACACCCAACTTTATCGGAAACAGAATCGGTATCCAGGGTATGGGTAAAGTTATGCAGGCCCTTTCCACTGCAGACGGAATTACCGTATCTGACGTGGATGCACTTTTCGGCCCGGCTGTGGGCCGTCCGAAAACTGCTATTTTCGGTACATCGGATCTTGTTGGTCTGGACACCATGGCCCATGTTGCCCAGAACTCATTCGATATGTGCCCGAATGATGAAATGAAAGACACCCTGGTTCTTCCTGATTTTGTCAAGAAGCTTGTTGCCGATAAAAAACTTGGTAACAAATCCGGTGCAGGTTTCTACAAAAAAGAAAAAACACCCGAAGGAAAACGTCTGAAACTTCAGATCGATCCCAAAACCGGCGAATACGTTGAAGCCAACAAAGCCTCTTTTCCCTGCTTGGACGCTGCTAAAAAATGCACCACCACCGCCGACAAAATGAAGGCTGTTCTTTATGGTGAAGATGCAGGCGCAAAATTTGCCTGGGATTGTGCTTCCAATGGTTTTATCTATGCTGCCAACCGGATTCCTGAAATTTCTGAGACCGTTGTTGAAATCGACAACGCCATGAAATGGGGTTACGGTCTTGAAATGGGACCCTTTGAATCCTGGGATGCCATCGGTGTGAAAGAGTCTGTTGCTAAAATGGAAAAAGACGGCCTTGCGGTTCCTGCAAACGTGAAAAAAATGCTGGCAGCCGGCAATGAGTCTTTCTATAAGATTGAAAAAGGTGTTCAGTATTTCTTTGATTTTGCTTCAGGTTCATACCTGAAAGTGAAACTCAACAAGAGCGCCCTTTCTCTGGCTGCGTGCAAAGCCGACAACAAAGTGGTTAAAACCTGTCCTTCCGTATCTCTGATTGATATCGGCGACGGCATTTTCTGCGTTGAATTCACCACAAAGATGAATGCCCTTAACCGTGAAATCATCGAATTCATGGGTGAAGCAAAAGATTATGTCATGGCAAACGGTGCAGGTCTTGTCATCGGTAACCAGGCCGGTGGTATGCCTGGTGCGTTCTCAGCCGGTGCTGATCTTTCCTATGTCCTGAAGCTTTGCAAAGACAAAAACTACGCAGAAATGGACGAATTCCTGAAAAAAGCCCAGTTCGGTCTTCAGGAACTCCGTTATTCATCCCTTCCCGTTGTGGCCGCTCCTTACGGAATGACCCTGGGCGGCGGTTGCGAAGTCTGTCTTGGTGCTGCTGATAAAATCGTTGCAACCGGCGACACCATGATGGGCCTTGTTGAAATCGGCGTGGGTCTTCTTCCTGCAGGCGGTGGTTGTATGAACCTCTGGAAGAAATTTGTAAGATCCCTGCCCGCAGGCGTCGAAAAAGACACGGATCTTGCCAAGCTCTTCGTACCTGTTTTCCTTAACATCGCCATGGCCAAATTCTCCATGTCCGGTCCGGGTGCCATTGAAAACGGTCACATGAGCGCTCTTGCAGATCGCATTATTCTTAACCGCGACCTTCAGCTCGGCGAAGCGAAAAAAGAAGTTCTTGCCATGCTTGACGCAGGGTATGCGCCTCCCATGAAAAAACCCCTCACTGTGATGGGCCAAGGTGGTCAGGGTATGATCAATGCCGAGATTTACAATATGGAGTGCGGTGGATTCGTCAGTGAATATGACGCGATTCTTGCAAAACGTATCGCTTACGTTATTAGCGGTGGTCAGGTTAAAGAAGGAAGCCAGGTTGAAGAAGAAACCATTCTTGCGCTGGAAAGAGAAGCGTTTATCGATTTTACAAAAAATGAGAAAACGATCGCTCGAATTGAAGCCATGTTGACGACCGGTAAACCGCTTCGCAACTAGTACCGGTTTATGAACATAGATTTTTTTTTTGGAGGATACAACTATGAGAGAAGCATTTATTGTTGAGTCAGTCAGAACACCAGGCTGTAAGAATAAAAGAGGTAAATTTAAAGATACACGTCCGGAAGACCTTCTGTCTTTCATTCTCAAATCATGTGTTGACAAAGCCGGCATTGACGCCGCAGAAATCGACGATGTAATGGTGGGGTGTGCTTTCCCCGAAGCAGAGCAGGGCATTAACATCGGCCGTATTGCATCTAAAATGGCCGGTTTTCCGGATTCAGTATGCGGTGCTACGGTTAACCGTTTCTGCTCATCCGGTATCGAAGCCATTGCCCTTGCATCCCTTCGTGTTCAGGCAGGCTGGTCCGAAGTGACTATGGGTGCTGGTATTGAATCCATGACCTTCGTCCCCATGGGAGGTAACAAACCCAGACCTCACCCTGAATTTTCTGCAGAAGATCCTACGGCTTACATTTCCATGGGTATCACGGCTGAAAACGTGGCATCACGTTACAACATCACCCGCCAGGAATGCGATGAATTTGCTGCAAAATCAAACGAAAAAGCAGATTTTGCCCAGAAAAACGGTTACTTTACTGAAATCGTTCCCACTCCGGCCGTTAAATTCGTGGTTCAGGCTGACGGAACATACAAGAAAGAAACCTTCATCGTGAGCGAAGACGACGGTGTGCGTCCGGGTACAACTGCTGAAGGAATCGCAAAACTGAGATCTCCCTTCAAAGCAGGTGGAATTGCAACAGCTGCCAACAGCTCACAGACCACTGACGGCGCTGCAGCCACTCTTGTTGCAAGCAAAGAAGCATGCGATAGATTGGGCCTCAAACCCATCGCTAAAATTTTGGCCTACGCCGTTGCCGGATGCAAATCCGACGAAATGGGTGTTGGTCCTAAATACGCGATTCCAAAAGCTTTGAAAATTGCCGGCCTCAAAGTTGAAGACATCGACGCTTTCGAACTGAATGAAGCCTTTGCTACCCAGGCCATTCATTGTGTCAGAGAGTTGGGCATCGACATTAACAAAGTGAACCTGAACGGTGGCGCCATTGCTCTTGGACATCCTCTGGGATGTACCGGTGCAAAACTCACCGCAACCCTTCTGGGTGTTCTCAAGAGAACTGGCGGGAAATACGGTGTCGTCTCCATGTGTATCGGTGGCGGCATGGGTGCAGCAGCTATCTTCGAAATGGTATAATTCTATCTCGTAAAATAGTGTTTTAAAAAAAAGGCTGCCGCTTCGGCAGCCTTTTTTTATGGATTATGCGTCTTGCCTTGGGTATACTTAATAAGATATACACCAAATGAAAAAATTGAGCATGGTGATTCGGGTCAGTGAGGCCATGCAGGCACAAAAATAAAAATTCCATGGGATTACAGCATGAATATTGTGACATACCCTTCCATAGAGGCAAAAGAAAAACTAAAAAAAATCGTTGATCGGGGCTTGGGATATTCTGAAGAAGAGTATGAAAGGGTGGTTGCCATCATCAATGATATCAAGGATAACGGTGACAAGGCCTTGATGGAGTACACCCGACGGTTTGATGCCCCTGGCCTGGGTCAGGATCAGTTGAAAGTGACGGACAAGGAATTTGAGGATGCCGAAAAAATGGTGTCGGCTGAATTTCTTACAGCATTGGACCGGGCCGTGACCCAGATTGGATCTTTTCATAAAAAACAGCTTCGAAAATCATGGATTGATACGGATAGGGACGGGGTGGTTCTGGGACAGCTGGTGACCCCCGTGGATGCAGCCGGTGTCTATGCTCCTGGAGCCAAAGGGGGGAAAACCCCCCTGGTGTCTTCGGTTCTGATGGGCGGGATTCCTGCAAAAATTGCCGGTGTCCGTCATATTTCCCTGATGACACCACCCACCGAAAAGGGGGCCATCAATCCCCATCTTCTGGTGGCGGCGCGCAAGGTTGGTATTGATCATGTTTATAAGGCCGGTAGTGCCTGGGCCATTGCAGCCCTGACTTATGGAACGGAAACCGTACAAAAAGTGAATGTGATTGTGGGGCCAGGCAACATGTATGTGACTCTGGCCAAGAAGATTGTGTCCGGCACCGTCGGCATTGATATGATCGCGGGCCCCAGTGAAATCCTTGTGATTGCCGATGACAAAGCCAACCCGGCCCACGCGGCTGCGGATATGATTTCCCAGGCTGAACATGACACGGTTGCGTCAGCGGTTCTCCTGACCACATCCTTAACGCTTGCGGAACAGGTGGTAACGGAACTTGAACGGCAACTGGAAACATTGCCAAGGCGTGACATCGCCCGGGAGTCCCTGGAACATTTCGGGGCCATCATGGTGGTTCCGGATATTGATACGGCCCTGGGGATTGCCAATGAGATCGCAACGGAACATCTGGAACTTCTGGTTGAAAACCCCTTTGAGTACATCGGTAAGATCCGGAATGCCGGAGCTGTTTTCCTGGGTCCCAATACACCGGAACCCATCGGGGATTATCTGGCCGGACCAAACCATGTTCTGCCCACGGCAGGAACGGCTCGATTCTCATCCGCCCTTTCCGTGGATAATTTTATAAAGAAAACAAGCCTGATCAGCTATTCAAAGAAAGCATTTGACATGGAAGCAAAGGATATCATCACCCTGGCTGAGATCGAAGGCCTCCATGGCCATGCGAACGCCATAAAGCTCCGATTGTCCCATCAAGAGTGATGGCGTCGTAAAAAGTCCCATATGCGGCGTTATAGTGTTTGGCCGGACGTTCGACATACGCTTAAAAGTATGCCTTCACGCCCAGCCAAACACTATGCCTTGCCTATGGACCTTTTTCCATAGCAATCCTCTGTCGACTTTTTATGAGCTCATCAAGAGAGTGATGGCGTCAGCAGCGTAAGCTTGCCGTAAGACGCAAGGGATTAAGAAATAGATCCAGGGCATCGGTGATGCTGGTTGTGACCACATCGGCAGAGAAAAGGGCTGCAGGGGAGGCCCCTTCCTTGAGGATCACGGCAATGCCCAGGGCTGCCTCTTTGAGCATCATGTGGTCGTTTCTTCCGTTGCCGATGCAGGCTGTTTCTTCCAGGCCCAGGTGTGCCACATAATGGAGTTTAGCCTTGTCCTGGCTGTGTGGCTCGATAATTGAGACTGTGCAGGGTACATCAGCCAGAGCCTGTTTGACCGTGCCGAACGTGTCGGCGGTGAGGACGTGGATTTCCATATCCCGGGAAAGGTCGGAAAGGCGGCGTTTGACCCCTGATATGGGCTCCCCATCCACGGCCAAGGTTCCGTTATAATCCAGAACAAGGTGTTTGATCGTAACCTCTTTAAACCCCGGTATGCTGATTTTCTTCATGGTTGCTCTCCATGTGTATGATAGTATCCCTTATGATGCGGGCCATTATAAACAAGCACCGGTCAGAATGCAAGGCAACCCTTGGAGCCGTCATTCCGAAAAAAAGGACCTGTTCATGAATCAGATTTTTTCTCCCTTGGTTAGTGTCATCATACCCACCTATAACAGGGGGGCTCTGGTGTGCGAGGCCCTGGATTCTGTTCTTGGCCAGACCTATGGTTCCCTTGACGTGATTGTGGTGGATGATGGTTCCACCGATGATTCATTTGCCCGGCTCGAAGCCTATGGGAATCGGATCCATCTGATCCATCAGGAAAATAAAGGGGTCAGTGGGGCAAGAAATGCAGGAATCCGTATCGCTTCAGGGGATTATATCGCTTTTCTGGACTCGGATGACCTCTGGGAAAAAGACAAGATCAATGCCCAGGTGGGTTTTTTTAGAAATAATCCCCACGCCTTGATTTGCCAGAGCCAGGAAATTTGGATCCGGAACGGCAAGAGGGTGAACCCCATGAACAAGCATAAGAAGCTGACCGGTATGATTTTTGAACCCTCATTGCACCTTTGCCTGGTCAGCCCCTCGGCGGTGATGATCAAACGTGCGCTTTTAGATGAAATCGGTCTTTTTGACGAGGCCCTTTTAGCCTGTGAGGATTACGATTTGTGGCTGAGGATCTCGTCCAGATACCCCATTTATACAACAGATGAAAAACATGTCATCAAAAAGGGCGGTCATGAGGACCAGCTTTCCCGTGCTCCGGGGCTGGACAGGTATCGAATCAGATCCCTCCTGAAGATCCTGAAACAAGGCACCTTGAATCCGGCCCAGGCCAAAGCCGCTCGTGATGTTCTGATTGAAAAATGTCGAATTTATGCACAGGGCTGCAAAAAACGGGGAAAGGATCAGGAGGCACTCTATTATGAATCCATCCGGGATGCCCAAGGCTGTTTATAAGTTCCATGGGTCCCATAGGTCCTATAAGACTTATGTCTTTATTTTGCTTAATCTTTTTTTAGAATCCCGTCGACGAAGATTCCTTCGGAGACCTGGCCGCCCGGGTAGATGACTTTCCCCTTTCCGTTGGGAAGATTGTTCTGCCAGGCTCCCACATAGACGCGGCCATCCGGGTAAGCATAGGTCCCCGTGCCTTGGAAAAGGTTGTCCTTGAACTCGCCGGTGTATCGCTCTTTAACGGAGATGATCTTTGTGCCGAATCCGTTGAGTTTTCCGTTAACGAACTGGCCTTTGAGAACACTGCCATCCGTATCGGTCAGAGTGCCTTCACCATTGGGCTCATTGGCGTGGAATTCACCGGTATAAACCTTTCCGCTCACATAGGTGAGGGTGCCTGTCCCCTCTTTGATGGCATCTTTGAAATCACCGACATAGGTGTCGCCGAGTTCGTTTGCCAGGGTTCCCAGGCCATTGGGTTGTCCGTTAAAAAACTCGCCGGTGTATTTTTTACCATCCGGGTAGGTGTAGGTCCCTGAACCGTTCATTTTCCCGTCCTTGAACTGTCCGTCGTACATCTCACCGTTGGGGAAGACGTAAATACCTTTCCCGTTGAACTTATCATTTGAAAAATCACCGGTGTATTGCTCCCCGTTGGGGTAAACATAGACCCCTTTCCCATCGAATAAACCATTAACCAAGTTACCGGTGTAACGTTCTCCGTTCTGGAAGGTGAAGGTCCCATTTCCATTGAAGAGGCCGTCTTTGAACTGGCCGGTATAGTTTTTCCCGTCATCGTATGTTTTGCTGCCCTTCCCGTTGAAACGGGCGTTTTGGAATTCACCTTTGTAGGTGTAGTTTTTTCCCTTGAAGATGCCTGTTCCGTTATTGCAGTTGCCCTGGATGCAGTCGGCGGTTGTCAGATCAGGTGCAAAGAGAAGTAAGGATAGAGCCACAATAAGTCGTTTCATGATATGTCATCCGGGATTTGATGTTCATTCTTGATGGCGGTGTAAAAAGTCCCATATGCGGCGTTATCGTGATTGGCATAGGGACCTTTTTCCATAGCAATCTGTCTACTTTTTACGAGTTCATCGTTGTTAAACGTCTTGAAAAGGTACTTATTTATATAGGAAAATGATAATCTCTTCAAGATTTTTTTAAGCAGAAGGGTACGTTCGGGTGTTATTGGGTATTAATAGAATGCATATCAAAAAAACAGACATTCCCGGGCCTGGGCCCGGGAATGGTCGTGTTTTAAAAAAATATCAGACCGGTAGAAGTGTGTGGAAGTATTTATTCAAGGTGGTGTTCCATTGATCAACCTTGTCGGCTGTTTTTGCCATAAGGTCCGTGATGTCACCTTCGATGGTGATGTTGATCATGACATCGCCCTTGGTGATTTTATTGACAACCTTCTGATCTTCGTCGCTTTCCACAACACCGAACACCGCATGGAGGCCATCCAGATGGGGCGTGGGGCCATGGGTGATGAAAAACTGGCTGCCGTTGGTACCCGGGCCGGCATTGGCCATGGACAGGATTCCTGGTCGGTCGTGGCGGAGGTCTTTGTGAAATTCGTCTTCAAATCGATAACCCGGATCACCTGTGCCTGTTCCGTAAGGGCAGCCGCCCTGGACCATGAAATCTGCGATGACTCTGTGGAATTTAATGCCTTTGTAAAATTCACGCCGGGCAAGGTTTACAAAATTCGCCACGGTGTAGGGCACTTTGTCATCGTCTAACTTTATCCTGATATTCCCTTTTTTTGTCTCAATCACTGCAACCAGGTTCGACATGGAATCTCCTTGTGTTGTTTTTTGTTTCGTTAACATGACTCTGCATTTAAAAATATCCGATATATGTAACGGTTTTTTACGGAAAAAGGAATATTTTTTTCGTCAGATTCCAGATCGGTAAGGCCCTTTTACTGAAAGGACCAACCCATGTTGAACCATCGTCCGAACTCATCTTCCACACTGATAAATAAACCGGCCCAGCCATAGGGAGCAGGTAAACCCGTGGTATCAAGGGTCACGGATGTACTTTGGGGGCCAAGGTCTTCGCTGACGTGATACTGGGTACCTCCCGAATCCCAGACAAGGAGTGCTTCATCGGCATAATAGCCGTGAGGGATAGTCCAACTTGCAGAGATTGGGCCGCCGAAATTCAACAGGGATGACATGTGATGGGGCGGACTTGTCAACGTGACAAAATAGGATGTGTTCAGGTCGGCATTACGAACAGGCGCTTTGCCGATGGATTCTGTGCGGGTATAACGGGCGGTGCAGCTTACTCCGGAATAAATGGTCTCGGCATCTTCCTCACACAGGGTAAAGGTGTATTCGGCGTTGTCAGGGATGTCAGACACATCGTCATCATTATCAATTACATAAAAGTGGGTATTTGAACCGCTGGGATTGTATACGTAAAAATCAGAATCAGGGTACATGTGCTCATAGACCACTCCGCCGGTGGGCAGGCCCGGGCCTGTGACAACGGCAGATCGGACGTCGTGGTCGTATGCATATCCGGTATCATCATTCAGATTAAAATCAATCCCTGTCTGGAGAGTCGTGGTGCCTGACAAGACTGACATGAATCCATTGGCTTTCGCTTCGGTTTCAAGCCATGAGCGGTTACCCCACCAGAGCCAGGTATTTCCATCATAAACAACCGCAGTGTCAAAGACATCGGAACCATGGGGGCCTTCGTAGTGTAAACGAATCAGGTATCCCTTCTGGTATAAGGTCCCTCCAATATCAAGGGAGCTTCGAAGGGTGGATGTCAGTGACATCTCCGCCTCGGGCCCCCCGTCTCCAGTTAACCACTGATCAAGGACAATCTGTTTGCTTGCGCCATTTTCAAGAAAATCATCAGCCATAAGTGCCGCAAAGGCATTTAATTCAGATGGGCTCGGCACAGAGTCATGGTAAAGATTTTCCAAGATATCCCAAATTGCATTGATATCCTCGTTATCCTGAAGAACGACTGCAATTAAGTCTGCGTCATCCAGGGGCAATCCATTCCCATCATCAGATTGGGTTGAAACATCGTTGGTGAAAACCGAGCCTGTCAGACGATTTGTCACGGTGACAACCGTCCCGTTTATGGAAAACTCAAGGGCTTCCAGAACAAGATCCATTCCCGTTGAATCCGCATTGAACGGACTTGAAATAAGGTCTGAATCGTCCGAAACGCCCATGGCTGACAAGAGGGGAGCGATCTGGGTTTGAACCAGTGTTTCTGCGGCACTCAGATCCCCTGACCCGATCTGCGACCCGTCCCAGGCGTCAAAAGCGTCACCGGGGGCGCTGGCAAGGGCGTTTCTTACTATAAAATCTGTGACAGGTGTTATGTTAATGCATCCTTCATCCACACCCGCAGAAAAAATCTTAATGGACTTCCCATTGACAGAGCCTTCGGCACATAACATGTAGGGCGCTGCCAAGGCGCTGACGTCAAGGCTGAAATGCCCGTCAAGCTCGATGGGGGAGGTAGCGGTATGCCCCAGGCTCCCTTTGACACGGACCACACCTGCGATGGGCGCTCCGGCTGCGGCTGTGCCTGTGATGGTTTTTGACGGGGGCGCAGGCGGGCTGCTGTCACTGCTGCCACACGAGACAAGGGTAAGGCAGCTGAAAATGATCGTAGCAATAAGGTCTCGAATGTACTGATATATATCATGATGCAATATGTACATAGTCTGGCTCCTTTATTTAATAGGGTTCATTATCTTATACATCTGTGGCGTGGGCAAGGCATCTCCCTCAAGGCATGGGGGAACGTGAGCAGGTTGTCCACGGAAAATTTAACAGGTCATGTCGAATAGACAGTTAGTTACCTTTAAAATCTAATTAAACGATTGTCAATAGGAAAATGTCGGGAAGGGAAGGGTTTGGATAATTGGTGTAATATTTAAACAATTCAGTGGGTTGACATTTTGTGGCATGGGGCCGGGTGCCACCGGTGATCTGGCCGATGTGGCCGATGTGGCCCACGGATGTATCGAAACGTTCAGCGTGCAACTCAAAGGATCAAAAATCAAGGAAAATGTGAGACAGAGCCATGGCAGACCTTTCAACATAATCCGTGACAAGGGCTTTTGATGGCTCTATGGACAAACGGTTGGTTTTTTATTGCTAATAAAAAATATTGAGGGGGGGGGGGCGGTCAAGGAAAAAAATGAACCACCCCCTGATGAGATCCGGCTTATGCTTAATCAGAAGTCTTCTTATCGTCTTTATCTTCTATTTTGTCGTTTTCCGGGTCTTTCATTGACTTTTTAAAGTTTTTAATGCCTTTTCCGATGCCGGATCCGATTTCGGGAAGACGACCGGCACCGAAGATGATAAGGATGATGACCAAAATAATCGTAAGTTCCATGGGACCTAAGCCGAACATTTAAATCCTCCGTAGCTGAAATATGCAGCAAGAGTTTGCTTTTTTGGGTAATCGTGATTAATATATTCCGGAAAAAACATAGCACCGGGTTATCTTGGTGTCAATCATATAAGCAAGAACAAAGGATAATGGGGAAAAATGGATAAATTTAATGCAGAAGGACGACCTGCTCTGATAGGAAGCCTGCCCATGGACAACCATGAGAAGGCCACGGAACTTGTATTAAGCTATGCGTCTGAAATCCCCTTGTGGGTTCAGCTTCCGGTTTTTCATGAAGAGGGTATGATTGCGCAGTTTCTGCCTGGATTGCCCGGAGTGGTGACAGAAAAGGACAGGACCTTTATAGATAAAGATCATGAAGGATTTGATGAGGATGTTCTGGGCTTTTACGAAGATTATTTGATGATATCCGAAGGCGGCGGGGACCTTAAAGAGTCACGCTTTGGGATGAAGGGCAATGAATCCAGAGGGATTGTGGCTTTGAAACAAAAGATCAAGGCATCTGATGAAAAACCCTACGCCATCAAAGGCCAGATCACCGGACCCATCACCTTTGCAACAGGAACCTGTGACCGCGAGGGGCGGGCCATTTTTTACGATGACCAGTTGCGTGACGTGGCCATCAAACATCTGTCCATGAAGGCCGCCTGGCAGACCCGTGAGCTTTCAGAGTTTGGCCGACCCGTCATCGTTTTTTTCGATGAACCGGCCCTGGCTGGATTCGGCTCTTCGGCATTTTTGACCATTACCAAGGAATCGGTGAAAGAAGCCATTGGCGAGTTGAGTCAAGCGGTTCACGCACAGGGGGGCCTTTCAGGCGTTCATGTCTGTGCCAACACCGAATGGGACCTTCTTTTGGATTCGGACCTGGATGTGATCAGCTTCGACGCCTATTCCTATTTTGACAAATTTATGCTTTACGGCAGTAAAATCAAAAG
Source organism: Pseudomonadota bacterium (assembly GCA_018818835.1). GTDB lineage: Bacteria > Desulfobacterota > Desulfobacteria > Desulfobacterales > Desulfolunaceae > JAHIRD01. Next base: position 48,877 of record JAHIRD010000044.1, read on the forward strand.
GTTTCTGGACCGGGGCGGGATTTTGGCCTCGGGTATTGTCCCCACATCCCCGGCTGAAGTCATTGTCAAGGAGAGTGTTGAGTCCCTTTACTCCAAATGGGAGGAACAGACAAATCAGTTGATGGGCTTAGGGCTTTCCAGGGAAACCGTGGTGAATCAGACGTTGATCACGCCCAGTTGCGGTACCGGGTCCCTGCCCCTGGAACTTGCCATCAAGGTCCTTGAAATGACACGGGGTCTGTCCGATAAGGTCCGTGGAAAATAGCCGGGTATTTACGGAAGAAACGTTGCCTGTTTAATGGACGGCACGATGAAGATATTTAACATATCAACCAGATGAGGTTTTTTTATGTCAGATTTAGAATCACGGGTGACCTTTACCGGCGCCCGGAAATATGTGCTGGATGACGAGCTCGCAAAGATCGTGAATATTTCCATGGCCCTTGAGATGCCTCTCCTATTGAAAGGTGAGCCGGGAACCGGTAAAACCATGTTGGCCCATGCCATTGCGGAAAATCTTAAGATGCCTCTGATCGTTTTGAATGTGAAATCAAGCATGAAGCTGATCGATGCCCTTTATCAGTATGACACCCTGACCCGACTGAATGACAGCCGTTTTGGAGATTCATCCCGGGATGTGAGCAACATCGAAGAGTACATCAAGATGGGAAAAATCGGCCAGGCCTTTACAACAGACCAGCGGACCGTACTTCTCATTGATGAAATTGACAAGGCAGATACGGATTTTCAGGATGACATGCTGGATGTGCTTGACCAGATGCAGTTCGATATTATTGAGGTTGACAAGACCGTAAGGGCCATAACCCGTCCTGTGATTCTGATCACCTCAAATGCCAAGAAAGATTTGTCCGATCCTTTTCTGGGCCGCTGTAATTTTCACCACATCGCCTTTCCTGACCCCAAGATGATGCGGAAGGTCATTGCTGTTCATTTCCCTGACCTCAGTTCCGATATGGCTGAAAATGCCATTGGAACCTTTTATAAATTGCGGGAAATGGACGGGATCGAGAAAAAACCTGCCACACGTGAATTGATCAACTGGATCAGGGCATTGGATGCGGATCCTGATTTTACAGCCAAACAACTGATCAAGGGTGAGGTCCCTTTTCTGGGGGTTCTGTTCAAGAAAAGTCCTGATTATTCGCGGGCCCAGCAGCAATTGACCCGGAGACGTATGTTTTAAGAGGCTTTAAATAGATGTTCATCAATTTTTTTTATAAATTAAAAGAAGTGGGCTTGCCCGTGAGCCCCACCTCCTTCCTTATTCTGCAGAAAGCCCTGAAATCGGGTCTGGTGAATTCGGTGGATGACTTTTACACGGCTGCCCGGGCCATTCTGGTGAAAAGCGAACGCTATTTCGACCTTTATGACCAGGTCTTTGCCTTTTATTTCAAAGGCGTGGAACTTCCTGACATGGAAGGGCTGGAAATGGATGAGGTGGCCAAGGCCTTGCTGGATGAATGGCTGAAAGATCCCAAACAGATGGCCGAGGCCCTGGGACTGGATGAAAAGACCCTGAATTCCTACACCCCGGAAGAATTGCTGGAGTATTTCAAAAAGCGGCTCCAGGACCAGACCGAGCGTCATGACGGTGGGAACAAGTGGATTGGAACCGGGGGGACGTCCCCGGTGGGCCATTCGGGCCACCACCCCGGAGGCATGCGTGTGGGCGGGGAATCCCGGAATAAATCTGCAGTCAAGGTGGCCGGTGAACGGCGATACAAAGATTATTCAGGCTCAGGACCCTTGACCCAGGCCATGATGGGCGAGGCATTGAAACGTCTTCGAAACCTTGTGCCATCCGGCCCCAAAGACAAGATCAATGTGGATGAAAGCATCTATCAGACCATGAAGAACGCCGGGGAAATAGAAATCGCATTTGAATCCAGTTTGCGTGACCGGCTCAAGGTGATTCTGGCCATCGACAACGGGGGCTGGTCCATGGATCCTTATGTTCCCATGGTCCAGACATTGTTTGATTACGCCAGGGCCCAGTTCAAGGATGTGAAAACCTATTTTTTCCACAATACCATTTACGACAACGTCTGGGAGGATTCTTCACGCTACCGCAAGCCGGTGAAGGTGGACAGTTTCATGAAACGTGATCCTGACACCCGGCTTATTTTTGTGGGAGACGCCAGTATGGCCCCCTATGAACTCATGGCACGGGACGGCTCCATCTATGTCCAGGAGCGCAGTGGGAAGGCCAGTCTTGATCGTTTGAAATCCCTTGCGGATACCTTCAAACATTCCGTATGGTTGAACCCGGTGCCCGGGCACATCTGGCATTATACCCAGACCATCAATGTGATCCGGGGCATTTTCCCCATGTTCGAATTGAGTCTGGACGGCTTGGAGCAGGCTGTCGCACAGTTAATGGCTAAATAGAGATGGCGTCGTAAAAAGATCCATATGCGGCGTTATAGTGTTTGGCCGGACGTTCGACATACGACCAAGTATGCCTTCACGCCCGGCCAAACACTATGCCTTGCCTATGGACCTTTTTCCATAGACATCTATCGATTTTTTACGAGCTCATCATCGTTGACCGTCCTTTCCTATTCATTTGCCCAGCTTTTTAAAAGCTGGCCGCCGGAGGCAAGGGCTTAAAAAGGATAAGCGAATATGAAACTATTGAAAATGATTTTCGGGATTTGTGACACAGGTGGCCCGTCAGACGAGGGATGCTGGAGCGTTTCTGACCATCAGATTGTTGTGGGAATGAACAGGGCCAAAGAAATTCTTACGCCGGGTGGGGCCGTCCGTCTTGAAGGAAAGGGCCTTTCGGGAAAAATTCTTCTGTTTCACGGGCTTGACGGGAAGTTCTATGCCGTGAAAAACAAATGCACCCATATCGGCGGCAGGCGGATTGATCCCACCATTGAACACGACCGCCTGAAATGCTGCAGCGTGATGGGATCGGTCTTCAATTACAAAGGAGAGGTGGTCTCGGGGCCTGCCAGAAAACCCCTGGTATCCTATCCTGTGACCACGGAATCCGGGCGTTTGATTATTTCCCTTCAAAAGGAAACCGCATGAAAGGCAATGCCGGTGTGGCACGAATCCTGTTGATCGCTTCCATCATTCTGATGATCGGGGCCCTTGTGACCCTGATTCCTTTTGCCGGTGCAAGCAAACCCAATATCATGGGGTACCGATCCCTGTGCTCTTTTTCCCCGGTCAGTACCATCATCCTGTTGTTTGGTGCCAATACCTGTTACGGCATTAGAAAAAAGAAGTTTTTTTAAATGAAAAAATTAGCGAGATTAGGATTAATCGGCGTTCTTCATGCCACGGTATACCTGTGGCTGCTTCCTCACCTGATTCTGCCCCGATTCGGAAGCCTTGGGTCTAAAATCACGGTTGGCGTTCTTATCGTTCTTTCCGTGATTATTCTGACCTCTGCCTTTGTTAAAAAGAAAAAACCCTGATATTTATGTGAAACATTTACCGCATATTTTTTAACCACAATCTGCAAAACAAAATAGACCTGAGCATCTAATGGCAAATGTTCAATGCCTTGTGCTGCCCATAGAAGCAAGGGAGTGTCCAGTAATAGCTTTATGTGCCCTCTTCCTTTATGGAATAGGGTATACTCTGTGTCTTAATTACCTGGGCTTATGCAAACGGGTGACTCTTTCCAGGATGTTCCGTCTCCAAGTTGACCGGAAGTATTCTGTCCCCAGGCATAAAGAATACCACCTGTCTTTATTGCTACTTTGTGAAAATCACCGGCAGAAACCATAGTGAATAATTGGCCTGTCCCCAATTTTGTTATTGGCCTGTCCCCAATTTTGTTGTCCCCAATTTTGTTCTCTGGTTCGCCAACAACCCCATTTATGAATAGGCCTCAAACTGTGCGCGTCCCCCTTGGGGGGATGCGCACAAATTTATCTCACAGAGGCTTTTGGTTGTGGCTTTGCCGAGCTGGAGGATAGGAATGTTAAAAAGAACCGTCCCAGCCAGCAATCCGGGCCCAGATCCACCAGGCGGCATAGGCTCTGCGGTTTCCGGTGATGTATTGGGGGTGGCTGCCTTCATTCGTGTGCGCCGGGTAAACAATGTCCCCTGAGGTCCAATTACGGCAGGGGAACCAATCGACCCCTTCGATAATATCCTCTGAATTCTGGTAATTGTAATGCTGAACATTGTCATTGCCGCTTTCATAGGGGTTGTAGGAGTCATCGCCGTAGTCATAGACATCCTGGCTCCAGTAATCCAGACAGAAATAACCGTTGGCTCGGCAATGGTCAACGATGGCTTTATGGTTGTTATAAGGTGAATGGGCCGCATCCGGATCATCGCCATCGCTGCCCCGGGCATAGCCGGTCATCCAGACGAAGGTCACAGCATTATCCGATGTTCGGCCCTTTGATCCTCCAGCCCGGTACATGGTTGAAAGTTCATCAAAATTAGAGAGATAGGTCTGTACATTGTGGCCCTCAATACTGCACCACGACCACATGACCACATTGACATCAGCATAAGACCCGTTATCCAGATAAGCTACCGTTCCCCTGAAGTAAGCTGTATGCCCGTTTTCATCCACGCCGTCATTACTGAGGTCCGTTCCGGAAGCGCCATTGTAATGGATATCCAATTTCCCGGCCACAGGCACACCGTTATATGAGAATGCGAACCGTGTGTCATCACCGTCCTTGTATTGTTCAAGGCCCTTCATGCCGGTCATGACCTGGGTGGAATGGGAGGTGCCGCAATAGAGGATATGCAGGGTGTTCCGTGCGGCGGTCAGGGCGGATTCTGGAATCCTGCGCAGCACACTTTCCTTGGCAATGGTATGATCAGCAATTGTTTCGCCCTCAGTCGGGATTACCTCAGTCCATGAGGCGTATAGAATGATATTTTCCGTCCCCATGGAAAGGGTGTTTCCCACGTAATAAGAGGTGCCTGAGCCGTCTGATGAAGTGTTCCATCCGTTAAATGTATAACCGGTTTGTTCAAGCGATCCGGTGTTCCCCAGAACGGAGATGGTCTGGCCTTCTTCATAATTCGCAGAGGTAGCAGGAACGCTGCCGTCAGTGGCGCCATTGCCATGGTAGGTTACGGTCCAGGTGGGATTGGCTGTCCACAGGGCGAACAACACCACATCCTCGGAGTCCATGGCAAAGGTCTGCCTTTCGTTAAACGTGTCTCCGCTTCCGTCCGATTCGGTGTTCCAGCCGATAAAGGTGTAACCGGTACGCAGAAGGTCTCCTGAATTACTTAAAACCGTGACCGTTTCCCCTTCCGCATAGGCATCGGAATCAAGGGGAACAGAACCGCCCGTTGCACCATTTTCGTCATATATAACTATACTCGTGATTTCTCCTCGGGGTGTTGTGTTATCTCCGCATCCCGAAACCAAAACAACCGCGATCATCATAAGAATCGCCATGAATTTCAACGTAACCGTCATTGTCTGCTCCTTGACCTGTTTTGCGTTAAATAACAGAATAATAGCGACTTATTTTTCAAGCTTCATCCTTGAAAAGCCGGGTTTATCCTTTGTAATGACGCCTGGATTGAACTTAAATAATGCAAGATTGAAGCCATGTTTTCGAGCACTCGCGTATACCTGAACGGATCGTTTTGATACGGCTTCATTTGTCTGTGCTGTTTATAACCCTTGATGTCTATTGGAATTTGTGGTTTTAACGGTAGGGTAAAACCGAATGAATTGTCATCTGCCAGTCCTTCTCAATCCATTTGTTCAGCTTTTTAAGCTTGTCCTTGCATAGGTGGGGAAGCCTGCCCGGTGGAGTGAGGGGCTTGTCCCCGGTAAGGTGGGGAGCTGGTTGCCGAAGGCAACGGCTTCAATCAGAATAAAATTATGATAATAACTCTATTTAGTAAAGGGATACGAACATCAATGATAAAAAACTTAAGCCGGAGGGATTTTATGATGTACGGGTTGCTTGCGACCGGGACACTTGCTCTTTCCGGGGCACCCGGTTGCGCCATACAAAAAAAGCATGTTCCGGATTATGATCAGGACACGCCATTTATTTTGACCCATGTCAACGTGGTTGATGTGATTTCCGGCCAGGTCACCCCGGATGCCCATGTGATCATTGACAGCATTGGGAAGATTATTTCCATGGGCCAGGGGCCTGTGGAACTATCGCCCGGTCACAGGGTTATCGATATGAAAGGGCGCTACCTGACCCCAGGCCTTATCGACGCCCATTGTCACAGCACGGTTTCCCCTGTGTTTGCCATGCGGATGGCGGATCTTGTTAAACATGCCCGGCAGCAGAAAATGAATTATGTGAATACCATCAATTCCGGGGTGACTACCATCCGGGACATGGGGGCCTTCACGGGTATGCTCCGATGGTTTATGAGGGATATTGAAAAGGGGCGGCTTCCAGGACCCAGGGTGGTTTACTGTAATTCCATCCTCAACGTCAAGGGCAGCCATCCTGAGATTCCCCCGTCGGATGTGAATTTTTTTGCCCGGCCTGCTTCGGTGTTTATGGGCATGATGATGAGTAACTTCAAAGGACCTGATCAGCTGGCCTATTACCTGGAAGAAAATGCCCGTGGGGCTTCGTTTATCAAGCTTACCCTGGATAACAAAACGATTTTCTGCAAGAAAGATCCAACGCTCCCTGTTTATTCAACCAAAGAACTGGATACGATCTTTGGTTATGCCGAAAAAAAAGGCTTACCGGTGGTGGGCCATCACCATTATGTCTTTGGTTTTGACCGGGCCATGGAATACCCCTTTCATTCCATTGAACATGTGGTGTCGGATCAGTACCTTTCCGATGCCCAGGTCCAGCGCATGGCGGATCGAAAAGTGGCCATCGTGCCCACCTTGACCATTGCCCAGTCCTATCTGATGGAGGAGGCATTTGATGGTATTCCGGCTGAACTCAAAAGTGACTGGGTGGATGACGAGTTAAAGGTACGCAGGCATTATTTTGACATGGAAGCCGGGAATCATTGCGAGCCGTCCCTCCATGCCCAAAATTTGGCCATGCTGGACAATTACAAACGTTATAAGCAATCATCACTGTTTGAACATAAAAAATTTCTCGTTAATCCTGAGCTTTACTTTGGCATGGTGAACAAGGGCTTTGCCAATCTCAAAAAAATGAAAGATGCCGGCGTATTGATCGGTTGCGGCATTGATGCGGGTATGCCCTTAAATTATTTCGGGGGTCTTTACAGGGAATTTGAAATTTTCCAGCGCCTGGGCTTTACTTCCCTTGAGATCCTTCAATGCGCCACCATCAACAATGCTAAAATTTTGAAGATGGACGACTCCATCGGCTCCCTTGACCCAGGCAAATGGGCAGACATGGTGGCCTTTGATGACAACCCCCTTAGGGATGTCCAGGTTCTTAGAAATCCTGCCATGGTGTTCAAACAAGGCCAATTGATGTACTCCAGCCGTGACCTGAGCGGTGAAAGTGCTTTTTCGTCCTGACGCATGGCTCTCTTTAAAAAATCGGGGACAAAAAATCGGGGACAGGCCAATTGTGCGGCCGGGCAAGGTCGTGTAATCGAGCGGGTGAGAATCCCGTCCCGGAAGGAAGGCCATCCACCGGGTAGCGAGTCTTTGGAGGCGATGTGGTAACACAGCGCTTTAAGCGTAAGACAGCGA